>NZ_BAAKIY010000002.1:0-634203 GCF_059703745.1 Pseudazoarcus sp. NS20
AACGTGAAACGGGCCCGCGCCGATGATAGTGCAGATACCTGTGTGAAAGTAGGTCATCGTCAGACTAACCCCATATGCAAAAAGCCCGCTACTAAAAGTAGCGGGCTTTTTGCGTTTCAGAACAAAAGACAGTAGAAAACAAGCGCTTGGCCAGGCTTCGGATGCCCGCCCAGGGCTCAGTTCAGCGCCCCCGGAACACTCAGCGTGAAGACCGGGATCGGCGCCTCGAACGCCTCACCGCCCCTCAAACGAAACGCATACGAACCTCGCATGCTCCCCACCGGCGTCGACAGCAACGAACCGCTCGTGTAGCGGTATTCGCCTCCTGCTCCGATCACCGGCTGCTCGCCGACAACGCCCTCACCTCGGACCTCTTCGACTTTGCCGCTCCCATCCGTGATGATCCAATGCCGTGAGAGCAGCTGTGCTGGCTCTTCGCCGCGGTTGCGGATCGTAATGTGATATGCGAACGCATAGCGCCCCTCCTCGGGCGCTGACTGTTCTGGCAAGTACTGGGGAACGGCTGAAATTTCGATGGAATGAGGGGATGTGCTGCGCATTGTTTCCTGCGGATTCGACTGATACTGGATTGGCTGACGAAACAGAGTCTTTGGGCGGTAAAATACCAGCTTTTCTCCGGAAGTACCGTCATGTCCGTTACCCCCCTGATCGCGCTGTCTCCTCTGGATGGCCGTTATGAGACTCGCGTTACAGGCCTGCGTGAGCATTTTTCCGAGCACGGGCTGATTCGCAACCGCGTGCGTGTGGAGATCGAATGGCTCAAGGCGTTGGCCGCCGAATCGGCTCTTGCGGAGATTCCCGCGTTTTCAGCCGCTGCGGTGGGTGAGCTCGATGAAGTGGTGCGGACCTTCTCCGCTCAGGACAGCGAGGCAGTGAAGGAGATCGAGGCGACCACCAACCATGACGTGAAGGCCATGGAATACTGGTTGAAGCGTCGCCTGGCACACAATGCCGAGGTGATGAAGGTTTCGGAGTTCATCCACTTCGCTTGCACGTCTGAGGACATCAACAACACCTCTCACGCGCTGATGTTGCGCGAAGGTCGCGATGAGGTCTTGCTGCCCACCTTGCAACGTGTGATCGACGCTCTGCGTGCGCACGCACATGGATTGGCCGACGTGCCGATGCTGTCGCGCACGCACGGTCAGCCGGCCAGCCCGACGACCGTTGGCAAGGAGCTCGCCAACATCGTAGCGCGCCTCGAGCGTGCGAAGAAAGCAATCGCTGCTGTTTCGTTGATGGCCAAGTTCAACGGCGCGGTTGGCAACTACAACGCTCACCTGTCAGCGTGGCCCGAGTTCGATTGGGAAGGCTTCAATCGACGTTTCATCGAGTCCCTGGGGCTGGAGTTCAACCCGTACACGATCCAGATTGAGCCGCACGATGCCATGGCCGAGTTGTTCGATGCCGTCGCGCGCTGCAACACCATGTTGATCGACGCATGTCGCGATGTGTGGATGTACATCTCGTTCGGTTACTTCAAGCAGAAGCTGAAGGAAGGGGAGGTGGGCTCTTCGACCATGCCCCACAAGGTGAACCCCATCGACTTCGAGAATGCCGAGGGCAATTTCGGTATCGCGAATGCGGTGCTGCGTCACTTCTCCGAGAAGCTGCCAATTTCGCGCATGCAGCGCGATCTCACCGACTCTACTGTGCTGCGCAACATGGGCGTGGGTTTCGGCCATACCGTGCTCGCCCTCGACAGCATGTTGAAAGGAGTCGGAAAACTGGAGGCGGACCCTGCGCGTGTTGCGGCGGATCTCGATGAATGCTGGGAAGTATTGGCCGAGCCGGTGCAAACCGTCATGCGCCGCTTTGCCGTCGAGAACCCGTACGAACAGCTCAAGGCCATGACGCGTGGCAAGGGCATCACCCGTGAAGCTTTGCATGCCTTCATTGCGCAGTTGGCCATCCCCGAGTCCGAGCGCCGTCGCCTGCTGGAAATGACGCCGGCGAGCTACGTCGGAAAGGCCGCGGAATTGGCCCGTCGCATCTGATTCGATCAATTAGCTGGAATTGTCAAAGTGAGTTTTGCTGATCACCTTAAGCAAATGCCGAAAGTTTCGCATCTGGCCTCTCTGGAGCTGCTTGGTGCCAATGACGAAACGGTGGCGACCATCGAGAACAAGCCCGGGCAGGGCGGTTCGCTCGCGGTGTACAACCACCTCGCTCAATTGCACGGCGCGATCACGCCGGAAGCTGCACGCAAAGGGCTGGAACTGTATGCCGAGCATACCGAAGATGCCCGCTCCAACCCCGGCAAGCATCCGAATATCGATCGACTTTTCGGCCTGATCGAACGCGGTGAGACCTTGCGAGTGAAGCATTATTTTGCGGTGTGAGCCGTTGTATCGGCCCCAACAAAAAGCCCCGCTGTGCGGGGCTTTTTGTTTCTGGAGGAGCCGCCTTCAGACGACGGCCTCTTCCTTCTCTTTTTTGGGCTTGATGAACTGTTCACGTGACACGCCCAGCCACATGACCAGCGGGCTGGAAACGAACACCGAAGAGTAGATGCCGAAAACGATGCCGATCGTCAGCGCCAGAGCGAAGTAGTACAGCGTCTCGCCGCCGAAGATCAGCATCGACAACACCATCATCAAGGTACTTCCGTGGGTGATGACGGTGCGCGACATGGTGCGTGTGATGGCGTGGTCGATGACTTCGGGCGTGTTCATGCCACGGCGTTTCAGGAAGGTCTCGCGCACGCGGTCAAAGATGACCACGGTTTCGTTCACCGAGTAGCCCAGTACCGCCAGGACCGCGGCCAGCACGGCAAGCGAAAACTCCCACTGGAAGAACGCGAAGAAGCCGATGATGATCAGCACATCGTGGAAGTTCGCGATGCTGGCTGACAGGGCGAAGCGCCACTCGAAGCGCATGGCCAGATAGCCCATCATGCCGATCAGCACGAACAGCAGAGCCATGCCGCCATCCGAGGCCAACTCCTTGCCGACCTGGGGGCCGACGAACTCTACCCTGCGCAGATCCGGCGAAGCGCCTTCGACGCCCTTCAGGGTGGCCATGACGCGTTCGGACACGGTGTTGGTGTCGAGGTCATCGCGGTTGGGCAGGCGTACAAGGATGTCGCGCGAGCTGCCGAAGTTCTGCACCTGCGCATCGGTGTAACCGTCGCGTGAAAGTGCCTGACGGATGTCTTCAACACGCGGTGGTTCAGCGTAGTTGATCTCCAGCAGCGTGCCGCCGGTGAATTCGACCGACAGGTTCAGGCCGCGCGTGGCGATGAAGAACACCGCCAGGGTGAAGGTGATGAGGGAAACGATGTTGAACTTCAGCGCATGGCGCATGAAGGGGATGTCGTTCTTGAGTCTGAACATTTCCATGGCTACGACCTCTGCTTATTCCGATTAACCGATCGCCAGCTTGTCGATCTTGCGACGGCGGCCGTAGATGAAGTTCACGAGCATGCGCGAAACGAGAATGGCGCTGAACATCGACGTCAGTATCCCCAGGCAGTGCACCACGGCGAAGCCGCGCACCGGCCCCGAGCCGAAGACCAGCAGCGCGATGCCTGCCAGCAAGGTGGTGACGTTGGCGTCGAGAATGGTGCCGAAGGCGCGCTCGTAACCTGCGGTGATTGCAGCCTGTGGGCTGACACCGGCGCGGAGCTCTTCCCGGATGCGCTCGTTGATCAGCACGTTGGCGTCGATGGCCATACCCAACGTAAGTGCCATCGCGGCGATGCCCGGCAGCGTCAGCGTGGCTTGAAGCAGTGACAGCAGCGCGATGAGCAGCCCAAGGTTGGCGGTAAGGGCGATTACCGAGATCACGCCGAAGAGCGTGTAGTAGATGATCATGAATACGGCGATGGCAACGAAGCCCCACAGCACCGAGTTGAAGCCCTTGGAGATGTTCTCGGCGCCAAGGCTCGGCCCGATGGTGCGCTCCTCGATGATCTGCATCGGGGCGGCCAGGCTGCCGGCGCGCAGTAGAAGGGCGACGCTGTTGGCTTCTTCAACCGTCATGCGGCCCGAGATCTGGACACGGCCGCCACCGATTTCGGTGCGAATCACCGGTGCCGTGACCACTTCGCCACGGCCGCGTTCGACCAACAGAATCGCCATGCGCTTGCCGACGTTCTCGCGGGTGATGTCGCGGAAAATGCGGGCACCTGCCGAGTCGAGCGTCAGGTGCACGGCCGGCTCGTTGGTCTGGCCGTCGAAGCCGGGCTGGGCGTCGGTCAGGCGGTCGCCCGTCAGCATGACTTCATTGCGCACCAGCAACGGGTTGCCGCCGCGCTCGGTGAAGAGTTCGGTGCCGAAGGGCACCTGACCGTTGAGCGCGTCTTCAAGCGCACCCGGCGTGTCATCGACCATGCGGATTTCAAGCGTTGCGGTACGGCCAAGGATGTCCTTCGCGCGGGCCACATCCTGCACGCCCGGCAATTGGACGACGATGCGGTTGGCGCCTTGCTGCTGGATGATCGGCTCGGCCACGCCAAGTTCGTTGATGCGGTTGCGCAGCGTGGTGATGTTCTGCGACATCGCGAATTCGCGGATGGTTTGTTCGGCCGTCGGCAGCAGGGTGGCTACCAGCCGCAGGTCGTTGTCGCCCAGGTTACGGTCGGCGAGTTGCAGATCATTGGAACTGGACGAAATCACGCGGCGCGCGGCATCGCGTTGTTCGGCATCGCGGAAGCGCAGCACCACGGTGTTGCCCTCGCGGGCGATGCCGCTGTGGCGAATGCGGTTGGCGCGCAGTTGGGTGCGCAGGTCACCGCTGGTGGACTCCAGACGGTTGGTGATCGCGCCGGGCATGTCGACTTCGAGCAGGAAGTGCACACCGCCGCGAAGGTCGAGGCCGAGATACATCGGCAGGGCGTTCAGCGACGTCAGCCAGTTCGGCGTGGCGGGCAGCAGGTTCAGCGCGACGATGTAGCTCGGGTCGGTCGGATCGGGGTTGAGTTGGCGTTCTATGATGTCGCGGGCGCGCAGTTGCTCTTCGGTGCCGGTGAAGCGGAAGCGGATGCTGTTCTCGTCCGCGAAGGTGGCGGTCGGCGTGAGGTCAGCGTCGCCGAGCGTCTCGCTCAGGCGCGGGATCAACGAATTTTCGAGCTGAACCGTGGCTTTGCCGCTGGAAACCTGAACGGCAGGTACTTCGCCATAGAAGTTCGGGATGGTGTAGAGCAGGCCGAAGAGCAGCACCAGGCCTATCAGGATGTTCTTCCAGAGCGGGTAGCGGTTCATGAGGAAATTCTGGACTCGTGTCGGAAGCTTGCGGCAGCACGGGCTGCCGGGGGATGTCACGCACGGCCGCAGGCCATGCGTGACGGGGATGCGGCATCAGGCTGCGCGCAAGGTACCTTTCGGCAGCACGGTAGCAACAGCCGCGCGCTGGACAACAATGTTCACGTTATCGGCAACTTCGAGGTGCACGAAGCTTTCGTCAATATCGGAGATGCGGCCGGCCATGCCGCCCTGGGTAATGACTTCATCGCCTTTGGCGAGGGCGGCGACCATGGCCTTGTGCTCCTTGGCGCGCTTCATCTGCGGACGAATCATCAGGAACCACAGGATCAGGAACATCAGGATCAGCGGCAGCAGACCCATGAAGCCACCGGCAGCCGATTCGCCGGCTGCCTGTGCATATGCGTTGGAAATGAACACTCTAGTCTCCGAGTTAGGTTGTCGAACGGGGCATTATAGCAACAGGAGTTTACTCAAGAGCTCAGTGGCTTCCACGGTTTACGCACCACGGCTGCGCTCGGCGTGGAAGCGTGCAGAGTATCCCGGCAGCTCGTCTTGTTCGATGGCGCTGCGCAGTTCGGCCATCAGCGTCTGATAGTAATGCAGGTTATGCACCGTATTGAGCATGCTGCCGAGGATCTCGCCCGTGCGGTGCAGGTGATGCAGGTAGGCTCGGCTGAAGTTGCGGCAGGTGTAGCAACTGCAGCTTTCGTCGAGCGGTCGGGTGTCCGCCTTGTGGAAGGCATTCTTGATCTTGACGTCGCCAAAGCGGGTGAACAGCCAGCCATTGCGTGCATTGCGCGTGGGCATGACGCAGTCGAACATGTCGATGCCCGCGGTTACGCTGGCCACCAGATCCTCCGGAGTGCCCACGCCCATCAGGTAGCGCGGCTTGTCCACGGGCAAGCGCGGCGCGGTGTGCGCAAGGATGCGTCGCATGTCTTCCTTGGGCTCGCCGACCGACAGGCCGCCAATCGCGTACCCCGGGAAGTCGATGGCTTCAAGTCCGGCCAAAGATTCGTCACGCAGGTCTTCGTACATGCCGCCTTGAACGATGCCGAACAGTGCGTTCGGGTTGGCGAGTGAGTCGAAAGCATCGCGCGAACGGCGTGCCCAGCGCTGCGAGAGCAGCATCGATTTTGCCGCCTCGTCACGCGTTGCCGGGTATGGGGTGCATTCATCGAAGATCATGACGATGTCGGAGTTGAGCACCGTCTGGATGCGCATCGACTCTTCCGGTGTCAGGAACAGTTTGGCGCCATCGATCGGAGAGGCGAACTTCACCCCTTCTTCCGTGATCTTGCGCAGCGCGCCCAGGCTGAACACCTGAAAGCCGCCAGAGTCGGTCAGGATGGGTTTGTCCCAAGCCATGAAGCGATGCAGGCCTTCATGTGCGGTGATGACGTCCAGCCCTGGGCGCAGCCACAGGTGAAAAGTGTTGCCCAAGCAGATCTGCGCGCCGATGCCCTCGAGCATTTCGGGCGTCATGGCCTTGACCGTGCCATAGGTGCCGACCGGCATGAACACCGGGGTTTCAACCGTGCCGTGGGCAAGTTTCAGACGGCCGCGACGGGCCGCGCCACTGGTGGCGAGAAGATCAAATTGCATCGTTGCGGTGGGCGATGAACATGGCGTCGCCGTAACTGAAAAAGCGGTATTCGGCGGAAATCGCATGCGCGTAGGCGCGGCGGATGGTGTCCATGCTCGAAAAGGCAGAGACCAGCATCAACAAGGTCGACTTCGGTAGATGGAAATTGGTGATCAGGGCGTCCACGACCTGGAAGCGGAAGCCGGGCAGGATGAACAGCCCCGTATCGCTGGAGCCGGCCGCAAGCGGGCCGTCCTGTGCGGCGCCTTCGAGTGCACGCAGCGAGGTGGTGCCGACGGCAATGACGCGCTTGCCGGCCGCCTTGGTGCGGCGGATGGCCTCGACCGTATCGCGCGGAATCACATAGCGCTCGCGGTGCATGCGGTGCTCGCCCAAGTCGTCGACGCGCACTGGCTGGAAGGTGCCGGCGCCGACGTGCAGCGTGATGTAGGCGATATTGGCGCCGCGCTCGCGTAGTTGGGCCAGCATGCTTTCGTCAAAGTGCAGGCCGGCGGTGGGCGCCGCAACGGAACCCGGCTCACGCGCATACACCGTTTGATAACGCGCTTCGTCGGCCTCGTCGGCGGCGCGGTCAATGTACGGCGGCAGCGGCAGCTTGCCGTGCCGTTCGAGCAGGGCGAAGAGGTCTTCGTCGGCTGGAAAGCGCAAATGAAAGAACTCGCCGACGCGGCCAACCACCGTGACGTCGAAGGCGTCGGCCAGGTGCAGCACCGTGCCGGTCGCCGGAGATTTGCTGGCGCGCACCTGTGCCAGCGCCTCGTGCGTGCCGATGGCGCGCTCCACCAGCACCTCGATGCGCCCGCCGGTGTCACGCTTGGTGCCGAGCAGTCGAGCGTGAATGACCCGCGTGTCGTTGAACACGAACAGATCGCCCGGCTCGATCAACGAGGGCAGGTCGCGAAACAGGCGATCTTCGAGCTGATCGCCCTCAAGCAGCAGCAAGCGGCTGGCGCTGCGATCGGCCAACGGTTGCTGGGCGATCCGCTCGGGCGGCAGCGGATAATCAAAATCTTCGAGTGTCAGTGGCATCGTCGTATTGCCGCTTGCGGGTGGCTCATGGATAATGTGCGGCTCTTTCCCGCCGGGATGGCGGAATCGGTAGACGCAGCGGATTCAAAATCCGCCGCTGGTAACAGCGTGAGGGTTCGAGTCCCTCTCCCGGCACCACTCGAATTCGTACTTCTTTCGTATCCGTCAGCCCGGCGCTGCAGGGGGCGGATGATAGCATCTGAGTCACGGCGCTTCATCCCTCCGGAGCCAGCATGGCGCGTATCTACGCCCTCACCGCGTTGGCAATGCTCGCCTTCGCTGCAAATTCCCTGCTGTGCAGGTCTGCCCTGCGCGATACCGCGACTGACCCAGCCAGTTTCACCTTGATCCGCATGGCCTCCGGTGCGTTCGTGCTCTGGCTGCTGTTGCGCCGCGCCGGCCGGGATGGCGCAGCCGGGGGAGACTGGATTTCGGCGGGTGTGCTGTTCATCTATGCCGTGGCGTTCTCGTACGCCTATATCGGCCTTTCCGCCGGGGCAGGTGCCTTGCTGCTGTTCGGTGCGGTGCAGGCCACGATGATCAGCCACACCGTGTGGCGCGGTGAGCGGCCGAGCGGGCTGCAATGCATCGGCATGGCGCTGGCCTTCGGCGGCTTGGTGGCCTTGTTGCTGCCGGGCGCGTCGGCTCCGGCTCCGGGGCCGGCGCTGCTGATGATTGCAGCCGGTGCTGCGTGGGGCGTCTATTCGCTTTTGGGGCGCGGCAATCGCGATCCGCTGGCAACCACGGCGGGCAACTTCATTCGCAGCGTGCCGCTGGCTTTGGTGGCGGCCTTGCTGGTGTTGCCGTGGCTCCGCGTCGATTTGGAGGGGGCTGTGCTTGCGGTGCTTTCCGGCGCGCTGGGCTCCGGCGTCGGTTACGCCATCTGGTATGCCGCATTGCGAGGGCTGAGTGGAGAAGTGGCAGCGAGTGTGCAGCTGAGTGTGCCGGTAATCGCACTGTTTGGAGGTGCGTTGCTCCTGTCGGAGCCGCTGAGCGGGCGGTTGCTGTTGGCTGCGGCCGCAACGCTGGCCGGAATTGCACTCGTCATACATGCCCGCAAGACGTAGAAATGCGCTGGAACTCGGTTATTATCAGTGAGTCATAGAGCGCATACGGCCCGCCTCGCGGTGCCTGCAAACGGATTAAACATCAGGAGGAAGTGTTTCCATGATCGATCGCACGATCCCCGGTAACCGTAGCGAAACCTCGGTGCTTGCCACCAACAAGGTCATTCGCAATACCTACATTCTGCTTTCGCTGACGCTGGCTTTTTCCGCAGCCATCGCAGGCGTGTCGATGGCTTTGGGTCTGCCGCATCCCGGCTTGATCCTGACGCTGGTCGGCTACTTCGGCCTGCTGTTCCTGACTGCCAAGCTGCGTAACAGCGTTGGCGGCATTTTTGCCGTCTTTGCGCTGACGGGCTTTATGGGCTATACGCTGGGTCCGATCATCTCCGCCTACCTGTCGCTGCCCAACGGCAGCCAGATCGTGATGCAGGCCATGGGCGGCACCGCTGCCATCTTCCTGGGGCTGTCGGGTTATGCGCTGACCTCGCGCAAGGATTTCTCCTTCATGGGCGGCTTCCTGATGGTCGGCATCCTGGTTGCCTTCCTGGGCGGTCTGGCGGCGATCTTCTTCAACATGCCGGCGCTGTCGCTGGCCGTGTCGGCAATGTTCGTGCTGTTGATGTCCGGCCTCATCCTTTGGGAGACCAGCAACATCATTCACGGCGGCGAGACCAACTACATCATGGCCACCGTCACGCTGTATGTGTCGATCTACAACCTCTTCACCAGCCTGCTGCACCTGCTGGGCGTGTTCAACAGCGACTGATCAGGTCTGCATGCCGTATTCGGCGGGCGTTTGAGCCATCGAACGGGCACCTCAGGGTGCCCGTTGTCATTCGGGGTGAGTGCGTCCCGCATGCGTGGCTCGGCGAGCTGCGGTTACAATGCGAGGTTTAATGGGTCGCGCGCTGCCTCTTGCGGCGGGTGCACGGACCTTCAATCGGATATGCTGGGGCAGCGATGATGAAAACCACGTTTCTGGAGTTCGAACGGCCGATTGCCGAACTCGAGGAAAAAATCGCACAACTGCGTTTCGTGCAGGACGATCCCGCCGTCGATCTTTCCGGTGAAATCGAGCGGCTGGAAAAGAAAAGCGAATCACTCACCCGCGATTTGTACGCCAAGCTTCAGCCTTGGCAGATTTCTCAGGTCGCGCGGCACCCGCAGCGCCCGTACACGCTGGATTACGTCAAGCACATCTTCAGCGATTTCCATGAGCTGCATGGTGATCGCGCCTTCGCTGACGACAAGGCCATCGTGGGTGGTCTGGCGCGCTTCGGTGGGCAAAGTTGTGTAGTCATCGGCCACCAGAAGGGCCGTGACACCAAGGAAAAAATCGCTCGCAACTTCGGTATGCCGCGCCCCGAGGGGTATCGCAAGGCCCTGCGCCTGATGCGCATGGCCGAGAAGTTCGGCCTTCCGATCTTCACCTTCGTCGATACGCCGGGCGCGTACCCCGGTATCGGCGCCGAAGAGCGCGGCCAGTCCGAGGCCATCGGCCGCAATCTGTACGTGATGGCCGAGCTCAAGGTGCCCATCATTTCCACGGTGATCGGTGAGGGTGGTTCGGGCGGTGCATTGGCCATTTCGGTGGCTGATCAGATGCTGATGCTGCAGAACTCGACATACTCCGTGATCTCGCCTGAGGGGTGCGCTTCCATTTTGTGGAAGAGTGCGGACAAGGCGCCGGTGGCGGCCGAGGCAATGGGTATTACGGCGGACCGTCTGCAAGGACTCGGCCTGATCGATACCATCGTGCCGGAGCCGGTGGGTGGTGCGCACCGCGATCACACCGACATGGCCATGCGTTTGCAAAAGGCCCTGCAAGAGGCCCTGCGCCAGGTGATCGATCTGCCGGTGGAAGAACTCCTCGAGCGTCGTTTCGAACGGCTCATGAGCTATGGCCGTTTCAAGGACCAGGGCGCAGCCTGAGTCCGCTCTGATTGCGCGCGTCGCGGCCGTATTGGCCGAGGCGCGCGTGGGTCGGGCCTCGCGGGTGTGCGTGGCCTTCAGTGGCGGTGTCGATTCGACCGTCGTTCTGCACGTTCTGGCCGGCTTGCGCTCTGCAAGCGGCTTTTCTCTTTGTGCGGCGCACGTGCATCACGGCATCAGTCCGTATGCCGAGCAGTGGCGCGAGCATTGTGCTCAAGCGTGCGCCCGCTTGAATGTGCCGTTTTCGGCGCTGCGGGTGACCGTCCCCCGCGACCATCCGGATGGCTTGGAAGCGGCCGCGCGCGAGGCGCGCCATGCCGCGCTCGCCTCCGTAGAGGTTGATTGGCTGGTGTTCGGCCATCATCGGGACGACCAGGCCGAGACTGTGCTGTTCCGCTTGTTGCGTGGCGCTGGCGTGCGTGGTGCGGGTGCCATGGCGCCCGTCGCGTCGCGTCGTCTGCGCCCCTTGTTGGGTACGCGGCGTGACGAAATTCTGGCGTATGCGCAATCTGCCAGCCTCGCATGGGTCGAGGACGAGAGCAACGCCGATGTGCGTCACGTGCGCAATCGCTTGAGGCACGAGGTGCTGCCGTGTTTGGAGGCTGTTTTTCCGGCAGCCGGCGCGATGCTGGCGCGCTCGGCGGACAACTTTCGCGAGGCGGACGCTTTGTTGGCTGATCTGGCCGAACTGGATGCCGTTGCGTGCGGAGGGAGTTGGCGCTGGCGCGTGGAGGCGGTGCAGGCCTTGTCCGACAGCCGCCTGCGCAACCTCATTCGATGGCGCATTCACGCCCTGGGCTTCGATGCCCCGTCACGCGCACGTCTCATCGAGGCCGTGCGTCAGTTGCGGGAGAGCGCGGCGGTGTCCTTGTATCTGCCGCTGGGTGGTGCCGCGTGCTGCATGCACCAAGGCTCGTTGTGGGTCGAACGTTCGTTGGACGCTGTGCCCTCCGCGACGAACTGGCGACCGGGTGCCGAGGGTGAGGTGGAGTGGGCCGGCGGTCGGGTGGTGTACCGCGTGGCGACGGGTGAAGGGCTGTCATTGAGGCTTCTGCAGGCTGCGGAAAGCGTCAGGCTGAGCGCGCGCGGCGAAGGCCTGCGCATGCGCATCGCGCCGGGGCGACCGCGGCGCAGTTTCAAGAACCTGTGTCAGGAAGCGGGCATGCCGGCCTGGCTGCGCGAATACCTGCCGGTGCTATACGTCGACGGGGCGCCAGTGTGGATTGGCGGTATCGGCCTGAACCCGGAGGCCGTCTGTGCGCTCGGCGAGCCTGGCGTGCAACTGGAGTGGGTGCGCGACTCCGACGGCGCTTGAGCTTGCGCTACAGGCTGACTCCTTTGAGCATCTGGGCCAGTTCCACGGCGGAACGCACCGACATCTTCTCGAAAATGCGCGACCGGTGGGCCTCGACGGTGCGCATCGAGATGTTCAGCTCGTCAGCAATCACCTTGTTGTATTTGCCTTCCAGAATCAGGTTCATGACCTCACGCTCCCGGCTCGTCAGCAGTGTGAGCTTTTCGCTGACGGCATGGCTGGCGCTTTCGGCCTGGCGGTGCTCGGCATCGATCTCCATGGCGCGCTGGATGACGGCAATCAGGTCACCATCGTTGAAGGGTTTCTCGATGAAGTCATAGGCGCCGTTCTTCAGTGCCGCCACGGCCATCGGCACGTCACCGTGCCCGGTAATGAAGATCACGGGAAGGGTGTTGCCGCGTGCGTGCAGTGCGTCGAAGCATTCGAGGCCGCTCATGCCTTCCATGCGGATGTCGAGCACCACGCAACCAGCCCAGTCCGGGCCGATGGCGGCAAGGAATTCCTCCGCGCTGGCCCAGGTCGTGCAGGGCATCTTGCGGGTCTTGAGCAGCCATTGCAGGGCGTCGCGAATGGCTTCGTCGTCGTCGACGATGTGTGCGCAGGGTGTGTTCATGCCGTGGCAGATTCCAGTTCGATGGGCAGGGTGAGGATGAATACGGCACCGCCCTCCGGGCCGGCCTCGAACGTGAGCCGGCCGTGGTGCAGTTCAGCGATCGAGCGACAGATGTTCAGACCCATACCCATGCCTTCCTGTTTGGTGGAGAAGAACGGTTCGAACAGGCGCTTGGCGAGATCCGGCGGGATGCCGGGGCCGCGATCCGCCACGCGCATGATCAGATTGCCATTTTTTTCCTCGGTCGTGACCATGATCACGCGTTGATCGCTGGGCAGGGTGGCGACGGCATCCATGCCATTGCGCACCAGATTCACCACCAGTTGCTCGATCATCACCGGATCGGCGGCCAGTGCCGACATGGCCGGGGCCAAGTGCAGCGACACGCGCATCTGCCGTTTGCGCGCATCGGCGTCCATTAACTCGATGGCCTCGCGAACCACGTCATTGAGTGCCACGCGCTCGCGCTTGGGCTCGGAGCGGCGAACGAAATCGTGCACGCGGTGGATGATGGCGGCCGCCCGGTAGGCTTGGCGGGCGATCTTTTCGTGCACGTCACGCAGCTCGTCGATGTCGGCTTCGCCTTCGGCAAGACGGTTCAGGCAGCCGCTGGTATAGGTGTTGATCGCTGCCAGCGGTTGGTTGAGTTCGTGGGCGAGGGTGGAGGCCATCTCGCCCATGGTGATCAGGCGCGAGGTGGCCTGCAGGCGTTCGTCCTGCTGGCGCGCAAGCTCACGTGCCCGCTTGCGTTCGGTGATGTCCATGATCGAGCCCATCCAGCCGGTCTGGCGGCCCGAGGCATCGATCAGCGGAGCCTCGAAAATCAGCGCGTCAAGCTCTTCGCCGTTCTTGCGCCGCAGTTTCACTTCCACCCCGGCGCGCGGCCCCTGGCCGGCCAGGATCATGTCGTGGATTTCCTGCAGGCGCTCGATGTGTTCCGGGTGCCAATACGGCATGGGCGGGCGCAGGCCGATCAGTTCCTGTTCCCGATAGCCCACCATGTTGCAAAAGGCCGGGTTGACGTACGTGATGCGGCCGGCCAGGTCGCGTGCGCGCAGGCCGGTGAGGAGGGAGTCTTCCATGGCTTTGCGGAACAGCGTCTCGTCGCGCAGGGCGTGTTCCGCGGCCACGCGCCGCTTCAACTGCAGCCGCAGCTGCCAGAAGCTCCACAGCAGGATGATGGCCAGCGCGAGGATCGATGTGATCAGCAGGGCGGGAATCCAGCGGATGTCGCTCTTGTACGCGGTGATCTGCAACACCAGGCCGTGCCCGGGGGGGTCGAACGCCATGGTGTAGGTATGTGTCTCTGACAGCGTTGCGTCGCGCGAGCGCGAGGTGACCTCGCGGCCTTCGGAGTCGATGACGCTGACCCGGTACTTTTCCGTGAACCACCAGGGGAGCTCGCGCGCGAGCAGGCCTTCGAGGGAGTACACTCCCACGCTGAGCCCCAGAAGGCCGTGATCCGAGAAGGCCGGGATATGCACTTCGAACTGGTGTCCGCCGCCGCTGGCCGGATAGATCGGGCCGTACACCGGGCGCCCGATGGTGCGCGCAAGGCGCGACAGGTCCGGGTCGATCACGGTCTGAAGACCCACTTTGTCCTGGTTTGCCGGCGTATCGGACAGGGTGGGCAGCATGCCCAGCATGTTTCCGCTGGCGTCCAGCCACACGATGCGGGTGAGGCCGTTGTCGGCTCTGAGCAACTGCCGCAGGCGCGCGTCGGTCTGGGTGGCGATGTTGCTGACCACCAGCTCCGGGCCGAGCTGAGCCAGCTGCGCGGCGTTGCGGTCGAGCTGGAACTGCAGGCTCTGCTCCATCCACAGCACATCGCTGATGAGCGTCTGGCGCTGACTGTCGTCGTCGTGGATGCGGGTGAGCCAGATCAGCGCACTGATAAGAAGCACGAACAGCACCAGCGCTGCATAAGGCAGTCGGGAGGCCCAGTGCGGGGCCTGAGCGGTGGGCTGTAAGCGGGTGTCCATTTTGTGCGGCGCCTGAGTGTCACGAATGGTTTGCGGTCGATTGCCGCAGGAGACTGTGCATTGAAATATCTCATGCCGCTCGTATTGTCCATGTGTTTCGGCGCATTGTTGCCGTCTGCATGGGCTGATGAGCCGATCATCATTCGCTTCAGCCACGTCGTGGCGCCCGATGCGCCCAAGGGCAAGGCGGCTGAATTCTTTGCCCGCCGTGCGGCAGCGCTGACCGATGGGCGGGTGCGGGTGGAGGTGTATGCCAACAGTTCGCTGTACGCCGACCGCGAGGAAATGGAGGCGCTGCAGCTGGGCGCAGTGCAGATGTTGGCGCCGTCGCTGGCCAAGTTCAGCGTGCTTGGTGCTACGGCGTTCGAAGTCTTCGATCTGCCCTACATCTTCAATGATCGGGCTGCCCTGCGGGCGGTGACCGAAGGCGAGATCGGCCAGCGTTTGTTCGATCTGCTCGAATCGCGCGGGATCAAGGGTTTGGCGTATTGGGACAATGGCTTCAAGTCGTTCTCTGCCAACACGCCGCTGCGAACGCCGGCCGACCTGGCGGGCAAGCGCATGCGCATCCAGTCGTCGCGCGTGATCGAAGAGCAGATGCAGGCGTTGGGTGCCGTTCCGCACATGATGGCGTTTTCAGACGTGTATGAAGCCCTGCGGGTGGGGGTTGTGGACGGCACCGAAAACCCGCATTCGAACCTGTACACGCAACGCATGCATGAGGTGCAGGGGCATCTGGCGCTTACCGAGCATGGTTATCTCGGCTACGCCGTCATCGTCAATAAACGCTTTTGGGACAATCTTCCGCGCAGCGTGCGGCGCCAGCTCGAGCGTGCCATGCGCGAGGCTACGATCTATGCCAACCGTATCGCTCGCGAGGAGAATGCAGCCGCACTCGCGGCGATACGTGAGGCGGGAACCACCGAGGTGCACGAGCTGACTGAAGAGCAGCGCGCAGCGTTTCGCCGTGCGTTGTTGCCGGTGCACCGCAGTGTTGCCGACCGCGTGGGGGAGGGGCTGTTGCGCGACATTTACCGTGCGACGGGCTTCCGGCCGGAAGGGGGGTGATGCGCCCCTCCACTGCGCGGAAAGCGCGTGAGAAAGGCAAGCATCACTGTTAAACTACAAGGCTTTATCCAAACCCTGTCGCACGCGGCAGATCGAACCCCTCGGAGATTTTGCATGGCCATCGAACGCACCCTTTCCATCATCAAGCCCGACGCTGTTGCCAAGAACGTGATCGGCAAGATTTATCAGCGTTTTGAAGATGCCGGCCTGAAGGTCGTGGCAGCTCGCATGGCGCACCTGTCCGAGCGCGAAGCAGCCCAGTTCTACGCGGTGCACAAAGAGCGCCCCTTCTTCAAGGATCTGGTGTCGTTCATGATCTCCGGCCCGGTGATGATCCAGGCGCTGGAAGGCGAAAACGCCATCGCCAAGAACCGCGATCTGATGGGCGCGACCGATCCGAAGAAAGCCGAAGCCGGCACCATCCGCGCGGACTTCGCCGACTCCATCGACGCCAACGCAGTGCACGGCTCTGACGCCCCGGAAACCGCTGCGGTTGAAATCGCTTTCTTCTTCCCGGGTCTGGACGTCTACTCCCGCTAAGGATGCCGGCCGGCGTCGCAAGGCGCCGGCCGCACGAATTCATGAGCAAGCCGGTTAACCTTCTTGATTTCGATAGCGGCAGTCTGGCCGCCTGGTTCGCGGAACTCGGCGAAAAGCCGTTCCGTGCGCGTCAGGTGACGCGCTGGATTCACCGCGAAGGCTGCGACGACTTCGACGGCATGACCGACGTTGCCAAGTCGCTGCGTGCGAAGCTCAAGGAGATGGCCGTGATCGGCGCGCCGCAGCCGGTGCGGGACAGCCTGTCCACAGACGGCACGCGCAAGTGGCTGCTCGATGTCGGTAATGGCAACGCGGTCGAAACCGTATTCATCCCCGAAACTAGTCGCGGCACGCTGTGCATTTCGTCGCAGGCTGGTTGCGCCCTCGATTGCGCTTTTTGCTCGACCGGCAAGCAAGGCTTCAACCGCAACCTTTCGGCGGGCGAGATCATTGGGCAGCTGTGGCTGGCCAACCGTCTGCTGGGTGCGGCGCGTGACGCTGCGCCCGATCTGGACGCCGGTGAAAAGGACAACGGGCGCATCATCAGCAACGTCGTGATGATGGGCATGGGCGAGCCCTTGACCAACTTCGACAACGTCGTCACGGCCCTGCGTCTGATGCTCGATGATCACGCCTACGGTTTGTCGCGTCGGCGAGTGACGGTGTCGACCTCGGGCATCGTGCCGGCGATGGATCGCCTGCGCGATGAATGCCCGGTGGCGCTGGCGGTGTCGCTGCATGCGCCGAACGACGAATTGCGCGACCGACTCGTGCCGATCAACCAGAAGTATCCGCTGGTCGAGTTGATGGCGGCGTGCCGGCGTTACCTCGAACGCGCGCCGCGCGATTTCATCACCTTCGAGTACGTCATGCTCGACGGCGTCAATGACACGGAAGAGCACGCACGCCAGCTCATTGGCCTGGTGCGTGACGTGCCGTGCAAATTCAACCTGATTCCGTTCAATCCATTCCCGGGTTCTGAGTTCCGGCGCTCCAATGCCGACCGCATCCGGAAATTTTCGGCCATCCTGATCGAAGCCGGTATCGTCACAACCACGCGCAAGACGCGTGGGGATGACGTAGATGCGGCCTGCGGGCAGCTGGCCGGGCAAGTGCAAGATCGCACGCGGCGCACGCTGCGGCTGGTCAATACATGAGGGAGTGGCGATGAAGCGTACCTGGGTGCTTGCGCTGGTTTCGGGTGTGGTGCTGCTGACCGGTTGTGCGGCCGGCGGCGCTGGAGGCGGCTTCGGTGGCAGCGCCCCAGTGGCGGATCGCCCCTTGCTCGATTTGCCGCCATCCTCCGAGTCGGAGCGCGGAGCCCTGGTGCATGTCGAACTCGGTACGGCGTATTTCGAAATCGGCCGCTACGACGTCGCACTGGATGAAGCACGCATCGCCTTGGCGCACATGCCGAGCTACGCACCGGCGTTCCACCTGATGGGGCTGGTGTACATGTTCATCGAGGACGACGCGGCGGCGCGCGAGAATTTCCGTCGCGCGTTGTCGGCGGCGCCGAACGACCCCGATTTCAATAACAGCTATGGCTGGTTCCAGTGCCTGAACGGCGAGGAGCAGGACGGTCTGCGCCGACTCGACATTGCGGCGCGCAACCCGTATTACCGCTTTCCCTCGCGCCCGCAAACCAATGCTGGCTTGTGTCATCTGCGCCTGCAGGAGTACGAGCTTGCCGAGGCGCGCTTCCGCCGGGCCTTGGCCTTGCAGTCGGACAACCTCGCCGCGCAGTACGGTCTCGCCGAAGTGGCTTATCACAAGGGTGACTACCCCACGGCGCAGCGCTTGTTGGTGGCGCTACACCAGCAGACAGAGCCTTCTGCCGAGTCGGTGTGGCTGGGTATGCGCGTCGAGCGCAAGCTTGGAAACCGTGCCGCCGAGGCCAGCTATGCCGCCCAGTTGGCGGGGCGATTCAAGGATTCGCCGCAGTACCTGTTGATGAGAAAGGGTGAATACGAGTGAGTGATCAGAGTCCGGACGACGATTTTCAGCCACAACAAGAGCTGCCGCCGTTGGGCGCCGTGTTGCGCGCGGCGCGCGAAGCGCGTGGAGAGTCGTTGTCCGAAGTTGCCATGGCGCTCAAGCTGTCGCAGCGCCAGATCGACGCCATCGAGAACGAACGGTTTTCGGAGTTGCCCGGCCCCGCATTCGTGAAGGGTTTTGTGCGTAACTACGGGCGTTATCTGGGCGTCGATGTCGAGCCGATGATCGCTGCGCACTTGGGCGTTGCGGCAGCCTCCTCGAATGTCGAGCTGCGCCCGCTCGGGAATGCCCGCGGAACGCTGCCGGTTTCGGGCGGTCGGCCGGTAGTGCGCAGGCTGTTGCTGCCGGTGTTGCTGGTGGCCGCAGTAGGCTTGGCGCTAGCCTGGTATTTCGACGGTTTCGATCCGAACCCTGAAGTCGAGTCGGTCACCGTCGATGAAAGTGGTGTCGCGCCGGCTGATGTCGAGACACCCGGGCTCGCGCCGTATGACGAAGCCGGAGAGACGCTGCAGCCTCCCGAGGCCGAGCCGGCCAACGAGCCAGTCGTGCCGGCGGAGGCGCTGTCCGATGCGAGCGGGCCGGCGGCGCCAGTGGTTACGGCTGAGATCATTCCGGTGGCTCCGCCTGTCGTGGAGGCGCCTGCTGTGGCCGAGGCTGAAGTCGGAGTTGCCTCGGCGCAGGGGCGTCTGGTCTTCCGCCTCAAGGGCGAATCATGGATCGAAGTGCGCGACGGCGGCGACCGCAGGTTGTATTCCGGCCTGAGTGATGCCGGCGGCGTGCGTGTAGTACAAGGGCAGCGCCCCTTTGCCGTCACCATCGGCAATGCTGCCGGGGTTGAGCTGGAGCATGCCGGTCGCGCCGTCGATCTGGCCCCGCATACCTCGTCGGGCGGTGTGGCCCGGTTGACGGTGGAGTAAGTCGTGACCTCTTCATTCTCTTCAGCGGCAGATCGTCGCGTCACGCGGCAGGTGCGTATCGGTCGTGTTGCGATCGGCTCCGACGCGCCGGTGGTGGTGCAGTCGATGACCAACACCGATACGGCCGATGTGCTGGGCACTGCCATGCAAGTGGCCGAGCTGGCTCGGGCAGGCTCGGAGCTGGTGCGCATCACGGTGAACAACGAAGAGTCCGCAAAGGCCGTGCCGCACATCCGTGACCGCCTGTTGGCGCTCAACATCGACGTGCCGCTGGTGGGCGACTTCCACTACAACGGCCACACGCTGCTGACCAAATACCCGGCCTGCGCCGAGGCTCTGGCCAAGTTGCGTATCAACCCCGGCAACGTCGGCGCAGGCACCAAGCGCGACCCTCAGTTCGCCGCCATCGTCGAGATCGCCTGCAAGTACGACAAGCCGGTGCGCATCGGCGTGAACTGGGGCAGCCTCGATCAGTCGGTGCTGGCGCGCATCATGGATGCGAACGCCAAGCTCGCCGAGCCGCGCGATGCCGGCGCGGTGATGCGTGAGGCGCTGATCGTGTCGGCCCTGGAGTCGGCCGCCAAGGCCGAGGAGTATGGCCTGGCCGGTGACCGCATCATTCTCTCGGCCAAGGTTTCCAGCGTGCAGGATCTGATCGCCGTGTATCGCGATCTGGCGCGACGCTGCGATTACCCGCTGCACCTCGGGCTGACCGAAGCCGGCATGGGCTCCAAGGGCATCGTCGCCTCGACTGCCGCGCTCGCGGTGCTGCTGCAGGAAGGTATCGGCGACACCATCCGTGTGTCGCTCACGCCCGAACCAGGCGGCAAGCGCACCGAAGAAGTCGTGGTGGCGCAGGAGATCTTGCAGACCATGGGGCTGCGTGCATTCACGCCGATGGTCACCGCCTGTCCGGGCTGCGGCCGCACCACCAGTACTTTCTTCCAGGAGCTGGCGTCCGGCATCCAGAACTACGTGCGGGCGCAGATGCCGACGTGGCGTGAAGAGCGCGACGGGGTCGAGAACCTCACGCTGGCGGTGATGGGCTGCGTGGTCAATGGCCCAGGTGAGAGCAAGCACGCCAACATCGGCATCTCCTTGCCGGGCACCGGCGAGAGCCCGGCGGCGCCGGTGTATGTGGATGGCCAGAAGGTCGTTACGCTGCGCGGCGACAACATTTCCGCGGAGTTCCGCGCCATCGTCGACGAATACGTCGCCAACAAGTATCCGAAAAAGGCGGGCGCTGCCCGCGACACCGAAAACACTCAATGAGTCAAAACACCCTTCAGTCCGTGCGCGGGATGAACGACATCCTGCCCGACGACGCCGAACTCTGGGAGCACTTCGAGGACATCGTCCGCGACTGGCTCAAAAGCTACGGTTACCGCCCCATCCGCATGCCCATCGTGGAGCACACGCCGCTGTTCAAGCGTGCCATCGGCGAAGTCACCGACATCGTCGAGAAGGAAATGTATTCCTTCGAAGATGCCCTTAACGGCGAGAACCTCACGCTGCGTCCCGAGGGCACGGCTTCGTGCGTGCGCGCCGCGATTCAGCATGGCTTGCTGCATGGCGGCGGCCAGCGTTTGTACTACCACGGCCCGATGTTCCGTCACGAGCGCCCGCAGAAGGGGCGTTATCGTCAGTTTCACCAGATCGGTGTCGAGGCGCTCAATTTTACCGGGCCGGACATTGATGCCGAGCTGATCCTCATGTGCGCCCGCCTGTGGGACGACCTGGGCATCCAGGATGTCGAGTTGCAGATCAACTCGCTCGGCTCGGCCGAAGAGCGCAAGGCGCATCGCGCTGCGCTCATCGCCTATCTCGAACAGCACCAGGATGTGCTGGACGATGATGCCAAGCGTCGTCTGTATTCGAATCCGCTGCGCATTCTCGATACCAAGAATCCCGCGCTGCAGGAGATTGTCGAGGCTGCCCCGAAACTGCACGACCATCTCGGCGCCGAATCGCTTGAGCATTTCGATGGCGTGCAGCGTGTTCTGCGCGATGCCGGTGTGCCTTACCGCATCAACCATCGGCTGGTACGCGGTCTGGATTACTACAACCGCACGGTATTCGAATGGGTCACGACGAAGCTGGGCGCGCAGGGTACGATCTGCGCTGGCGGTCGTTACGATACCTTGGTCGAGTTGCTTGGCGGCAAGCCCGCGCCTGCCGCGGGCTTTGCCATCGGCATCGAGCGTCTGCTGGCGTTGTGGCAGGAAAGCGGCGGCAAGGCCGAAAGACAGCAGCCTGATGTGTATGTGGTCGCTTCGGGCGCCGAAGCCCAGCGCATGGCTTTCCGCGCGGCGGAGGCTTTACGTGGTTTCGGCTTCGGCGTGCTGATGCACTGCGGTGGCGGCAGCTTCAAGTCGCAAATGAAGAAGGCCGATGCCAGCGGTGCGATGCTTGCCGTGATCATCGGCGAAGATGAAGCCGCCGCCGGCGAAGTGGGGCTCAAGCCCTTGCGCGGCGCGGGCGCACAGCAGCGCATCGCGCTTGCTTCGTTGGCCGACGCGGTAGTCGAATATCTATTCAAAGAGGACGAGGACGAAGATGGCGCACTATGACCTCGAGGAGCAGGAACAGCTCTCTCAGATCAAGGCCTGGTGGGATCAGTACGGCAAGTACGTCACCGCGCTGATCGTCGCCGCAGCCGTGGGCTCGATCAGTTGGCAGGGTTGGAAGTGGTACGAGAACAAACAGGCAGGCGAGGCCGCCGGGTTGTATGCCGCCGTTCAGCAGGCCGCAGCGGAAGGCGAGCCGGCCCGTGTGCGCGACGCCGCCGGACAGTTGGTGGAGGGCTACGCGCGTTCGCCGTATGCCGCGATGGCGGCATTGTTGTCGGCGTCCGTACAGGTCGAAGGCGGTGATCTGCAAAATGCCCGTGCGCAACTCGAGTGGGTGGCATACAAAGGCAGCGAGCCGGTGCTGCGTGACATCGCACGCCTTCGCCTCGCCGTTCTGCTGTTCGATGAAGGGCAGTACGACGAAGCGCTAAGCCGTTTGAATGCGGCTCCGCACGATGCACTGCGCGCACGCTACGCCGACTTGCGCGGCGATGTGCTGACCGCAGCCGGTCGCCGCGATGAAGCGCGCACGGCCTACGAAGAGGCCTTGGTGGCACTCGCAAGTGCGTCGGGGCAGGCCGGTGAAATGGCTCGCTCGATCACTCGCATCAAGCTCGAAGCTCTGGAGTCCTGAGTCATGAGGTCATTTACCGTTCCCGCGTTGTTGCTGGCTGCCGGTCTGGCATTGTCCGGTTGTTCGTCACTCAACCCGTTTTCGCCGCGTCAGCCCAAACCGGCCGAGCCGCCCGCTTTCCAGCCGAAGGCCGAGTTGCGTGAGCTCTGGCAGGTGCGTGTGGGCAGTGGGGACGGTTACGTGTTCCAGCCCTTGGTGGTGCGTGGTTCGGTGTACGCCGCTGGCTCGGGCGGTACGGTGGCGCGCATCGACGAAGATGGCCGTACGCGTTGGAGCCGTGATGTGGGCGCCCGCCTGACCGCCGGCGTGGGCAGTGATGGCTTCTCGGTGGCCGTGGTGACCGTGCGCGGTGAGTTGATCGTACTCGACGCGGAGAACGGCAACGAGCGCTGGCGCAAGCCTGCCGGTGTCGAAGTGCTGGCGCCGCCGGGGGTGTCGGGTCGTACCATTGCGCTGCGGGCGTCCGACAGCCGTATTCTCGGCTTCGAGGCGTCCAGCGGCGAGCGTCGCTGGATTTACACGCGCAGCGTGCCGCCGCTCTCCTTGCGCGCGACCGCCGGCATGGTGGTCGACGGCAATTTCGCCATTGTCGGCTTCCCGGGAGGCAAGCTGGTCGCCCTCAATCTCGATAACGGGGCCCCGCTGTGGGAGCTGACGGTTGCCACGCCGCGTGGCGTGACCGAGCTTGAACGTGTAGCCGACATCGCCGGTACGCCGGTGCTGAGCGGCAGCGAGGCTTGCGCCGTGACATTCCAGGGGCGTGTGTCGTGCTTCGACCTGTCGAGCCGCAGCGTAGTCTGGACGCGCGAGTTCTCAAGCAGCGCCGGCATGGCGCGTGACGGGGGCTTCATTGCCGTCACGGCGGCCGATGACTCGGTGCACGGGCTGGACGCACGCAGTGGCGTGAGTCAGTGGAAGCAGGGGCCGATGGCCCTGCGCCGGCTGTCGCGCCCGCTGATCGTCGGCAATGCCGTGGTCTTCGGTGACTTCGAAGGCTATGTGCATGCGCTTGATCGTTCTCAGGGCGGCTTCATTGCCCGCACCCGCGCCAACGGCGGTGCCATCGAGGCTGACCCGATTCGTCTCGGCGCCCGCAGTTTTGTCGTGCAGACGCGCGACGGCTCGGTGCAGGCCTTCGAGATCCGATAAGAAGAAAAGTAAACAAGAAGGCAAACGTGAAACCCACCATCGTCCTCGTAGGACGCCCCAACGTCGGCAAGTCGACGTTGTTCAACCGCTTGACCCGCACCCGCGACGCACTTGTCGCGGACATGCCGGGCCTTACGCGTGACCGCCACTACGGTATCGGCCGCGTTGGCGAACGCGACTATCTCGTCGTGGATACCGCAGGCTTCGATCCGGTCGCGAAGGCCGGCATCATGCATGAAATGGCGCAGCAGGCCGAACGTGCCATCGAAGAGGCCGACGTGCTGCTGTTCCTCGTGGATGGCCGCGTCGGTCTGACGCCGCATGACGAGCAGATCGCCGCACGCCTGCGCCGTTCGGGCCGCCCTGTGCACCTGATCGTCAACAAGTCCGAAGGCATGCGCCGTGAAGTGGTGGCTGCCGAATTCCATTCTCTCGGCCTTGGCGCTCCGATGCCGATTTCGGCAACGCACGGCGACGGCGTGACTCAACTGGTCAACGAAGTGCTGGCCCCGTTCCCCAGCGATGAGGATGGTGATGAAGAGGCCGCGCGCGGCCCACGCATCGCGATTGCCGGTCGCCCCAACGTCGGCAAGTCCACGCTGATCAACGGCCTGGTGGGTGAGGAGCGCGTGATCGCCTTCGACTTGCCCGGCACGACGCGCGATGCCATCGAAATTCCGTTCGAGCGGGGCGGCAAGCACTACACGCTGATCGACACCGCCGGCTTGCGTCGCAAAGGCAAGGTGTTCGAGGCCATCGAGAAATTCTCGGTCATCAAGACCCTGCAGGCCGTCGAAGAAGCCAACGTCACCGTGCTGGTGCTCGACGCCTCGCAGGACATCGCCGATCAGGATGCCCATATCGCCGGTTTCATTCTCGATTCCGGTCGCGCGCTGGTGGTGGTGGTGAATAAATGGGATGCCATCGACGACTACCGTCGTGAGTTGGTCAAGCGTGACATCGAGCGCAAGCTCGGCTTCCTGTCGTTTGCACGCTTTCACTATGTTTCGGCGCTCAAGGGCAGCGGGCTGTCGGCCGTGATGAAATCGGTCGATGCCGCGTATGCTGCAGCCATGGCCAAGCTGGCTACGCCGCGCCTGACGCGCGTGCTGCAGGCTGCCCTCGTCAAGCAGGCGCCCCCGCGTGCCGGTGTGTTCCGCCCCAAATTGCGCTACGCCCACCAGGGAGGCAGCAACCCGCCGATCGTGGTCATTCACGGCACGGCTCTTGATCAGGTGCCGGCCTCGTATGTGCGCTATCTTGAGCGTACTTTTACAGATGCCTTCAAGCTGCAGGGGACGCCGCTGCGGGTGCAATTCAAGACGGGGCACAACCCGTATGCTGATCGTTCATGAACCTTGCCCGGGTGACGTGGTCAGGGTGGTGCGGCGCAGCATGCTATGCTGCAGTCTCATAACAACACCAATGCTCAAGGAGCAAAAATGAGTAATAAAGGGCAGCTTCTACAAGACCCGTTTCTGAACACCCTCCGACGCGAACACATTCCCGTCTCGATCTATCTGGTTAATGGCATCAAGCTGCAAGGCCAGATCGACTCTTTCGATCAGTACGTGGTCCTGCTGAAGAACACCGTCACCCAGATGGTGTACAAGCACGCCATTTCCACCGTCGTGCCGGCGCGCCCGGTCAGCATCTCGCAGGATGGCGGTGCAGACGCCTAAGGATTTCATGCGGCAGCATCATGTTTGAGCGCCCCCGCTCGGGAGAGCGGGCAATACTGGTTCAGCTCGACCTCGATCAGGGCATGCTCGATGATCGGCTGGAGGAGCTCAAGCTTCTGGTCGGCAGTGCTGGCGCCACGGCAGAGGGTGTCGTCACGGGGCGGCGCTCGCGGCCCGACCCGGCGTTGTTCGCCGGCAAGGGAAAAGTCACCGAAATCGAATTGGCCTTGCGTGGCAACAAGGGCGATCTGGTTGTCTTCAATCATGTCCTTTCGCCTGCCCAGCAGCGCAACCTCGAGCGCGCTTTGCAGTGCCGGGTAATTGATCGCACGGCTTTGATCCTGGATATCTTCGCCCAGCGCGCCCGCAGTCATGAGGGCAAGCTGCAGGTCGAGCTGGCGCAATTGCAGCATTTATCCACCCGCCTGGTTCGTGGCTGGACTCACCTTGAACGCCAGAAGGGCGGTATCGGTCTGCGCGGGCCGGGTGAGAAGCAGCTCGAAACCGACCGCCGTCTGCTCGGTGTGCGCGTCAAGGCGCTGAAAGAGCGCCTGGCAAAGATCGAAAAGCAGCGGAAAGTACGACGCCGCGGGCGCGACCGGCGGGATGTCCTCACGGTTTCGCTGGTTGGCTATACCAACGCAGGCAAGTCCACGCTGTTCAACGCGACGACCAAGGCCGGCAGCTACGCGGCCGACCAACTCTTCGCCACGCTCGACACCACTTCGCGCCGTCTGTACGTCGGTCCGGTGGGTGATGTCGTCCTGTCGGATACCGTCGGCTTCATTCGTGACCTGCCGCACGCGCTCGTGGCGGCATTCCATTCCACGCTTGAAGAAACGGCCAACGCCGATCTGCTGCTGCACGTCGTCGATTCGGCCAGCCTCGAGCGTGAGGCGCAGATCGACGCGGTGAACGAGGTGCTGCGCGAGATAGGCGCAGGCGATGTGCCGCAGATCATGGTCTTCAACAAGATCGACTTGACCGACGCCCCCGCGGCGGTCAATCGGGACGAGTGTGGTAACATCACCGGCGTTTTTTTGAGCGCTGCGAGCGGCCTGGGATTGCCTTTTTTGCGCGATGCGCTGGCTGAGGTGGCGCAACGCGTATGTGCTGAAAATGTCCGGAACGAGAGTCCGGATGTTACGGTCTGAACGCTTTTTAACCTGATACGGGTCTCCTAATGTCACTGAACGATCCTCGCTGGGGTAACAACCAGGGGAATGACGACGACCGGCGCGGCGGTGATCGCGGCCGGGGCGACAATCAGGGTCCGCCGGATCTCGAAGATGTCTGGCGCGACTTCAATCAGAAGCTCTCCGGCATGCTGGGCAAGAAAGGCGGCGGTGGTCGTTCCGGTGGAGACGGGGGCGGTCCCAAGATGCCGAACCTCGGTTTCCGTCAGCTCGGCGGCGGCTTCGGTGCGCTGCTTGTGCTGTTGCTCGTGGTCTGGCTGGCGAGCGGTTTCTACACCGTCGATGCCAACGAACGGAGCGTGGTGTTGCGCTTCGGCAAACACGTTCAGACAGCCGAGCCGGGCCTGCGCTGGCGTTTGCCGTATCCCATCGAAACGCATGAGATCGTCGATTTGAGCGGCGTTCGTACCGTTGAAGTCGGCTACCGTGGCACGGACCGCAACAAGGTCCTGCGTGAAGCGCTGATGCTGACCGATGATGCGAACATCATCAACATCCAGTTCGCCGTGCAGTACATCTTGAATTCACCCGAGGATTACCTCTTCAACAACCGTTTTGCGGATGATTCGGTGATTCAGGCTGCCGAAAGTGCCATGCGCGAGATCGTCGGCAAGAGCTCGATGGATTTCGTGCTGTACGAAGGTCGTGAGGACATCGCGGCGAACGCGCAGGAAATGATGCAGCGTATTCTGGACCGCTACGAGGCTGGCATTCTCATCAGCCGTGTGACCATGCAGAACGCCCAGCCGCCCGAGCAGGTTCAGGCCGCGTTCGATGACGCCGTAAAGGCCGGTCAGGATCGCGAGCGTCTGCGTAACGAAGGTGAGGCATATCGCAACGACGTGGTGCCGCGAGCCCGCGGTACCGCCGCTCGTCTGCTCGAAGAAGCCAACGCCTACCGCGAACGGGTGGTGGCCAACGCCGAGGGCGAGGCCGCGCGTTTCACGCAGGTCTATGAGCAGTACGCCAAGGCACCGCGCGTAACGCGTGACCGCATGTACATCGAAACCATGCAGCAGGTTCTGTCGAACACCAGCAAGGTCATGATCGACGCCGACAGCAACGGCAATTTGCTGTTGATGCCGCTCGACAAGCTGTTGGGGCAAACCGGCGGCTCGGTCGCGATGACCGACAGCCAGCGTGCGCAGCAACCTACCGCTCCGGCGCCTTCCGTGCGTCAGAGTCAGCCGATTCCGCTCGACCCGCGTGATCGCGACGCCATGCGTACCCGCGATCTGGGAGGCCGTTGATGAACAATCGTATCCAACTCCTGATAGGCGCGCTGGTACTGGCCGGCTTGCTTGCAAGCATGACGCTGTTTACCGTCGATCAGCGCCAGTACGCCGTGGTGTTCCAGCTCGGTGAAGTCAAGGACGTCATCAACGAGCCCGGCCTCAACGTCAAGCTTCCGCTGATCCAGAACGTGCGCTACTTCGATCGCCGCATTCTGACCATCGACACGCCGGAGCCGGAGCGTTTCATCACCGCTGAGAAGCAGAACGTGCTGGTGGATCACTTCGTGAAATGGCGCATCATCGATCCGCGCCTGTATTACGAATCGGTTGCCGGCGACGAGGCGCGTGCGCGCACGCGTCTGCTGCAGACGGTCAACTCCGGCCTGCGTGAAGAGTTCGGTCGCCGTACCGTGCCGGAAGTGGTTTCGGGCGAGCGTGATCGCATCATGGAAAACATGCGCGTGCGCGCTGACACCGATGCCCGTCAGATCGGTGTGCAGATTCTCGACGTGCGCTTGAAGCGCGTCGATCTGCCTACTGAGGTTTCCGAGTCGGTGTATCGCCGGATGGAGGCCGAGCGTACGCGAGTGGCCAATGAGCTGCGTTCCGAGGGTGCTGCCACGGCCGAGCAGATTCGCGCCGATGCTGATCGTCAGCGCGAGGTGATCATCGCTGAGGCTTATCGCGATGCGCAGACCACCATGGGTGAGGGCGATGCTCAGGCGACCCAGATCTACGCGGGAGCCTTCCAGAAGGATGCCGAGTTCTATTCCTTTTATCGCAGTCTCGACGCCTATCGAAACAGCTTCACCAACAAAGGCGACGTGATGGTGCTCGACCCCAGTTCAGAGTTCTTCAAGTTCCTGAAGGACTCCGGCGGGCCGAGACGTAACTGAGCCCATGGGCACTTCCCTGTTGATGGCCTTCGCGCTGATGTTGATCCTCGAAGGCCTTCTTCCTTTCGTCGCGCCGGCTCGCTGGCGCGAAGCTTTTTTGCGGATGGCCCGTCTCGAAGACGGGCAGATCCGGTTCGTCGGCCTCACCGCAATGGGGGCCGGCGTTTTGATTCTGATTCTGGTCTGATTACCGATGCGCTGGGTTCTCCCCGATTACATCCAGGACGCGCTGCCCGCCGAAGCCGCCGAGATCGAGCGCTTGCGCCGACTCATGCTCGACGCCTTCCGCACGCGTGGCTATCAACTCGTGCAGCCGCCGCTGCTCGAGTACCTCGACTCGCTCACCACCGGCGCGGGGCACGACCTCAAGCTCAAGACCTTCGCGCTGGTGGACCAGCTGTCGGGTCGCAGCATGGGGGTGCGTGCCGACATGACGCCTCAGGTGGCGCGCATCGACGCCCACCTGCTCAACCACGAAGGCGTGACGCGCCTGTGCTATTGCGGCAGCGTGCTGCACACCTTGCCGTCGTCGCTGACGGCAACGCGCGAGCCCATCCAGCTTGGCGCCGAACTCTACGGGCACGGAGGCATCGAGGCGGACGCCGAAGTGATTCGCCTGCTGGCTGACGTGATGAGTCTGGGCGGCGTTGCGGCGGATCGCATCGACGTCGGCCACGTCGGGCTGTTCCGCGCCTTGGCGTCGGGCGCGGGTCTTGTGCCGGAGCGTGAGGAAGCGCTGTTCGATTTGCTGCAGGCCAAGGACGTTCCGGGGCTGGCCGAGATGCTGGCCGAGGTGGCCGAGCCGCAGCGCTCGGCGCTGCTGGCCTTGCCTGAACTGTATGGCGGTGTAGAGGTGCTGGGGCGCGCAGCCGAGGTGTTGCCGCGTCTGCCTGAAGTGCGTGAGGCGCTGGCGGAGCTGGCCCGTCTGGCCAGTTTGCTGGGCGATGTGCCGTTGAGCTTCGATCTGGCCGACTTGCGTGGCTACCATTACCACAGTGGCGTGGTGTTCGCGGCCTACACCGGCGGGTCGGCTTCGGCGCTGGCGCTCGGTGGCCGCTACGACAGCGTGGGTGAAGCCTTCGGGCGCGGCCGTCCGGCAACCGGCTTCAGCCTTGATCTGCGACAGTTTGCATTGCGTGGCACCGCCGTCGAGGCCGGTGCCATTCTCGCGCCGCTCGACGGTGATGCAGCGCTGGCCGAGATGGTCGCCAGCCTGCGTGAGCGCGGCGAAATCGTCATGAATGAACTGCCCGGCCACACGGGCACATGGAAAGCCGCCGGTTGCGACCGGCAGCTCGTCAGGGGCGCCGACGGCTGGGCCGTTGTCGCGCTGCAGGGAGAAAGGTAAGAACATGGCAAAGAACGTAGTCGTCGTCGGTACCCAGTGGGGCGACGAAGGCAAGGGCAAGATCGTCGACTGGCTTACTGACCATGCCGAAGGCGTGGTGCGTTTCCAGGGCGGTCACAACGCCGGCCACACGCTGGTCATCGGCGACCAGGAATACAAGCTCAACCTCGTGCCGTCGGGCATCGTGCGTGAGGGCAAGGCCTGCTACATCGGCAACGGCGTGGTGCTCGACGCGCATCATCTGCTGTCCGAGATCAGCAAGCTCGAAGCCGGTGGCATCGCCGTGCGCGATCGCCTGCGCATCAGCCCGGGTTGCCCGCTGATCCTGCAGTACCACGTCGCTCTGGATCAGGCCCGTGAGGCGGCGCGCGCTCCGGCCGACAAGATCGGCACCACCGGCAAGGGCATCGGGCCGGCCTACGAAGACAAGGTCGCTCGTCGCGCGCTGCGTGTGTATGACCTGTTCAACCGCGAGCGCTTCGCTGTAAAGCTGCGCGAGAACATCGAGCATCACAACCACGTGCTGGTCGGCCAGCTGGGTCAGCCGCCGGTGGAGTTCGATGCCGTGTTCGAGCAGGCCATGGCCGACGCGGACGATATCCGCCCGATGGTGGCCGACGTCTCGGCCGAGTTGTATGCGGTCAACAAGAACGGCGGCAACCTGCTGTTCGAGGGTGCGCAAGGCGTGCTGCTGGACGTGGATCACGGTACCTATCCGTTCGTGACCTCCAGCAACTGCGTGGCGGGTCAGGCGTCTGCCGGTTCGGGCGTGGGCCCGGGCCGTCTGCACTACGTGCTGGGCATCACCAAGGCGTATTGCACACGCGTCGGGGCCGGTCCGTTCCCGACCGAGCTGGATATCGAGACTGCGGGCGTGCCGGGTGAGCAGATGTCCACCAAGGGTCGCGAGTTCGGCACCGTCACGGGGCGCAAGCGCCGCTGCGGCTGGCTTGACATGGCAGCGCTGAAGCGCTCGATCATCATCAACGGCGTGACCGGTCTGTGCATCACCAAGCTCGACGTGCTCGACGGCATCCGCGAGCTGCAGATCTGCACCGGCTACATGCTGGACGGCAAGCGCATCGATCTGCTGCCGATGGGGGCTGACGAGGTCAGCCGCTGCGAGCCGATCTACGAGACGATGCCGGGCTGGACGACTTCGACCTTCGGGGCCAAGACCTGGGAAGCGCTGCCGCAGGAAGCACGCGCCTATCTGCACCGTATCGAGGAAATCTGCGAAATTCCGATCGATGTGATCTCGACCGGGCCGGAGCGGGACGAAACCATTCTGCGTCGCCACCCGTTCGGCGCCTGATAGAAACGCGAAAGCCGGTCGCAAGACCGGCTTTTTCACTTCAACCACTGAGCAATTTGGACCACCATTCGCATGCAAACAGGGCTACAACGAAAAAAGCCGACCTTTCGGTCGGCTTTCATCGGATTTGGTGCCCAGAAGAGGACTCGAACCTCCACGTCTTGCGACACTGGTACCTGAAACCAGCGCGTCTACCAATTCCGCCATCTGGGCAAGAAGACGCGCATTATAGGCTCTACAAAGAATCTGTCAATGACTGAGAAACCGAAAAATTCAAAAAAGTCCCGCGATGGCCTCAGCGCCGTGCGCCGGGCCGATCCGTTCTTCGAACGCGAGCGCGCCTCCTACGATCATCCGCTGCCCAGCCGCGAGTATGTCGAGCAGACGCTCGCCGAGCGTGGAGTGCCGATGAGCTTCGACGAATTGTGCGAGGCGCTGGACGTGGCCGAGCATGAAGTCGATCTGTTCGAGCGCCGCATCCGCGCCATGGAGCGCGATGGTCAGGTGCTGCGCAACCGCCGCGGCACCTTCATCCTGCCGGACAAGGCCGACCTCATCCGTGGGCGTGTACAAGGCCATGCGGATGGCTTCGGCTTCGTCGTGCGCGACGACAAGCAGCCCGACCTGTTCCTTGGCCCGAAGGAAATGCGCGAGGTGCTGCACGGTGACCGCGTCATCGCACGCGTGATCGGGCAGGATCGCCGTGGTCGCCCGGAAGGCAAGATCATCGAGATTCTCGAGCGCGGCAACTCCCGCGTGGTCGGGCGAGTGCTCGACGAGCACGGCGTACTGCTGGTGGTGCCGGAAGACCGTCGCATTGCGCAAGACATCCTCGTCGCGCCGGGCGGCAAGCGCCCGAAGGCGGGGCAGGTGGTCACGGTCGAGTTGATCGAGCAGCCTACGAAGGTGTCGCAGCCCATCGGCCGCGTGGTCGAGGTGATCGGGAACTACGCCGACCCCGGCATGGAAATCGAAATTGCGCTGCGCAAGCATCAGCTGCCGTTCGAGTTCTCTTCGGAAGCCAAGGCGCAGGCGCGCAAGCTGCCCAGCGCGGTGCGTCGCAAGGACTACGCCGGCCGTGAGGACATCACCGAGCTGCCGCTGGTCACCATCGACGGCGAAACCGCCAAGGACTTCGACGACGCCGTGTATTGCGAGCGCACGCGTGACGGCTTCCGCCTGATCGTGGCGATTGCCGACGTGTCGCACTACGTCGAGCCGGGTAGCGCGCTGGATGTCGATGCACTCGACCGCGGCAACTCCGTGTATTTCCCACGCCGCGTGATTCCGATGCTGCCGGAGAAGCTCTCCAACGGCCTGTGCTCGCTGGTGCCGAAGGAAGAGCGCCTGTGCATGGTGTGCGACGCCAACATCAGCACCACCGGCGACATCGTCGACTACCGCTTCTATCCGGCAGTGATGTACTCGCACGCCCGCCTGACCTACAACCAGGTGGCGGCGGCGCTGTATGACGAGGATGCCGAGGCGATCAGCGAGCTCAAGCCTTTGCTGCCGCACCTGCAGAACCTCGACCGTCTGTTCCGCGTGTTGCTCAAGGCGCGCGCCAAGCGTGGTGCCATCGACTTCGAGACCACCGAAACGCGCATGATCTTCGACGACAACGGCAAGATCGAACGCATCATCCCCGAGACGCGCAACGACGCGCACCGCCTGATCGAGGAATGCATGCTGGCGGCCAACGTGTGCGCCTCGGACTTCCTGCAGACGCGCGAGCAGCCAGCGCTGTACCGCATCCATGAAGGCCCCGCGCCGGATCGCCTGGAGCGCCTGCGTGGCTTCCTCGCCGAATTCGGCCTGGGTCTGGGTGGTGGTGACGAGCCGCGCGCCAAGGACTACGCCAAGTTGCTCGAATCGGTGAAGACGCGCCCCGACGCCGCGCTGCTGCAGACTGTCATGCTGCGCTCGCTCAAGCAGGCCATGTACAGCCCCGACAACGTCGGCCACTTCGGGCTGGCCTACGAGGCCTACACCCACTTCACTTCGCCGATCCGTCGCTATCCTGACCTGCTGGTGCATCGCGCCATCAAGGCGGCGCTGGGCAAGCAGCAATACACGCCGGGCGACTGGGAGCAGATCGGTCTGCATTGCTCGGGCACCGAGCGCCGCGCCGACGAAGCCACGCGTGACGTGGTGGCCTGGCTCAAGTGCTGGTTCATGCAGGACCGCGTCGGCGAGGAATTCACCGGCAGCGTGTCCTCGGTGGTGCCGTTCGGCCTCTTCGTGGCGCTGGACGATGTCTTCATCGAAGGTCTGATCCACATTTCCGACCTCGGCTCGGACTACTTCCACTACGACGAGACGCGCCACGAGCTGGCCGGCGAGCGCACCAACGTGCGCTACCGCCTGTCCGACCGCGTGCGCGTGCAAGTGGTGCGCGTTGATCTGGAAACCAGCAAGATCGATTTCCGCATGATCGACAGCGAAGAAGAGCGTCCGACCGAGCGACGTGGTAAAACGGCGCGCGAACGTGAAGCCGCCGCTCCGCGAGTGGAGGATGCTCCGCCGAAAGCCCGCAAGGGCCGTGGCCGTTCGCAAAGCACGGCGTCGCGCGGCAAGGCCGCCGCAGCGCCGGCCGCGCCTTCGCCCAAGGCAGCGGAACCCAAGAAACGTAGTCGCCGCGCCCCGTCGCGCGCTGGCAAGAAAGGAAACTGATGGCTGACAACGACAACCCGCGCGCGCGCGAAAGCCGCCTCATCTATGGCTTTCATGCCGTGCTCGGCAAGCTGCGGCGTGACGCCGGCGGCATTTTCGAACTGTATCTGGCCGACACCCGCACCGACATCCGTGCGCGCGAGGTCAACAAGATCGCCGAAGCCGAAGGCGTGCGCATCATCCAGGCCGACAACGAGCGCCTGGAGCGCATGGTGGGCACGCGCCGCCACCAGGGCGTGGTGGCCCGTGTGGACGCCCGTACGCGCGAAATCAAACTGGCCGACGTGCTCGACACCATCGAGGGCGATGCCCTGCTGTTGGTGCTCGACGGCGTGCAGGATCCGCACAACCTCGGCGCCTGCCTGCGCGTGGCCGATGCCGCCGGTGCGCATGCCGTGATCGCGCCCAAGGATCGCGCCGTGGGCCTCAACGCCACCGCCATGAAGGTCGCCAGCGGCGCCGCCGACAGCGTGCCCTACGTCACCGTCACCAACCTCGCACGCGCCCTGCGTGAAATGCAGGATGCCGGTGTGCGCGTCATCGGCACCGACGGTGAAGCCGAAAAATCGCTGTTCGAGGCGGATCTGTCCGGCCCGGTGGCGCTGGTGCTGGGCTCCGAGGGCGACGGCATGCGCCGCCTCACGCGCGAGACCTGCGACGAACTGGTGCGCATCCCCATGCACGGCAGCGTCGAGAGCCTCAACGTCTCGGTGGCGAGCGGTATCTGCCTGTTCGAGGCGCGTCGCCGTCGCGGCGGTTGATGCGCATGGGCGAGGGCGGCCGGGCACTTCCGGCACGCCCCTTGCTCACGGGACTTCATCTTGTTCCTGAAATTGGCATGCGCCCGGCGCATGCGCGCATCGGAGGTTCGCCGGCATGCCCGCGGCGCTGAAATTCCTGCTTGCAGCACGACGCTGCGAAATCCACAGCCTTGAGCAGCTTGCGCTGACCTGCGAACTGGTCAGCGGTATCGGCCAGCTTGTGCACATGCTGCAGCGCGAGCGCGGTGTGTCGAACGTGTTCTCCGCGTCGCGCGGCGGGCGCTTTGCCGATCAGCTCGAGTGCCGCGTCACCGACAGTCTCGCGGCCGAGGCTGCAGTGCGGGCGCTGTTCGACCGGCTCGACACTGAATCCGGCCTGGTTTCGGGCGGCGCGCGTTTGTTCAGCCGCATCGCGGCAGTGGTGCATGGGCTGGACGATCTGCAGGCGCTGCGCCAAGGTGTGCGCAGCCTCAAACTGCAACCCGAAGACATCACCAGCGCCTACAGCCGGCTCATCGGCGGTTTGCTGACGGTGGTGTTCGATGCCGCCGACAGCGCCGGCGACCCTGATGTCTCACGCGCGCTGGTGGCACTGTTCAACTTCATGCAGGGCAAAGAGCTTGCCGGGCAGGAGCGCGCCACCGGCGCGGCGGGCTTCGCTTCGGGCGTGTTCGACATGCCGCGTCAGCAGCGCATGACCTACCTGATCGAGGCGCAGCAACGCTGCTTCGATCTGTTTGCCGAATTCGCCGACGCGCCCATCGTGGCGCAGTGGCGCGAAGCGCTATCGGCCGACGACGTGGCCGAGCTGGAGCGCCTGCGCCGCGTGGCGGTGTCGGCATTGCCGCTGGGCGCCGTGCTCGGTGATCGCAGCGAGCCGTGGTTCGACCTGACTACGCGGCGTATTGACCGCCTGCGTACCGTTGAGGAGCGTCTGGCGGATGTGCTGCTGTATCTCGCCGAGCAGAAGATCGTGGAGGCTCGGGCCGCGCTGCACGACCATGCGGCCCTGCTAAATGATTTCGCCCACGAGCCGCAGCCCGATGATCCGGCCGCGGTGTTCTTCGATGCCTTCCTGGCGCCGGGGGCCTCGGCCGAGCCTTTGAATCCGCAGTTCGGGCGTTCGGTGCTTGATCTGGTGCGTGAGCAGGCGCAGCGCCTGCAAAGCATGGGTGACGAATTGGCGCGCGCCCGCACCGCGCTGCACGAGCGCAAGGTGATCGAGCGTGCCAAGGGCATGTTGATGCAGCACCGCGGCATCAGCGAAGAGCAGGCGTATCGCATGCTGCGCCAGACCGCCATGGACCGCGGCCGCCGGCTTGCCGAGGTGGCCGAGGCGGTGCTTGGCTTCTCCGATTTCTTGCAGGACGACGCCGGCGCCGCGCGCTGAAGCATGCACGCCGGGCGTGCATGGTTTGGCCGGGCTGCACAGTTGAAGTGCGATGAATGCGGCGCAAGGCCGCAGCAGCCCCGCAAAACACAATCATTACAAAGCGATGCGTAACTGGCACGCATAATGCATTAGTCCATTCAAGCCGGCGCATGGTGCGTCGCTACCGAATGTGATGGATCCGATGCGCCTCACTCCCTCCCAGCGTATTCACGCTGTCTGCGCCTTCGTGGTGCCGATCGTACTGGTGTTGATCTTCGCGCCGTGGTCGCAGGTATCTAGCGAAGCCACGGCAGGCGCAGCGGCTGAGTGCGAGATGGTGGCGTCATCGTCTGCGGCACGTGATGCGTGCGCGCGTTTGTCCAAATGACCTCGTCCTTGCGCTGAACCTAGTTTTGCGCACTTGCAATGCCCTGCGCGAGCAGGGCATTTTTTTTGCCGATTGCTTCGTTTCGCGAGCGCGGTTTCGCACCCGGTGAGTGCGAAACGGCTGTGTGCTGCACAGCAACAGTGCGCCCCGATGGCGTGTAACGGGCGGTGTCAGAGCGGCTGGTGTGCATTAAGGCCTTGTACCTGATGGGGTTTTGAGAATTGGCACGCCCCATGCTTAGAGAGTCTCGCAGGGTCAATGACGAGCCTGCACCCAAGATTTCATGGACAACGGCGTCCATTCCCGAGCGTGAGCTGCATGCGCCACGGGGATGAGACGCCGTTTTCTTTTTTTGCTTTTACCAGGGAGTTGATGATGAACAGGAAAGCAGACAAGGTTTCCGCTGAACCCAGTGCCAGCCGCCCGTCACGCCGCGATTTCATCAAGCAGAGCGCCGTCATGGGTGGTGCCGCGATGATGGGCGGTCTGTGGTCCGGCGGCATTCTCGCGTCGAAATCCGACACGCTGGAAACCCGTTCGGCCAAGTTGGGCTTCATTGCCCTGACCGATGCTGCGCCGCTGTTCGTTGCCGACGAAAAAGGTTTTTTCAAGAAGCACGGCATGACCGACGTGCAGGTGCTCAAGCAGTCGTCCTGGGGCACCACGCGCGACAACCTGGTGCTCGGCTCGGCGCGCAACGGCATCGACGGCGCGCACATCCTCACGCCGATGCCGTACCTGATCAGCACCGGCGCGATGACCGCGGGCAACGTGCCGACGCCGATGTACATTCTGGCTCGCCTGAACCTGGCCGGTCAGTGCATCTCGGTGGGCAACGAATACAAGGATCTCAAGGTCGGCCTCGACACCGCGCCGTTCAAGCAGGCGCTGCAGGCCAAGCTTGCCTCCGGCCGCCCGATCAACGCGGCGATGACCTTCCCGGGGGGCACGCACGACATGTGGATTCGCTACTGGCTGGCGGCCGGCGGCATCGACCCGAGCAAGGACATTTCCACCATCGTCGTCCCGCCGGCGCAGATGGTCGCCAACATGAAGGTGGGCAGCATGGACACCTTCTGTGTATGCGAGCCGTGGAACCACCAGCTCATCAACCAGGGGATCGGTTACACCGCCAACACCACAGGTGAAATCTGGCACAACCACCCGGAAAAGGCCTTCGGCATGCGTGCCGATTACGTCGATGCCAATCCGAATTCCACGCAGGCGCTGATCAAGGCCGTGATGGAAGCGCAGATGTACTGCGAGGACCCGAAAAACCGTGTCGAGGTCGCCGAGATCTGCTCGCGCCGCCGCTGGATCAACGCGCCGGTGGCCGACATCGTCGATCGCATGCAGGGCAACTTCGACTACGGCACCGGCCGTGTCGTGACCAATCACCCGGATCAGATGCGCTACTGGAAAGATCAGGCCTCGTATCCATTCCAGAGCCATGACCTGTGGTTCCTCACCGAGAACATCCGTTGGGGCTATCTGCCGGCCAATCTCGACATGAAGGCCCTGGTGGCGAAGGTGAACCGCGAAGACCTGTGGCGCCAAGCGGCGAAGTCGTTGGGCGTTGCGGCCAGCGACATTCCGAGCTCGACCTCGCGCGGCAAGGAGACCTTCTTCGACGGCAAGGTGTTCGACCCGGAGAACCCCAAGGCCTACCTCGACAGCCTGGCCATCAAGACCATTCGCCAAGGCTGAGGCCGGGCGGAGCAGGCATTCTTTCAGGAGAACGACATGAATCAGCCACAAACCCTCTCTCGCGCGCCGTTTGCCGCGTCAACCGGCGCCACGGTGTGGCGTGGTCTGCTCAAGCGCGGTCAGCAGGCCTTCATGTCGCGCCTGCTTCCGCCGGTGGTGGTCATCGGTCTGCTGGTGGCGCTGTGGGAGGTGCTGTGCTCGCAGCCGGGCGCCGCGCTGCCGAGCCCGTCGCAAACCTTGCGTGATACTTGGGAACTGATCGTCGATCCGTTCTACGACAACGGCGGCAACGACGTCGGCATGGCCTGGCAGATTCTCGCCAGCCTCGAGCGGGTGGCCTATGGCTACACGCTGGCGGTGGTGGTGGGCGTGAGCCTGGGTGTGCTGGTAGGGCAATCCACCTGGGCGCTGCGCGGCCTCGACCCGCTGTTCCAGGTACTGCGTACGGTGCCGCCGCTGGCCTGGCTGCCGATCTCGCTGGCCGGCTTTCAGGACAGCAACCCGTCGGCGATCTTCGTGATCTTCATCACCGCCATCTGGCCGATCATCATCAACACCTCGGTGGGCATCCGCAACATCCCCGAGGACTACCGCAACGTCGCCCGCGTGATCCGTCTGAACGGCCTGGAGTACTTCTGGAAGATCATGCTGCCGGCCGCTGCGCCCTACATCTTTTCGGGGCTGCGCATCGGTGTCGGCCTGTCGTGGCTGGCCATCGTCGCGGCCGAGATGCTGATCGGCGGCGTGGGCATCGGCTTCTTCATCTGGGACGCATGGAACTCGTCGCTGATCAGCGACATCATCCTGGCCCTCGTCCTTGTAGGCATCGTCGGCTTCCTGCTAGACCGCATGGTCGCGTGGGTCGGCCATCGCATCACCCGTGGCACCTCGGCCGGCTAAGGAGACGCAATCATGAGCAAAGGTTCTCTCGAAATTTCCCGCGTGGAAATGAGCTTTACCCGCAACGGCATCACCAACCCGGTGCTGAAGGACATCAACCTGTCGATCAAGAGCGGTGAATACATCTCGCTGATCGGGCACTCGGGCTGCGGCAAATCCACGGTGCTGAACATCGTCGCCGGCCTGCTGCGCGCCACCTCCGGCGGCGTGCTGGTCGATGGCAAGGAGGTCAACGAGCCCGGCCCCGACCGCGCGCTGGTGTTCCAGAACCACTCGCTGCTGCCGTGGCTGACGGTGTATCAGAACGTCGAGATCGCGGTGGACAAGATTTTCGGCAAGACCAAGTCGGCCGCCGAGCGCCGCGACTGGATTCTCTACAACCTCAACATGGTGAGCATGAGTCACGCGCTCGACCGCCTGCCGTCGGAGATTTCCGGCGGCATGAAGCAGCGCGTGGGCATTGCCCGGGCGCTGGCGATGGAGCCCAAGGTGTTGTTGCTGGACGAGCCCTTCGGCGCGCTCGATGCGCTGACCCGCGCGCACCTGCAGGACGAGGTGATGCGCATCCAGTCCGAGCTCAACAACACCGTGATGATGATCACCCACGATGTGGACGAGGCCGTGCTGCTGTCCGACCGCATCGTGATGATGACCAACGGTCCGTCGGCCACGATCGGCCAGATTCTTGAAGTCGATCTGCCGCGCCCGCGCGAGCGCCTCGCCTTGGCGGATGACCCGCGCTACAACCGTTATCGCCATGAAGTGCTGAGCTTCCTGCACGAGAAGCAGCGCAAGGTCGAAGACCTCGGCGCGGTGCGCCGTTCGGCCGAAGCTTCGGCACCCGCCGCCAAGCGCGCCTGATGCACGGGCACGCCTGGCGTGCCGCAGGAGACTGAAATGAACAAGGTGTACATCGTCGGGGCTGGCCCGGGTGCGGTGGATTTGTTGACGTTGCGTGCAGCCCGGTTGTTGTCCGAGCGGGCCGAAGTGGTGCTGACCGACGAACTGGTGTCGCCCGACGTGCTGGCCCTGCTGCGACCCGAGGCCAAGCTGCTGCGCGTGGGCAAGCGCGGTGGTCGGGCTTCGACCCCGCAGGATTTCATCCACCGTCTGATGGTGCGCTATGCACGGCGCGGCAAGGTGGTGGTGCGCCTCAAGGGCGGCGATCCCTTCGTGTTCGGGCGGGGCGGGGAAGAGGTTGAAGCGCTGGCGGCTGCCGGCTTGGAGGCCGAAGTGGTACCCGGCCTGACGTCGGGCATTGCAGTGCCGGCGTCGGTGGGCATTCCGGTCACGCATCGCACGCACACGCACGGGGTCACGCTGGTCACGGCCACCTGTGGCGACGGTTCCGGCCCCGACTGGAAGGCGCTGGCCGCCACCGGCACCACGCTGGTCATCTACATGGGCCTGGGGCGGGTGCTGAGCGTGGTGGCGCGGCTGATCGCCGCCGGCTTGTCTCCGGCCACCCCGGCGGCGGCGATTGCCTCGGGCACCTTGCCCGGCCAGCGTCATGTCAGCGGCGCGTTGTCCGAATTGCCCAGCCGCATCGCGGCGGACGGCCTCAGCTCACCGGCCATCATCGTGGTGGGTGATGTGGCTGCGTATGCCCATGCCAGTGCCGGCATGAGTGCAGGTCAGTGCATCGCGGCCTGAGGCAGGGCGAGGAATCGACATGGACAGGATAGACATCCAGCGCATCCGGCCCGAGCCGTCGGCGGGTGAGGTGCGCTCGACGTGCTGCTACTGCGGCACCGGCTGCGGGGTGGTGATCGAGCACGCCGGTGGCGTCATCACCGGCGTGCGCGGCGACACCGAACACCCGGCCAACTTCGGCCGGCTGTGCACCAAGGGCTCGACGCTGCATCTGACCTCCGGTACCGCCGGGCGGGCGCTGCACCCCGAATTGCGCAACTCGCGCGAGGCGCGGCGCATGCGCACCGATTGGGATACGGCGCTCGATACGGCAGCCGATCGCTTTGCCGACATCATCCGCGAGCACGGCCCGGATGCCGTGGCCTTCTACATCTCCGGCCAGTTGCTGACCGAGGACTACTACGTCTTCAACAAGCTGGCGCGCGCGCTGGTCGGCACCAACAACATCGATTCCAACTCGCGCCTGTGCATGTCCAGCGCGGTGGCGGGCTACAAGCACACACTGGGCGCCGACAGCGTGCCGGCCAGCTATGAAGATCTGGCGCTGGCCGACCACCTGCTGATCGCCGGCTCGAACACCGCGTGGGCGCACCCCATCGTGTTCCGCCGCATCGAGGACGCCAAGCGCGCCAACCCCGATCTGTTCATCACCGTGGTGGACCCGCGCCGCACGGAGACGGCCGAGTTCGCCGACCTGCACCTGCAGATCGCACCCGGCTCCGACCTGCTGCTGTACAACGCCATGCTGCACGTGCTGCTGTGGGACGACCTGATCGACCGTGATTTCATCCGCAGCCACACCAGCGGCTTCGACGAGCTGCGTGCAGCGCTGGCCGAATACTCGCCGGGCAACGTGGCCGCGGCCTGCGGTGTCGAGGCCGCGCAGATCATCGAAGCCGCGCGCCGCTTCGGCAAGGCCAGGGCGGCGCTGTCGATGTGGTGCCAGGGGCTCAACCAGTCGCACCACGGCGTGGCCAACAACGCCGCGCTGATTCACCTCCATCTGGCCACCGGCCACATCGGCCGGCCCGGTGCCGGGCCGTTTTCGCTCACCGGTCAGCCCAACGCCATGGGGGGGCGCGAGGTGGGGGCGCTGGCCTCCATCCTGCCGGCGCACCGCGACCCGAAAAGTGCCGAAGACCGCGCCGAGCTGGCGCGCCTGTGGGGCGTGCCGGCGCTGCCGGAAAACCCCGGCTTGGCCGCGGTCGGCCTGTTTGATGCCATTGCGGAAGGCAAGGTCAAGGCGGTGTATATCGCCTGCACCAACCCGGCGCAGTCACTGCCCGACCTCACACGCGTGCGCGAGGCTTTAGGCAAGGCCGAGTTCGTGGTGCTGCAGGAAGCCTACGCCGACACCGAAACCGCCGAGTTCGCCGATCTGCTGCTGCCTGCCGCCGGCTGGGGCGAGAAGTCCGGCACCGTCACCAACTCCGAGCGCCGCGTTACGCGCGTGCGCCCGGCCATCGCGCCGCCGGGCGAGGCGCGGCCCGACTGGGCCATCACCGCGGATTTCGCACGCCGGCTGGCCACCCGCCTGGGCAAGTCGCCGGCGCTGTTCGACTTTGCCGACGAGGCCGCCATCTTCGACGAGCACGTGGCGCTCACCGCCGGGCGCGATTGCGACATGAGCGGTTTGTCGCACGCCGTGCTGGAGGCGCGTGGCCCCCAGCAGTGGCCGTTCCGGCCAGGCGCCGAGAGGGGCACCGTGCGTCTGTTCGAAGACGGCGTGTTTCCCACCCCGGACGGACGCGCGCGCTTCGCGCCGGTCGGTTATCCGTCCAGGCATTCGCTCACGCCCGAGCCGCTCAGCGCACGCCGCCCGTTCATGCTCACCACCGGGCGCCTGCGCGACCAGTGGCACGGCATGAGCCGCAGCGGCAAGGTGCCGCAGTTGTGGGGGCATTCGCCGCGCGCCGCGATTGCGGTGAACCCGGTTGATCTGGTGCGGCGCAACCTCACCGCCGGTGAATTGGTGCGCATTGCCGGCGCACGCGGTGAAATCGTGCTGCCGCTGGCAACGGACGAAGGCATTGCGCCCGGCCAGGCGTGGATTCCCATGCATTGGGGGGCCGCCACGCTGGCGCACGGCGGGCCGAATGTGCTGACTTCACCGGTGGTCGATCCGGTATCCGGCCAGCCGGCGCTCAAGCAGGCCGCCGTCGGCATCGAGCCGGCCGAACTGGGCTGGCGTGCGCGGTGGGCGGCTGTGGCGAATGATGCCGGCGCGGCGGTGGCCTTGATGACCGCCGTGCGGCCGCATCTGGCGCAGTTCGGCTATGCCGCGCTGGAGCTCGCCGGGCGCGAGCGGCCGGTGGTGGTGTTGAACGTGGCTAACGGCTGGGCCGTGCCCGAGGCGCTGCTGGCGCCGCTCGATGTCGCGTTTGGCTGCGGCGAAGGCGAGCCGGTGCTGCGCCTGTCGGACACCCGCCGCGGCATCGATAAACGCGCGCGCATTGCGGGTGAGCAACTCGTGGCGCTGCGGCTGGCAGGCGAAACCGCCGCCTTCGACTGGCTGCTCGACGCCATGCTCGCCGGCACGGCGATGGGCCCGTTGCGGCCGTGGATCTTCGCGCCGCTGGCCACGCCGCCGGCGGGGGCTGCGCGCAGTGTCGGCCGCACGGTGTGCAACTGCTTCGGCGTGTCGGAGGCGGCCATTCGTGACTGCGTGGCCAGCGGTGACGACCTGAATCAAGTGCAGGCCAAGCTGCACTGCGGCACGTCTTGCGGCTCGTGCCTGCCTGAACTGCGGCGCCTCGTGCGCACCTCTGAACCGCAACTTGCTACCCGAAACTGATATGGATGACTCTGCCGCAATCGACGGTGGCCGCGTGCGCGCGGCCGGCAGCCAGCGCTCGTTGCTGAAATGGGTGTGCGTCACCTGGGGCGCGGCCGGCCTCGGCCTGGGCCTGGCGTTCGCTGCGCCGGATGTGGTGCTCAAGGTGGTGGCGCTGGTGTTTGCCACCAGTGCGGCGGTATCGGGCGTGATGGTGGTCGTGGCGGTGCGCCGCCGTCTGCGCGAGTTGGAGCACTTCGCCAGCGAACTCGCCGATGGCAAGCTCACTGCGCGCATGCCCACCGCCGCGGCCGATGAATTCAGCTCGCTAAGCGAATGTTTCAACCGTGCGGCACGCAAGCTCGCGGTGATGCTCACCGAGCTGGGCCGCGCCACGGCCGAACTGCGCAGCGTTTCGGGCGAGGCGGCATCGAACGCGGTGGCAGGCGAGCAGGGTGTGTCCGCGCAGCGCGACGTCACGGTGTCGTCGGCCGCCACGCTGGAAGAACTCATCACCAGCTTGAGCCAGACGCGCGACGGCGCCGCCGAAGCGGCGGCCTCGGCACAGGCATCGGTGGTGGAAGCCGGGCGCGGCACCGACATGGTCGGCGGCGTGGCTACGGCCATGGAGGCGCTGGCCAATGACGTGCGCGGTGCCTCGGCTGCGGCGCGCACGCTGACCGAGCGCTCGCGCGAGATCGACGGCATCGTCGCCACCATTGCCGACATCGCCGGTCGCACCAATCTGCTGGCCCTCAACGCCGCCATCGAGGCCGCTCGCGCCGGCGAGTCCGGCCGCGGTTTTGCCGTGGTGGCGGACGAAGTGCGTCAGCTTGCCGAGCGCACCACCCAGGCCACGCGCAGCATCTCGAACTTGATCGCCGCCGTGCATGGTGATGTCGCCCAGTTGGGCGAGGCCGTGCGCGCCGCCGACGACAAGGCGCATCTCAGCGCCGTCGCGGCGGCCGATGCATCGAGCGCGCTGGCTTCGATACGCGCTGCGGCGGAGCAGGCGCTGCTGCACATGAACGACATTGCCGCGGCAAGCCGTGAGCAGAGCACGGCCGGTGAGCGCATCGGCGGCGACATTGAGCGCGTGGCGCGTGTAGCCGATGAGAACGCCCAGCGGCTGGCCGAGAGCAACGAGCTGGCGACCTACCTGAAGCATCTGGTCGGCCGACTCGAAGAGCATCTGCAGCATTACCGCTACGAGTAGGGCAACGAGAATCGAGGCGAAAGGGACGCGACATGCAAAGCGGAATGATCTTGTGGGCTGTGCTGCTGGTGCTGGCGGTAGCCATGCCGCTTTGGCTGATGCTGGCACGCGGGCTGGCGTGGAAGCCCGAGCGCGCGCGCCGTTCGCTGGCCGCTTCGGCCGACATCGTGCGGCTGGTGCAGAGCGTGCAGCAGCATCGCGGCATGAGCGGCGCCTGGCTGGCGGGTGACCAGAGCTTCGGCAGCAAGCTGCCGCCCAAGCAGGCGGAAGTCGAGCGCCTGTTCGATGCGCTGGAGCCGGCGGTGCGCAGCGAGAGCAGCGAGGCCTACCCGTGCGTGCGCGTGGCGGAACTGCGTGCGTTGCATGCGCAGTGGCAGACGCTGATTGGCGGCTTGCGCGCCACCACGCCGGAGAAAAGTTTTCAGGAGCACTGCCAGATCGTGGCGCGGCTGCTCGACTGGCTGCGGGCGCTGGGCGAGGCACGCATCGGCCAGCCCGGCGGCGCGGCCGACGAAATCCCGGCCGTGCGCAATTTTTCGTTCCGCCTGCCCACGCTGGCGGAGAGTCTGGGGCAGGCGCGTGCGCTGGCGAGTGCAGCCGCCGCGCGCGGGCATGTCGCACCGGTGACGCGCGTGCGTCTGGTGTTCTTGCTGTCGCGGGCCGAATCGTTGCTCGCCACGGCCTCGAACGCTGTCAAGGGCGAGTCGTGCGCGCAGCAGGAGCAGGCCAGCGTGGCGGTGCAAGGCTTTGTGCGTGCGCTGCGGCAACGCCTTCTGGGGGGCAGCGTGAGCATTGCCGCGGCCGAGTGCTTTGGGCTGGCGACGCATGCCGTCGATGGCGTGTTCGCGTGGCAGGCGGTCGAGCGCGAGCGCATCGAAGCGGCGCTGGGCGTGCGGCACGGCGCCGTGCCCGTGCTGGCTGGCCGTCAGGGTGCTTAGCGGTAGCGCGCTTCGATCAGGTCGATGCGCCGCACCAGTTTGCGCGAAAGTTCATCCGAGATGCGGTAGTGCCGGGCCAGGTCGAAGATGGCGTGGCGCTCGGCCTCAAGTGCCGCCAGATGCAGCGTGACCTCCGCTTGGTCGGCGCGGCGCAGTTGCTCGGCATCTTCTTCGCCGGTGAGGTTGTCGCCGTGCAGGGCAGACTGGTAGTGCGCCATGACACGCACCGCGGCATCGGCATACAGCGCAGCCTCGTCCGGGCTGCCGTCACAGGCGCGCTCCCGTGCCTTGTCGACCGCGGCGATGGCCGCTGCGGCAGCTTGTCGCAGTGCCAAGCGTTCGGCGCTTTGTTCGGCAGGCTCCTCCGGCAGGCGCAAGCCCTTGAGCAAGGGGGGCAGGGCGATGCTGGCACCGAGCAGCGACAGCAGAATCACCGACGCGGCCAGAAAGATCACCAGATCGCGCGCGGGGAAATCGCTGCCGTCACTCATCACCAACGGCAAGGTAAGTACGCCGGCGAGCGTGATGGCACCCCGCACCCCGGCCAGCGACAGCGCCGCCACGGCGCGCCAACTCACCGGTTGCGACGGCTCAGTCGCCGAACCGCGGCGAAACAGGGTGATGCGCAGTGACACCCACACCCACACGAAGCGCAGCGCGGCGAGCCCGACACTGATCCCCAGCGCATACACCAGCAGCCACCAGTCGGAGGTGTGACCGCTCTCGAGCACTGAATCCGAGGCGCGTTGCAGGATGCCCGGCAACTGCTCGCCGAGCAGGACGAACATGATGCCGTTGAGCGAGAACTGCACCGTGTCCCACACCGCCGCGCGGTGCACGCGCGTGGTGGCCAGCGCCCGGCCGCTCAGTTCGACGTAGCTCATGGTGATGCCGGCCGCCACCGCAGCCAGAATGCCCGAGGCCTGCAGCGCTTCGGCCAGTAGATAGGCGCCGAAAGGGGTGAGCAGGCTGACGAGGATGGGCGACCCGCTTTCCTCGCCCAGATGGCGGGACAGCCAGCGCTGCGTGAGGCTGACTCCCCAGGTCACGGCGACGCCTACCAGCACGCCGATGCTGGCGATCCATACAAAGGTCGTTGATGCCGACGCCAGCGAGAAGCTGCCGGTGAGTGCGGCGGCCACGGCAAAACGGAAGCACACCAGGCCGGAGGCGTCGTTGAGCAGCGATTCGCCCTCGAGGATGTGCATCATCCGCTTGGGAATTGGCACTTTGGCGGCAATCGACGACACCGCGACCGGGTCGGTAGGCGAAATCACCGCGGCCAGCGCGAAGGCCACCGGAAGCGGAATGGCCGGAATCATCCAGTGAATCAGGTAGCCCGCGCCGAGCACCGTGAACACCACCAGCCCGAAGGCCAGCGCGAGGATGATGCCGCGATCGTGCAGCAGGCCGATCTTGGGCACGCGCCAGCCATCGAGGAACAGCAGTGGCGGCAAGAACAGCAGAAAGAAGATTTCCGGCTCGAGCGCCACGCCGTGCCCGAATACGCCCGCAATCACCGCGCCGAGCGCGATCTGGATCAGCGGCAGCGGAATCGACAGCGGGATGACGCGCACCAGATAGCCGCTGACGACAACCGCCAGCAGCATGGTCAGGATGACTTCGATGGAGTGCATGTTCGGCGTCCGGGGCGCAGCGGCAGGTCAGCACGTATTGTGCAGCAGCTATCGCGCGCTGGAAGTGTTCAGGCGATGCGCTCGAAGTCTTCCACCATGCGTCGGCGCAGCGCCGCATCGGGCAGTGGCCCGTGCAGCGCGCCCATGTTCTCGCTCATGTGGGCGGGTTGTGAGGTGGCCGGAATGGCGCAGGTGACCGCCGGGTGCGAGATGACGAATTTGAGGAACACCTGCGCCCAATTGCTGCAGCCGATCTCCGCCGCCCACCCCGGCAGCGCAGCACCGCGCACGCGATCGAACAGCCGCCCGCCATCGAGCGGGCGGTTGATGATCACCGCGCAGCCATGCTCCGCGGCCTGAGGCAACAGGCGCGCTTCCACCTCGCGGTGGGCGAGGTTGTAGGTGAATTGCACGAAATCCAGCCGCTCGCGCGCGACGATGCGCTCGACCTCGTCGTGCCGCCGCCCGTGCGAGGTGGTGATGCCGATGCTGCGCACCTCGCCCTCTGCCTTCATGCGCTGCAGCGTGGGCAGGTGGGCCTCCCAGTCGAGCAGGTTGTGGATCTGCATCAGATCGAACTTTGGCAGGCCCCACAGTTGCAGCGAGCGTGCCATCTGGCGCTCGCCCATGCGTTGGCCGGGCGTCCATACCTTGGTGGCCGAATACAGGTTCCTCGCGCCGGGGCTCTGTGGCAGCAACTCACCCAGCACGGCTTCGGCCCGACCGTACATCGGAGACGAATCGATGAGCCGTCCGCCGGCAGAGAAGAAAGCCTGCAGCACTTGCCAGCGCGCGGTGAGCGCATCCGTGGCTTCGCGGGAGGTGCGCACATCGAAGGTGATCCACGTACCCATGCCGATGGCCGGCAGGCGCTCGCCGGTGGCGGGCACCGTGCGCAGTATCTGTTCGGCCGCCAGCGCGGAGGGAAGGTGGGGAAAGCTCAGGGCGCCCAGCGCCGACAGGGCCAGAAAACGCCGCCGCTGCAGGTCGGGTGAAGAAGGCTGCGAGGAGTTCATCGGCCAAGCTCCGCGAATCGATGCGGGTGGGACCGTGGCATCAAGGCTGCGTTCGGTCGAGTCCCGCTCTGCGTGATGCGCGATGCCACTCCACCCCGGCCGCCACGATCACCAGTGCGGCGCCGGGAATCAGCGACAGCTTCAGATAAGGATCGACGAGTGCCCCGATGGCAGCGCCAACGAAGTACAGCACCCAGGTCATCGCCAGCGGGCCGGACTCGGGGCGGGCCTCTTCCGGCCGTGCGGCGGAGTAGGGCACCACGCGGCTTGCCAGCGACTGAGCGAGCCTGGCCATGGTGTTGGTGAGCACTACCGTGCTAACGGAGGTGTGGCGGTAACTCACCAGCACGGTGGCCTGCATGCCCATGGCGGTGACGGTGAGCAGCAGCCAGGCAGGCTGAGTCGGATCGAGTGCGCAGGCCACTGCCAGCAGCGCGGCTTCGATCCACAGCACGAAGCGGCCGGCCTTGCCCTTGAAGCTCATCAGCACGCCGCCGATGGCCGCGCCGCCGAAGAAGGCCAGCAGCGTCGAGGCGCGCTCCAGTGCAGTCACCCACTCGCGTTCCGCCAGCGAGATGCCGGCGAGCACCGTGTTGCCGGTCATGTTGGCGGCGAACACCTGTTGCTGCAGATAGCCGGTGGCGTCGATGTAGCCCGCCGCAAGGCACAGCAGCACGATGGGCAGGGCGCTTTCGTTTTTGGCAGAGGTCATGGTCAGCGTGGGCGTTGGCGGTGCGGGTCGGTATTGGACAAGCCGGCGAAGCGCGTTTCGAGGTGCTCGCGCAGCAGGCGGATGGTGGGGGAGAGCAGGCGGCGGTTGGCGCATACCAGATTGAGTGGCACGGCTTCGCCTTGCCAGCCCTCGCACAGCATGCGCAGCCGCCCGGCGGTGACGTCGCGCGCCACATCCAGCCACGAGCGGTAGCAGATGCCGTGGCCGGCAACGCTCCAGTGGCGCACGGCATCGGCATCGTCACTGCTGCGGTTGCCGCGGACATCGACCTCGACGACTTCCTCGTCCCGCACGAAGCGCCAGCGTGTGTGGCTGTGGTCGCCAAGGCGAAAACACAGGCAGTTGTGCTGCGTCAGTTCGGTCGGGTGGGTAGGCGTGCCGTGGCTTTGCAGATAGTGCGGTGCGGCGCACAGCAGGCGTCGGTTGAGCGGGGCCAGCGGCAGCGCGACCATGCCGGAATCGGCGGGTGTGCCGTAGCGGATGGCGACGTCTACCGGCTCCCGGTGTACGTCGGCCAGGCGGTCGGAGAGCTGCACGCGCAGGCTCAGGTCGGGGTGACGCTGCAGGAAATCATCGAGCCAGGGCAGGATCACGTGGCGGCCGAGGTCGGACGGCATGGAGATCGACAGCTCGCCGCGAATCACGCTGCGGCCGGCCTGCAGTTCGTCCTTGACCTCGCGCAACTCGGCCAGCGCGGGCCGGCAGCGTTCGAGCAGGCGTTCGCCCTCGGGCGTCAGGCGCAGGCTGCGCGTGGTGCGCACCAGTAGCGGCACGCCGAGTTCCGCCTCGAGCCGCTTGAGTGCGGCGCTGGCCACGGCAGGCGACAGGTCGAGTGCACGCGCCGCGGCCGACAGGCTGCCCAGTTCGGCGGTGCGGATGAATATGTCGAAGTCCTGCAGGGCGCGCATTTTCAATAAAAATTTGAAATAGATGAATCATATTGCACCTTTTTCAATTCATTGGCGCGGGTGAAGATGCGCCACCCACTACTGACGCGGCCCACAGGCCGCCCCAAGGAGACCCGTCATGAAAGCCATCGGATATCAGAAATCCCTGCCCATCGACCACGCTGACGCGCTGGTGGATGTCGAACTGCCCGAGCCGGTGGCCGGAGGGCACGACCTGCTGGTCGAAGTGCGCGCCGTCGCCGTGAATCCGGTTGATACCAAAGTGCGCATGCGCGCCCAGCCGGAGCCCGGTGGCTGGCAGGTGCTGGGCTGGGACGCCACCGGCGTGGTACGTGCCGTCGGGCCGGAAGTGAGCCTGTTCAAGCCGGGTGATCGCGTGTGGTACGCCGGCTCCATCGCCCGAGCGGGCAGCAACAGCGAACTGCAACTGGTGGATGAGCGCATCGTCGGCCCGATGCCGACTTCGCTGGATTTTGCCGCCGCCGCCGCCCTGCCGCTGACCAGCCTCACCGCGTGGGAGATGCTGTTCGATCGCCTCGTCATCGAGCGCGGCAGCCGCAGCAATGGCAAATCAATCCTTATTATCGGCGCTGCCGGCGGCGTCGGTTCGATCATGGTGCAGCTCGCCCGCCGCCTCACCGGCCTGACCATTGTTGCTACCGCCTCGCGCCCTGAGAGCCAGGCCTGGATCAGCAACCTCGGCGCCCACCACGTCATCGACCACAGTCAGCCCTTTGCCCCGCAACTGGAGGCCATCGGAGTGCCGGCGGCCGATTACGTGGTGAGCCTGACGCACACAGAGCACTATTTCGACCAGATCGCCGAGGTCATTGCCCCGCAGGGCAAGTTCGGCCTCATCGACGACCCGGCCGCGCCGCTCGACGTGATGAAACTCAAGCGCAAGAGCATCTCGCTGCACTGGGAGCTGATGTTCACCCGTTCGCTGTTCACCACCCCCGACCTGCAGGCCCAGCATCACATCCTCACCGAGGTGTCGGCGCTGGTGGACAAGGGCGTGGTGCACACCACCGTCGCCGAGAACTTCGGCCGCATCACTGCCGAAAACCTGCGCCACGCCCACGCGCTGCTCGAATCGGGCAAGTCACGCGGCAAGATCGTGCTGGAAGGGTTCTGAGGGGGCGTGAGGAGTTGATTCCCGGGTCTTCCGGGCCCGGTGATTCGCTTAAACGCGCACTCGCTGCATCAACGGTTCGAAGCGGTAGATCGCCGAGCGGCGACCTGCCGCTTCACGGGTGGTCTGAAGTAGCCCCTCCTGCAGCAGCACGCGGGTGAAGCGGGCGGCTGTCGGCGCAGGTATGCCGGCTTCGTGCGTGAAGCGGCTGTTGATGAACACCGGGTTGGCAAACAGGTAGTCGAGTGCGGCGACGGAGTATTTGGAAGCCAGCAGTTCGGCAAAGCGCGGTTTCATCTCGGCGTAGAAATCGCCGATGGTCTGCGCAGTCTCGAGGTTGCGGATGGCCTGCTGTGCAACGGCTTCGAGAAAGAACTGGCACCACCCATCCCAGTCGTCATCCGAGGATATCCGCCGAAGCCGGTCGAGATATTCGTCTTTCCGGTCTTCGAAGTATCGGCTGATGTAGAAGTGCGGAGCTGCGATGGCATTGTTCTGCCACAGCATCAGCGTGATCAACATGCGACCGACTCGGCCGTTGCCGTCTTCGAAAGGGTGCAGCGCTTCGAACTCGGCGTGGGCCAGCGCGGTGCGCAGCAGCGCGGGCAGTGAAGGGTCGTTGATCAAACGGAACAGAGCTTCCATCCCGCCCGCCAGGTGTTCCGGGGCGATCGGCACAAAACTGATCTGACGCGAGCCACGTTCGCCGATGTAGTTCTGCTCACGCTTGTAGGCCCCAGGGGACTTCATGGCGCCCCGGCCAAATGACAGAAGCTGGCGGTGGACGGATTTCAGGAGCGCCTCGGACAGCGGGTGACCTTGCTCGATCTGGCTTTGAGCAGTGTTCAGGGCTCTCCGGTAGAGCGAGGTCTCGATGGCATCCGAGCGGAACTCGCGTGAGGCGTGCGTATCGTCGTCACCGAATGCGGCCTCCAGCTCGAGAATTTCATCAAGGGTGCTGATGGTGCCTTCCATGCGTGAGGACACCACGGCTTCTTGGCCACGCAGGGGGGCTAGAAACAGTTCGCTGTTGTGCAGGCCGCGCAGCATCTGGTCGTAACGTGCGAGCGCAGTTGCGGCGTCCAGCATGGGCTGCATCAGGCGCGGCAGATCAAGCTGGGCGGGGGGGAACTTGCCAAGGTGGTACTGAACGGCATCGCCAGTTTCGATGATCATTTTTAGCTGAATGAACGTTAACGTTGGTTGATATTGAAAATATAGCTTTTTTTTTACGTCAACCGAATTTGTTGTTCACGTGTGATCGGAAAAGTCGGTTGTTTTTAACATTGAGGTTTTCGCTGATAACAACGGCGCTTGTTCTTCATGTGTTGCGATCAAGAGGTCTTGTCGTTAATCAGCGAGAGTGAATTGACGACAACGGCCGTGGCGATGGTCGCCGTTGCCAAATGCGTTGCCTGGATGAGCGTCTTGCGTCGCTGAAGTTGCGGCGCAGAGGGCTTCAGCATGAAAAACGGCCGTGTATCGCACGGCCGTTTCTTGCTTGCGTCACGCTTGCGGTACTCAAAGCGCTACGAACACCTCGTCGCCTTCCACCTTGGTGTCGAATTTTTTCGCGCAGCCGACGTCCGGTTCCAGGGCTTCACCGTCTTCGAAGCGGATCTTCCAGTTATGCAGCGGGCAGGTGACGCTGCGCCCGTGCACGATGCCGGCCGACAGCGGGCCACCCTTGTGCGGGCATTTGTCGAGCAGGGCGAAGACTTCGTCCTCCGCGTTGCGGAAAACGGCAATCGTGCCGTGTGTGGGGTGCTCCAGCGTGCGGGCGCCGAGCGGCGGGATGTCGGCGAGGGTGCAGACGCGGCGCCAAATCAGGTCGGTTTCGAGTGCGGGCATGTTCATGATCATTCCTGTAGCGAAATCGTTGCGGTTCAGGCGTCGAGCGGCTCGAACTGGGCGCGCAGCCTGGGCTGGGTGGATTGCTCGGCCCAGGGGTCGGGGGCGTCGCGCAGGGTGTAGAGCAGGCGCTCGTACAGGGCCTTGCGGTTAGCGGCGTCTTCAAGCACGTACTTCTTCACGTGCTCCATGCCCACGCGTTCGACGTAATGGCAGGTGCGTTCGAGGTAGTAGCCTTCTTCGCGGTAAAGCTGCAGGAAGGCGCCGCCATATTCCATGACCTCTTCGTCGCTCGACACCTTGCACAGGAACTGCGCGACTTCGGTCTTGATGCCGCCGTTGCCGGCCACGTACAGCTCGTAGCCGGAATCGACGCCGATCACGCCGACGTCCTTGATGCCCGATTCGGCGCAGTTGCGCGGGCAGCCTGATACCGCCAGCTTGACCTTGTGCGGGCTCCACATGCCGAACAGCATCTTTTCGAGCTTGATGCCCATGTCCATCGACTTCTGCGTACCGAAGCGGCAATGCTCGGAGCCGACGCAGGTCTTCACCGTGCGCAGGCTCTTGCCGTAGGCGTGGCCGGACACCATGCCGGCCTTGCCGAGGTCGTGCCAGATCAGCGGCAGGTCGGCCTTCTTGGCGCCGAGCAGGTCGATGCGCGCGCCGCCGGTGACCTTGACGGTGGGGATGGCGTATTTCTCGGCAACGTTGGCGATGGCGCGCAACTCATCCGGCGTGGTGACGCCGCCCCACATGCGCGGCACCACGGAGTAGGTGCCGTCTTTCTGGATGTTGGCGTGGGCGCGTTCATTGACGAAGCGGCTCTGCGGGTCGTCCTGGGCTTCATGCGGCCAGCTCGAGATCAGGTAGTAGTTCAGTGCAGGGCGGCAGGTGGCGCAGCCGTTGGGGGTTTTCCAGTCGAGCGCCTTCATCGTTTCGGGGATGGACAGCAGCTTCTGGTCGACGATGGCGCGGCGCACTTCTCCGTGCGTGTGGTCGGTGCAGGCGCAGATCGGCTTGGAGTGTTTGTCGGTGGCCTGGAAGGCGCCGCCGACGGTGGAGGCAATGATCTGCTCGACCAGCCCGGTGCATGAGCCGCAGGAACTCGATGCCTTGGTGTGCTTGCGCACGTCGTCCAGCGTGAACAAGCCTTTCTCTTTGATGGCCTGCACGATGGTGCCTTTGCACACGCCGTTGCAGCCGCAGATTTCGGCGGTGTCGGGCAGGCTGGCCGCCAGGTTCTGGCCCTGATGGCCGGCGTCGCCCAACTGGGTCTGCGCGAAGCTCTGGCCGAACATCAGGTGGTCGCGCAGCGTGGTCACGCTCTTGCCCTCGCGCAGCAGCTGGAAGTACCAGCTGCCGTCGGCGGTGTCGCCCACCATCACCGCGCCGATGAGCTTGTCGTCCTTGAGCACGATTTTCTTGTACACGCCGCCTGCGCGGTCGTGCAGCACGATCTCGTCACAGCCCTCGCCGCCGGTGAAGTCGCCGGCCGAGAACACATCGACGCCGGTGACCTTGAGTTTGGTCGAGGTCACCGAGCCCACGTAGCGACCGATGCCGAAGCCGGCAAGATGGTTGGCGCACACCTTGGCCTGCTCGAACAGCGGCGCCACCAGGCCGTAGCTGATGCCGCGATGGCTCACGCATTCGCCGATGGCGTAGATGCGCGGGTCGGTCACGGTCTGCATGGTGTCGCCGACGACGATGCCGCGGTTGCAGTACAAGTGGGCCGATTCGGCCAGCGCGGTGTTGGGGCGGATGCCGGCGGCCATTACCACCAGATCGGCGGGGAGGCTGCGGCCGTCCTTGAGTTTCAGCGTGGCCACGCGGCCATCGGCGCCAGCCTCAAGTGCAGCGGTCTGCGCGCCAAGTTCGAACTTCAGGCCCTTGGCTTCGAGCGAGGCTTGCAGCAGATCGGCGGCCGGCTTGTCGAGCTGGCGCTCCATGATCCAGTCGGCCAGGTGCACCACGGTGACGTCCATGCCGCGCAGCGCAAGGCCGTTGGCGGCTTCCAGCCCGAGCAGGCCGGCGCCGATGACCACCGCGTGGCGGTGGGTGCTGGCGGCGGCGATCATGGCTTCGGTGTCGGCGATGTCGCGGTAGGCGATCACGCCGGGCAGAGTGGCGCCCGGCACCGGCAGGATGAAGGGGTTGGAGCCGGTGGCGAGCAGCAGGCGGTCATAGTGCGCCTCGGTGCCGTCGTCGGCGCGCACGATGCGGCGCACCCGGTCGATCTCGACCACCTTGCGGCCGGTGTGCAGCGTGATGTTGTTGTCGGCGTACCAGGCGACATCGTTGAGCATGATGTCGGGCAGGCCCATTTCGCCGGCGAGCACCGGCGAGAGCAGGATGCGGTTGTAGTTGCCGTGCGGTTCGGCGCCGAAGACGGTGATGTCGTATTGGTCGGGCGCGTACTTGAGCAGCTCTTCCAGGGTCTTCACCCCGGCCATGCCGTTGCCGACCATTACCAGTTTGATTTTGCGCATGATTCCCTCTCGTAACAATCCATCCGGCGAATGCCGGAAAAACGGTTCGATGTCTTCAGGGATCGGCGCTGATCCTCGACCCGCCTTGGCGGGGCGGCAGGGCGACCGTCTTTGGTCGGCCTGCGTTGAGTGACTCGTGATTCGTTGATGGCCCGCAGGCAACGTTGCGATGCGGGCGTTTCTACGGGAGGGGAAAGCAAGCGCTGTGCCAATGGGCGGCGCCGTGTGAGCCCCTGGAACGGGCGGTAAAGGGGGCGTCAGAACGTGATGTTGCACCGGGCTGGTGCGGCCGCGGGCTGCGGCGCACCAGCCCGGTTCGTCATGGGCGGTTTCTGCGCGGGCGCGGCAGCTCGACCGTTTCAGCCGTCTCGGCTGCCCACGCGGCGAGCGCCTGGGTGACTTCGTCGCTGGCTTCGCCCATGGCCGTCACGACGGCAGGAAGGCCGGTGCCGTTGGCTGGCCGACGTGCCTCGAAGCTGCGGCTGGCAAGCACGCGGCGCGAGCCGGAATGCACCAGATGCGCGTCGAGGCGCACCACGGCTTCCGGTGTGCCATTGCGATATTCGCTTTGCAGCGCACGCAGGTTGGAATCCACCTCGAATTCGGCGCGCAGGCTGTGTTCGTCGCTGCTCACGGTGTCGAAGCGCCCGCCCGCACGCAGCGCGTCGGCCAGGCGCTCGCGCATCATCGCGGGTGCTGAGTCCGCCCAAGCAGCGCCGGCGTAATTGCTGGTGAGGTGATCATCCGGGATGACGACGATGCGCCGGCTCGCCAAAGTGTTGTTGGTGGCCGGAAGCAATACCCGCACGGAGCCGATGCTTTCACTGCGGGCGGGTAATGTGTTCGGCACCTCCAGCGAAGTCGGCAGGCGATAGACATCGACAGGCCGGCTCTCCGGCAGGATCGAGCAGGCGGAAAGCAGGGCGACGCACAGGGCGCTCAGGGCGAGGTGTTTTTTCATGGCTGGAATTCCCGTGAAGGCTGACGACCGATCAGGTAGTCGCGCGGGTTCTCTTCAAGTTCGCGGGTGATGGTGCGCAGCGACGCCATGGTGCCGCGCAATTCCGACATGGCGGGGCCGATGTCGGCCAGGCCGCGCAGGCCCGAATCGAGGTTGCCGCGGTTGTCGGACACCACGCTTTCGATGGTGCTCATGGTGCGTTCCAGTGAGGCCACCGACTCGCGCGTGTCGGCCAGCGTCTGGCGCAGTTCGACATCGACCAGCCGTTCGGTGGTCTGCAGCAGGCTGCTGGTGGCGTCGATGGCGGCGGACAGGTCGTCACGACGCTCGGCCAGCACGCCGGTGAATTCCTGCAGGTTTCCCAGCGTGGCGTCGAGCCGTTCGACGTTCTCCTGCGAGAACAGCTCGGTCACGCGGATCAGCACCTGGTTCACGTTGGTCATGACATCTTCGCCGTCGGCCATCAGTCGGCTCATCGGCGACGGCTGGGCCACGATCAGCGGGATGCTGTCAGCGTCATCGTCCGGCAACAGCAGCATGCTGTTGGGGTCGCTGCCGCTGCTAAGGCGAATGAACGACAGGCCGGTGATGCCGGCTGGTACCAGCAGTGCGCGGGTGTCGGTGCGCACCGGAGCGGTCCGCTCGACACGTACCCGCGCCAGCACGCGACGCGGGTCTTGCGGGTCAAGTCGCAGATTGGCTACGTCACCGATGCGGATGCCGTTGAACTCCACCGTGCTGCCGCGCGACAGGCCGGTAACAGCCTCCTGGAACACGATGTCGTATTGGGCGTGTTCGCGGTCACGGCCACTCGAGCCGAGCCAGAGCATGAACATCAAGGCTGCGCCGATGCCGAGCACCGTGAACAGCCCGATCAGGATGTGATGGGCGCGGGTTTCCATTCAGGAGCCCTCCGTGATGGATGCGGCCGCGCGGCCGCGCGGTCCGAGGAAATAATCGCGAATCCACGCATCGTCGGCCGCCGCGACGGTGGCGAGATCCGCATTGATGAGGACGCGGCGCTGCGACAGCACGGCCACGCGGTCGGTGATCGCGTACAGCGTGTCGAGATCGTGCGTGACGAGAAACACTGTGAGCCCGAGCGCGTCGCGCATGGTGCGGATCAGGCGGTCGAATGCCGCCGCGCCGATCGGGTCCAGCCCGGCGGTGGGTTCGTCCAGAAACAGGATGTCGGGGTCGAGCGCCAGCGCGCGTGCGAGGGCTGCGCGCTTGACCATGCCGCCGGACAGATCGGACGGGTACTTGCCTCCTGCTTCGGGCGGCAGCCCGGCCAGCGCGATCTTGAGCTGGGCCAGTTCGGCGGCTTCATCGAGCGGCAGGCCGGCGTGTTCGCGCAGCGGCAACATGACGTTCTCGGCCACGGTCAGTGACGAGAACAGCGCGCCCTGCTGAAACAGCACGCCGAAGCGGCGTTCGATGTGGCTGCGCTCGTCGGGGGCCATGGTGGTGAGGTCGGCGCCCAGCACCTTGATGCTGCCCTGTGCCGGCCGGTTGAGCCCGACGATGGTTCTGAGCAGCACCGATTTCCCGGTGCCCGAGCCGCCCACCACGCCGAGGATCTCGCCGCGGCGTACGTCGAGGTCGAGCCCTTCGTGCACGACTTGCGAGCCGAAGCGGTTCTCGAGGCCGCGCACTTCGATGACGTTGTCCGGCGCGCTCACCAGCCCATCTCCATGCAGATCAATGCCGCAATCGCATCGACGACAATCACCGCGAACAGCGACTGCACTACCGCCGAGGTGGTGTGCTCGCCCACTGATTGCGCGCTGCCAGCGGCCTTGAAGCCCTCGTGGCACCCGATCAGGGCGATCAGGAAGGCGAAGATCGGCGCCTTGACCAAGCCGATGATGAAATGTCGCAGCGCGATGTTGTTTTCCACCGTGGTGAGGAACATTGCCGGCGAGATGTCGAGCTTGATGGCACTTACCAGCATGCCACCGACGAGGCCCGAGCCCATGGCTACCACGGTGAGAATGGGGAGCGCGATGAGCAGGGCGAAAACGCGCGGCACCACAAGCAGTTCGACCGGCGAGAGGCCCAGCACGCGGATGGCGTCCACCTCTTCGTTGGCGCGCATAGAGCCGATCTGCGCGGCGAAGGCGCTGGCGGTGCGGCCTGCCACCAGAATGGCCGCCAGCAACACGCCGAACTCACGCAGAAACGAGTACGCCACCAGGTCGATGGTGTAGACGCTGGCACCGAAGTTCGCCAGCACCGTGGCACCCAGAAAAGCCACCACCGCGCCGACGAGGAAGGTGAGCAGTGCCACGATGGGCACGGCATCAAGCCCGGTGCGCTCCAGATGCACCAGAAAAGACGTCACGCGCCAGCGCGACGGACGCAGCAGCACGCGGAAGATGGTTTCCAGCGTCAGCCCGAGCAGCCCGCACACGCCCATCATGTGGTCGCGGAAATCGAGGGTTGTCTGACCGATCTTGGCGAGGATGTCACCCGGTGTGTAGCGATCGTCCGAGCGCAGTGTGAGATCGGCACGTTTGCGCGCGTCATGCACGGTGCGCAGTAAGGCCTGGCGCTCGGGGGGCAGGCTGGTCAATGCGGCTTCTAGGCGCTCGTCGTCGAGCAGGTCGCACAGGAGACTCGCGCCGGCCGTGTCGAGTGCGCTGATGCCGGAAACGTCCACGCCCGCAATTTCACCGGCGCGGGCACGCAGCGTGGCCACGCGCGAGCGTAGGGCGCGGTAGTGGGCCAGTGTCCACTCCCCATGCACCCGCAAGGTGAGGCCGTCGTCCGAAGAAGAGAGGTCGGCTATACCGGAATTTTCAGCCAAGGCGAAGCTCGCCCGAAGGGGCCCTATGGTTTGAAGCCAAGGTGAAGGTCATGCGATCTCCGTGAATGAAGGCTGTGCCGCAGGCTACAGGCGGGCGCAATCATGGTATCCAACTATGCGCAATTGAGCATCAAGGCCGCTTTAGGGTGCGCTACCGATACATCTGGAAATCATTCAGGCGTGCAACGGCGGCCGTTTCCGCAGCCCTTCGGGCACGCCGCGGCTATCATCCCGATGCGCATGACGCTGGCCACTTGGGGCGGATGCTGTCGTATTGATCGCAGGGGCCGGAGGTGGGTGTGAACGCAGGGTGCGCAATTCCGCAGTACGTAATCTTCGCTGCCCGCCTGCGGCGGATGACGCTGCTTGGTGCGTTGGGCTTGCTGGTGTTGTTGTCGGGTTGTTCGATGCTGCCGACGCTGGAAGACCGCTCGGTGAGTTTCGCCCCCTCGCAGTACGACACCCGTGAAACCCGTCTGGGCAAGGCCGTGCGGAAACTCGTGCCGGAACACGAAGGCAAGAGCGGCATTCACCCGTTGGCCGACGCCCGCCACGCTTACGCGTCGCGCGTGCTGCTGGCGCGTGGTGCCGAGAAAACCCTGGATGTGCAGTACTACATCTGGCGTGACGACGTCACCGGCACGCTGCTGCTGCATGAAATGCTGGCGGCGGCCGAGCGCGGTGTGCGCGTGCGCCTGCTGCTCGATGATCACGGTACGGCCAAGGATGAGGCGCTGGCGGCGCTGAATACCCACCCCAACATCGAAGTGCGGCTGTTCAACCCGTTCCGCTTGCGCACCCCGAAATACGTGGGTTTTCTCTTCGATTTCGGCCGGCTCAACCGGCGCATGCACAACAAGTCGTACACCGCCGACAATCAGGTCACCATCATCGGCGGGCGCAACATCGGAGACGAGTATTTCGGCGCGGCAGAGGGGCTGATCTTCGCCGATCTGGACGTGCTGGCCATTGGCCCGGTGGTGGATGACGTTTCTCGCGACTTCGACCTCTACTGGGCCAGCGCATCCTCCTATCCGGCCGAGCGCATTCTGGCCCGACCCGCGCCGGATGCCCTAGCGCAACTGAAAGCCCTCGGCGAGGAGGTCGAGAGCACCGACGCCGCTTCCGAGTATCAGTTGGCCGTGCGGCGATCGGGTTTCCTGCGCGCCCTGCAGGCCGGCAAGCTGCCGCTGGAGTGGGCCGAGACGCGCATGGTGAGTGACGACCCGGCCAAGGGCCTGGGCAAGGCGGATCGCAAGGGGCTGCTGATTCCGCAGTTGCAGGTGATTCTGGGTGAGCCGAAGCGCTCGGTGGATCTGGTGTCGCCGTACTTCGTGCCGACGGCTGCCGGTGTAGATGCCTTTGCGCGCATGGTGCAGCAGGGTATCCGGGTGCGTGTCCTCACCAACGCGCTCGAGGCCACGGATGTGGCGGTGGTGCATGCCGGCTATGCCAAGCGCCGCGAAGCCTTGTTGCGTGCCGGCGTGACCTTGTTCGAGTTGAAGGACCCGGTCGACGATCACGAGCCGGACAAGCGCGTTGGGCCGTTCGGAAGCTCCGGCTCCAGCCTGCATGCGAAGACCTTCGCCATCGATGGCGAGCGGGTGTTCGTGGGCTCGTTCAACTTCGATCCACGCTCGATGAACCTCAACACCGAACTCGGCTTCGTGATCGAAAGTCCGGCGCTGGCCTTTGAAGTGTCCGATGCGTTCGAATCCACCATTCCCTTCAATGCCTACGAGGTGAAGCTGTCCGAAGAAGGGCGCTTGTACTGGCTCGAACGCTCTCCCGACGGCGAACTGCGCCATTTGCAGGAGCCGGGCACAGGGCCCCTGCAGCGCTTCGGTATTCACTTCCTGTCGATCCTGCCCATCGAGTGGCTGCTTTAGCGGCGCGCCGAAGCTGCTACAATGCATGCCGTGGCGGGTCTCCCCGCATTGCAGAGCGGTGAACCTGGTCAGGGCCGGAAGGCAGCAGCCACAGCTGCAACCTGCAAGTGCCGGGGGTCAGGCTCGCCACCCCAACATGAAACGGGCGTCGCATTGCGCGACGCCCGTTTGCTTTTTGTGCCGGCCACTTACAGCAAGGTGTCGAGCAGCATCATGGTGATGAAGCCGATCATCAGTCCGGCCGTGGCCAGCGTCTCGTGGCCGCGGCGATGCGACTCGGGAATGATCTCGTGGCTCACCACGAAGAGCATGGCGCCGGCTGCGGCGGCCAGCCCCCACGGCAGCAACGCGGCCGAAACCGCAACGGCAACCGAACCCACCAGCGCGGCGAGCGGCTCCACCAGTCCCGACAGCACGGCCACACCGAAGGCCAGCGTGCGCCCGTAGCCGGCGGCGGCCAGGGCGATGGCAACGATCAGGCCTTCCGGCACGTTCTGCAGCGAGATGCCGGTGGCGACCGCATTGGCGGTGCCGGCATCGTTGGCGGCCACGCCGATCGCCAGACCTTCCGGAATGTTATGTACCGCGATTGCGAACACGAACAGCCATACCGCTGCGACGGTACGCTCGCGCCCCGGTTGGTGGGTGTGGGGCAGGGCGCGGTCCATTGCCAACAGCAGCATGGCGCCGATGGCGAGGCCGCCTGCCACCAGCAGCGCGGCGCTGGTTTCACTGGCGCCTCCGGCAAGCGCGTTGTCGAAGGCCGGACGCAGCAGCGAGAAGACGCTGGCGGCCAGCATCACACCGGCACCGAAGCCCAGCAAGGCGCCTTGCACTCCGGCTGAGATCCGGCGCATCACCAGTACCGGCAAGGCGCCCAGCGCCGTGGCTGCAGCGGCCATGAGGCCACCGGCCAATGCCCCCCGCAGGCCGTGCGGCAAGTCCGGCGCAGTTTGTGAGAGCTGGAAGACAATCAGCGCAAGGCCGGTCAGAGCGATGCCCCAACCGCTGAGCGCGCGCAGGAAGCCGGGCATGCCGGCGCGCTGATAATGCAGGCGGGCGACTTTGGCTACCATGGCGAGCTCCTTGAAGGGCTTGATGACGCTTCAAGTATGGAGCAGCGCTTTCGATAGCTCCAATTGAACTTAAAAAACCATTCGATAGTTAATTTGAATCTTCACCTCGGGCAGCGGTATCCGCCTGCGACGCCCGTTGGCGCAAGCACGATTTGCCACAGCTGCGTGGTGCGTGCGCGGAACGTTCCGGCGCAGGCCAGCAGGTAGTAGCGCCACATGCGATAGAAGCGCTCGCCGTACTTGTCGGCGAAGCGCGGCCAGGCCGCCTCGAAGTTGGCATGCCAGGCCATCAGGGTACGGTCGTAATCGGCGCCGAAGTTGTGCACGTCTTCGACGACGAAGAAGGGCTCCGCCGCGTCGGCGATCTCGCCCAGCGAGGGCAGGTCACCATTGGGGAAGATATAGCGATCGATCCACGGGTCGGTGGGCGCCCCGCGCAGATTCTTGCCGATGGTGTGCAGCACGAACAGCCCGTCTGCGGCGAGTACGCGATGTGCCACTTCGAAGAAGCTGCGATGGTTCTTGCGGCCGACGTGCTCGAACATGCCGACCGAGGCGATCCGGTCGAATTCACCGTCAAGCTCCCGGTAGTCCTTCAGCAGAAACTCCACGGACAAACCGGAGCAGCGCGTGGCGCCGTAGTCGGCCTGCTCCCTGGAGATGGTGACGCCGCTGCAGTGCGCGCCGTATTCACGCGCGGCGTAACGCATCAGGCTGCCCCAGCCGCAGCCGATGTCGAGCATGCGCATGCCGGGCTTCAGCCCGAGCTTGCGGCAGATCAGGTCGAGCTTGGCGGTCTGCGCGTCATGCAGGTTTTCGGCCTCGGCCCAGTAGCCGCAGGTGTAGGCCATGTGCTCATCGAGCATGGCTTCGAACAGGTCGTTGCCGATGTCGTAGTGCTCGTGGCCGACCTGCCAGGCGCGGCGCAGGCTTTGCAGGTTGAACAGGCGCGCGCGCAGGCCTTGCACGATCAAGGCGCTATGGCCGACCTTTTCGTCGAGATGGGCGGCCAATACACGGGCGAAGAATTCATCCAGCCGGTCGCAATCCCACCAGCCTTCCATGTAGCTCTCGCCCAACCCCAGGCTGCCGCGCGCGAGGATGCGCTCAGCCGTTTCGGGGTGATGGAAGCGTAGATCCCAAGGGCGATCACCGCCGACCTGCACGTCGGCTTCGGCCAGCAGCTCGGCCACGGCGTCGAGTGCCGCGCGGTCTTTGCGGCGCGGCGCCGTGGGCAAGTGAGGCGGTACGCGCGACTGGCCGCCATGGCGAGCGGGGAGGCGGGATGCTTCGGTTGCGGAGCGTGCCTGTTCCATCGTCTTCCTCATGCCGGAGGGCGCGCACGGCTGGAGCGTGGGCCAAGGCTGTAGCCGTTTCGGCGGGCGTCCCGGGGTTGAGGCCACGGCGGGCCGGAGCATGCGTGCCCAACGCGTTGAGCGCCGGGCAGGGGTTGATCACGATTTACTGTAGCTCAGTCGTTGCGGATTGCTAAATCGCAGTTATTTCAGTGTGTTGGATGGTTTTTGGTGCGGTGAACGGCTTCGGGGCCTGCCCCCACGCGCCAGCCACGTACATGGGAGCAGGCCCCGAAGCCTGCAGTCGAGTCTCGTCCCGTCAGGCGAGATCGAAGCGGTCGGCGTTCATTACCTTGGTCCAAGCCGCCACGAAGTCGCGCACGAACTTCTCCTTGCTGTCGTCCTGGGCATACACCTCGGCATAGGCGCGCAGGATGGAATTGGAGCCGAACACCAGATCGACACGAGTGGCCGTCCATTTCACGGCGCCCGTTTTGCGCTCGCGAATCTCGTAGCTGTTCTTGCCCGTCGGCTTCCACGAGTAGGCCATGTCGGTGAGATTGACGAAGAAGTCATTCGTCAGCACGCCGACGCGATCGGTGAAAGCCCCGTGTTTGCTGCCGCCGTGGTTGGTGCCGAGCACGCGCATGCCGCCGATGAGCACGGTCATCTCGTGTGCCGTGAGGCCGAGCAACTGGGCGCGGTCAAGCAGCATCTCCTCGGGCTTCGGAATGTAGTCGTCCTGCTTCAGCCAGTTGCGGAAGCCGTCGTGCACCGGCTCGAGTGCTTCGAAGGACTCGGCATCGGTCTGCTCGGCGCTGGCGTCGCCACGCCCCGGTGCGAACGGCACCGGCAAGTCGAAGCCGGCCGCCTTGATGGCCTGCTCAAGCCCCACGTTGCCGCCCAGAACGATCACGTCGGCAATGCTGGCGCCGCTCTCTTTGGCGATTTTTTCGTACACCGCCAGAGCCTTGGCCAGACGTTGCGGTTCGTTGCCGGCCCAATCCTTCTGCGGGGCCAGACGGATGCGTGCCCCGTTGGCGCCGCCGCGCATGTCCGAGCCGCGGTAGGTGCGGGCGCTGTCCCACGCCGTGCTGACCAGTTCACTGACCGACAGGCCTGCGGCGGCGATCTTGGCTTTGACGGCATTGACGTCATAGCCCTTGTTGCCGGCCGGCACCGGGTCTTGCCAGATCAGGTCTTCGGCGGGCACTTCCGGCCCGATGTAGCGCACCTTCGGGCCCATATCGCGGTGGGTGAGCTTGAACCAGGCGCGGGCGAAGGTTTCGGAGAGGTAAGCCGGGTCCTTGTAGAAGCGCTCACAGATTTCGCGATAGACCGGGTCCATCTTCATGGCCATGTCGGCGTCGGTCATGATGGGGTTGCGGCGAATGCTCGGGTCTTCGGAGTCGACCGGCTTGTCTTCTTCCTTGATGTTGATCGGCTCCCACTGGAAGGCGCCGGCCGGACTCTTCTTGAGCTCCCACTCGTAGGTGAACAGCAGGTAGAGGTAGCCGTTGTCCCACTTCGTGGGGTGAGTGGTCCAGGCGCCTTCAAGGCCGCTGGTTACCGCGTCGTGGCCGATGCCGCGCTTGGTGTGGTTGTTCCACCCCAGGCCCTGCTCTTCGAGTTCGGCGGCTTCCGGCTCGGGGCCGAGCAATGCAGCGTCGCCATTGCCGTGACACTTGCCGACGGTGTGGCCGCCGACGGTCAGCGCGGCGGTTTCCTCGTCGTTCATGGCCATGCGCTTGAAGGTTTCACGTACGTCGCGCGCCGTCTTGAGCGGATCGGGCTGGCCGTCGACGCCCTGCGGGTTCACGTAGATCAGGCCCATCATCACCGCGGCGAGCGGGTTTTCGAGGTCGCGCTGGCCCGAATAGCGGCTGTTCGGGTTGTCGGTGGGCGCCAGCCATTCGGTCTCGGAGCCCCAGTAGATGTCCTTCTCGGGATGCCAGATGTCTGCGCGGCCAAAACCGAAGCCGAAGGTCTTGAGCCCCATGGATTCATAGGCGACGTTGCCGGCCAGAATGATCAGGTCGGCCCACGAGAGCTTGTTGCCGTACTTCTTCTTGATCGGCCACAGCAGGCGGCGCGCCTTGTCGAGGTTGGCGTTGTCGGGCCAGGAGTTGAGCGGGGCGAAGCGCTGATTGCCGGTGCCACCGCCGCCGCGGCCATCGGCCAGACGGTAGGAGCCGGCCGCGTGCCAGGCCATGCGGATCATCAGCCCGCCGTAATGGCCCCAGTCAGCCGGCCACCAGGGCTGGCTGTCGGTCATCAGGGCGTGGAGGTCTTTCTTGAGGGCGGCGTAGTCGAGTTTTTTGACTTCTTCGTGATAGTCGAAGTCTTCGCCCAAGGGGTTGGTCTTGGTGTCGTGCTGGTGAAGGATGTCGAGATTCAGCGTCTTGGGCCACCACTCCGTCACCGAGCTTTCGGCTGCGGTGTTGGATCCATGCATTACGGGGCATTTGCTCATGATCTTCTCCTCCTTGATTTCATTGTTGGAACGGCGATTCCACTCAGGCCGTTGCGGCCAGGTCGGCGAGAACGGCGCACAAGGTTTCGAATGCCGCATCGACGGCAGGCTTCATCCGCAACATGTTGTGTCCCCCTCAGGTCGTCGCAGCCTGCGGCTACGTACGAACGAAGATTAGGCATCTAAATTCAATAGGTCTAATCGATGATTTGAATTCCTTTGATTGTTTTTTCTTATCATCCTGCGATTGCAGTGAATATCGAACCGGCGATTCGCCCTGTTAGAATCCAACGCCATGAGCTACCAGGTCCTCGCGCGCAAATGGCGCCCCCGTTCCTTCGCCACCCTCGTGGGGCAGGATCACGTCGTGCGTGCGCTGTCGCATGCGCTCGAGACCGGCCGCCTGCATCACGCCTGGCTGTTTACTGGGACGCGCGGGGTCGGCAAGACCACCATCAGCCGTATCCTGGCGAAGGCGCTGAACTGCGAAACCGGCATGACGGCCGAACCTTGCGGTGTGTGCGATGCCTGTCGCGCCATCGACGCGGATCGCTTCCCCGACTATGTCGAAATGGATGCCGCCTCCAACCGCGGCGTCGACGACATGGCTGCGCTGCTCGACCGCGCCGTGTATGCACCGGTGCAGGGGCGCTACAAGGTCTACATGATCGATGAAGTGCACATGCTCACCGGGCATGCCTTCAACGCCATGCTGAAAACGCTTGAAGAGCCGCCCGAGCACGTCAAATTCATCCTGGCCACCACCGATCCGCAGAAGATCCCGGTCACGGTGCTGTCGCGCTGCCTGCAGTTCAACCTCAAGCAGATGTCGCAGGGCGCCATCGTCGACCACCTCTCGCACATCCTTGGCGAGGAAACCATCACCTTCGAACGCCCCGCGCTGTCGCACATCGCGCGCGCGGCGGGCGGTTCGATGCGCGACGCGCTGTCGCTGCTCGATCAAGCCATTGCGCACGGCGCCGGCAAGGTCGAGGAAGAGGGCGTCTCGCGCATGCTCGGCACGGTCGGTGACGACCATCTGTACGGCGTGCTCGACGGACTCGTGGCGGGCGACGTGCAGGCCATGCTGAACGTGGCCGAGGCCATGGAAAGTCGCAGTCTGTCCTTCGACTCTGCGTTGCAGGCACTTGCCTCGTTGCTGTCGCGCATTGCGCTGTCGCAATTTGCGCCGAGCGCGATCGCCGATGAAGCCGAGCGCGCCCGCATCGCGCCGTATGCCGAGGCGCTGGACGCCGAATACCTGCAGTTGGCCTATCAGATGGCCATCCACGGGCGCGACGAGCTGGCGCTCGCGCCGGACGAATACACCGGCTTCACGATGACGCTGCTGCGTTTGCACGCCTTCCGGCCGGAGCAGCCTTCTGCATTGGGCGGCCCTGGGCCGGCTGGCGGCGGAGTAGGGCGCGCTCAACCGATGCCGGCACGCCCTTCGGTTACGCCCACGCCCGCAGCCGCGCCTGCTCGCCCGGCCGCTGCTACTCCGGCCCCCGTTGCGGCAGCACCAGCTGCCGCAACGTCTTCAGCACCAGTCGGCGAGCTGCGTCGCGCCGAACCTGCCGCGCCGCCGCCCAAGCCGGCCGCGGCGGCGGCTGAGCCGCCCCCGTGGGAGGATGTGCCCTCGGCCATGCCGGACGACCAGCCGGTGTCCGCGCACGAGATATTCGATGAGCCCGCGCCGGCGAGGGCTGCTCCCGCAGTTCCGGCGGTCCAGGCAGCGGTGGCTGCGGATTCCGCAGGAGAGGTGTCTGCCGCCCTGGCAGCGGCCGATTGGCATGCCTTGCAGCGCGCCATCGCACCCACAGGCATGTTGCGCGAGCTGTGCCTGCATTGCGAATGGGTAGGGCTGGAGAGCGACACCTTGGTGCTGCGGTTGGCCAATACGCACCATCATTTGCTGGAAATGAATGCCAACGCCACGGTCCGTCTGTCCGAGCTGCTGAGCACCAAGGCCGGTCGAGCCCTGCGTGCGCGGGTCGAGATCGGTGCCATCGAAAGCCAGACCCCGGCGCAACGCAACGAAGTCGAGCGTCAGGCGCGGCATGCCGCGGCCGTCGAGGCGCTGGAAAGTGATCCATTCGTGTGTGAGGTGATCGAGCGCTTCGACGCACGCTTTGTCGAAGAGTCGGTCCGACCTCTTTGAAAACCTTCGGAGACTGAAGCAATGATGAAAGGCGGAATCGCCGGGCTGATGAAACAGGCCCAGCAGATGCAGGAAAACATGAAGAAAATGCAGGAGCAGCTGGCGACCATCGAAGTTGAAGGTCAGTCCGGCGCCGGCATGGTGAAAGTGCAGATGACCTGCAAGTACGACGTGCGCCGTGTCTCCATCGATGATTCGGTGATGGATGATCGCGAAATGCTCGAAGATCTGCTGGCGGCCGCCGTCAACGACGCCGTGCGCCGCGTCGAAGCCACCACGCAAGAGAAGATGTCCGGTTTCACCTCCGGCATGAATCTGCCGCCGGGCATGAAACTGCCGTTCTGATCCCCGTCTGCCGAAAGCCGCCTTTTCTCCCCTCCAGAGGAGGTAAGGCGGGCTCACCTTCGGCAGGGGAGCGCCCCGCGCCCACTCGAAGCACCAGGCCGGCAAGCTCCGATTCACGAGACTTTTCGTCCGCCCATGTCCCCCTCCAGCCTTGATGCCCTGATCGAAGCCCTGCGTTGTCTGCCCGGCGTTGGGCCGAAGTCCGCCCAGCGCATGGCGTACCACCTGCTGCAGCGTGATCAGCGCGGTGCCGCTGCTCTGGCCGGCGCATTGCAGGGGGCATTGGCGGTGCTGAAGCATTGCGAGCTGTGCAACAGCTTTACGGAGGAAGCGATCTGTCGCCGTTGCGCCGACCCGCAGCATGACCGCAGCGTGCTGTGCGTCGTGGAAATGCCGGCCGACCTTGCGGTGATCGATCATTCCCAAGCCTACAAAGGCCTCTTTTACGTGCTGATGGGGCGGCTCTCGCCGCTCGATGGCATCGGCCCACGTGAGCTCGGGCTGGAGCGTCTGATTGCGCGCGCGACGGATGGTGAGGTGCAGGAAGTGATTCTGGCGACCAACTTCACCAATGAAGGTGAAGCCACGGCCCATATGATCTCGGAGTTGCTGGGCGCGCGCGGCATTCGCGTGAGCCGCTTGTCGCGCGGAGTGCCGGTCGGCGGCGAGCTCGAGCACGTGGATGCGGGCACCGTCGCGCAGGCCCTGCTCGACCGCCGTACGCTCTGATCGAGCCTCATTCGCCGTGACGGGCTTTTTATGGCCTGAGGTTTTCCCCTATAATGCGCAGGTTTTTTGAACCGGAATTTAGCATTCCTTCAGGAAGAGGCCATGAGCGTGGAACAAAAGATCGACAATAGTCGCCGCAACCTGCTGGTTGCGACGTCGGTGGTCGGAGGAGCCGGCGCTGCTGCAGTGGCAGTGCCCTTCGTCGCGAGTCTGACGCCGTCGGATCGAGCCAAGGCAGCGGGTGCCCCGGTCGAGGCCGACATCAGCCAGCTGGCTCCGGGCGAAATGATGACCGTTGAGTGGCGAGGCAAGCCGGTGTGGATCCTGCGCCGCACGCCCGAGATGCTCGCATCGCTCGACCAGACCGACAGCCGTGTGAGCGACCCGGAATCCCAGCGAGAGATGCAGCCTGCCTATGCGCAGAACAAGTATCGCTCGATCAAGGAAGAGTACCTCGTTACCATCGGTATCTGTACTCACCTCGGCTGTTCCCCGTCTTCGCGTTTCCGCATGGGCGCCGAGAGCGGTCTGGGCGCTGAATGGGCTGGTGGCTTCCTGTGCCCGTGCCACGGTTCGATGTTCGATCTCGCCGGTCGTGTCTATAGCGGCATGCCTGCGCCGGACAACCTCGAGGTTCCGCCGCACATGTATGTTTCCGATACCACGATCCTCGTGGGCGAAGACGAGGCCTAAGCGATGACGACCAAACCCCAGGCTCTGCTGAACTGGATCGACGAGCGCTTTCCGCTGACGTCGAACTACAAGGCCCATCTCTCCGAGTACTACGCGCCGAAGAACTTCAACTTCTGGTATTTCTTCGGTTCGCTTGCGCTGCTCGTGCTGGTGATCCAGATCGTGACCGGCATCTTCCTGGTCATGCATTACAAACCCGATGCTTCGCTCAATGCGGCTGGCATCCCCATCGCCTTCGCCAGTGTCGAATACATCATGCGCGAAGTGCCGGGCGGCTGGCTGATCCGCTACATGCACTCCACCGGCGCCTCGGCGTTCTTCGTGGTGGTGTATCTGCACATGTTCCGCGCCATGCTGTATGGCTCGTACCGCAAGCCGCGCGAACTGCTGTGGATCTTCGGCGTGCTGATCTTCCTGTGCCTGATGGCCGAAGCCTTCATGGGCTATCTGCTGCCGTGGGGCCAGATGTCGTTCTGGGGCGCGCAGGTGATCATCAACCTGTTCTCGGCGATCCCGGTCATCGGCCCGGACCTGACCATCGTCCTGCGTGGTGACTTCGTCATCGGCGATGCGACGCTGAACCGCTTCTTCGCATTGCACGTCATTGCCGTGCCGCTGGTGCTGATCGGTCTGGTGGCTGCGCACATCATTGCGCTGCACGAAGTCGGCTCGAACAACCCGGACGGCGTCGAGATCAAGAAGCACAAGGACGCAAACGGCATCCCGCTCGACGGCATCCCGTTCCACCCGTACTACTCCGTGAAGGATGTAGTGGGCGTGGGCGTGTTCCTGTTCTTCTTCTCGGCGGTGCTGTTCTTCTATCCGGAAGGTGGTGGTTACTTCCTCGAGTACAACAACTTCATTCCGTCCGATCCGCTGAAGACGCCGCCGCACATCGCGCCGGTGTGGTACTTCACCCCGTATTACTCGATCCTGCGTGCGGTCACCTTCTCGCTGTTCGGCCTGGATGCCAAGTTCCTCGGCGTGGTTGCAATGGGGGCGGCAGTGGTCATCCTCGCTTTCCTGCCGTGGCTCGACCGTAGCCCGGCGAAGTCGATCCGTTACCGTGGCCCGATCTACAAGACCGCGCTGGTGCTGTTCGTGATCTGCTTCGTGATCCTCGGCTTCCTCGGCGTCAAGCCGCCCGAGTACGCATTCTTCGGTGTCATCCCGGGCGCTCCGGTCGCGCAGATCTGCTCGGTGCTGTACTTCGCGTTCTTCCTGTTGATGCCGTGGTACACCAAGATCGACAAGTGCAAACCGGAACCGGAACGGGTGACCTTCAAATGAGTATCCGAATGATCAAGACCCTGAAGCGGCTGGCTTTGGCCGCGATCCTCGCGCCCACGCTGGCGTTCGGTGCGGCAGTGTCGGTCGAGCTTGACCGTGCTCCGGTGAGCACGGATCCGGCGGCCCTGCAGCACGGCGCCAAGATGTTCGTGAATTACTGTCTGAACTGTCACTCGGCCAGCTTCGTGCGTTACAACAAGCTGACCGAACTCGGTCTGGACGAAGATCAGATTCGCGACAACCTGATGTTCACCGGCGAACGCGTCGGTGACCTGATGACCATCGCGATGCGCCCGGCTGAAGCCCGTGGCTGGTTTGGTGCCCCGCCGCCGGACCTGACGCTGATTGCGCGTCAGCGCAACTCGGGTGATGGCTCCGGTGCAGACTGGCTCTACACCTACCTGCGTCAGTTCTACCGTGATCCGGAGCGTCCCACCGGCTGGAACAACGTGATCTTCTCGAACGTTGGCATGCCGCACGTGCTGTGGCAGCTGCAGGGTGAGCAGGTGGCCGAGCATGTCGACGGCAAAACCGAGCTGAAGCTGGTGAAGCCGGGCCTGATGACGACGGAAGAGTATGACAAGGCCGTGGCCGACCTTGTGTCCTTCCTGGTATGGATGGGCGAGCCGGGTGCCGAGAAGCGCAAGTCGATCGGCGTGTTCGTGCTGATCTTCTTCGCGGCGTTCTCTGTGCTCGCTTACGCACTCAAGAAAAACTACTGGAAAGACATTCACTGACGGAGCGGCGGGCCGCTGTTGCGGCCATGCCGGCCTGATGAGACGCACCACGCGGTGAACGCGTGGTGCGCTTTGTTTTCCGAACCGGGAGTTGCAATCTCATGATGACCCTTTACTCCGGAACGACCGATCCCTTCAGTCACCGTTGCCGGATCGTGCTCTTCGAGAAGGGGATGGACTTCGAGGTAATCGACGTCGATCTCTACAACAAACCCGAAGACATTGCCGTGATCAACCCGTACAACCGTGTTCCGGTGCTGGTCGACCGTGATCTGGTGCTGTACGACGCCAACATCATCAACGAGTACATCGATGAGCGTTTTCCGCATCCGCAGTTGATGCCGCCCGACCCCATCCTGCGTGCTCGTGCTCGTCAGTTGCTGCACAGCTTCGAGCAAGAGCTCTTCGTACATATCGAGCAGCTCGAGAAAGGCCAGAAGGCGGCCGAGAAAAGCCGAGCCGCCGTGCGAGATCAACTTGTGCAGTTCGCTCCGGTGTTCACCAAGCAGAAGTTCATGCTGGGCGACGAGTTCTCGATGCTGGACGTGGCGATTTCACCGCTGCTGTGGCGTCTGGAGCACTACAACATCGAACTGCCGAAGACTGCGGCCGGCATCATGAAATACGCCGAACGCATCTTCAGCCGCCAGGGCTTCATCGACGCTCTGACGCCGTCCGAAAAGGTAATGCGCCGCTGAGCGCTGCGATGCACGAGCGGCGAGGCCGCTCGTGCATTGAAAAGCTATGAATCCTTTCTCTGCTTCTCCCCACCCTTATCTGGTCCGCGCCATTCACGAGTGGTGCCTCGACAATGCGATGACGCCGTATGTCGTCGCGCGCGTCGATGGTGATGTGCTGGTGCCGCAAGGCTATGCGCGCGAAGGCCAGATCGTGCTCAATCTTGATCCGGATGCCACCAACGGCCTGTCGTTCTCTGAAGAGGGAATCGGCTTCCAGGCGCGCTTTGGCGGTGTGGCGCATGACTTGTGGGTGCCATACGCCAACGTGCTGGCGATTTACGCCCGTGAAACCGGTCGTGGTCTTGCCTTTACGCAGGGCGTTGCCTTCGAACTGAACCCGGATGCGGGTGAAGAGGAAATCGCGGGCGAAGAGCTGGCCGACCTGCAAGCAGCACCGGAGTCGGATACGTCGCCGCCCGATGACGAGCCGCCACCTCGCGGCGGGCGCGGTGGCCATCTCAAGGTCGTCAAGTAAGTGTGCTCACAGCCCGTGCAAGGTCCAGCTTCCGTCTCCACGGCGGCAGCCATGGCCCCGCTTCGAGTTGCGCGCTGCTCCGTCCACGTTCAGTGAGAATTCACGGCACTCCGGTCGGCCCGAATAGGTACCGAGCGGTGTGAGGGCGTAATTCAAACCGCCGTTTCCGTTCCAGCGCACTGACTGGCCCTGTCGTCCGAGCTCGAGACTGTGGGCGATGCAGGCCTCGTCGGCACGATCGATGCGGCCGCCAATTTCTGCGCCGATCAGCGATCCGATGACCGTGCCCGCAAGAATCGCGATGACGCGGCCACTGCCATCACCAACCTGACTTCCCACCGCGCCGCCCAATACGCCACCCAGCACTGCAGCGACGCTGCTGCGGTCACATCGCCCATCCAGGATGCCGTAGTCGCGTTCCCAGCGATGTCCGGTGTACCCGGCGTAGGAGGGGGCGTTTTTGGCGCGCCAGCCGTGTGCGGGAGCGTGCGCCGGCGGCGCGGCCGAAACGATGATCGGTGCGCTGCCAACCAGAACTGCGCCGACAGCCGCCAGCAGTGCGCGTAGGGAGAATGCGTTCATGATGAATCCCCTCAGGCTATGGGTGATGGATTCTAGTCCTGACGCATTTGTGGCAGTAGATAAGCTATGCAACCGATTGCAAAGCGGATAAGCGGGCTTAAAAGGCGTGCAGCGGGAAGTCCGGCACATTGCTGGTGCGCCCGGAGATCAAGGTGCTGAGGAGTTGTGCCGAGCCGCAGGCCAGTGTCCAGCCCAGCGAGCCATGACCGGTGTTGAGCCACAGGCCGTCGACTTTCGAACGCCCGATGATCGGCACGTAAGACGGTGTGCAAGGGCGCAGTCCGGCCCACATTTCGGCGCGAGAGGTGTCGCAGGCGCCCGGAAAGAGTTCGTCGATCCAGCGTAGCAGGGGGCGAGTGCGCGCGGGGTTGGGTGAGGCATCGTAGCCGCAGATTTCGGCGGTGCCGGCGACGCGCAGGTTTTCGCCGAGCCGCGATGCCACCAGGCGGCGCGATTCGTCAGTGAGGCTGATGGTGGGTGCGAGTGCCTCATCCACCACCGGCACGCTCACCGAATAGCCTTTGACCGGATAGATCGGCAGATGCTCGCCGTGCGGCGCCAGCAGTCGCGCGCCGTGGCTGCCCAGGCACAACACGAAGGCGTCGGCGCTGAGGCGATCGGTGCCGTCCGCGGTACGTACTTGCGCCGCGCGCAGGCGGCCTGCATTCAGCTCCAGGGCGGTGATTTCAGTCTCGAAGTGAAAGCGGGCTCCAGCGCGAGCGGCAAGCTCTGCCAGCCGAGCAGTGAACAGGCGTGCATTGCCGGATTCGTCGTTCGGGGCGTACAAGCCGCCGGCCAATTGCGGAGCGATGTGGGCGAGGGCGGGGTCGATGACGGCGCATTCTTGCGGGGTGCGCAGTTCGCAGGGAATGCCGTGCCGTTCCAGCAGCGCCATGCGTGCCTCGGCGTGCTCGTGCTCGCGCTCGTTGTAGAGCAGATGCAGGATGCCGCGCGTGCGCTCTTCGTACTGCAGCCCTGTGTCGGCGCGCAGCTGGCGCAGGCAATCGGCGCTATGCACCGCGAGGCTGGCGATTGCATCTGCGTTGCGCAGGTGGCGGGCGGGTGAGCATTCGTGCAGGAAGCGCAACAGCCAGGCCCAGCGAGCCGGCTCCAGGCCGATGCGCAGCCGCAGCGGTGCTTCTGCGCGCCCGATCGACCGCAGCGCGATCATCGGCGCGGCGGGGCTTGACCACGGTTCAGGATGGCTGACGGAGATCTGCCCACCGTTGGCGAAACTGGTCTCCAGCGCCGGGCCGGGCTGGCGCTCAACCACACTGACTTCGAAGCCGGCTTGCAGCAGATACCAGGCGGTTGTGACGCCGGTAACGCCTGCACCGAGAACCATTACGTGCATAAGGAATCTGGAGGGAAGTGAACGGCCCTGAGTGTTTGTTTCGACTTGATGCTGGTCGGGGCGAGCCGCAATCAGGATAATTCTATCCTTTCATTCCGTTCCCGGCTTGGCCGGACCTGCATGGAGCCTCACATGGCACGCGTCACCCTTACCCAGCACCTCATCGAACAGCAGCGGGCAGGCCGCATCAATGCTGACCTGCGTTTGTTGATCGAAGTCGTGGCGCGCGCCGTCAAGGCCATCAGCGTGAGCATTTCCAAGGGCGCGCTGGCCGGCGTGCTCGGCAACGCCGGCAGCGACAACGTGCAGGGCGAAGCCCAGAAGAAGCTCGACGTGCTGGCCAACGACATCCTGCTGCAGGCCAACGAATGGGGCGGCCACCTTGCGGCGATGGCGTCGGAGGAAGTCGAAGAGGTGCATCAGATCCCCTTCGATTACCCCAAGGGCGGCTTTCTGCTGTTGTTCGATCCGCTCGATGGTTCGTCGAACATCGACGTCAATATCTCTGTCGGCACGATTTTTTCGGTTCTGAAGAATCCGCCGTCCGAAGGCGAGCCGAGCGAGGCCGCCTTCATGCAGCCGGGCACCGAGCAGGTTGCTGCGGGCTACGGCCTGTACGGCCCTTCTACCATGTTCGTGCTGACCATCGGTAACGGCGTGCACGGCTTCACGCTGGACCGCGAGATGGGCAGCTTCATCTACACCCATCCGTTCATGACGGTGCCGCACGAGACGTCCGAATACGCCATCAACGCTTCCAATGCGCGCCATTGGGAAGCGCCGGTAAAGCGCTACATCGATGAACTGCAGCAGGGCAAGGCGGGGCCGCGCGGGCGCGACTTCAACATGCGCTGGGTGGCGGCGATGGTAGCCGACGTACATCGCATCCTCACCCGTGGCGGTGTCTTCATGTATCCGTTGGACGAGAAATGCCGTGCTCAGGGCGGCCGTCTGCGCCTGATGTACGAGGCCAACCCGATGGCCATGCTCATCGAGCAGGCGGGCGGTGCGGCCAGCACCGGGCGTGAGCGCATCATGGAAGTCCAGCCCACCAAGTTGCACCAACGAATTCCGGTAGTGCTTGGCTCGACCGCTGAAGTAAAGCGTGTCGTCGAGTATTACAGCGCGGGCTGATGCGGGCAGCTCGGATCCTGGCGGCGGCGCTGATCTGTTATGCAGCGCCGGTGTCTGCGCAGGAGGGGCAGCTTTCGGTCGCGCTGGAAGCGCCGGATGCCGTGCGGCCCTTGCTCGAGCGTCACGTACGTTTGCTGCGAGTCGAGCAGGCAATCCCCGAGCGCATTGCGGATCGCATTGCGCTGATTCGTCGCTCGCGACGCGACATCGAATCCTTGCTCGCCACCGAAGGCTATTTTTCGCCAGTGATCAATTTCGAACGCGAGGCGGCCGAGCGCTGGCGCATCATCGTCGAGCCGGGGCCGCGCGCCGCCATTGCCGGGGTCGACATTGCATTCGAAGGGCACCTGGCATCGCACGACGGCAGTGAGCCGCGGCGCGAGGCCTTGCGATCGGGCTGGGCGCTCAAGCCCGGCCAGTTCTTCCGCCAGTCCGACTGGGATGGCGCCAAGCAATCTCTGCTCTACGACGTTTCTACACGCGACTATGCCACTGCACGCATCGTCGCCAGTCGTGCCGAGGTCGACGTCGATGCCTCTGCCGTGCGATTGGCAGTCACCGTCGATTCCGGGCCGCCGTTCCGCATCGGCCAGCTCAACGTCACCGGCCTCGAATTGCTGCCGCCGGATTTCGTTGAGCGGTATTACACGCTGGAAGAGGGCGAGCGCTTCGACCAGGAGCGCCTGCTGACGCTGCAAAGCACTTTGCAGAACCTGCCGCAGTTCGCGTCGGTGGGCGTGGATATTCCGCGCGATCCGGCGCTGGCCGACGCGGTGCCGGTGCGCGTGCAGGTGTCCGAGGCAGAGTCGCGCCGCCTCGCTTTCGGTGCAGGCTTCTCGACCAACACCGGCGCGCGCGCCGAAGTGGGTTGGCGCAACGTGAATTTCATGGGGCGAGGCTGGGAACTGGAATCCGGTCTGCGCCTGGAGCAAAAGCGCCAGAGCGTGTTCGCTGACGTCTTTCTGCCTCCCACGCGCGATAACGTGCGTGACAGTTTCGGCACCATGGCCGAAGCCAGCGATATCGAAAACCTGAAAACCACGCGCTATGCCATCGGCGCCGTACGCACGTGGTTGCGCGGAGATGACGAGACCGCGGTTTCGCTGCGCTATCAGCGTGAGCGTTTGCGGCCCGACGGCGGTGATGAAACGCGCAACGCGGCACTGACGCCCAGCGTCTCGTGGACGCGTCGCCGCGTGAATGATGTGCTCGACCCGCGTGAAGGCTACGTATTGCGTGCCGAAATCGGCGGGGGCTCGAAGTCGGTGCTGTCGGATCAGGATTTCCTGCGCTTGTATGGCCGCTTCGCCAGCTACATACCGGTGCGCGACGGCGACACAGTCATCCTGCGCGGGGAGCTTGGCTCGACCCTGGCGAGCAGTCGTGACGGCATTCCGCTCGACTATCTGTTCCGCACCGGCGGCTCGCAATCGGTGCGTGGTTACGCTTACGAGAGCCTTGGCGTGAAGGAGGGCTCCGCGACGCTGGGCGGACGCTATCTGGCTACGGGCAGCGTCGAATACATCAACTGGTTCCGCCCGCAGCTGGGTGTCGCCACCTTCATCGACGTCGGTGACGCGGCGGACTCCTGGCAGGATTACGACGCCAAGCTCGGCTTCGGCGTGGGTGGCCGTTGGCGCAGCCCGGCAGGCCCGATTGCACTCGATGTGGCCTATGGGCAGGACGACAAGAAAGTGCGCCTGCACTTCTCGGTAGCCATCGCGTTCTGAAGTGCCTCAGCGCACGCGGGCGTCGTCGGGGCGCTCGAGTTCGAAGCGGTCGGTCGAGCGGCAGTACATGGCGGAGCCGCCCATGCGCGCAACCGGCGCGTGGCGTGCGACGTTGACGAAGCCTTGTGCGGCGTCGAGCACCAACTCATCGGCGACATGCACGCACACCACCTCCCCCAGCACCACACGTTGGCGCTCGGACACCGCCAGGCTCTGCAGCAGGCGGCACTCCAGCGCGGCATTGCTGCTGAGCACGTGCGGCACGTCGATCAGCCGGCCCGGAGTCAGGGTGACTTCGGCCAACTCGGCCTCGCTCACGCCGTAGGGTAGATCGCCAGCGCTGAGGTTCATGCCTGGCAGCAGTGGCTCGGTGACGAGGCTCACGGCAAATTCGCGCTGCGCCTCGATATTGCGCAACGTGTCTTTCAAGCCTTTGCTGGGTGAGGCGAGAATGCCCAACGCAACCAGCGGTGGCTCATGCCCCATGACGTTGAAGAAGCTGTACGGCGCGAGGTTGATGGCGCCGTTGTCCGAGCGTGTCGTCACCCAGGCGATGGGGCGCGGTACCACCAGCGACGACAAGAGGTTGTAGCGGCTCAGCGCCGGCAAGTGTTCAAAATCGAACTGCATGGAATCTCCTCGCTGCGGCGGCGGGCGCCGCCGCAGCGTCGTGGGTCACTTCACCCGTTCGGCCGCTTCAAGCATCACGTCCAGCATGGCAGCAGTGCCTTTGTTCTCGCGCAGGATCTCGGTCGCACCTTCGCGCATCTTGGCGAGCAGCGCGCTGCGCTCGTCTTCCGGCAGGCGGTACACCGTGCCGCCTTGCTCTTCCCACAACTTGTAGGCTTTGGCCTGATCTTCGAGCACGAAGTCGTAGAGCTCCGGTTCGAGCGCCACGGCTTCCTCGCGCAGCATGGTCTGCAGGTCGGCAGGCAGACGATCCCACCAAGCCTTGCTGACCAGCATGACCTCGCCCATTACGCCGTCTTCGGTGGCGGTGACGTACTTGACCGTGTTGATGAGCTTGAGTGAGGTGAAGGCGGGCGGTGAGCTCTTGAGGCCGTCGATGGTGCCTTGTTGCAGTGCCGTGACGAGTTCGCTGAAATCGACGGGCACGGCCGTGCCGCCCATCAGCTCGACGCCCTTGCGCTCGATGCGCGAGGCGAGCACGCGCAGCTTCTTGCCCGAGAAGTCGCTGACCTTGCTGCCCGGGAAGCGGGTGGCGAAGGCGGTATTGCCGTAAATGTAGGTGCCCAGCCCGACGAGGCCCTTGGACTCCCCGATGCCGAGAAAGGCCTTGCGGAAGGCCGGGTCGCTGAAGGTGCGCTGGGCGTGGCGTGCGTCGGTGAATACGCCCGGCATGTCCATCACTTGATAGCGCGGGTCCACCCCCACCAGATACACCGCCGGCCCGGTGTAGAACTCGATCGTTCCGAACTGCAGGCCTTCGATCATGCGGGCGTTGGAGCCGAGCTGCGCGGCGGGGTACAGCTCGGTCTTGATGCGACCGTTGCTGCGCTGTTCGATGCGTGCGGCAAAGCGCTTGATGGCTTCGGTCTGCACGTCATTCACCGTGGCGGTGGCGAGTTTCATCGTGAAGTCGGCGGCATGTACGGGTTGCAGCGCGAAGAGCCCGATGGTGAGTGCAGCCAGACCGGTGCCGCGGGCCCATCGGGTGAAGCGTGAGTGCAGCGGGGTCGAAGCGGACGATGCGTGCATTGCAGTTCTCCTTGGGGTGAGAGGTGAGGGCGTGAGCATGGATCAGCGGATCAGGCCCGCGCCGACGAGGGACAGCCATGGAACGAAGGTGATGAGGAGCAGCGTGGCGATCTGCAGCGCGATGAACGGCACCAGACCGGAGGAGATCGTCGAGATCGGCGCGCCGAACAGGGCATGCGAGGTGAAGATGTTCAGGCCGAAAGGCGGAGTGAACATGCCGATGCTGAGGTTCACCGCCATGATCACGCCGAAGTGGATCAGATCGATGCCCAGGTGCTGCGCCAGTGGCACCAGCATGGGTGTGAGCAGGATGATGGCCGACACCGGGTCGACCAGGCAGCCGACGATCAGCAGGAAGATATTGATCGCCAGCAGAATGACCCACGGGTTTTCCGACAGCACGCCAACGCTGTGCACCAGTGCTTGCGGAATGCCGCTGGTGGTCAGCACCCAGGAGAACACGCCCGAGGCGGCCACCACGATGAGAATCTGGGCGGTGAGCCGTGTGGAGCTGATGACCGCGTCCCAAACGTCCTTCCAGCTCACTTCGCGATACACGAAGCGCGCTACCAGCAAGCCGTAGATGCCGGCCATGCCGGCCGACTCGGTGGGCGAGAAGATCCCGGCGTAGATGCCGCCGAGAATCAGCACCGGGGTGCCGAGTGCGGGCAGTGCAGCCAGCACCAGGGCGGCGATCTCGATCAGCTTGCGGCGCGGCTCGAGCGGAGCCTCGACCGAGCGGGTGTGCCACAGGATGTAGAACACCGTTGCGAGGCCCAGCAGTAGCGCGGGCAGGACGCCGGCTGCGAACAGCTCGATGACCGACTGCTCGGACGATGCAGCGTAAAGAATCATCAGGATGCTCGGCGGCATCACGCTGGCAATCCCGCCGGACGAAGTGATCAGGCCGAGCGAGAACTTCTCGCTGTAGCCACCTTCGCGCAGGCTGGGGTACATGAGCTTGCCCATGGCCGCCACGGTGGCGGGGCTGGAGCCGGACACCGCGCCGAAGAACTCGCTGGCGGCGATTGTCGTGAGCGGGCGTGCGGCCTTGACGCCGCCGAACATCGACAGCGCGCAGTTGACGATGCGGCGCGACACCCCGCCGCGCGCCATGATCTCGCCGGCAAAGATGAAGAACGGCACCGACAGCAGCGCGAACTTGTCGAGACTGCCGAACATGATCTGCGGGATCATCAGCGGCGGCACCGTCATGAAGCCGAGAATCGCCGCGCTGGCCGAGATCAGCAACACCATGTAGATCGGTATGCCCGCCAACAGCAGGATCGGCGGCAGCGTGGCGAGGGCGAGGGCAATACTCATTTCACACCCCCTTCAGCCGAAATGACGTTGGCTGACAGCGGTGTGGGGCTCTCGTTGCGTGAGGGGCATTCGCGGCACAGCCGGACGATGCGACACACCCCGCCCAGCGCAGCGAGCATGAAGGCCGCCAGAATGGCGCCGTTGGCAAAGGCCTTGGGTATCTCGGCGGCAATCGTCACCTGCGACAACCGGCTCAGCATTTCGACGATCTTGTACGCGTAAAAGCCCAGGAACACAGCAGCGCCCGTGCATAGCGACGTTGCGATGATGCGCAGCACCCACACCGCGCGCGGCGGAAGGAACAGCGGGGTGACCTCGGTCACCAGATGCTCGCCGCGATAGGTCAGCCGGAAAGACAGCAGGCACACCGCCCATACCACCAGCAGCGTAGTGATCTCCTCGGCCCAGAAGATCGGGGTGTGGAAGGCGTAGCGGCCGACCACATTGGCAAAGTTCAGGCCGATGGCCAGTGCGAACAGGCTGCCGCTGACGATGTCGAGTGCGGTGACGACATGGCGTAGGGTGCGTTCCATGGGGTTCTCCCTGAAGTGGAGCGGGCTCGTTCCGCGTGCGGTCTCGTGAACCGCTGCGGAGGGCAGGGAGTCAGTCCGCCCGGCCGCGGGGCCCGGAGTCGAAGACGACGGCCGGACGCGGGTTCTCATTGACGTGCAGCCGGAAGACGTCGGGGCGGGCATAGTGTCCGGCGGCGTCGAAGTCGAAGCGTGCGCGCGGAATCTCATCCAGGTCCAGTGTCGCCGTGAGTACGCCCTCTTCGTCGAACAGCGGGCCGGCCAACACGCGGCCGAGCGGGTCGATGATGGCGCTGCCACCGCGCATCACGATGGTGTCGGGCGCGCCTTCGATGGCGCTTTCGTAGCCTTCCGGGAAGTCACCCTTGCGCAGCACCTGACAGCTGGTCAGCACGAAGCAGCGGCCTTCGAGGGCTACGTGCCGCATCGTCGGCAACCAGGTTTCGCGGTCGTCGGCGGTGGGCGCGCAGTACAGCTCGATTTTCTTGCCGTACATCGCCATGCGCAGCATCGGCATGTAGTTCTCCCAGCAGATCACCGCGCCGAGGTTGCCGATTTCGGTGTCGAACACCGGCAGCGTGGAGCCGTCGCCGAAGCCCCACACCAGGCGCTCGCCGGCGGTCGGCATGAGCTTGCGATGCTTGCCCAGCAGCGCGCCGTCGGGGGCGAAGAACAGCACGGTGCAGTACAGCGTGCCGCCGTCCCGTTCGATTACGCCCATCACCACGTGCGCGTTGGCGGCTGCGGCGGCCTGACCGAGACGTTCGGTCTCGGGGCCAGGTACCGCAATCGCGCTGTCGAAGTAGCGGCGAAACTCCTCGCGTCCGGCCGGAGTGCGCACGCCGATGCTGACGCCGTAGTTCTGGCCTTTGGGGTAAGCGGCGAGGTAGGCCTCGGGGAACACGATCAGCTGGCTGCCTGCCTTGGCCGCATCGGCAATCAGTCGCTCGGCCTTGCCCAGGCTGCCTTCGATGTCGAACGGAATCGATCCGGCCTGAATCACTGAGACGTTTACGTGCATGTGCTGCTCCTGGTTCTGTGCGGCAATCGCCACGCCATTCGTGAGAGTTTGTCGATCAGTTTCGACACGGTTTTAGTATTGATCTGTCGGAATCTGTCGTCAATGAATTTTTTCAAGGTTCTAATAATAATCCCTTTATATTCACGTAATTGTGTTTGATGTTGGTGCGTAAATCTGTTGCGATGCACCAAAATAGTGAGTTTATTGGCTTATGTTGTCGGGCATTTTCGACGAAAATTTTCGACTGCATGTCGAATGTTTATCGACAGGCGTACCCGAGTTCGGTACGGTCGCGTTCGTGCAGCCGATTGGCGTGAGATGCAAGCGGAGAGGGGAATGAGTCTGGAAGGCAAGCTGGCAAAGATCGGGATCACCGGAACGCTATTCAAACTCTATGCCGCAGCCATCGAGCTTGGCGAGGCGCCGATTGCCGACATCGCCGCACGCGCCGGGTTGGTGCGCACCACCGCCTACGATGCCTTGTCGCGCCTGGAACAAGAGGGCCTGGTCGTGTTGGAGACGCGCAACGGCAAGCGCATCGTCGTGGCGGAAGACCCTGGCGTGCTGCTGGAGCGGCTCGAAGGGCGGCGCCAGATGCTGGGCGAGCTGATGCCTGAGTTGCGCTCCATGTACAACCTGCTCAAGGGCAAGCCGCGCATGCGGTATTACGAGGGAGTGGAGGGCATCCGCACCGCCTTGTGGGACACGCTGACCGTGACGGACGAGCCCAAGGTGCTGCGCGGCATTCTCTCGATGGACGAATTGAGCGAGGTGCCCGGGCTGGCTGAGATGAACCGCTTCATCGCCGCGCGTGCAGCCAAGGGTGTTCGTCTGCGTGTCGTGCGCTCCCGCCAGAAAGACATTGAGCCGATCTGGCCCACCAGCGAAGAAGAGTTGCGCGAACTGCGTTTCGCGCCCGAGTCGATGATTCTGGCGATGACCACCATCATCTATGACCACCGCGTTTGCCTGATTTCCTCACGGCGAGAGAACTACGGCCTGATCATCGAAAGCGAGGAATTCGCTTCGATGCAGCGGCAGTTGTTCGACACGCTCTGGTCCTTGTCTGCCGAGGCCTGAGAGCGCTTTTGTCGCGCCCCGCTCGCCACGTGCGCGGGGCGTGCCTCTTCCGCGATTGCGCCGCGTGTCCTGCGGTTTTGCGAATTCATTCGATGTCGCCTCTTGAAAAGGCAATATCGCGTCCCTATTATTAGCACTCGCCGGGGGTGAGTGCTAACAGGCCCTCGCGGCCGGACATCCGGCATTCTGATTTCAATGCGGGCCATGTGGCCCGTGTGGCTTGAACCCGTACAGGAGTAAAACGATGAAAATCCGTCCCTTGCATGACCGTGTGATCGTCAAGCGCCTCGAAGCCGAGCGCAAGACCGCCAGCGGCATCGTGATTCCCGATTCCGCCGGTGAAAAGCCCGATCAGGGCGAAGTCGTTGCAGTTGGCAACGGCAAGATCCTGGACGACGGCAGCGTGCGCGCCATGGCCGTGAAGGCTGGCGACAAGGTGCTGTTCGGCAAGTACGCCGGTCAGACCGTGAAGGTCGATGGTGACGAGCTGCTCGTCATGCGCGAGGAAGACATCATGGGCGTGGTCGAGGGCTGAGCCTCTCTCGCGTTCTGTTACTCAAACGAATTCAAGGAGTTAATTCAACATGGCAGCTAAAGAAGTCAAATTCGGTGATTCCGCGCGCGATCGCATGGTCGCCGGCGTCAATATCCTCGCCAACGCCGTCAAGGTCACCCTCGGCCCGAAAGGCCGCAACGTCGTGCTCGAGCGCAGCTTCGGCGCCCCGACCGTCACCAAGGACGGCGTGTCCGTCGCCAAGGAAATCGAGCTGAAAGACAAGTTCGAGAACATGGGCGCCCAGATGGTCAAGGAAGTCGCTTCCAAGACTTCCGACATCGCCGGTGACGGCACCACCACCGCCACCGTGCTGGCTCAGGCCATCGTGCGCGAAGGCATGAAGTACGTTGCCGCCGGCATGAATCCGATGGACCTCAAGCGCGGCATCGACAAGGCCGTGGTCGCCATCACCGATTCGCTGGCCAACCTGTCCAAGCCGTGCTCGACCGCCAAGGAAATCGCTCAGGTGGGTTCCATCTCCGCCAACTCCGATACCGACATCGGCAAGATCATCGCCGACGCCATGGAGAAGGTCGGCAAGGAAGGCGTGATCACCGTTGAAGACGGCAAGTCGCTCAACAACGAACTCGACGTCGTCGAAGGCATGCAGTTCGACCGCGGCTATCTGTCGCCGTACTTCATCAACAACCCGGAACGCCAGATCGCCATTCTGGAAAACCCGTTCGTGCTGCTGTTCGACAAGAAGATCAGCAACATCCGCGACCTGCTGCCGGTGCTGGAGCAAGTGGCCAAGGCCGGCCGTCCGCTGCTGATCATCGCTGAAGATGTCGAAGGCGAAGCGCTGGCGACCCTGGTGGTCAACACCATCCGCGGCATCCTGAAAGTCGTGGCCGTCAAGGCTCCGGGCTTCGGTGACCGTCGCAAGGCCATGCTGGAAGACATCGCCATCCTGACCGGTGGCCAGGTCATCGCCGAAGAAGTCGGCCTGACGCTCGAGAAAGCCACGCTGGACGATCTGGGCCAGGCTGCCCGCATCGAAGTCGGCAAGGAAAACACCACGATCATCGACGGCGCCGGTGACGGCTCGGCCATCGAAGCGCGCGTCAAGACCATCCGTGCCCAGATCGAGGAAGCCACCTCCGACTACGACCGCGAGAAGCTGCAAGAGCGCGTTGCCAAGCTGGCTGGCGGTGTTGCCGTCATCAAGGTCGGTGCTGCCACCGAAGTCGAGATGAAAGAGAAGAAGGCTCGCGTCGAAGACGCCCTGCACGCCACCCGCGCTGCAGTGGAAGAGGGCATCGTTCCGGGCGGCGGCGTTTCGCTGCTGCGTGCTCGTGCCACCATCAGCGAACTGAAAGGCGACAACGCCGATCAGGACGCCGGTATCAAGATCGTGCTGCGCGCCATCGAAGAGCCGCTGCGCCAGATCGTGGCCAACGCCGGTGACGAGCCGTCCGTGGTGGTCAACAAGGTGCTCGAAGGTACGGGCAACTTCGGCTACAACGCGGCCACTGGCGAGTACGGCGACATGGTCGAGATGGGCGTGCTGGACCCGACCAAGGTCGAGCGTACTGCGCTGCAGAACGCCGCTTCGGTTGCCAGCCTGATGCTCACCACCGACTGCATGGTCGGCGAGCTGCCGGAAGAGAAGCCTGCCATGCCCGATATGGGCGGCATGGGTGGTATGGGCGGCATGGGCATGGGCATGTAATTCGCCTGTTCCAGTCGTACCCGGAAAAGCCCCGCGAAAGCGGGGCTTTTTTTATGGCCAGCCGCGTCACGAGGAGAGCGCCTCGCGGATCAAGGCGCTGCTACGCAGTGGCAAGCGTGGGGGCTTTATTTTGTCGCCGGGCCGCCCCCAAGACAAAACCGCCCCCTCGGGGGCAGCGCCGTCACGCAGTGGCAAGCGTGGGGGCTTTATTTTGTCGCCGGGCCGCCCCCAAGACAAAACCGCCCCCTCGGGGGGCAGCGCCGCCATGCAGTGGCAAGCGTGGGGGCTTTTTTTGTCCGTCACAATCGGTGAATATGCGTGACTGACTGCAAAAAGGATCTACCCATGCGTATCCTGCTCGCCGAAGACGACCACGTGATTGCCGATGGCCTTGCCCGTGCTTTGCGTCGCGGCGGTTACGCGGTGGATCACGTTGCCAACGGGCTGGATGCCGATACGGCGCTGGCTTCGCAGTCCTACGATCTGTTGTTGCTTGATCTGGGCCTGCCCAAGCTATCGGGCCTGGATGTGCTCAAACGCGTGCGTGCCCGCAAGTCGGCGCTGCCGGTGCTGATTCTCACCGCGCAGGACGGCGTGGATGATCGCGTGGCGGGGCTCGATGCCGGGGCTGACGATTACCTCACCAAGCCGTTTGCCCTGCCGGAGCTCGAAGCGCGTGTACGCGCCTTGACGCGTCGCGGCACCGGGCAACCGCGTCGCATCGGTTTCGGGCGGCTGGAATACGATCAGGCGGACCGCGTGGTGCGCGTGAATGGCGAAGTGGTCGAGTTCTCTGCGCGCGAAGTCGGGTTGCTGGAGGTCTTCATCCTCAAGGCCGGCCGGCTGGTCAGCAAGGATCAACTGGTCGACCACTTGTGCGGTTGGGGCGAGGAAGTGTCGAACAACGCCATCGAGGTGTATGTGCATCGCCTGCGCAAGAAGCTCGAAGACACCGATCTGCGCATCGTGACCGTGCGCGGCCTGGGCTACTGTCTGGAGCACAGGGATGAGGCTGCGACGCAGAAGGCCTGATCAGGCCTCCGCTTCGGGAAAGCAGGCGCAGCCGAATTCACTCTTCGGCGAGATTCTCGACTGGCTGCTGGCACCGCTGCTGGTGCTATGGCCGATCTCGATCATCTTCACGCACAACGTTGCCGACAACATCGCCAACCAGCCCTACGACCTGGTGCTGGCCGACAACGTGCGTGCGCTGACGCGGCTCGTGCAGGTCACCGACGGCGTGGTGTGGGTTGATTTCCCGGCCTCGCCGCGCGTGCTGTTCCGCTCGGATCAGGACGACGTCTTCTATTATCAGGTGGCGGTTGCCGGCGGCGAGCTGGCCAACGGCGACCGCGAATTGCCGCAGGTCGCCCCGCCGGAAGAGATCCTCCCCGAGCACGTGCTGTTTCGCGATGCCTATGTTCACGGTGAAGAGGTGCGCGTGGCCTACCAGTTTCTGCAGCCGGTGCGTGAGGACGAGCCGCTGGTGCTGGTGCAGGTGGCCGAAACGCTCAACAAGCGCAGCAATCTGGCTTCGCGGGTGGTCACCGAAGTGCTGTTTCCGCAGTTTGCCATCATCCCGCTGGCGGTGATTCTGGTGTGGGTGGGGCTGTCGCGCGGTATTGCGCCGCTCAGCAGTCTGCAAGGGCGCATCGCGCGGCGGCGCCCCACCGACCTTTCGCCGATCGAGCCGGCCAATGTGCCCGAGGAGGCGCGGCCGCTGATAATCTCCTTCAATGACATGATGGCGCGGCTCGACGCCAACATGCAGGCCCAGCAGCGTTTCATCGCCGATGCGGCCCATCAGATGCGCACGCCGTTGACGGGTCTCAAGACCCAGACCGAATTCGCCCAGGGCGAGACCGACCCGGATCAGCTGCGCCGTTCGCTCGACCACATTGCGGACAGCGCCGAGCGCGCCACTCACCTCATCAATCAGTTGCTGCTGCTGGCGCGCGCCGAGGCCGGCTCGGAGCGCGTCTACACCATGGAGCCGGTCGATCTGGCCGATGTGGTACGTGCCGTGGCGGGCGAGCTTTTTCCGCGAGCGCTCGCCAAGCATATCGACCTGGGGGTCGAGGGCGAGTCCGGCGCGGCGTTGGTCGAGGGCAACCCGATGCTGCTGCGCGAAATGTTCAAGAACCTGATCGACAACGCCATCAAATACACCCCTCGTGGCGGCAGCGTCACCGCGCGCGCCGTGAGTCAGGGGGGCGTGCCGGTGGTGGAGGTCGAGGACAGCGGCATCGGCATTCCCGAAGAAGATCGCGAGCGCGTGTTCGAACGCTTTTATCGCGTGCTCGAAAGTGGCGAGGATGGGTCCGGCCTTGGGCTGCCCATCGTGCGGGAAATCGCCGATCTGCATGGCGCCACCGTGCGTCTGGAAGACGTGCCCGAGGGGCAGGGGACACTGGCGCGGGTGAGCTTTGTGCACCCTGGCTTGCGCCACGCCGCAGCGCGCTCGACAAATCGCACGGGATGGTTCTGATGGGAATTGACGACGCTCAGGATTGAGCTATAATGCGCCCTCTCTTTGGCCAGGTAGCTCAGTCGGTAGAGCAGCGGATTGAAAATCCGCGTGTCGGCGGTTCGATTCCGTCCCTGGCCACCAGATTCAAAACCCCGCCCGGAAACGGTCGGGGTTTTTCGTTTTCGGGGCTGCATTTCGCATGTTCGACATGCGGAGATGCGTCCATGCGGCGCGCCGTCGGCGCCCCCGCCGCTGGCCGTCTGGAGACGCTGTCCTCAGCCCCCGCAGAGGCCTTGATTCTGCTGGGGGAAAGCACAAGGCGGCACAGGGTGGATCAGGGGGCGGTGATATAATGCTTCGTCTTTTTTCCCCTCACCGCGCATGCAGCTCTATGCCCTCGGCCTGAATCACCACACCGCGCCGCTTGCGATTCGTGAGCGCGTGGCGTTTCAGCCTGAGCGTCTGGGGGATGCCCTGCACGATCTGACTCATGCCGGGCCGGTGCGTGAAGCGGCCATTCTGTCTACCTGCAATCGCACCGAACTCTATTTTGCCGCCGAGCAGCCGCAGGCTGCGGCCGACTGGCTGGCGGGCTTTCATCAGCTGCCATTGGCTGAAGTCTCTCCTTATCTCTACGCCTACCCGCAGCGCGATGCGGTGCGGCACATGTTCCGCGTGGCATCGGGGCTGGATTCGATGGTGCTGGGCGAGCCGCAGATTCTGGGCCAGGTGAAGGAGGCCGCGCGTTGCGCCGAAGAGGCCGGCACGCTGGGGACCTTGCTGCACAAGCTGTTCCAGAATACCTTTGCAGTGGCCAAAGAGGTGCGCTCGACCACCGCCATCGGGGCCAACGTCGTGTCGATGGCCGCTGCTGCCGTGCGGTTGTCGGAGCGTATCTTCGAGCGTCTGGGTGAGCAGCGCGTGCTGTTCATCGGTGCGGGCGAGATGATCGAATTGTGTGCGGCGCACTTTGGTGCCTCTGGCCCGGCCGGCATTGCCGTGGCTAACCGCACCGAGGCGCGTGCCCAGGTGCTGGCGAGTCGTTTCGGCGGTGAGGTGATGCGCCTCGATGCATTGGCCGAGGCTCTTCCGCGCTTCGATATCGTGGTGTCCTGTACGGCCGCGCCGCTGCCGATCGTCGGCCTCGGGATGGTGGAGCGGGCCGTCAAGGCGCGTCGTCACAAGCCGATGGTGATGGTCGATCTGGCCGTGCCGCGCGACATCGAACCCGAAATCGCCAAGCTCGACGACGTTTTTCTGTACACCGTGGATGACTTGGCGCAGGTCGTCGATGCCGGCCTGGAGTCGCGCCAGCAGGCCGTGGTCGAGGCCGAGGGCATCATTGCCGAGCGCGTCGATGGCTTCCTGCACTGGATGCAGACGCGCGGCGCAGTGCCTACCATCCGTGCGCTGCACGGCCACGCCGAGGCGCTGCGCGCCAGCGAGCTTGAGCGCGCGCGCCGCATGCTGGCGCGCGGTGAAGACCCCGAGGCGGTGCTCGACATGCTCTCGCGCGGGCTGGCGCGCAAGCTGCTGCACGGCCCGGTGCACTACCTGAATCAATCCGAAGGCGACAAGCAAGCCGACGCCAGCCGCATCGTGCGTAGCATCTTCAATCTGGATGGTCAGGATTGAAGCGCGCCGCTGGCGGACACGCCCCGAGATACCTCTAGCCGCATGAAGCAAAGCATCCGCGACAAACTCGAACATCTGGCCACGCGCCTGGAAGAGCTCGACCGCGAGCTGTCTTCGGGCGAGGTCGAATCCATCCGCGAACTCGGTCGCGAGCGTGCCGAGATCGAGCCGGTGGTGCTGCTGTACCGCGAGTATGTGCAGACCGAGCGTGATACCGCCGGCGCCCGCGAAATGCTGGCCGACCCGGAAATGCGTGAGCTGGCCGAGGGTGAAGTCGAGGCTGGCGAGGTGCGCATCGAGGCGCTGGAGTCCGATCTGCAGCGCGCCTTGTTGCCGCGAGACCCGGACGACGGCCGCAACCTGTTCCTCGAAGTGCGGGCGGGCACGGGCGGCGATGAGGCGGCACTGTTTGCCGGCGATCTGCTGCGCATGTATTCGCGCTATGCCGAGCGTCAGCGCTGGAAGGTCGAGATCGTGTCGGCCAGCGAATCCGATCTGGGGGGCTACCGCGAAGTCATCGTGCGCATCGCCGGGCAGGGCGCGTATGCCAGGCTCAAGTTCGAGTCCGGTGGTCACCGTGTGCAGCGCGTGCCCGCCACCGAAACGCAGGGGCGCATCCACACCTCGGCGTGCACCGTGGCGGTGATGCCCGAGGCCGACGAACTGACGGAAGTCGCCATCAGCCCGGCCGACCTGCGCATCGACACCTTCCGCGCGTCCGGTGCCGGCGGCCAGCACATCAACAAGACCGACTCTGCGGTGCGCATCACGCACATCCCCACGGGGATTGTCGTGGAGTGTCAGGATGATCGCTCGCAGCATCGCAACAAGGCGCAGGCCATGTCGGTGCTGGCGGCGCGCATTCACGACCAGCAGGTGCGCGCCCGGCAGTCGCAGGAAGCCGCCACGCGCAAGAGTCTGGTGGGCAGCGGTGACCGCTCCGAGCGCATTCGCACCTACAATTTCCCGCAGGGCCGGGTGACCGACCACCGTATCAACCTCACGCTGTATCGGCTGGACGCCGTCATGGAGGGCGAACTGGATGAGTTCGTCGATGCATTGACGCTCGAGCATCAGGCCGATCAGTTGGCCGAACTGGCAGGAGAAGCATGATCGACGCATCGATTCCCGACGTCTCCAGTGCCCTTGGTTGGGCGCGCGAACGCATCGAACTGGCGGACGCCCGCATTCTGCTGCGCCGCGTGCTGGGGTGCTCCGCCGCGCGGCTGGTGTCGCATCCCGAGGCCTTGTTGCAAGACGTCGAGTGGGACGAATTCCGCCATTTCGTCACGCGGCGCGCTTCCGGTGAGCCGATTGCCTACCTGACCGGCGAGCGCGAGTTCTTCGGCTACAGCCTGATGGTCACGCCGGCGGTGCTCATCCCGCGCCATGAAACCGAGCTGCTGGTGGAATTGGCGCTGGCGCATTTCGGGCATCTGCCCAAAAGCCGCGTGCTCGACTTGGGCACCGGAAGCGGCGCGCTTGCCGTGGCCATGGCCAAAGAGTTGCCCGATGCCGACGTGACCGCAGTGGACCGCTCGCGCGAAGCCCTGCTGGTGGCGATGGCCAATGCGGCCCGCCTGCGCGTGTCGGTGTCCTTCGTGGTGAGTGACTGGTTTTCGGCGCTGGAAGGGGATCGCTTCGACCTGATCGTCACCAACCCGCCCTATGTGGCGGCGTCCGACCCGCATCTGGGCGAAGGCGACGTGCGTTTCGAGCCGCAGACGGCGCTGGTGTCCGGCCCCGAGGGGCTGGACGACATCGCCGGCATCGTGGCGCATGCGCCGTACCACCTGGAAGCTGGCGGCTGGCTGTTCATCGAACACGGCTACGATCAGGCCTCACGTGTGCGTGGCCTGCTCACCGATGCCGGCTTCGCGCAGATTGCCTCTTGGCGAGATCTGGGAGGCATCGAGCGGGTGTCGGGCGGGCAGTGGCTGGGACGCGGCGGTGCGGCCACGGCTTGACGCACCGCAGCGCGATTCATAAAATAACCTACTATTTGACTCGGGCATTAGCCCGAAGGGAAGCCATACATGGACATCCAGGAATTCATCCGCGAGCAGGTCAACACCCACCCGGTCGTGCTTTTCATGAAGGGTACGCCGCAGTTCCCGCAGTGCGGTTTTTCGTCCACCGTCATTCAGGTGCTCAAGCAGTCCGGCCTGACCAAGGTTGCGGCCTTCAACGTGCTGGAGAGCGAAGATCTGCGTCAGGGCATCAAGCAGTTCGCCAACTGGCCGACCATTCCGCAGCTCTACATCAAGGGCGAGTTCGTCGGCGGCTGTGACATCGTCAAGGAGTTGTTCGAGACGGGTGAGTTGCAGCAAATGTTGGCCGCTGCGGATCCGGATGTGAGCCAGCCGCAGGCCTGACGCAGGCTGCCCGGAGGCAAGAAAAAAGCCGCTCTTCGTGAGCGGCTTTTTTTATTCGCTGCGTGTTCCCAGCGCGTGATCGAGGCGGGAGATGAGCCGCTCGGATTCGCCCAGATAACTGCGACCGAACAGGTTGAGGTGGTTCAGCATGTGGTAGAGCGCGTACAAAGGCTTGCGAGCCTCGAAGCCGTCGTTAAGCGGGAATGTCTTGCGGTAGGCCGCGTAGAAGGCGGGCGGGAAACCGCCGAAGAGCTCGCTCATGGCGATGTCGGATTCGCGGTCGCCGTAATGCACTGCCGGATCGAAGGCCGCCGGCTGGCCGCTTTCGGTCATGCCGACATTGCCGTGCCACAGGTCGCCATGCAGCAGTGCCGGCTGCGGGCGGTAGTCGAGGAACATCGCCGGCAGGCGTGCGATCAATCGCTCACCGTGGCGTTGCAGCTCGCCCGTGAAACCGTTTTCACGCGCCCATGCCAGTTGCGGGCGCAGGCGCTGTTCGGCAAAGAAGCGCGCCCAGTTGGCGGTCGGGGCATTGGCTTGCGGGTTACGGCCGATGAAGTTGTCGCGCTCCCAGCCAAAGTGCTCGCCGGTGAAATGGTGCATTTCGGCCAGCGCCTCGGCGAAGCGGGTGCCATCGTCCATGCTCTGCAGCGGGCGCAATTCGAGGTGTTCAAGGATCAGGCAGGCGCCGTTGTCGTCAGCGCCCAGGCCGATCACCGCCGGCACGCGCAGTGCGCCGGTGTCGGCCAGTGCTGCCAGGCCGTTGGCTTCGGCCTCGAACATGTCGAGCGTCTCGGCACCGCCGTGCTTCACGAAATAGCGCACGCGGCCGTCCGACACGCTCAGCGCGCGATGGGTGTCGCCCCCCGAAATCGCGCGTGAATCGGTGATGCGAAAGGCGTTGCCGGTGGCTTCGCGGACGCTGCGCTCGATGCGCGTGAGGGTGCCGAGCGCATTCATTGCCGCATCAGCCCAGGCGTGCACGCGCCGCCGCGACGGCCTTGCGCACTTGCTCCGGTGCCGTGCCGCCGACGTGGCTGCGGGAGGCCAGCGAGCCTTCCACGGTGAGCACCGAGAACACGTCTTCACCCAGCCGCTCGACGGCGCCCGGCACGTGGTCCATGGCGATGCGCAGTTCGTCGAGCGAGCACTGCGGCAAGTCGCAGCCCTTGAGCTCGGCAGCGCGCACGGCCAGTGCGACGGCTTCGTGCGCGTCACGGAAGGGCAGGCCTTTCTTGACGAGATAGTCGGCCAGATCGGTGGCGGTGGCGAAGCCCTGTGTCAGCGCGCTCTTCATGGCGTCGGCCTTCACGCGGATGCCGGTGATCATGTCGGCGTAGATGCGCAGCGTGTCAATCACCGTGTCGGCGGTGTCGAAGAGCGGCTCTTTATCTTCCTGATTGTCCTTGTTGTAGGCCAGCGGCTGGCCTTTCATCAGGGTCAGCAGGGCGATCAGGTTGCCGTTGGTGCGGCCGGTCTTGCCGCGGACCAGCTCGGGCACGTCGGGGTTCTTTTTCTGCGGCATGATCGAGCTGCCGGTGCAGAAGCGGTCGGCCAGGTCAATGAAGCCCACGCGCGGGCTCATCCACACGATGAGCTCTTCGGACAGGCGCGACAGGTGCGTCATCAACAGCGCCGAGGCGGCGCAGAATTCGATGGCGAAGTCGCGGTCGCTGACGGCGTCGAGCGAGTTGTAGCAGACTTCGTCGAAACCCAGCTCTTTGGCGACGAACTCACGGTCGATGGGGTAGCTGGTGCCGGCCAGCGCGGCACTGCCCAGCGGCAGACGATTGGTGCGGCGGCGGCAATCGGTGAAGCGCTCGGCATCGCGGCGCGTCATCTCGTAGTAAGCCATCAGGTGATGGCCGAAGGTGACGGGCTGGGCGACCTGCAGGTGCGTGAAGCCGGGCAGGGCGGTGTCGGCGTGCGCTTCGGCGACGTCGAGCAGATTCTTCTGGAATTCGGCGATCAGCGCGAGGATGCTGTCGATGGCGTCACGCAGCCACAGGCGGATGTCGGTGGCGACCTGGTCATTGCGGCTGCGGCCGGTGTGCAGGCGCTTGCCGGCATCACCCACGAGTGCGGTGAGACGCTTCTCGATGTTGAGGTGAACGTCTTCGTCGTCGAGGTTCCAGGCGAATTCGCCGCGTTCGATCTCGTCCGCGATCTGCGCCATGCCGCGCTCGATGTCGGCCAGATCCTGAGCGCCGATGATGCCTTGGCGCGCCAGCATTTTGGCGTGGGCAAGCGAGCCACGAATGTCCTGCGCGGCCATGCGCTGATCGAAGAAGACCGAGGCCGTGTAGCGTTTCACCAAGTCGGAAACGGGTTCGGAGAAGCGGCCGGACCAGGCCTTGGGCGCTTGAGCGGAAGAGGTGTCTGTCATAATGAGCGGAAATGCGGCAATGGGCCTGACGGCATCGCGATACCGATCGGCGGGGGACTGAAAAGCGTGCAGAGTATAAAGCAAAAGCCGGTACGCCCCGTTTCACGCCGCCATCTGCCGGATTTCCGCAATCTCGGTGTCGTGCTGCGCGTGCTGCTGCTGGCGAACCTGCTGGTGGTGCTCACGGTGCTGGTGGTCGAGCCCGATGTGCTGCGGTTGGGCGAGGCCTTCGTGCTGACTCTGGGGCGTTTGCAATTGCCGCTGATGCTCAGCGTGTTGCTGCTGTTTGCAGCTTCTCCGTGGCTGGTGCGGGTGCGTTACGGGGTGGGCGTCGGCGTCATTCTGTTGAGCGTGGCGCTGATCGTTTGCGCGCTGTTCCCGTTGGTTGCGACACCGGTCGAGCATGCATGGCGCTGGGTGCTGTGGGGGTGGGGCACTACCGGCGTGATCCTGTTCTATTTCGATTACCTCGCGCATCGTCGCACCCCATCGCTGGTGGAGGCGCGCCTGATGGCCCTGACGGCGCGCATCCGGCCGCATTTCCTGTTCAATGCCCTCAACGGTGTGCTGGGCGTGATGCGCTCCGACCCGCGCCGCGCGGAGCGTGCGCTTGAAGAGCTGGCCGAGCTGTTTCGCGTGTTCATGCGTGACAACGGCGAACTGGTGGAGCTGCGCGACGAGCTGGATCTGTGCCGTCGGTATCTGGACATCGAATCGCTGCGACTGGGCGAGCGCTTGTCGCTCGATTGGTGCATTGAGGCGGGCACGCAAGACGTGCTGGTGCCCCCGCTGATGGTGCAGCCGCTGCTCGAGAACGCCATCTATCATGGCGTGGAGCCTTTGATTGCGCCGGGCGAAGTGCGTGTGAGCGTGCGGCGCAGCGGTGCCGAGTTGCTGATCGAAGTCGATAACCCCGTCGCCGAGCAGGCGCCGGCCCTGGCGGCACGACATGCCGGCAACGGCATTGCGCTCGACAACATCCGCGAACGCCTGCAACTCTTTTTCGATCTCGAAGCGCGCCTGGAGGCCGTCCGCTCGGACGGCCGTTATCGTGTCACCATTCGTCTGCCTTTCCGGAGGAAACCAGATGCAGCCGACCCCACCGCTGCGGGTGCTGATCGCGGATGACGAGGCGCCGGCGCGTAGCCGGCTGCGTGATCTGCTGGGCGACATCGCGACCGAACAACCCAACCAGATCGTCGGCCTGGCCGCCAACGGTGTCGAGGCCTTGCGCCTGCTGCAGACGCAGATGGCAGATGTGGTGCTGGCCGACGTGCGCATGCCGTCCATGGACGGTGTGGAGTTTGCGCGCCAGGCGGCGCAGTTGCCGCATCCGCCGCGCGTGATCTTCACCACGGCGTATGACGATTACGCCGTCGAAGCCTTCGAGCTGGCGGCCACCGATTACCTGCTCAAGCCGGTGCGCGCCGAACGCCTGGCGGCTTCGCTGGCGCGCGTGCGCGCGGCGCAGGCGCGCAGCGACAGCGGACCACGCCAGCATTTCAGCGTGACCGAACGTGGGCGCATTGCGCTGGTGCCGGTGGCGGATGTGCTGATCCTGCGGGCGGAGCTCAAGTACGTCACCGCCATCACACTCGAGCGCGAATACGTGCTCGACGAGTCGCTCGTGCATATCGAGGATGAGTTCGCGACGCGCTTTCTGCGCGTACACCGTAACTGTCTGGTGGCGCGCGACGCCGTGGCGGGTGTGGAGCGTGCCGGCGAGGAGGGCGGCGAGCCGCATTGGGACATCGTGGTGCGCGGGCGCTGTGAACGCTTGCCGGTGAGCCGACGGCAATGGCCAGCCGTCAAGCAGGCACTGCGGCTGTAAGCGCGCGAAAAGGCATGCACGAATGAAAAAGAGCGGCACCTTTCTAGGTGCCGCTCTTTCCTGTGCGAGTGCAGGCAGGTGTCAGCCGCTGTTGCGCAGGCCGGCCGCGATGCCGTTGATCGACAGGTGAATGCCCAGACGGATGCGCTCGTCTTCGGGGTCTTCACGGTGACGACGCAGCATCTCGATCTGCACGTGGTTGAGCGGATCGAGGTACGGGAAGCGGTTACGGATCGAACGCTTCAGCAGCGGGTTGCCGTCGAGCAGTTCCTGCTGCTCGGTGATCGCCAGCAGCATGTTCACCGTCTCGTGCCACTCGGCCTGGATGCGGCCGAAGATGGCGTCACGCAGTGTGGCGTCTTTCACCAGAGCGGCGTAGCGTGAGGCGATGGCCAGATCGGTCTTCGACAGCACCATGTCCATGTTCGACAGCAGCGAAGCGAAGAACGACCATTCGCGGTTCATCTGACGCAGGCGCTCGAGGCCGTCCTTCGGATGTGCCTCGATGAACTTGCGTGCCGCGGTGCCGAAACCGTACCAGCCCGGCAGCATCAGGCGGCACTGCGACCAGCTGAACACCCACGGGATGGCGCGCAGATCTTCGATGCGCTGGCCCTTCTTGCGCGAGGCCGGGCGCGAGCCGATGTTGAGTTCGGAGATTTCCGAGATCACGGTGGATTCCCAGAAGTACTTCTCGAAGCCCTCGGTCTCGTAGACCAGGCCGCGGTATGCGGCGAACGCCTCGTCCGACAGCGTCTGCATGGTGTCGAGGAATTCCTCGCGCGGCGCAGGCTTGTCGCCCGACAGCAGCGTGGCCTCCAGCGTGGCGGCAACGATGACTTCGAGGTTGCGGAAGCCCACTTCCGGGTTGTCGTACTTGGCGGCGATGACCTCGCCCTGCTCGGTGAGGCGGATCTGCCCCTGCACCGCGCCGCCCGGCTGCGCCAGGATGGCCTGATAGCTCGGGCCGCCACCGCGGCCGACCGAGCCGCCGCGCCCGTGGAACAGGCACAAACGCACGTCGTGTTTGGCGAACACTTCGACGAGGCCGATTTCACCCTTGTAGAGCGACCAGCCGGACGTCAGGAAGCCGCCGTCCTTGTTGCTGTCGGAATAGCCCAGCATCACTTCCTGCATGCGGCCGCGCGCGCCGGCCAGCAGCTTCATGTACTGCGGGATCGAGAACAGCGCATCCATGATGCGCGGCGCATTGGCCAGATCCTCGATGGTCTCGAACAGCGGAATGATGTTGCCGTCGAGCGCATCTTCGTGCGGACGCAGGATGCCGGCCTCCTTCAGCAGCAGCGCAAGCTCGAGCAGGTCGGAGACGCTGTCGGTCTTGGAAATGATGAAGTTGGTGATCGCCGCTTTGCCGAAACGCTGATGCACGGCACGCGCGGTGCGGAAGATGGCGAGTTCCGATTCGGTCTGCTCGGAGTACTCGACGTGCGGCGAAACCAACGGGCGCGGGGTCTTGATTTCTTCCAGCAGCAGCTCGACACGCGCATCTTCGTCCAGCGCGAGGTAGTCGGTTTCAATGCGCGCGGTTGCGAGCAGCTCGGCCACCACGCGTTCGAACACGTCGGAGTTCTGACGCAGATCGACCGGCGCCAGATGGAAGCCGAAGATCTTCACGGCACGACGCAGCAGGCGCAGCTTGCCGCGCGCCAGTGTGGCGGAACCGTTGGCCACCAGCGAGCGGTGGATGACGTCGAGGTCGGCAAGGAATTCTTCCGGCGTCGCGTAGGCCTCGCCTTCCATGAATACGATGCGCTGCGTCGGTTTGCCCAGCAGCGCGCGCCACGTGCCGGCAAGGCGCTCGTACACGCCGATGAGGGCGCGGCGATAGGGCTCGTCGGTACGTTGGCGCGAGGCATCCTGCGATTTGGCGGCGAGTTCGCGCACCGCATCGGAGACGCTGACCAGACCTTCGGCCAGCGACAGGCGGTTGCTCAGCGTCTGCACTTCGGTGAAGTAATACTCCAGCACCGTTTCGGCCTGCAGCGAGAAGGTGCGCTCGAGCACTTCGGCGGTCACGAAGGGGTTGCCGTCGCGGTCACCGCCGATCCAGCTTCCGATCTTCATGAACGCGGGCAGCTCGGTATTCGACAGCGCCGGATCGCGCTCGGCCAGTTGTTCTTCGATGGTGGCATAGAGCTTGGGCAGCTGACGCAGGAAGGTGATGTCGAAATACGACAGGCCGTTGGAGACTTCGTCAACCACCGACGGGCGCACCGGGCGCAGCATGCGCGTCTGCCAAAGCGTGAGCACGGCACGGCGCATTTCCTCTTCGGACAGTGTGACTTCTTCGGGCGTGAGCTCGATGCGGTCGCGGTCGTCGAGTTGGCGGGCGATGCGCATCTGGGCATTCAGGATGCTGCGACGCTGCACTTCGGTGGGGTGGGCTGTCAGCACCGGCGAGATCATCGCCGTATCGAAGAAGCCGGCCAGTTCCGAAGGCGTGATGCCGCGCTCGATGGCGTCGTCCATGGCGCGCGGCAAGGTGCCCTGGCGCGAGGTGGAGCGCATGCGCAGGTGGTAGCGGCTGCGACGGATGTGGTGCTGGTCTTCGGCGATGTTGGCCAGGTGCGAGAAGTAGCTGAAGCCACGCACCACCTGAATGGTCTGCTCACGCGCCAGCGCATCCAGGAGCTCTTCAAGCTCACGTTTTGCGGAATGGTCTTCGTCACGGCGAAAGCGCACCGAGGTCTGGCGAATGCGCTCGATGAGTTCGAAGGTGGCCTCACCTTGTTGTTCGCGGATCGTGTCGCCGAGCAGGCGGCCGAGCATCCGGATGTCGTCGCGCAGAGGTGCGTCCTTGTCCTGAGTGGTCATGGAGGAAGATTCCTGCTTGTTGTCAGTTTCGGGGCGTGCGCCGGCTCGCCTCAAGGGCGAAATCCTGCGCTGCGATTCAGAGAAGCCAATGGTCCGGGTGGTGCATCAGGGCTTGCAGTGCGCGCGGACTGAGCACGGCGCGCGCTCAGTTTTGCCCGCGCCTGGGCAATCGCCTGCAGGACCTGATCGGCGTAAAAGTCGATGGCGCCAATGCCTGCTATTGGCTCCGTCAGCCGTTGGCCAGAGGGGCCATAGATTACCAGCATTGGCGTGAAGCGGATGCCTTCGTCCCGCGCAAAGGCGCTATGCGTGGTGCGCTGCCCGGTGAAATCGACGAGCGCCGTGGGCCGGTCGATGTCGATCTGGGCAAAGCGCGCGCCGATGTCGGCTTGCTTCGACATGGGCACCAATTGGCTGCGGGCGCGCTCGCACCAGCCACAGCTTTCCTGGCTGTAAAGCACCACCAGCGGGGCGCCGTCGGCGGCCATGCTGCGCCCGCTTGCGGCAAGGTCGGTTGCGGCCGGCAGCGCGCCGGCCTGCGCAAAAGAGGCCGCAGGCACGCATGCTAGAATGAGCGCCGTCATGATTGCTGTGGCACGTTGTCTGGCCACAGCCTGAAAACCTGTCATCTTCATCCTCCGGGGCCCATAGCCCCGCCGTCCAGAGTAGCCCCGAGACATGAATCCGAACCCGCCCGAGCGCATCGTCATTGCCACCCGAGAAAGCCGTCTCGCCCTGTGGCAAGCCGAACATGTGCGTGTGCGACTGCAGCAATTGTATCCCGGTTGCCATGTCGAGCTTCTTGGCATGACCACCCGTGGCGACCAGATTCTCGACCGGCCGCTGGCCAAGGTAGGCGGCAAGGGGCTGTTCATCAAGGAGCTCGAGACCGCGCTGCTGGATGGCCGTGCCGATATTGCGGTGCATTCCATGAAGGATGTGCCGATGGCGCTTGAGCCCGAGTTTGCGCTGGCCTGCATTACCGATCGTGGCGCCGCGCTCGACGCATTTGTGTCGAACCGTTACGAGAGCCTGGATGACCTGCCGCCAGGCGCGGTGGTGGGCACGTCATCCTTGCGTCGGCAGGCGCAGATCTGTGCGCGCTTCCCCTACCTGTCAGTGGCGAGTCTGCGCGGTAACCTGGATACACGCTTGCGCAAACTCGATGAAGGTCAGTATGACGCCATCATCCTCGCTGAAGCCGGCTTGCGCCGCCTGGGTATGGACGAGCGCGTGCGTGGAGTCTTGCCGGCCGAGCAGTCGCTGCCGGCGGTGGGGCAGGGTGCGTTAGGGATCGAATGCCGTGCCGACCGCGAAGACCTGCTGGCGTGCCTCGCGCCACTGCACGATGTCGAGACGGCGGCCCGCGTGACCGCCGAGCGCGCAGTGTCGCGCGCGCTGGCCGGCAGTTGCGAAGTGCCGCTGGGCGCCTATGCGCTGATGCGTGACGGGCGTCTGTGGTTGCGCGGTTTCGTCGCCATGCCCGACGGGTCGCGCATGGTGTGTGCCGAACGCGAAGGTTATCCCGAGCAGGCCGAAGAGCTCGGTTTGGCCGTGGCGGAAGAGTTGCGCGCTCAAGGCGCCGAAGAGATTCTTGCCGCACTCGACTGAGTGCTTGGCTCGAGCCGTGAAGCCGGCGTGGGAGAGGCATGGTGCAGCGTACGCTGGACGGTAGAACCATCGTCGTGACGCGCCCCGAGGCGCAGGCACAGGCATTGAGCGAGGCCCTTGAGCTGCGTGGCGCGCACGCTTTGCGCTTGCCTGTGCTGGGCATCGCGCCTGCAGTCGATGCGGCGCCGCTGGATGCCGTGATCGCGCGCCTCGATGATTTCGACATTGCTTTCTTCGTCAGCCCGAATGCCGTGGAGTACGCTTTGCGGCATGTGCTGGCGCGCCGGCAGTGGCCGCCACGGCTGGCGGTCGCCACGGTGGGTGGCGGCAGCGAGCGGGCATTGCGTCAGATGGGGTTTTCGCAAGTGATCGCTCCGGTGGCGGGCTTTGACAGTGAGGCCGTGCTGGCGCTGCCGCAGTTTTCCGCTTCGGCCGTGCGCGGGCGCAGGCTGGTCGTTTTCCGTGGCGATGGTGGGCGTGACCTGCTCGGTGAAGTGCTCACGCAGCGCGGCGCCAGCGTTGAATACGTGACCGTATATCGGCGGTATTGCCCGCAGTCGGATTGCAGTGACATGCTTGATTGCGCCCGCCGCGGCGCACTCGACGGCATTGTGCTGACAAGCAGTGAAGGTGTGCGTAATCTGGCAAGCATGCTCGGTGCAGAGGGGATGGCAGTGCTGCGAGATGTCACGGTGTTCGTGCCGCACCCTCGCATCGCCGCGTTTGCGCTCGAAGCCGGTTTCCGTCGAATGATCGAAACCGATGCCGGCGATGCTGGAATCGTCGCCGGCATCGAGCGCAGCCTGTCTGCTCGGCCGGCTTCCGGTGCCACTGGCACCTCCTTTCTTTGAACTCGTCTCGGTTAAACTTCGGCCATGGACAAACAGACTCCCGCGCTTACTCAGCCGCCTCCGAACGCTCAAGAAGATGTCCGCGTCGATGACGCCGCCGCTTCCTCTGCCGAGGCCCCCCGTTCCGACACGCTGCCGCCCGCCGACGGGGGTAGCCGCATTCCGCCCGCGGCGCCAGCTCCGCGGGCCCGCGGCTCAAGCGGCAGCGGAAAGCTTGCGCTGACGCTTTCGGTACTGGCGCTGATCGGCGTCGGCGTGATTGGCTGGCAGGTGTATCAGATGCGAGCCGGCGCCGGTGATCTACGCACCGAGGTGGCTCAGCGTCTGGCCGAGGCGGATTCGCGCGCGACTGAATTGCGTGCGCTGTCACGCCAGTCGCAGGAATCCATCACGGCCTTGCAGGGGCGTTTCGGTGCGCTCGAATCGAAGGTTGCCGCGACCGAAGGTCAGGCGGCGGCGCTGGAATCGATGTACCAGGAGTTCTCGCGTACCCGCAGCGATCGCGTGCTGGCCGAAGTGGCGCAGGCCGTGACCATCGCTGCGCAGCAAGTCCGTCTGGCGGGCAATTACGAAGCTGCGCTGATCGCGCTGCAAAGCGCCGAGTCTCGGCTGGCAGCGCCCGAATTCGGGCAGTTCCATGATCTGCGCCGCGCCATCATGAAGGACATCGACGCGGTGAAGTCGCATCCGCAGATCGACCTCAGTGGCACGTCGATGCGTCTCGAACTGCTGTTCTCGCACATCGATCGCCTGCCGTTGGCCTATGCCGTAGAGCCGGCGGGTACTGCGGCCGCCATGGACGACCTGCCCGAGGTGCCGCCCGGCGAAGGCGCGCAGGCGTGGTGGAACAAGACACTGGGCTTCGTGCATGCGCTGAGCTCCGACGCCTGGAACGAGGTGCGCGGCATGATCCGGCTTGAGCGCATGGACCGCGCCGATCCGGCCCTGCTGGCACCCTCGCAAGGCGTCTATCTGCGCGAGAACGTCAAGATCCGCTTGCTCACCGCACGCCTGGCCTTGCTGGCCAGCGATGTGCGCACCTACGGCACCGACCTGGCCATGGCCAAGGAATGGCTCGAGCGTTATTTCGACACCGGTGACGTGCAGGTGCAGCGCGTGCTGGGCGAGATCGAAGCGCTGGCCGCTGTCGACATGCAGGCCGAGGCGCCGACGCTGACCGATACGTTCGCCGCGCTGGGCATGGTGCGCAGTCGGGGCGCCAACGGTGTTCCCGCCGCGGGCGCGCCTGCGGACCAGGCACGCTGAGGGCCGGCCGATGCGAACCCTGATCTGGATTCTCGCGATCTTCGCGGTGGCGGCCGGCGTGGCCATGCTGGCCAGCGCGAATGAAGGCTACGTGCTGATCGTCTCCCCGCCGTGGCGTGCGCAGGTGTCGTTGAACCTCGTCATCGTCGTCTTGCTGCTGTCGTTCGTGCTGGCCTACGCATTGATTCGCGTGCTGCGCAAAACGCTTGGCCTGCCCGCACGCGTGGCGCATTACCGCGCGCGTCGCCGGGAGGAGAAGGCCACGGCTGCCTTGCACAATGCCCTGCGTGCCTTGGCGGAGGGGCGCTCGGTCGACGCCTTGAGCCACGTGAAGACCGCCGATGCGGCGGCGCGCAGCTACGAGGTTGCGCTGATCGGTGCCCATGCGGCGCACCGCATGCACGACACGCGCCGCACGCAGGAGTGGCTGGGTCGTGCCGAAAGCTGCGAGGGGGGGCGCATTCCGCGCCTGCTCGCGCAAGCCGGTTTCGAGTTGGAGCGCGGCGCGTTGAACGAAGCCGCTGCCACGCTGGAAGCGCTGCGCCTCAGTGGCCACAGCAGCATGGCTTCGCTGAAACTGGAGCTGGATCTTGCTCACCGTCTCGGCAAATGGGAAGAGGTCGCCACCGCGGTACATCAGTTGCAGGCCGAGCGCGCCTTGCCCAAGGAAGACGGGCGAGCGCTGCTGCGGGCGGCGCGGCTGGCCGGGTTCAGAGCGCAAGCCGGCAATCCGGTCGAGCTTGCTGCCTGCTGGCGCGACGCCCCGAAAGAAGATCTTGCCGATCCGGTGTTTGTCGCAACGGTGTTGCCGCTGCTGGCCGAGGTCGGGCAGGGTGGGCTGGCGCGCCGTACGGTGGAACGCTTGCTGGACGAGAAGTGGGATTCCGATCTGGCGCGGCGCTACTACCTGTGTGCGCAAGGTGATGACGCTCGGGACGGCCTGGCGCGCGCCGAGAAGTGGCTAACACTGCACTCGGACGACGCCGGCTTGCTGGCATCGTTGGGCCTGCAATGCGTGAATGCCCAGATCTGGGGCAAGGCGCAGAGCTACCTCGAGGAATCGCTTGCACGGCAGCCGCGCGCCGAAGTGCATGTGGTGCTGGCGCAATTGTTCGAGCGCCTGGAGCGCCCGGATGAGGCGGCCGAACAGTATCGTTGCGCCGCGCGTCTGGTCGCTGGTTGAGCCTGAAAGCCCCCAATAAAAAAGCCGGCGATGCCGGCTTTTTTATTGTGCAAACGGAGCTGCTTCAGGCCCAGTCATGTGCTTTGAGGTATTTCTCGTACAGCTCGGCTTCCGGCGAACCCGCCTCGGGCGTCCAGTCGTAGCGCCACTTCACGATGGGCGGCAGCGACATCAGGATGGATTCGGTGCGCCCGCCCGATTGCAAGCCGAAGAGCGTTCCGCGGTCGAATACCAGATTGAACTCGACGTAGCGACCGCGCCGATACGCCTGGAAGTCACGCTCTCGCTCGCCGTAAGGTGTGGCGCGACGGCGTTCGATGATGGGCAGATAGGCATTCAGGAAAGAGTCCCCCACCGAGCGCGTCAGCCCGAAGGCCTGCTCGAACGGGGTGTTGCCGTCTGCGCCGAGGTCGTCGAAGAACAAGCCGCCGACGCCGCGCGGCTCGTTGCGGTGCTTCAGGAAGAAGTAGCGGTCACACCACTCCTTGAGGCGTGCGTATTCTGCTTCTCCGCCATACGGCAGCACGGCATCGCGGCAGGTGGCGTGAAAGTGGCGGACGTCTTCTTCCACCGGGTAGTAGGGGGTCAGGTCCATGCCGCCACCAAACCACCATACCGGCGCCTTGTCCGCCGCGCTGGCAACGAAGCAGCGCACGTTCAGATGCACGGTCGGACAGTAGGGGTTGCGCGGGTGCAAGACCAGCGATACGCCCATGGCTTCGAAGCTGCGGCCGGCGAGTTCCGGGCGATGCGCGGTGGCCGATGCCGGCATGGCATCGCCGGCGACGTGCGAGAAGTTCACACCGCCACGCTCGAAGAAGCGACCCTCTTCTATGACGCGCGTCAGGCCGCCCCCACCGCCTGGACGGTCCCAGCCGTCGGCGCGGAATGGGGTGCCGTCGAAGGCTTCGAGGCTTGCAACGATGCTTTGCTGCAAGCCGGTGAGGTAATGCTTGACTGCTGTGGTGTCCATCACCGACGTGTTCAGCCTTTGCGCGCCAAAGCGCGGTGGCCGATATCACGGCGATACTGAGCCCCGTCGAAATGGATGGCGTCGGCAATGGCGTAGGCGCGGGTCTGCGCCGTGCGGGCGCTGTCGCCCAGCGCCGTGACGCACAGCACGCGACCGCCCGAGGTGACGACATCATCACCTTGCATGACCGTGCCGGCATGGAACACGTGAGCATCTTCGGTAGCGGCGGCGGGCAGGCCGGTGATGACGTCGCCCTTGCGCGGCTGTTCGGGATAGCCGCTGGCGGCCATCACCACGCCGAGTGCGAAGCGGCGATCCCATTCGGCCTCGACGAGGTCGAGCTTGCATTCGAGCGCGGCTTCGATGAGATCGGTGAGCTCGCTCTTGAGGCGCATCATGATCGGCTGCGTCTCGGGGTCGCCCATGCGGCAATTGAATTCCACCACGCGCGGACGGCCTTCATCGTCGATCATCAGGCCGGCATACAGAAACCCCGTGTAGGGCGTGCCTTCTGCTTTCATGCCCGCCAGCACCGGGTAAATGACCTCGCGCATCACGCGGGCATGCACTTCCGGCGTGACGATGGCGGCAGGCGAATAGGCGCCCATGCCGCCGGTGTTGGGGCCTTCGTCGTTGTCCTTGAGGCGCTTGTGATCCTGGCTGGTGGCCAGCGCCAGCGCGTTGCTGCCGTCGGCCATGACGATGAAGCTGGCTTCTTCGCCGTGCAGGAATTCTTCGATCACCACGCGGGCGCCCGCGTCGCCCATCTTGTTGTCGAGCAGCATCATGTCGATGGCGGCATGTGCCTCGTCGAGCGTCATCGCCACGACCACACCCTTTCCCGCCGCCAGGCCGTCGGCCTTGATGACGATGGGCGCGCCTTCGCGGTCGACGTACGCGTGTGCGGCTTGCGCATCGGAGAAGGTTTCGTACTTGGCGGTCGGAATGTTGTGACGCGCCATGAAACGTTTGGCGAAGTCCTTGGAGGACTCCAGCTGCGCAGCCGCCTTGACCGGGCCGAAGATCGGCAGACCGGCTTCGCGGAAGGCATCGACGACGCCGGCTGCAAGCGGCGCTTCGGGACCGACCACGGTGTAGGCGACTTCTTCCTTGCGGGCGAGCTCGATGAGGTCGGGGATCGCGCTGACCGCGACGGTATCGACTTGGGGCTCAAGCAGTGTGCCGGCGTTGCCGGGCGCAACCACGACGCGCGTGACCTTGCCGGACTGAACCAGTTTCCAGGCCAGCGCGTGTTCGCGGCCTCCGGAGCCGATGACGAGAACTTTCATGTTGGGCGTCGCGTTGTTGTCTTGAGGTTTGTGGGGCGATCAGTGACGGAAGTGGCGGAAGCCGGTGAAGACCATTGCAACGCCGTGTTCGTCGGCCGCGGCGATGACTTCGGCGTCGCGCATTGAGCCACCGGGCTGGATGACAGCGGTCGCCCCGGCGTTGGCGAGTACGTCGAGACCGTCACGGAACGGGAAGAAGGCGTCCGACGCCACCACCGAGCCGCGGATGTCGAGCCCGGCATTCTCCGCCTTGATGGAGGCAATGCGGGCGGAATCCACACGGCTCATCTGGCCGGCGCCGACGCCCACCGTCATGCCGTCACGGCAATACACGATGGCGTTGGATTTGACGTATTTGGCTACGCGCCATGCAAACAGCAAGTCGGCCAGTTCGGTGGGCGAGGGCGCACGCTTGGTGACGACTTTAAGGTCCGCGATCTGGATATGGGCTTCATCGGCGCTCTGTACCAGCAAACCGCCGCCGACGCGTTTGAAGTCGCGTGCGCCGGATGCTTTGCCGAGGGGGCACTGCAGTACGCGCACGTTTTTCTTCTCTGCCAGCAATGTGAGCGCATCGGCCGCAAAGGACGGCGCGATCAGCACTTCCATGAACTGCTTCGAGACGCTTTCGGCGGTGGCGCGATCGACCTCGCAATTGAAGGCGATGATTCCGCCGAAGGCCGAGGTCGGATCTGTCTGGAAGGCCTTGGCATAGGCCTCGGCCGCATTCACTCCCAGCGCCACGCCACACGGGTTGGCGTGCTTGATGATCACGCAGGCAGCGGTGTCGAAGGCTTTGACGCATTCCCACGCCGCATCGGCGTCGGCGATGTTGTTGTACGACAGTTCTTTGCCTTGCAGCTGGGTGTACCGCGAGATGCTGCCCTCGGGCGCATTCGGTTCGCGGTAGAAGGCTGCGCTCTGGTGCGGATTCTCGCCGTAGCGCAGGTCCTGCACCTTGTCGAAGGCGATCTGGAAGCGCTCCGGATAGGTCTGGCGCGAGCCGTCGTCGGTGAGCGAAGTAAGGAAGTTGGAGATGGCGGAGTCGTAGCGCGCAGTGTGCGTGTATGCCTTGGCCGCAAGCGCGAAGCGCGTTTTGTACGACAGCGTGCCGGCGTTGGCCTTGAGCTCGTCGATGATGCGCCCGTAATCGTCCGGGTCGGTCACGATGGCCACGCCGCCAGCGGCGTCACCGTGGTTCTTGGCGGCGGCACGCACCATGGCTGGCCCGCCGATGTCGATGTTCTCGATGGCGTCTTCCAGCGTACAGCCGGGCTTGGCGCTGGTCTGCTCGAACGGATAGAGGTTCACCACCACCAGATCAATGCGCGTGATGCCATGCGCAGCGATGGTGTCGAGGTGCTCGGGCAGGTCGCGGCGCGCGAGGATGCCGCCGTGCACCTTGGGGTGCAGCGTCTTGACGCGGCCATCAAGCATCTCGGGGAAGCCGGTATGGTCGGAGACGTCGGTGACCGGCAGGCCGGCTTCGCGCAGCAGCGCGGCGGTGCCGCCGGTGGACAACAGGGCGACGCCCAGAGCGTTCAGCTCACGGGCAAGATCGACTACGCCACGTTTGTCGGAGACGCTCAGTAGGGCTTGGGTTGCTTTCATGTGATCGGCAGAAAAAGGCAGGGGGGTGGCGTCAAGGCGACGCGCGAAGTTACAGCAGGTCGTGCTCGGAGAGCTTGCGGCGCAGCGTGTTGCGGTTGATGCCGAGCATGCGTGCGGCGATCGACTGGTTGCCGCCGGCTCGGTCGAGCACGAAGGCCAGCATCGGGCGTTCGACGTTCTGGATCACCATGTCGTAGATCGCCGACGGCTCTTCGCCATCCAGGTCACGAAAATACTGGTCCAGCGTGCGATGCACGGATTCGGAGATGTCGTTCTCGCGACTCATGCGGCGAGCTCCTGCGGAGGTTCTTCTTCATAACGCAGGCGGGCATCGCGTTCGGCAAGCTGGCCGAAGAATTCGTCCACTGCGGCCGTCTGGGTCTGGATGTCACCCAACGTGTTCATCATCTTGCGGAATGCCGCCGAGCCTTCGAGCCCCTTGGTGTACCAGGAGATGTGCTTGCGGGAGACCTTGAGGCCGGTCTCTTCACCGTAAAAGCCGTAGAGGTCTTCGAGGTGTTCGCGGCACACGCGGTGAATCTCGGTCACCAGCGGTGGGGGGAGGTGCTCGCCGGTGTTCAGGAAGTGCTCGATCTCGCGGAAAATCCACGGGCGGCCCTGCGCCGCGCGGCCGATCATCACGCCGTCGGCCTTGGTGTACTCGAGCACGAAACGGGCTTTTTCGGGCGTGGTGATGTCGCCGTTGGCGATGACCGGAATGCCCACCTGACTTTTCACCAGCGCGATGGTGTCGTACTCGGCGTCACCGGTGTACTGATCGGCACGCGTGCGGCCGTGGATGGCGATGCCACGAATGCCGGATTCTTCGGCAATGCGCGCGATGAGCGGTGCGTTCTTGTTCTCGCGGTTCCAGCCGGTGCGGAATTTGAGCGTGACCGGGGTGTCGGGCACGGCCTTGACCACCGCTTCGAGAATGCGTGCCACCAGCGGCTCGTCCTGCATCAACGCCGAGCCGGCCATGACGTTGCACACTTTCTTGGCGGGGCAGCCCATGTTGATGTCGATGATCTGCGCACCGCGGTCGGCGTTGTAGCGGGCGGCCTCGGCCATCATGGCCGGATCGGCGCCGGCGATCTGCACGGATATCGGGTCGACCTCGCCATCGTGGTTGGCGCGCCGCTGCGTCTTGGCGCTGCCGTACAGCAGCGAGTTGGAGGTGACCATTTCGGATACGGCCACGCCCGCGCCCAGCTTCTTGCACAACTGGCGGAACGGACGATCCGTCACCCCGGCCATCGGTGCCACGAAGAGGTTGTTGCGGAGAGTGAAACCGGCAAACTGCATGGGCGTGAAAATCCGGAGGACGGCTGGAAGGGCGCCATTCTACCTCAAGCGACACCCGGCTTGCGGACTTCGGCGGGCAGGAAGAGGGTTGGCCGCGTTGCCTGGTGCAAGGAAGCGACAAACGGGGCTGTTCAAGGGGATTGAGCGAGCCTCGATCTGCTGCGGCAGAGTGCTTTCTGCCAAGGCCGCGCTGGCCGGCGATGCAGCGGGCTCAGGGCCAGGCGCGTGCGCCGAACATCATGCGCCGCGCCACGAAGCCGCGTAGCGGTGAGCACATATCGAGCGCCGCCAGGCCGAGTCCTCGTGCCGCCGACAACGGGCCGCAATCGTTGGCGAAGACGCGGATCAGACCGTCCGTGAAACCGATGGTGCCGGTACGATCCAGGCGGCGGCTGCGCGACCAGTCCGAAAGAAGCAATGCATCGCCTGCGTCGGCGGCGTCGCGAATGGCCATGGCCAGCGTAAACACGTCGCGCAGCGCAAGGTTGAAACCCTGGCCCGCCACCGGGTGCAGTGTCTGTGCCGCGTTGCCGATCCAGGCTGTGCGTTGTGCTGCCGAGCTTTGACGGTAGCGCAGCGCCAGCGGGTAGCGCACGCGCGGGCCGACCGCCGCGAGTTGCGTGCGGTGGCCGATGGCCTCCTGCAGGTGTGCAAGGTAGCTGGCGTCGTCGAGAGTGCTCAAGTGGTCGGCTTTATGCTCGGACACCACCAGCACGCAGGCGTAATCGTCGCCAAACGGCAGCAAGGCCAGCGGCCCTTCGGCGGTGAAGCGCTCGAAGGCGGTGTGAGCGTGTCCGGTTTGCGGGCGTACCGTGGCGATGAGGGCGTGCTGTGCGTAATCGCGTGAGCGGATTTCGTCGCCTTGGCCAGGGCTGCCTTCGGCGCGCACGGCCAGGCGGGCGGTGAGGGCGTCGTGATCGTTGAGTGCCGCCTGGATCGAATCCGTCGCGGGAATGAGGTCGCTGACGAGGGTGTTGTCGCGCACTTCGATTCCGGCGGCTTCCACCGCCTTGCGCAAGGCGCCGGCGAGTGCGCCGGCGGAAACGACGTGGCCCAGCGCAGGGACGCCGAGCTCGCTGGCGCGCAACACGGTGCGGCCGAATGCGTGGCGTTGCGAAACGTGAATGGTGTCGATGGCGGTGGCGTTCAATTCGCGCCATACACCCAGGCGTTCAAGAATGAGCTGCGAGCCGTGAGCCAGTGCCAGTGCGCGTGGATCGCTCGTGACGGCTTCGCGGGCTCGCGCGTCGGCCAGCACCACGTGCTTCCCGGAATCGCGCAAGGCGAGTGCCAGCGCGAGGCCGGCAGGGCCGCCGCCGATGATCAGGACATCGGTATCAGCCATTCCTGCCGTCGCGCATCAGCGCTTCGATGTCGGCCACTTCGCGCGGCACGCCCTCGGTGAGGTACTCGCAACCGTCGGCGGTAACCAATGCGTCATCTTCGATGCGGATGCCGATGTTCCAGAACGCCTCCGGCACGCCTTCGCCGGGGCGGATGTAGCAGCCCGGCTCGACGGTGAGCACCATGCCCGGCTGCAGCGAGCGCCAGTCGCCGTTCTGCTTGTATTCACCGGCGTCGTGCACGTCGCGGCCCAGCCAGTGGCCGGTGCGGTGCATGTAGAAGCGGCGGTAGCTGCCTTGTTCTAGCACGCTGTCGAGCGAGCCCTGCAGCAGGCCGAGGTCGAGCATGCCTTGAGCGAGCACTTCGACGGCGGCTTCGTGCGCGGCGTTCCAGTGCTGACCGGGGCGGACTTCGGCCTTGGCGGCGTGTTGTGCGGCCAGCACCATTTCGTAGACGTCACGCTGCGGGCCGCTGAAGCGACCGTTGATCGGGAACGTGCGGGTGATATCCGAGGCGTAGCCGTCGAGTTCGCAGCCCGCGTCGACCAGCAGCAGATCACCGTCCTGTATGCGGCGGTCGTTCTCGACGTAATGCAGGATGCAGGCGTTAGGGCCGCTGGCGACGATGGACGGATAGGCAGGGAAGGGGCTGCCCGCCGCGCGGAAGGCATGCAGCAGTTCGGCTTCGATTTCGTACTCGAAACGGCCCGGGCGGCTCGCGCGCATCGCGCGGCAGTGGGCCTCGGCCGAGATTTCGCCCGCGCGGCGCATGATGGCGATTTCGGAAGCGTCTTTAATAAGGCGCATCTCGTCGAGCTCGGCCAGCGCATCGCGAATGCTGTGCGGTGCGGTCGAGCCTGCGCGGGTCTTGGCGCGCACGGCGTTGAGGGCGCGCGTGATGCGGCTGTCCCAGTTATCGTCGTAGCCAAAACCGCACCACAGCAGAGGTTGATCGGCAAGAAGCTCCGGCAGCTTGGCGTCGAAGGCGTCGACTGGCCAGGCTTCATCGAAGCCGAAAGCCTCGCGCGCTGCTTCCGGGCCCCAGCGACGGCCGTCCCAGATCTCGCGCTCTTCATCCTTGCTGCGACAGAACAGTACGCTCTTCGGCGTGGCGCCGGCGATCAGCACCACGATGGCTTCGGGTTCGCCGAAACCAGTGAGGTAGTGAAAGTAGCTGTCGTAGCGATAGGGGTAGTGCGTGTCGCGGTTGCGCGACCGCTCGGGCGCGGTGGCGAGCACGGCTACGCCACCGCCTGCGGCTTGCATGCGCGCCATCAGGCGTTCGCGGCGGCTGCGGAAGGGCGCGATGTCGGGGCGGAGGTCGGTGGTTACGGTGTTCATGCTGTGATTATGGCACCGCTGCGAGGGCCGCAGGTTGGCCCCGGGCATGGTAAACGGAAGTCAGGGTCTGCCAGAGACGCGCAGTTGCTGGTCGAGTTCCTCGAGCCGCTGCGGCGTGCCGACGTCCATCCAGCTGCCTGCGTGGTGTGTGCCGCCGACGTGGCCCTGCGAGATTGCGGCCCGCAGCAGCGGTGCGAGCTTGGCTGGCTGCCCGGTCGGGACGTCGGCGAACAGCGCCGGATGGTAGGCGCCGACGCCGGAGAACGTCAGCGCGGGGGCGTGCTCGACGATGCGGCTCCCCTGCAGCGCGAAGTCGCCGTTCGGATTGTGCTCGGGGTTGCTTACCAGTACCAGATGGGCCTGGTCGCCGTTTGTGCGCAGCAGCTCGGCGGCTGCGCGAACGGCGGCCAGGTCAACATCGCTGAAGACGTCGCCGTTGACGACGATGAACGGCCCGTCGCCCAGCAGCGGCAGGGCCTGACGGATGCCGCCGGCGGTTTCGAGTGCGACGGCTTCGGGTGAATAGCGTATCGAGACACCCAGCGCCGAACCGTCGCCGAGGGCGGCCTCGATCATGTGGCCGAGGTAGGCGTGGTTGATGACGATTTCAGTGATGCCGGCCGCGCGCAGCCGTTCGATCTGCCAGACGATGAGCGGCTTGCCGCCGGCTTCGAGCAAGGGCTTGGGTGCGTGGTTGGTGAGCGGGCGCATGCGCTCGCCGCGCCCCGCCGCGAGGATCATCGCGCGCATGGGGTGCTCGCTCAAAAGGTGTAGCCGACGGCCACGGCCTCGGGCTCGAGCCGGTCGAGCAGGTTGAGCAAGGGCTTGAGGTCACGGTAGCGGGCGCACACGCGTCGCAGATGCATGCGCACCACGGGGATGTCGTTGAGGTAGCCGGTCTTGCCGTCGCGGTGAGCGAGGCGCGCGAAGATGCCCATCACCTTGAGATGGCGCTGCACGCCCATCCATTCGTAATCGCGATGAAAGTCTGGGAAGTCGGCGCGCACCGGCAGGCCGAGCTGGCGGGCGGCTTCCCAGTAGCGGATCAGCATGTCCAGTTCGAAGGATTCCTCCCAGTGAATGTAGGCGTCCTTCAACAGTGACACGAGGTCGTAGCTGATGGGCCCATACACCGCGTCCTGGAAATCGATGATGCCCGGGTTGCCCGCGTCCAGCCTCATGAGGTTGCGCGAGTGATAGTCGCGGTGCACGAACACGCGCGGTTCAGCCAGATTGACCTCCAGTACCCGGCGATACACTTTTTCGAGCGCGTTGCGGCCGGCTTCGTCGAGCTCCACGCCCAGATGCCGCCCGACGTACCACTCTTCGAACAGCCGCATCTCGCGCTCCAGCATCTCACGCGAATACTCGGGCAGAGCGTCGGCTCGGCTCGCCTGCTGAATGGCAATCAGGCTGCCGAGCGCTTCGGCATACAGCCCCGGAGCATTGTCCGGCGTGAGCGCCTGCAAATACGTGGTGTTGCCGAGATCCGACATCAGGATGAAGCCTTCGTCGAGATTCTCCGCGACGATCTGCGGCACATGCACGCCGGTGGCTGCGAACAGCTTGGCGATAGTCAGCCACGGGCGGCAGTCTTCGTGCTCGGGCGGGGCGTCCATCGCGATCAGGCTGGGGGTGTTTTCCGTTGCATTCACGCGGAAATAGCGGCGGAAGCTGGCGTCGGCTGAAGCGACGCTCAGTTCGATGTTCCGTCCAGGCAGCACGGAGGCAAGCCAAGTTTCAAGCCGAGCGCGTCTTTGCACGGGTTCCCCGCATTGCTGGTGTAGAATTTTGCGAGTTTATCAAAGGGCCCGGCCAGACCGAACATGAGCAAGATGAGGGAGCGCTTGCGCGACAACACTTTTGAACGCCGGCGGCCGAAGTTTCTGGCTCTGCTGTTGCTCTCTTTTCCGGGTTTGGCTCACGCCGGCACCATGGCGCCGCTGCGTGTCGACCCTGCCTTGCTTGGCGGTCGTGCCATTGTTGCGCCGGTCCCCGCTGCGAGCAATGCCGCCAGCGGGGCTGCGGTCGCCCCGACCTCTTCGCGCGGCGTTGCGCCGGGAGTGGGCCAGCGCCCCGAAATCAGCGATGGCGAGACCACGGTGCGTGCGGACAGCATCCGGGGACTGCGCTCGGTCGACGTGGTCGCCGAAGGGCAGGCTGAAATCGTCCGTGAAGATCTGACCCTCACCGCCGATCGTCTCACGTACAACGAATTGACCGATGAAATCCAGGTCGAGGGCAACGTCCGCCTTGAGCGTGGCGACGATGTCATGACCAGTGAGCGCGGGCGGCTGGTGGTTTTCGAGCAAACCGGCGAGTTCGTTGCGCCCGAATACGCGTTTGCAGTCAAGTCGGTTTCACGCGACACCGGCGTCGAGCGCACCGTCACCAGCCGGGGTGAGGCGTCGATGATCCGTCTCGAGGGTGAGAACCAGTACGCGATGGACGACGCAACCTGGACCACGTGCGAGCCCGAGAGCAACGACTGGTTCATCCGTGCCCGCTCGATCGAACTCGACTACGACTCCCAGGTGGGTGTGGCCAAAGGCACTTCGCTGGTGTTCAAGGGGCTGCCGCTGTTGTACATGCCGAGCATGAGCTTTCCGCTCGGGCCGCAACGCAAGTCCGGCTTCCTGGTGCCGACGGTGGGGGTTTCCGATAACACCGGCTTCGACTCCTCTGTACCGTATTACTGGAATATCGCACCCAACTACGATGCGACGCTGGTGCCGCGCCTGATGTCCAAGCGTGGCCTCCAGCTGGGCGCTGAGATGCGCTACCTCACCGAGCGCTCCGAAGGTGTTTCGCGTTTCGAGTGGTTGGCGAATGACCGCATCACCGGCGAGTCGCGTGGTCTGGCATCGATCCAGCACCGCCACTTGCTGACGGACCGCTTGCGTGCGTCGGTGAACTTCAACGGCGCCACCGACGACGAGTACTTCGAAGACCTGAGTTCGACCTTGCAGGTCACGTCACGTCGCAACCTGCTGCGTGAAGGGCGTCTCGATTATTCGGGTGGCTGGTGGAATGCCTCTGCACTTGCGCAGAGCTATCAGACCTTGGGTGATGGGATCGACGCGCCGTACAAGCGCTTGCCGCAGCTCACGTTGAACGCGCTCCGCTCTGATTTGCCGGGCGGGCTGGAATTTGCCTTTGAGAGTGAATACGTAAATTTCCAGCACCGCGACGATGCGTTCCAGCAAGGCAAACGTATCAGCGTCTACCCGCAAATCGCGCTCAATTTCCGGCAGCCGGGTTGGTACATCAAGCCGAAGATCGGCACCCATTACACGCGTTACGACCTGGATGGCCCGTTCACGCCCGGTGGCCCGACCGGCATTACGCGCACGCTGCCGATCTTCTCGGTCGATGCCGGCATGTATTTCGACCGCGATTCCACCCTGTTCGGCCGCAATACGCTGCAAACCCTGGAGCCGCGCCTGTATTACGTGCGCATCCCGTATGAAGATCAGAGTGACATTCCGATTTTCGATACTTCGCGCTACGACTTCGGCTTTGCCCAGATTTTCCACGAAAACCGTTATTCCGGTATCGACCGAATTGGGGATGCCGATCAGCTGACGGCGGCTGTGACGACCCGTTTCATTGAGAACGATACGGGTATCGAGCGTATGCGCGCCACGGTGGGGCAGCGTTTCCACCGTGAAGATCGCCGCGTCGGGCTGCCGGGTGAAACGCTCAGCGATTTCAGCCGTACCGACATGCTGGCATCGTTCTTCGGGCGCGTATCGCAATCGGTCTCGCTCGATCTCGCGACACAGTACAGCCCTGAACAGGGCAACACCCAGCGTGCCAATGCGCGTTTGCGCTATCAGCCCGAGCACCTCAAGGTGCTCAACCTCGGTTACCGCTTTCTGCGCGGCGACGGTACAAGCGACGATTTGCGTAACATCGATTTGTCGGGGCAGTGGCCGCTCGGCGGACGCTGGTATGGTGTAGGCCGAGTCACCCGCTCGCTCGAAGAAAAACGCACCACCGAGGCGCTGCTCGGCGTCGAATACGTCAGCCGTTGCGGTTGCTGGGCGTTGCGCACGGCCATGCATCGTTTTGCAATCAATCCGAACGACGTCACCAATGCGCTGTTCTTCCAGCTCGAGCTGACGGGGCTTGGTGGCATCGGCTCGAACCCGAGCAGCCTCATCCGGCGTAGCGTGCCGGGTTACGGCGTGATCACCGAGTCGGTCGCCGATCCGTATTTCGGTAATTAAGGCTTAGCCAGGTTGCTGTTTCCAATGAACATTCAAGCTGTTTCCGTGCGTTTTCTCAGTACCGTTGTCGGGGCATGCCTGGTCGGCATGCTGTACGCCGGCCACGTGTCCGCCCAGCGGGCTCTCCCGGTAGACCGTGTTGTTGCGGTCGTGGGGGATGAGGTCATCACCTTTGTCCAGATGCGCGCCGCGCTTGAGCGGGCGGTCGCGCAACTCCGGCGCCAGAACATCGAGCTGCCTCCGCGCAATGTGCTCGAAGAGCAAGTGCTCGAGCGTTTGATTCTCGAGCGCGCTCAGCTGCAGGCGGCGCGCGAAGCCGGGATTCGGGTGGATGAAGCCACCATGACTCGCGCGATCGGCCGGGTTGCCCAGAATAACGGCCTGAGCGAACCGGAGTTGCGTCAGGCGCTCGACGCCGAAGGGATTTCTTGGGAGGCCTTCCGGGACAATCTACGCAACGAGATTCTGGTTACGCGGTTGCGTGAATCCGAAGTCGACAGCAAGGTCGTGGTTACCGATGCCGAGATCGACAACTTCATCGCCAACAACCCCGACGCCTTCACCGGCAGCGAGGTGTTGGTCGCTCACGTGCTGATTCGTGTGCCCGAGAACGTCCGCGAGAGCGAGTTCCGCGAGCTCGAGAGGAAGGCCGAAAGCGTGCTCAGTCGCAACGCCGCCGGCGAGCCCTTCGAGCAACTCGCCGTGGAACTGTCGGATTCGCAGGATGCTACCGATGGTGGCGTGCTGGGCTGGCGAGCGCGTGATCGTCTGCCGGCATTGTTCGCCGATGCCGTGCGTAATCTGAAGCCGGGTGAGGTCTCGCCGGTTATGCGCAGTGCGGCTGGCCTGCACGTGGTCAAGCTGCTCGACATGCGTGGCGGCGGTGTGCAGATGGATGCTCAGGTCGATCAGACGCGTGCCCGTCACATTCTGCTGCGCACGTCGGAGGTGTTGCCCGACGCCGAAGCCGAGGCTCGCCTGTTGGCCTTGCGGGAGCGTATCGAATACGGCGAGAGCTTTGAAGAGCTTGCGAAGGTGCATTCCGACGACATGTCGTCGGCGCGTGGGGGCGACCTGGGCTGGGTGTATCGCGGTGACACTGTGCCCGAGTTTGAGCGCGCCATGGATGCGTTGGTCATCGACGAGGTGAGCCAGCCGGTGCGTTCGCCGTTCGGTTGGCACTTGATTCAGGTGCTTGAGCGCCGCGTGCAAGACGTGAGCGACGAGCGCACCCGTGCTCTGGCGCGTAACGCCCTGCGCGAGCGCAAAGCCGAGGAAGCCTACGACAGTTGGTTGCGCGAACTGCGCGATTCCACCTACGTCGAGATTCGCCTGGGCCGGGAATAATGGCCGCTTCCGGGCCTGTCATTGCCGTCACGGCGGGAGAGCCGGCAGGTATCGGTCCCGAATTGTGTGCCCACCTCGCCCTGCGAGGCTGGGCCGCTCATCCGGTCGTGATCGGAGACCTTCAGCTTCAGCAACAGCGTCTCGGGGCGCTGGCCGGTCAGGTCGAAGTGCGTGCCTATCGCGCTGGCGTGCCGCCTGCGCCAGGTGTCCTCGACGTGTTGCACGTACCGCTCGTGACGTCATGTCACGCGGGCAGGGTGGATCCTGCCAATGCCGTGCACGTGCTTGCCATGCTTGACCGTGCCATCGACGGCTGTGTTGCCGGTGAGTTTTCCGCCATGGTGACCGCGCCGGTGCATAAAGCCGTCATCAACGATGCCGGCATCCCCTTCAGTGGCCATACCGAATACCTCGCAGAGCGCACCGGCACCTCGAAGGTGGTGATGATGCTCGTTGGCGGCGGTTTGCGCGTTGCATTGGTCACCACACACTTGCCGCTGGCACAGGTGCCTGCGGCGATCACGCGCGAGGCGCTGGAAGAAACCATTCGCATCCTGCATCGCGACCTGGTCGGGCGGTTCGGCATCGCGACGCCGCGTATTCTGGTCGCCGGCCTCAATCCCCATGCGGGGGAGGGCGGGCACATGGGGCGTGAGGAGATCGACGTCATCGAACCGGTGCTGGCACGTTTGCGCGACCAAGGCATGAACCTGATCGGCCCGCTGCCGGCCGATACGCTGTTCGTTCCACATACGCTCGAGCACGGCGACGCGCAGTTGGCCATGTACCACGATCAGGGTTTGCCGGTGCTCAAGCATGCGAGCTTTGGTGGCGGCGTGAATGTCACGCTCGGCCTTCCGATCGTGCGCACTTCGGTCGACCATGGCACTGCCCTTGACTTAGCCGGCAGTGGGCAAGCCGATCCGGGTAGCCTGTTTGCCGCCTTCGAGCTGGCTGTTGAAATCGCTGGACGTCGTCATGTCTGAGCATCGAGCACGCAAACGCTTCGGCCAGAACTTCCTGTCCGACCCCAACATCATTCGCAAGATCGTTGACGCGATTCGTCCGCAGCCAGGCGAAACCATGGCGGAGATCGGCCCCGGTCTGGGCGCCATGACGGCGCCGATCGTCGAGCGCCTGGGGCATCTGCATGTCGTCGAGATCGACCGCGATCTCATCACGCGCCTCAAGCAGAATTACAGCACCGACCGTCTGACCATCCATGAGGGTGACGCGCTGGCCTTCGACTTCGCGACCCTTGGTCCGAGCCTGCGCGTGGTGGGCAACCTGCCGTACAACATTTCCACGCCCCTGCTGTTTCACCTCGCCACCTTCGCCGAAGGCGTGCGCGACATGCATTTCATGCTGCAGAAAGAGGTCGTGATGCGCATGGTGGCGGAGCCGGATACGCCTGATTACGGACGGCTCTCGGTCATGCTGCAGATGCGCTTCGCCATGGCTCACCTGTTCGATGTGCCGCCCGGCGCATTCAAGCCCGAACCCAAAGTGGTGTCCAGCATCGTGCGTCTGGTACCGCTACCTGGAGACCGCCCGCGCCCGGCTGACGAAGACTTGTTCGGCCGCATCGTGGCCGCGGCCTTTGGCCAGCGGCGCAAGACCTTGCGCAACACCTTGCGCGAGTTTCTCGATGACGCTGACTTTCAGGCTCTCGACATTGATCCCGGCCTGCGCGGCGAGCGCCTGACGGTGGCCGATTACATCGCCCTCGCCAATCACGTTTCGGCCAAGTAAGGCCCGGTCCGCTCGTCCTGCAGGAACGGATCGGCGCCGGCTCGTCTCAAACGACCTCTTCATCCGCTTTTCAAGGGGGTCTCATGGCAATTCAAATACTGCCGATCATCAAGGCGGTTGCGCCCTACCTCGCGCAGGTGGCGACCGCCGCCATCCCGGCGTTCACGTCCAAGCCCGCGGAAAGCGCCAAAAGCCTGCCCGTCATGGCGAAACAGATCAGCGAACTGCAGAAGGCGGCGACGCAGAATGCGGAGTCGATCCACGTGCTTGCCGAGAAATTGCAGCAAGTGGTGCAAGGGCTGGAGGTTGCCGCCGAGGAAGGTCGCAAGGAGATGGCTGCGTACAAAACCATGGTCATCGCAGCGTTGGGGCTGGCCGGGCTTTCCTTGTTGTTGAGCTTCGGCTTGTTGGTGCGTTGATCCAGGGGGTGGTGTAGCCGGACGCCGCTACATCCCTCTCGGCGCTACAGCCTTTTGGATGAGGGGTTTCAATGAATGAAGAGTTTCATCCGGTGATCGAGACGGAGCGCCTCAGGCTGCGTCCGTTGCGCTTGGAGGATGCGTCGCGGTTGTTTGAGATTTTCTCGGATCACGAGGTGATGAGGTACTGGAACACGGCCCCCTGGGCTACCGTGGATGAAGCACACACTTTCTTGAAGGAGAGCTCCGAAGCCATGAAGTGTGGCCGCGCCATGACGCTCGGGCTTGCAGACAAGGACTCCGGGCGGCTGCTCGGGAAGTGCATGTTGTTCAATTACGCGGCAGAGTCGAAGCGGGCCGAGATCGGCTTCGGTGTGGCACGCCAGCATTGGGGCAAGGGGTACGCGGTAGAAGCTGCGCGGGCGTTGCTGCAGTATGCGTTCGATACCTTGGGTTTGCGTCGCGTCGAGGCCGAGATCGACCCGCTGAATGTGGCGTCTGCCAGAGCATTGGAGCGCCTTGGTTTCGTGAGGGAGGGGGTGTTGAGGCAGCGTTGGGAAATCAACGGTGTGGTTTCGGACTCAGCCCTCTATGGTTTGTTGGCGGAAGACGGCAGAGGGTGACCGTGCGTTGAGGCCGTATTGCATCGTGCGGCGCGGCCCCAGCGCTTCAGGGGGCGTCAATCCTTCGGGAAGGTATTGCAGCCGAACAGCGTGTAGGCCGGGCAGGTGCCCATCAGGCCAGTGATCAGCGGCAGTACCCCGATCCAGGTCCACGGTGCGCCGACGCCCATGATCGCGAGGGCGATCAGCGTGAGGCCGAGGACGACGCGAATGGTCTTGTCGATTGATCCGATGTTCTTGGTCATGTTGTTTGTCTCCAGGCAGGGCGCTTCGAGGCGCCTCAGAGTTTGAAGTCGGCCACCACCGGTGCGTGGTCGGAGGGGCGTTCGAGTTTGCGCGGGGTTTTGTCTACGGCGCAGGCGGTGCAGCGCTCCGCCAGAGCAGGCGTGACGAGAATGTGATCGATGCGCAGCCCGAAATTGCGTCGGAATGCGCCCATGCGGTAATCCCACCACGAGAAGCTCTTCTCGGGCTGAGGAAACAGGCGGAAGGCGTCTTTAAGGCCCAAGGCCTCAAGGCGGTAAAAGGCGGCACGCTCGGGCTCGGAGACGTGGATTTCGTCATTCCATTCGGGGTGGGCGTCGCGGTCTTCGGGGGCGATGTTGAAATCGCCGATCAGCGCGAGCTGCGGGTGGTTGGCGATTTCCGCTTTGAGCCAGGCGGTGAGGGCCTCAAGCCACCTCAGCTTGTACTCGAACTTGTCCGAGCCGACCGCCTGCCCGTTGGGGAAATAGCCACACACCACGCGCACGCCATCCACCGTGGCGGCGATGATGCGTTTTTGCTCGTCGGCGAAGCCTGGAATGTCGCGCACCACGTCGTGCGCCTCACCGCGTGTGAGCAGTGCCACCCCGTTGTAGGTCTTCTGGCCGTTGAATACTGCGCGGTAGCCAGCGGCCTCCAACTCGGCCAGTGGAAAGCCCTTGTCCTCGCATTTGAGCTCCTGCAGCCCGAGCACGTCGGGCTGGTTGGCTTCCAGCCAGTCGAGCACGTGCGGCAGGCGCACTTTCAGCGAATTGACGTTCCAGCTGACGATCTTCACGCCGCCACCATGCCACTGTGGCGCAGCAATGCGTCCACCTTGGGCTCGCGGCCACGGAAAGCCTTGAAGGATTCAATGGCCGGGCGGCTGCCGCCGACCGACAGGATTTCGCGCCAGAAGCGCTCGCCGGTGGTCGGGTCGAGCAGCGAGCCGCCGGCCGAACCGGCCTCTTCGAAGGCTTCGAATGCGTCGGCCGACAGTACCTCTGCCCACTTGTAGCTGTAATAGCCGGCTGCGTAGCCGCCCGCGAAAATGTGCGAGAAGCTGTGCGGGAAACGGTTCCAGTCCGGCGGCGTGAGCACGGCGACCTCGCGGCGCACGTCGGCCAGCACGGCCATGACGGCTTCGATGGGGACGCGTTCGCCCTGCGGTTCGAGTTGGCTGTGAATCAGCAGGTCGAACAGCGAGAATTCGATCTGGCGCACGGTCTGCATGCCGCTCTGGAAATTGCGTGCGGCAATCATCTTGTCATACAGCGCGCGGGGCAGCGGCTCGCCGGTATCGACGTGAGCGGTCATGTCGCTCAGCACGTCCCACTCCCAGCAGAAGTTTTCCATGAACTGGCTGGGAAGCTCGACGGCATCCCACTCCACGCCGTGAATGCCCGACACCGCCACTTCGTCGATCTGCGTGAGCAGGTGATGCAGGCCATGGCCGGCCTCGTGGAACAGCGTCTGCACGTCGTCGTGACTGAACGTCGCCGGCTTGCCCCCGGAGGGGCCGGAGAAATTGCACACCAGGTAGGCCACGGGGGTTTGCACGCCTTCGCGCACCTTCATGCGGCTGCGTGCGGAATCCATCCAGGCCCCGCCGCGTTTGGTTTCGCGTGCATGCAGATCGAGGTAGAAGTGGCCGATGGTGCTGCCCTGGCGTTCGATGCGGAAGAAGCGCGCGTCGGCATCCCAGGTGGGCGCCTGATCGGGAAAAATGGTGACACCGTAGAGGCGCTGGACGACGCCGAACAAGCCGTCGAGCACGCGCGGCTCGGGGAAGTATTGCTTCACCTCATGCTCCGAGAAGGCGTAGCGCGATTCACGCAGTTTCTCGGAGGCGTAGCCGACATCCCACGGCTGCATTTCGGCAAGGTCTAGTTCGCGCACGGCGAAATCACGCAGTTCGGCCAGATCCCGCTCGGCAAACGGTTTGGCCTTGGCGGCGAGCTCGTGCAGGAAGTCGAGTACTTCGGCCGGCGAATTGGCCATTTTCGGCACCAGCGAAACCTCGGCGAAATTGGCGTAGCCGAGCATCTTCGACTCTTCTGCACGCAGGGCCAGAATGCGGCCGATCAGCGGGCCGTTGTCGATCTCGCTCGGGCCGAACTCCGAGGCGCGTGTGGCGTAGGCGCGGTACATGCGCTCGCGCAGCGCGCGGTTGTCGGCGTACTGCATCACCGGCAGATACGAGGGCATGTGCAAGGTGAATTTCCAGCCTGGCTTGCCAGCCTTCTCGGCCGAGGCGCGTGCAGCAGCCACGACGTCGGCAGGCAGACCTGCGAGGTCGGCTTCGTCGTTGATCCACTCGGCGTGGGCGTTGGTGGCGTCGAGAATGTTCTCGGAGAACTTCGCGGCCAGGGCGGACTGTTCTTCCTGAATCTGCTTGAAGCGAGGTTTGTCGCCGTCCGGCAATTCGGCGCCGGCGAGGCGGAAGTCGCGCACTTCGTGATCGAGAATGCGCTGGCGCACCGGCGACAAGGTGGCGTATTCAGCGCTTTCACGCAGCGCTTTGTACTTCTCGAAAAGCGCCAGATTCTGGCCGATGTCGGCATAGAAGCTGGAGATATCCGGCAGCATGTGGTTGTACGCCTCGCGCCATTCCGGCACGTCGAAGACACTGTGCAGGTGGCCGACGACGCCCCAGGCGCGGCCGAGGCGTTCGCCGGCTTTGGTCAGCGGCGCAACGAAGTCGTCCCATGTGGGCGCGACGGTATCCGACACTTTGGCGTCGATCAGCGCGCGGTTCTCGGCGATCAGTTCGCGAATCGCGGGTTCGACATGCTCCGGGCGGATCGAATCGAAGCGGGGAAGGGCAGTGAAATCGAGCAGCGGGTTGGTCATGGGGCCTCGGCGAATGGTGCAAACAGACAGACTGCGACCGCCACACGGGGCGACGGTTCGCAGTCCCATTCTAACCGGGCAGGTCGGCCGAGGGGCGGCCGACCCCCGCAGTGGGCAAGTGTGCCCGCTGACTATTCGATCAAGTCACGGTAGGCGTGCCAACTGGCGAAGCCCAACACTGGCAGGATCACGACCATGCCGATCATCATCGTCGCAAAGCCGATGGCGATGAGCCCGGCGATGAGGGCCGCCCACAGCACCATGGCGCGCAGGTTGCCGAGCACCGCGCGGGCGCTGGACATCATCGCGGTCACGATGTCGGTGTCGCGATGCATCAGCATCGGGATGGCCACCGCGGACAGCGCGAACACCAGCGCAGCCAGCACGCCGCCGGCCACGATGTAGGCCGCCACGAAGTCCAGATGCGCGCCGGACAGGAAAATGTCGCGGAAGAAGAAGCTCACCACGGCCGTGTCGCCGTGGTCGAACAGCGCAAACAGGATGGCCGACATGCGCTCCCACACCACCAGCATGATGGCCAGGAACAGGCCGAACTGCATGAGTTGCTCGGCGTGCGCGCGCAGGCCTCGCAAGGACGCCATGAAGCCGATCACTTCACCTTGTTCTTCGCGGCGGGCGATTTCGTACAGCCCCGCAGCGGTGATCGGGCCGACCAGCAGAAAGCCGGTGGCGGCCGTCATGAACAGCGACGGATTGTGATTGACGAAGGAGAAGATCACTGCGCCGACCAGCGCGAACAGCACGCCATAGGTCAGGCTGGGCAATGGATCATCGAGCAGATCCTGCAGGCCCATGCGCAGCCATTTGAAAGGTCGCGCCGGATCAATCTCGCGAACGGTAGGCATCTGAAAGTGTTGGTCGAGTGACTTGAGCGGCTGATCCATGGCGCTTTCCTCCTGAACCTGAGACTCGAAGGGAACCACTGCAGGCGTCTGAACGGGCCAGGCGCCTCACTTTCAGCATAGATCGCGAATGTCAGCCGCGCGACCCTAAAAATGCGAGTCAGGTTTGCGGCCGCCACAGGTTGCGGCAGCGCGTTTCGCGCAGGAACACCGCTGCCACAGTGCCGCAAGCGGCGGTCGCGGCGAGCAATGCCAGGGCGGGCGTGAAGGCCTCGGGCGCATATTGGCGCACGCCCGCAACGACCTCACCGCCCCAGCCGTGATCCATGATCAGCCCGACCAGCGGTTGCAGCAGCGCGGTGGCGACAAAGCCGCCCATGTTCACGATGCTGGTACTCATGCCCGAGAGCTGCGGCGGATTGACCTCTTTGGCGCAGGCCCATGACAGCATGAAGGCTGCGGCGCAGACGCCCATCAGCGTGAATAGCGTGAGGCTTGTGGCCAGCGGCATGCGCACGCCCGACAGCCACACCAGCCAAAGTGCGCAGTACGCCAGGCCCGCAGCGAACAGCACCGGCTTGCGCACGCCGAGACGGTCGGACAGGGTTCCGATCATCAGGCAGCCCACGGCGAAGCCGCCGAAATACAGCGAGATGTGGTTTGCTGCGCCGATGCGTGAAAGGCCGTGCACCGACATCAGATACGGCGTGGCCCACAGCCCGCCGAATGCGAAAAAACTGCCGCAGATGCCGAAATTGACCATCACGGCCGGCCACGTGAAGCGGTTGCGCAGCACCGTCATCAGCCCTTCGACAATGCTGCGGCGGTCGACAGGCGCCGCGGCGGTGCGTGGCGCGTCGCGCACGAGTGCCCAGATGGCAAGGGTCAGCGCCAGCGAGATGCATGCGGTGCCCAGGAACACGGCACGCCACGAGGCCATTTCGGACAACGTCGCCAGGGGTGTGCCGGCCAGCATCGAGCCGGCGTTGCCGAGCAGCAGGGTGAGACCGACGATGCTCGCGAAGCGGTTTTCGGGATACCACAGCGCAATCAGCTTGAGCATGGCGACGAACACCACGGCCACCCCCAAGCCGATGACGGTGCGACCGAGCATGGCCAGGCCCAGGTCGCTTGCCAGGCCGAAGATCAGGCTGCCGGCAGCGGCAAGCACGCCGCCGGCCAGCAGCGTGCGGCGCGGGCCGACGGTGTCCACCAGAATTCCCGTGGGAATCTGCACCAGCGCATAGACGTAGAAGAAGGTTGCTGCGAGCACGCCGAGTGAGGCGGCGGAGGTCTGGAAGGCGGCTGCGAGGTCGCTCGCGATGCCGGCCGGGGCAAAGCGGTGGAAGAAGGAAAGCATGTAGGCCGCAATCACCACCCCGAGGGCGAGATTGCGGCCGGATGCCGAGAGGCTCATTCGCCCAGCGTGTTGCCGGTCAGGCGCTCGTAGGCTTCGCGATACTTGGCGGCGGTGCCGGCGATGACTTCGGGCGGCAGGGTCGGGCCCGGAGCCTTCTTGTTCCAGTCGAGCGTCTCGAGGTAATCGCGCACGTACTGTTTGTCGAAAGAGGGCGGGCTGATGCCCACCTGATAACTGTCGGCGGGCCAGAAGCGCGACGAATCCGGTGTCAGGGCTTCGTCGATCAGGTGCAGCGTGCCGGCCGCGTCCACGCCGAATTCGAACTTGGTGTCGGCAATGATGATGCCGCGCTTCTGGGCGTGGAACGCCGCTTCCATGTACAAGGCAATGGCAACCTGGCGAGCCTGCTCGGCGAGCTGCGTGCCGGTCTTGCCGGTGCCCGCGAGTACGCCTGCCAGCGCCTTATCGCAGGCCGCGCAGGCCTGGGCAAACGAGATGTTCTCGTCGTGGTCACCCACGTCTGCTTTGGTGGCGGGGGTGAACAGCGGCAGCGGAAGTTGCGTGGCCTGCTTGAGGTTGGGCGGCAGCGCAATGCCGCACACCGAGCCGTTGGCCTTGTAGTCGTTCCAGCCCGAACCGCTGAGGTAACCACGCACCACGGCTTCGATGGGGAGCGGCGTGAGGCGTTTGACCACCAGCGCGCGATCGCGCACCTGCTCACGCTCGTCTTCGGTAACCACGCTTTCCGGGTTGATGCCGGTGAGCTGGTTGGGCACGATGCGCGCGAGTTTTTCGAACCAGAACGAGGCCGTGGCGGTGAGTACGCGGCCCTTGTCGGGAATCGGGTCGGGCAGCACGACGTCGAAGGCCGACAGACGGTCGGTGGTGACGATCAGCAGTTTGTCGTCGCCCACTGCATAGATGTCGCGTACTTTGCCGCGACCGATCAACGGCAGGCTGGTGATCGACGAATTGAACATCGGGGTGGCCACGGCGCAAGACTCCGGTTGGGCGAAAAGGCGGAATTATACGCGTGCTGCACGGCAGGAGTGGCGAGCGAAAACGCTGCTCGAAAGCGCGCCCTGGGGAGCGCCGCACCGAGCCCGTCACAAGCTAGCGTAGCCGGCCCACGCGGGTTACACGTGAGAGCCGCCATTTTCGGCGGCAAGGCGCTTGCGCATGCGCCTCAGGCTGAGAAACACGAGGCCGGCAATGACCGGAATCGCGATTGCGGTGATGGTTTCGGGCGTGGCCGGCAGGCGCTGCGGTTCGAAGCCTTTGACCACGTAGTTCACGAGCTGCGAGCCGTAGTAAGTGATCGCCACCACGGACAGCCCCTCGACTGTCTCCTGCAGGCGCAGTTGCAGCTTTGCGCGGCGGTTCATTTGCTCGAGCAGTTGCTGGTTCTGACGCTCCAGCTCGACTTCCACGCGCGTGCGCAGCAGTTGCGCATTGCGCGCGATGCGACCGGACAGGTCTTCCTGGCGCCGAGCGATGGTGGCGCAGGTGTCCATGGCGGGCGTGAGGCGGCGCTCCATGAACTCACGCAGCGTGGGAAAGCCCGTGACGCGAATCTCGCGCAATTCTTCGATTCGCGCGCGCACCAGCCCGTAATACGCCGCGCCGGCGCCGAAACGATAGGTGTGCTTGGCGACGGATTGTTCGACGTCTCCCGCCAGTTTGGTCAGGCGGCCGAGTACCTTGTGCTCGCCTTCGGAGGTTTCCGTACGGCTCATGCGATGCACCAAGTCGGCCAGCTCGTCCTCCGCACGCGACAGCAAGCGGGCGACTTGCTTGGCGACGGGGAACGACAGCAGGGCGATCACCCGGTAGGTCTCGATCTCCACCAGGCGCTGCACGGTACGGCCCACCTGGCGCGGCGTGAGCGAATCATTGACGACCAGAAAGCGCGAAAAGCCTTCGGTGATGCGGAAATCGGTGAACACCCAGCCCGCACCATGCGAGATTTTCGAGACCACCATCTGGGTGGTGCCGGCGAGGTGCTTTGCCACCAGCGCCTCGGGGCCGACTTCGCTGGAAGGGCGCACCAGTACATGAGTGGCGGTGATCAACTGGCCGGGGATGTTGCTGCGCCAGTCGGCCGGGACCACTTGCAGCGCGAAGTCGTCGGCCAACTCGCCGCCCTGGCTCTTGCGGAAGAAGGTGTAGCTCGAGAACTCGTTGTGGCGCTCCCATTTGAAGCGAAATTCGCCAGCATCAATGAACACGTGGCCTGATTCCGTTGTCGGTTCAGGCAGGCCGAGGCGCGTGGCCAGTTCGGTGATGTGTCGTGGTTCCCGCCCCGCGCTGCCGTCATGATGCAGGAAGGCCAGGTAGGTGACGGCTTCCGGCGAATGCATCGGTACCGGAGGCCGGGCATGCAGCTCATCGTTCAGGGTTTGACGCAGAGGGTGTTGGTCCAAGGTGGTCGGCATGATGCTTTGGGCGATCTGTATGAGGGTGCCAACTGGCCGGCACCTGAGCGGTCTTTATAATACCGGCACAGCTTGACGTTTGATTGATTGTCTCTTGCGCATACTCGTGCGCCCTCTCACCTGCGCCATGAATATCTGATTTGCTTAATTTTTTTGTGTTGAACATGACCGAAACCTGCCGTCCCGACCTGACTTCCTGTTCGCTCCCGTTATTGTCTGTAGTCATCCCCGCGTTCAACGAAGTCGATAACGTCGTGCCCTTGGTGGAGGAAGTGGCCGTTGCGCTTGCTGCAGTTGATGGCGGGTTCGAAATCATCGTGATCGACGATGCGAGCACCGATGGCACCGCCGAGGTTTTGCGCAACTGTTCCCGTGAAGAGTTGCGTCCCGTGTTCCATCGCATCAACTGCGGGCAGAGCGCTGCCGTTGCCAGCGGTTTTCAGGCCGCACATGGTGAATGGGTGGCTACGCTTGACGGTGACGGGCAGAACGACCCGGCTGATCTGCCCGCCATGCTGGAGCGCGCCCGCGCGCTCAATGCGGACTGCGTAACAGGCGTGCGACGGCGTCGCCAGGACAGTTTCGTGCGGCGTTTTTCGTCTCGCGTGGCCAACCGGTTTCGCGACTGGATCACCGGTGATCAGGTGACCGACAGCGGATGTGGCGTGCGTGTGGTGCGCCGCGCCGCCCTGCGCGAAGTGCCCGTGTTCAATGGCATGCATCGGTTTCTCCCGACCTTGCTGAGGGGGCAGGGCCATACCGTCATCGAGCACCACGTGAATCATCGCGAGCGCCGTTCGGGCGTCTCGAAGTACGGCGTGGGTAACCGTCTGTGGCGGGGTATTCGCGATTGCTTCGGCGTGCGCTGGTACCTGCGCCGTGCGGTTCGCGCGCGCCGGCTCGTCGACGAGACCGTGCGATGAAGCGTGACGCGCTGGATCTTGATCCAGCCGAGGCGCAGCACGACGACGATGTGCGGGCAGCCGCAACGCGGGGTTTGCGCAAACTTGTCGCTTTGCTGACGGTCGCCGCATTGCTCTTCGGGCTGGTGCACTTCACGCCGCTGGGCGAACGCTTGCGTGACTTGCCGGCCATGGGCGCATTGATGCATTCCGGCGGAGTCGAAGCCGCGATGTGGTTCTTCGGCATCACGGTGCTGTTGATGATGGTGGGCATGCCCCGGCTCATCTTCTATGCGCTGGCAGGCTTCGTGTTCGGCTTCGAAGTCGGTCTGTTGCTGGCTCTGGCCGCCAGCATGCTCGCTTCATTCGCCGTATTTCGCGCGGCCCGCTGGGGCGGGCGGGACTGGCTCGTGCAGCGCTTCGAAGCGCGTCCGTTGTTCGCGCGCATCGTCGCAGTCCAGCCCACGGTGTTGTCGGTTGCATTGGTGCGCTGCTTGCCGGTCAGCAACATCATCCTGAACGTCGCCCTCGCGATCAGTACCGTCGGCAACCGTGCTTTTCTGCTGGGTACGCTGATCGGCTTCCTCCCGCAGGGACTGACCGCAGCGCTGATCGGAAGCGGTGTTTCGGAATACACGCCATGGCAAGGTGCAGTGCAGTTGGCCGCTGCAGGCGTCATTGCCTTGCTTTTTCTAGGGTTTTCGCTGCGTCGTGATCGCGCAAACCAATCGTGACAAGGAACTACATGGAATACATCATGCGTTCGCGCGGCGCCTGGACGGCCTTGCTGTGTGCTCTGGTGCTGGTGGTATTCGCACTGCGCATCACCGGCCCCAGCGACCTGGAAGGGTACGCGCAGCACCGCAACGTCGGCTATGTAATGGACATGCTTTCGGGCAGCGGGCACTGGTTGGCGCAATACGACATTCAAGGGCGGATTCTGTCGAAGCCGCCGCTGCATACATGGAGCATGGCGCCATTCGCGATGTTGTTCGGCATCGACCGCCTGGCGATGAGCTTGCCGTCCTTGCTCGCCGTGTTGGCGCTGGGGCTGCTGGTGTTCGAATTCGGGCGTCGCCGTTTCGGGCTTCTCGCCGGCGGATTTGCCGGTATCGCCATGGTCATGGCGCCGCTGGTGTCCAAGCACGTCACCTTGGTGCGTTCCGACGCGCTCTTTGCCTTGTTCATCTTCATCGGCGCGCTTGCGGCACTGAGAGCATGGGAGCGAGCCGATGGCAACTGGCGCGGCTGGACGCTGTTCTGGATTGCAGGTGCTCTGGCTACGCTGACCAAAGGCCCGCTGGCCTTGGTGCTGGCAGCCGCGGGTTTGCTCGCGGTGTTCTGGGAGCGCAGGAGCGACCCCGCGACTCCGCTTCCGTCGGGTTCGCATTTGGCCGGCGTATGGGTGTTCGTCGGTTTGACCCTGGGCTGGTTTCTGCTGGCCTGGTTGGAGCAAGGCAGCGAGCTCATAGACAAATTGCTGGTCGATGAACTGGTCGGTCAGGCTACGGGTGGCAACAAGGCCAGCTCGCCGGGCGAAAACCTGCCCAAGCCGACGCTATTCCTGCTCGCACGCTTCCTGCCGTTTTCCCTCTTTTTCTTCTACGCGCTGTGGCGCGTCTTTTACCGACCGGCAGAGCAGGTGGCCGAGCGGCGCGTCGAGCGTTTTCTGGTGTGCTGGGTTCTGGCGGGGTTGCTGATTTTCTCTCTGGCCGCGCACCACCGGCCTGACTTGCTGTTGCCGTTGTGGCCGGCGTGTGCCTTGCTTGCAGGGCGCGAGATGGCGCGGGTGGCCGAGAGGGTCGGTGTGCGCCGTTTTGCCGCCGCTTTGGCGGTGCTCATCGCCTTGCTGCTGGGGGCGCTGTTTGCGCAGTATCACGTCACCTGGGGCGGGAGGGCCGAAAACACCTCCACTTCCGAAACCATCCGTGAGGCGGCTGCCGAGTTTGCCAACAGCGGACTGGATGCCAGCGCCCTGGTCCATTACGGTACGCCGGTAACCTTCCAGATGTACCTTGGAACGGCGATCATCTGGGAGACGCCCGAGCGCATCGAGCAGATGCTGGGCGACGCCCGTGCTCCGATGCTGGTAGCACTTGGTTACAAGAGTAGAAACGACCCGAAGCTGGAAGCTCCGGGTCGTGAAGTGGATGAAGTCTTTCAGTGGCCGCCGGGGGCCGGCGAGGACGCGGTAGTGCACATCTACCGCGTCTCGCCCGCGCCGCTTACTGCGCCTGCGGAATGATCAGTACTTCGACGCGACGGTTCTGCGCACGACCGGCTGCGGTCGAGTTGTCCGCGACCGGGCGGCTGAAGCCGTAGCCGGTGGCCTGGATGCGGTTCGACTCGACACCACGGCCCACCAGATAGCTGGCAACACTCTTGGCGCGGTTTTCAGACAGCGTCTGGTTATACGAGGCGGAACCGGTGGAGTCGGTGTGGCCTTCGACGCGCACGACGGTGCCCGGATACTGACGAATGCTGTTGGAAATCTGTTGCAGAACCGGCTCGAACTGCGGCTTCACGTCGGCACGGTTGGTGTCGAAGGTGATGTTGTCGGGGGCTTGCAGGCGGATGGTGTCGCCATCGCGCACTACATCCACGCCCGTGCCCTGCATTTCGCGGCGCAGTTCGGCTTCCTGCTTGTCCATCTGACGGCCGATCAGGCCACCTACCGTGGCGCCGACGGCGGCACCGATGAGGGCGCCTTGGCCACGGTCGCTTCTGCCCGACACACCCATGCCCAGCAGGGCGCCTGCGCCTGCGCCTACCGTTGCGCCGGTGGCGGTCTTGCGGTTCTCGCCCGTGTAGGGATTGCTCTCGCAACCGACGACAACGAGGGCTGCTGCGAGAATGGCAACGCTTGCGACTTTCATGATGGCTCCTCCTTTGAAATAGTTACGCTGCGATTTTGCGGCTGAAGCGGAGATCCGACGAGAGCGTATGCCGCTATTCTTTGTAAGCGCCTGCTTCAGTTCGCGCAAGCCAGCGTGCGAGGTCGCCGGCTTGGTCAACATCGTGCAGCTCGGCGCCTTCGAGCAGTTTCCACCCCAGGGCGTGGATGCGCTGGCGGGTGATGTGTGCCACCGTGGGCGTGCTCCATTCGATGTCCGCGAACAGGCTCGGGCTGAAGCGGCGCAGGGCCAGCAGCGCATAGCCACCGTCGGCAGTGGGATGCATGAAGGCATCGGCCGAGTCGAGCGCCGTCGCTGCGTCACGCAGCAGCGTGGCACTCAATTCCACACAGTCGGTACCGATCAGGATCACTCGCTCGTTGCCTGCCAGTGTGCGCTGCGCGGCACGCGCCATGCGTGCGCCGAGGTCGCCCGTGCCTTGCGCGGATCGCGAAATACTTTGCGGCAAGGTCGCTACCGACCAGGCGGCATCGTTCGGCGCCGGCGACATGCACAGTTCCACGTGTCCGCACGCCGCGCCAAGTGCGGCGGCGAGCGTGTTGTCGAGCATTTCGCGCGCCAGGTTGGCCGCGCCCTGCGCCCCGAGAGCCGGGATCAGGCGCGTCTTGACCCGCCCGGGCTCGGGGGCTTTGGCGAAGATGAGGATGCGCGTGCTCACCGGTAGCGTCTGGCGAGTTCGTCGGTGGCTACGCCGCGCCAGTACGCCCACCGCAGTCGCCACATCAGGATGACGGTGCGCCACACCCCACGCTTTTCCCAGCGGCGCCCGGAGGTGATCACGCGGGCACGCAAACACGCGGGGCGCGATATGCGGCGCAGGCGGCGCGACAGCTCGATGTCTTCCATGAGCGGTTGATCGGGGAATCCTCGTGCCGCTTCGAAAGCGTCTCGGCGAACGAACATGGCCTGGTCGCCGGTGGCGATGCCGCTCAGTCGCGAGCGCAGGTTCATCATTGCGGCGATCACCCGCAGCATGCGCGGGCGGCCTTCGATATGCACGTCGAAACGGCCCCACGCACGTCGATGATCCGCCAGCGCGGCGTGAATTCGTTGTACGGCCGAGGCCGGCAAGCAGGTGTCGGCATGCAGGAACAACAGTACGTCACCGTGTGCCACGGCGCTTCCGGCATTCATCTGGCGAGCCCGGCCAGCCTCCGACTGCACGACCGTGATGCCGGCCTCGCGCGCGATCTCCGGCGAACCGTCTTGGCTGCCACCGTCGGCCACGATGACTTCGGCATCCAGCGGCGAGAGTGCGGCCAGTTGGCCGGGCAGGCGCGCGGCTTCGTTCAGCACGGGCAGGATGATGGACAAACGCATGCTTCAGCTGTGGCTTTGCCTGCGCTGCGCCTCGATCACGCGGGAGCGCGGTCGGCCCAGGCGCCAGCGGTGGTAGCGCGCGAGCCAGCGCAGCGTGCGCTGTGGTGCGTGGGCACGCTTCCACTCTCCGGCCACGTACTTGTTCGCCTCCGCCATCGTCGGATAGGTATGGATGGTGCCGAGGATCTTGTTCAGACCCAAGCGGTGCTTCATCGCCAATACATACTCGGCGAGAAGTTCGCCCGCGTTCTCGCCCACGATCGTGACGCCGAGAATGCGATCACTGCCTGGCGGCGTCAGCACCTTGATGAAGCCGTGCGCGGCACTTTCTGTAATTGCGCGGTCGAGCTGGTCGAGATCGAAGCGGGTGAGTTCAAACGCGATACCGCGTTGGCGCGCTTCCTGCTCGTTCAGGCCGACGCAGGCCACCTCCGGGTCGATGAAGGTGGTGCGGGGCACGAGAGACCAGTCGATCGCAAAGCGCTTGAGTTGCCCGAACAGACCATTCACCGCTGCATACCAAGCCATGTGCGCGGCGGTGTGGGTGAATTGGTAGGGGCCCGCAACGTCGCCGACGGCGTAAATATGCGGATACAGGGTTTCGAGGTATTCGTTGGTCTGAATCACGCGGTCGGTCGGGATGCCCAACTCCTGCAGCCCGTAGCCGCTGAGTCGCGCCTTGCGGCCGACTGCTACCACCAACGCGTCGTAAGGCAATTCGCGCTCGCCGGCTTCACCGCGCACGACCACGGCGCGCGTTTCTCCGTCGAGGGCGATGCGAACCGCCGTGTGCGCGGTCAGCACCTCGACGCCATCGGCAGCCAAGGCGGCTCTCGCCAGAGTGGCTACGTCTTCGTCTTCACGCGGCAGAATGCGCTCGCCTTGCTGCACCAGAATGACCCCCGCGCCGAGACGGGCAAAGGCCTGGGCCAACTCGCAACCGATCGGCCCGCCGCCGAGAACCACCATGCGGCGGGGCACTTCATCGAGCTGGGCGAATTGATCCCACAGCGATTCACTCGTCACGTAACCCGAGTACTGCATGTCCGGGATATCCGGAACGATGGGTTCGGCGCCGGTGGCGAGCACGATGGAGCGCGCGGTGAGCTCGCGCGTGCCGCCTTCGTGCAGCGCAACCTCTACCGTCCATGGGTCGATCAGTCGGGCATGGCCGTGCAGCACCTCGACGCCGAGAGCGGTGTAGCGCTCGACGCTGTCATGTGGCTCGATGGTCTGAATGGTCTCGAACACGCGCGACATCACTTTGCGAAAGCTGAATCGCGGCTCGTTGCGGTCCAGCCCGTAGGTGTCGGCATTGCGCATCTGATGCGCGGCCTTGGCCGTGCGGAGCAAGGCCTTGCTGGGTACGCATCCGGTGTTCAGGCAGTCGCCGCCCATGCGTCCGGCCTCGATCAGGGTGACCTTGGCTTTAACTGCTGCCGCGATGTACGCCGACACCAAGCCGCCAGCGCCGGCTCCGATGACGATCATGTTGCGGTCGTAATGCGAGGGCGCAATCCAGGCGGCATAGGCGCGTCGCCGGCGCACGTTCTCCAGCACGACACGCGCCACAAGAGGGAACATGCCCAGCAACACGAAGGACGCCAGCAGCGCGGGCGACATGATGTCGCCAACGCTGTGGATGCGGCCAAGCTGAGTGCCTGCGTTCACATACACCGCGGTGCCGGCCAGCATGCCCACCTGGCTGACCCAGTAAAAGGTGCGTGTGGGTAACCGGGTCAGCCCCATCAGCAGGTTGATCAGAAAGAAGGGGAAGATCGGCACAAGGCGCAGGGTGAACAAATAGAACGCACCGTCGCGCTCGATGCCGCGGTGAATGGTTTCGAGCCGATCACCGAAGCGGTTCTGCACTTGCTCGCGCAACAGGAAGCGCGATGTCAGAAAGGCCAGCGTGGCGCCGATGCTCGACGCGAATGAAACCAGCAGCGTGCCGGTGACCAGCCCGAAAAAGGTGCCGGCGGCGATGGTCATGATGGCCGCGCCGGGCAAGGACAGCGCAGCCATCACGACGTAGGCCAGAAAGTACGCGCCCAGTACCTGGACCGGGTAGGCCTGATACAGCGACAGAAACTCGGCCTGACCTTGCTTCAACGCATCCAGGGTCATGAATCGCGCGAGATCCAGCGCGAAAAAGGCGATTGCCAGCGCGAGGATGACACCGATCAAAAGGGTTTTTTTCATCATTTTTTGGCCAAGTGATGAACCGCGCAGCGAAAGGGCGCGAACAGGGAGTGACAGGGGGCGGGTTACAAGGCGCCACCGCAACTCGAACCCTGGCCCGCCGTGCAACCATAACAGTGGTCGGCTACGCGAATCGGGCGCCCGGTGAGGTCGGTATTGAGCAGGTCACGCAAGTGGGGGCGGCCGGGGCCGGGCAAGGCCAGACCGAGCTGCTGGTTGAAGTCGCAATCGTGGAGGTAGCCCTGCCAATCGACGCTGACCAGCTCGCGGCACATCACGCTGTCGAGATTGGCGTGCATGAAGCTGTTCTTGAGCAGGCGCATGTAGTCATTGAACTGACCTCGCGATATCAGCGTGCTGCCGAAACGCTGGATCGGCATGTTGGCAATGGCGTACAGCCGATTGAAGACGATGCCGAAGTGCTCATGCAGTTCGCGCTTGTAGTCGGCTTGGAGCGTGGCCTGATCGGGTGGCAGGCTGGGTCCTTGCGGGTTGTAGACCAGATTGAGCGTCAGCCCCGAGCCCGGTCGCCCATAGCCGAGTGCATTGAGGCGTTGCAGGCCGGCAATGCTGCGCTCGAACACGCCGTCGCCACGTTGCGTGTCTACGTTTGCGGCCGAATAACAGGGCAGCGAGGCCACCACCTCGACACGCTGTTCGGCGAGGAACTCGGCGAGGTCTTCCTGCCCGGGTTCGGACAGGATGGTAAGGTTGCAACGGTCGATCACCTTCACACCCAACGCCCGCGCCGCCTTCACCAGCGTGCGAAAACCCTCGTTGAGTTCGGGGGCGCCGCCGGTCAGATCAAGTGTGCTCAGTCGGCACTTTTCGAGCACGGCCGGAATCAGTGCCAGCATGCCTGCGTCCATCATTTCACGCCGATTCGGGCCGGCGTTGACGTGGCAGTGCAGGCAGGTCTGATTGCATTTGTAGCCCAGATTCACCTGCAGCGTCGTCAGTGCGTGCCTACGGATGGCCGGGAAGGCAGTAGTCTGCAGCAGTGGCAGGGTGGCGTGCATGGTGTTCTCCGTCAGTTCGAGCCGCGTTGACGTGCGCCGATGCCTCATCCTTACACATCAGGCAGCCAATGGTGGGGCTTGCAATCACCTGTTGCAGCCTTGTCGCGCGTACTGCGTAAAAAGTCGCGGCAAGGCAAGCATGGAGCAGATGCTCTTGCATCGGAGGCGTGCGATGAACGCCACTCAGGCAGCGTGATCGGAGTCGGGTGTGCAGCAGGCACGCATGTAAGGATTCGCGGTTGCCCGCGTCCAAGGCAGCACAATTTCGATGCAGGGGGAAGCAGGCATGTCGGGTGTAGACCTTTCGTTGTTGAGTGCCGGGCTGCTTTTGCTTGCGGTGATCAGCGTTGTCGTTGCGCCGCGGGTGACGGCCACCGACGGTTTTTTCCGCGGTGCCGGGCCGGCAGGTGAAGCGCCGGGGGTGTGGACGCTGACGCTGTCGCAAGTCACTACCTGGATCTTCGCGCGCTCTTTGCTCAACGCGGCCATTCTCGGCTTTGCCTTCGGCATCGCCGGGGTGCTGGCGTATGCGGCCTACTACGGCTCGTTCCTGACCGGATGGCTGATCGTCGACCGCCTGCGTTTCCGCCACGGCGTTGGCAACATGCAGTCCTTTCTGGTCGCTCGCTACGGCCGTCTGGGCAACGCCTGCTTCAACTTCCTGTTGGCGATGCGCCTGCTCACCGAGGTGTTCGCCAATCTTTTGGTGGTGGGCATCGTCTTTGGCGTGGCGGGCAGCTCTGCCTACACATGGTCGATTCTGGCAGTGGCCGGCGTCACTTTGTTCTATTCGATGAACGGCGGACTGCGCGCGTCGCTGCGCACCGACGTGCTGCAGATGGGCATTCTGGCCGTGTTGCTGGCGGTGCTGTTCGTCATGATGCTCGCGCATCCGGCCTTCGATGGTGGCGCTGCGCTTGCCAGCAGTCCGGACTTCACGTCCCCCGGCTGGGTTTTGTTGTTGGTCGCCGTGCTGCAGGTGCTGAGCTACCCCATGCACGACCCGGTGATGATGGATCGCGGTTTCATCGCCGACCGCTCCACAACCCGGCGCAGCTTCCTGCATGCATTCTGGATTTCCGTGCTGTGCATTCTGGCCTTCGGCGCGCTGGGGGTGTTTGCCGGGCTGAACCGTGTCGGCGACGAGACCGTGCTGGTCACCTTGGCACGCTTGATGGGTGACACGGCCATGCTGGTACTGGCGGCTGCGCTGGTGATTTCAGCAGCTTCGACAATGGATTCGACCTTTTCCAGCGCATCCAAGCTGGCGGTTGTCGACATGGGCCTGGGCGGTGGGCGCACCGGCGCCGGGCGCGTGGCCATGATGCTGTTTGCGCTGGGCGGGCTGGCGCTGGTGTTTCTTGGCAGTGATGATCTGTTCGCCGCCGTGGCGGTGAGCGGCACAGCATCGCTGTTCCTCACGCCGGTGATCGTGTATTCGGTGTTGCTTGATCGCAGCGTCAAGCCATGGGCTTTTCAGCTCACCTTCGTCGCGGCCATCGGCGGGGCCATCGTGTACTTCCTCGAAAACTCAAAGCGCATCACCTGGATCGGTGACCTGTCCGGCGTCGAGCACAGTTACAGCAAGCTGCTGGTGGTAACCGTGGTCATTCTGCTGGTGGGCTTCGTGTCGTTCGCGCTGGCGAGCCGCCCGGCGCCGCGTGCGTGAGCGAAGCGGGGCGAGTCTGCCCGGTGCGCTACCGCTACGGTGCGGCAGCGCTGGCGCACGCGCCGGAGCGGCGGGCCGATACGCTTTACGTGGTGGGCGGCCTGTATGGCAACCGGTTTGCGCTTGATGCCGTGGAAGCTCTGGCCGCGGCAGAGCCGGGGCCGGTGAGCATCGTGTTCAACGGTGATTTCAACTGGTTCAATGTCGATGACGCGACCTTCGCCGAGATCAACCGACGCGTCCTCGCGCACGCCACGATTCTCGGCAACGTCGAGGCGGAGTTGGGCGAGCAGGGCAGCGAAGCCGGCTGTGGCTGCGCCTACCCGGATTCCGTGGACGCGGCTACCGTGCTGCGCTCCAACCGCATTCACGCGCGGCTCAAGGCAAGCGCCGCCCGACATCCGGCCGTGCTGGCGGAGCTTGAGCGCTTGCCGATGTTTGTGCGCTACCGTGTCGGCGCACTGGCGGTAGCGGTGGTGCACGGCGATGCGGATTCCCTGGCGGGGTGGCGTTTCGATCCGGCTGCGCTGGACGATGCCGTCAACCAGGCGTGGGTTGGCGAAGCCTTCGCCCGTGCGCGGGCGGATGTTTTCGCCAGCAGTCACACCTGCACGCCGGGTTTGCGCGGTTTTGCCGCAGGGCTGGTCATCAACAACGGCGCGGCCGGGATGGGTAACGCGCCGGGTGATGTGTGCGGGCGCATCACGCGCATTTCCACGCGGCCCTCGCCGCATGATGTGGCCGAGGGCGCGATATGGCGTGGCGTGCATGTTGACGCCGTGCCGCTCGCCTTCGATCACGCTGCCTGGCAGCGCGCTTTTCTGGCCAACTGGCCGGTCGGGTCCGATGCGCATGTTTCGTATTGGTCGCGCGTGGCCGGTGCGTGATGTCACGAACTGCAGGGTGGCGTTCGGCTTTCTATACTGATCCGGAAGTTTCCTGCTCACCGGCTGCGGTCTGATTCACTCGGCGTGAGCATCCGCACCCTGTCCAACGGAGAGTCCCGCATGAGTCAGCTTGCTCCCTTCCACCTTGCCTTCCCGGTCAACGACCTGGCCGCCGCGCGCAGCTTTTACGGCGGAGTGATGGGCTGCCCCGAGGGGCGCAGCAGTGACGAGTGGATCGACTTTGATTTTTTCGGTCATCAGATCGTCGCGCATCTCTCGCCGCAGCGCGGGGCGGAGCATCACAACCCGGTGGATGGACAGCATGTGCCGGTGCCACATTTCGGCATCGTTCTGGATTGGGCGGACTTCGGGGCGTTGGCCGAGCGCGTTAAGCGTGCCGGCGTGAAGTTCGAGATCGAGCCCTATCTGCGCTTCGAGGGCAAACCCGGTGAGCAGATGACCATGTTCTTCAAGGATCCGAGCGGCAATGCGCTCGAGTTCAAGGCCTTCCGCAATCGCGACACGCAGCTGTTCGCGAAGTAGGTGAGGGTGGCTTCGGCGATGCGCTGGCGGGACTGAGGCGCTACCGCCAACATGCCTTATTCCGCCTCGCCGTCACGCAAGCTGCGGGTGGCGCGGCGAATGAAGCCGATTTGCTTGCGATACTGGGTGCAGCCTTTGCACATCATGGTGTGCACGCGCAGTTCAATGCGCTCGCGTGCAGTCAGCTCGCGTTCGTTCTCTTCCGACATCAGCCGGGTCGCTTGATGGCAGTTGAGCGTCATGCCGAGCCTTCCCCGAACCAGGTGTGCCCGAGGCAGCCGCGCAGGCGTGTGCGTGCGCGGTGCAGGATGACCCAGCAGTTGCTGGTGGAAATGCCCAGTTCGGCGCAGATCTCGGGGGTGTCGAGGTCGAGCAGCTCACGCATCATGAACACCCGTGAGAGGTTCTCGGGCAGGCGGTGCACGCAGGCGTCGAAGATGTCCCAGAACTGCTTCTTTTCCAGTGCGGCGTCGGGGTCCGACCATTCTTCGGGCTTTGCGTCCTCGCTCCAGTGCGACGCGCTCCAGCCGAATTTGCGATTGAAGACGGCGTCCATGTGCGGGTCGTCCTCGTCTTCGGCAGCAGCCAGTTCGCTGCGCGGCCGTTCGCGGCTGCTCTTGCGGAGGTGGTCGACAATCTTGTTGCGCAAAATGGCGAACATCCAGGTCTTCAGTGCCGAGCGGCCGTCGAAGCCATCCACCGAGAGCATGGCGGCCAGCAAAGCCTCCTGAACCATGTCCTCTGCCGCGCCTTCGTCACGCAGGTTGATGCGGGCAAAACGCAACATTGCCGCACGTAGCGCGGCAATGTCGGGGCTGTTCCAGTCGATGGCCGGGGCGGGCTGGCTCATGCTTGATCGGGGCGCGTCATGTCGAGCGCCTTGACCCAGCGATCGAAGTCGTCCGCAGTGACGTGGCCCGATGCTACGGCCGCCTCTTTCAGTGTGCTGCCCTCGTGGTGTGCCTTCTTGGCGATCTCGGCGGCGTGGTCATAGCCGATGTGGCGATTCAGCGCGGTCACCAGCATCAGGTTGCGCGAAAGCAGTTCGGCAATGCGCTCGCGGTCTGGCTCGATGCCGCGCGCGCAATGTTCGTCGAAGCTGCGTGCGGCATCGCCGAGAAGCTGCAGGCTTTCGAGGACGCCGTGAGCCATGACGGGCTTGTACACATTGAGCTGGAAGTTGCCCTGCGTGCCGGCAAAGGCCACGGTCGCGTCATTGCCGAAGACCCGCGCGCACACCATGGTGAGTGCTTCGGCCTGGGTCGGATTGACCTTGCCGGGCATGATCGAACTGCCCGGTTCGTTCTCGGGAATAAGCAGTTCGGCGATTGAGGTGCGCGGGCCGCTGGCGAGCCAGCGCACATCGTTGGCGAGCTTGAACAGGGCTCCGGCCAGCGTGCGCAGCGCGGCACTGACGTTGACCAGCGCGTCGTGTGCAGCCAATTGGGCGAAGCGGTTGTCCGCCGAGCGGAAGGCATGGCCAGTGAGCTCAGCGAGCTCGCCCGCGCACCGTTCGCCGAAGCGCGCATGAGCGTTCAGCCCGGTGCCCACTGCGGTGCCGCCGATTGCCAGCTCCAGCAGGCCTTGCTCGGCGTGTTGCAGGTTGTCGAGCGCGGCGTCGATCTGCGCCACCCAGGCGCCGATCTCTTGCCCCAGCGTGATCGGCGTGGCGTCCATCAGGTGGGTGCGGCCGGATTTGACGATGTCGGTAAAAGCCTCGGCTTTGCCTGCCAGCGTGTCGCACAATGCGCGCACGGGGGGGTAGAGGCGTCCGTGCAGTTCGAGTACGACCGCCACATGCATGGCGGTGGGGAAGGTGTCGTTGGACGATTGGCCGCGATTGACGTGATCGTTGGGGTGCACCGGGGTTTTGCCGCCACGCGGTTTGCCGGCCATTTCGTTGGCTCGGTTGGCGATCACCTCGTTTGCGTTCATGTTGCTCTGCGTGCCGCTGCCGGTCTGGAACACCACCAGCGGGAAGTGCTCGTCGAGGGCGCCTTCGGAGACTTCGCGCGCAGCCGCCTCGATCAAGCCGGCGAGTTGCGGGTCGAGCTCGCCCAACTCGGCATTGGCGCGCGCCGCGGCGAGCTTGAGCAAGCCGAAGGCGTGCACCACCGCGGCCGGCATGCGGTGCCGTTCGCGGCCGATCTCGAAGTTGGTGAGTGAGCGCTGGGTCTGGGAGCCCCAGTAGCGGTCGGCCGGTACGGCCACCTCGCCCATGGAGTCGCGTTCGATACGGGTTTGCATATGTTCAGTGTAGTCGCTGTGAGGGCTCAGTCCGTGCTGGTGACGATACGATTCCGACCGTTGCGCTTGGCAACGTACAAGGCTGCGTCCGCCGAGCGGAACAGCGTGTCGAAGCTCCGACCCGGATTCTTCTCGGAAGTGCCGGCGACGCCGATGCTGACGGTTACCGGAATGCCGCCCGGCCGGGCCTCCTCGATGTGCTGACGCAGGCGTTCGGCAAAACCGGAGGCGCTTTCGCGATTGATGTTGAGCAGCAGCAGGACGAATTCTTCCCCGCCCGTGCGGGCCACGATGTCCCCCTGGCGGCAGGCATTGCGCACAACGGCTGCGGTTTCCGCCAGCACGACGTCGCCGGTGTCGTGCCCATGGGTGTCGTTGATGTTCTTGAACAGGTCGATGTCGAGCACCAGCAGGGCCAGGGGAATACCGTGGCGTTCGGCTTCCTCAATGCGGCGCTGGGCGACCTCGGTGAGGTAATGACGGTTGTAGACCCCGGTGAGCTGGTCGGTGAGGGCCAGGCGGCGCAGGTGATCGCGTTGCCCGGCGGTCTGATCGAGCAGGCGTTTGATCTGCACGATGTTGCGCACGCGCACAGCGAGCTCTTCTTCGAGCATGGGTTTGGAGAGGAAGTCGTTGGCGCCTTCACGCAGCAATTCGATGCGCCGGGCAGCGTCCTCTAGCCCGGACACCGCCAGGATTGGCACGGCGGCATTGCGTCCGCCTCCCTTCCGGATGCTGCGTACCAGCGTGAGCCCGGTCGTGCGGCCTTCGAGCAGCACGTCGACGAGGGCGACCTCGTAGTCGTGCTCTTCGAGCGCCTGTTCGGCGGGGTCCGCGCGGGTGAAGTGATCCACCGTCAGGCCGAGCGATTCGAGCACCCGGCGCATGAACATCGCGACTGGATGGCTGTCTTCGACCAGCAGAGCGCGCCCGCAAAAGCGCACGCTCTCGGCTTCGCGTTGCAGGCGTTGTTCGACGTACAGCGCCAGGCCGTCGATATTGCTCTTGGCAAAGATCTCGGTGACGCCGGCCTCAAGGCTTTCCGGCAGCAGATCAGGGTCTTCGGACGAAGTCAGCAGCGCAACCGGGGTTTGGGCAGTTGCCCGATGGCCGCGGATCAGGCGTGTGAGATCCAGGCCGGTTCCATCCGCGAGATGACGTTCGGTGCAGATCAAATCGGGCGCGTCCGCAAGGGCAGTACGCGCTTCATGGATGTTGCTGGCAAAGCGCAGGGGGGCAGGCAGAAAGCCAAGATGCCGTTCCAGCAGGTGCTTGAAGAAGCTTGAGCCCGTAACCGCCAGTACCTTCATCCCGCCAGACCCCTAATGCATGAGCACCGATTGTGCGCTGCATCGGAATCTAGCAGGTTTTCCATGCGGTCGTTATGACGGACGCCATGCATGGTGAGACATGTGTCATGCCGAGTCGGGTTTGATCGCGCCCGGAGCCTCCAGCAGACGCAGGTTGGCGGGGGGCGCTTTGCCCTGTTTGTCCTCGCCGAAATACAAAGTCATGTGCGGGAACGGAATTTCAATCCCGGCAGCATCGAAGTGGCGTTTCACCAGTCGGTTGTAGGCACGGCCGAGGCCGAACTGCATACCCGCCAAAGTCTTGATGCGCACACGGACATTGACCGAACTGTCTGCCAGGGCAGTAATGCCGTGCACTTCGAGGTCGCCGAGAATGTTCGGGCCATGGGTCGGGTCGGCACGCAGTTCTTCGAATGCGGCTTTGAGATGCTCGATGACTTCGTCCGTGTCTTCGCGGTAGGCCACGCCGTATTCGCCGACATGGAAGCCGAAGTCGCGGTTGAAGTTCGATACCTTGTCCACGGACGAGAACGGAATCAAGTGGTACACGCCGGCCAAGTCGCGGATGCCGAGTGAGCGGATGGTGAGTTTTTCCACGGTGCCGGTCGTTCCGCCTGCGGTGACGACATCGCCCACGTTGATGGCACTTTCGAGCTGGATGAAGAGGCCGGTGATGACGTCCTGCACCAGCTTCTGCGAACCGAAACCGATGGCCAGGCCGAGCACGCCGGCGCCAGCAATCAGCGGGCCGATGTTCACTCCCAACTCAGCCAGCACCACCATGGTTGTGAGTACCACCAGTGCAATTGCGATGGCGTTGCGGAAGATGGTCAGCAAGGTTCTGATGCGAGCCGTGGGTTCGCCACGATTGGCATTGGGGTTCAGGCGGTATTCGATCCAGCTTGCAGCCAGCAGCCATGCCGTCAGTGCCAACCCGATGATGAACAGCACTGTGACAACTCTGCCCAGTGTTTGCAGACCCGCGTCCGAAGCGGCCCAGGCGCCGAGGTCGAAATGCGTCCAGGCGTCCAGGATGAATGCCAGCACGACGGCAAGAATGATGAAGCGGGCGGTTTTCAGAACGGTCGGAACGTAGGCGTTGAGCCGGGCTTCCAGCAAAGGAAAGCGAATTCGGGTTTCTTCCGGCAACTGGATGCGGCGCATGATGACGTTGGTGAGCGCCATCGACAGCGTGATGCCCACGAGGCCGGCGATGATGGTTTGAACCGTGGCGCCCACCATGAAGCCCAAGGCTTCCTCGGCGTAGAACAGCGCGGTGATCAGCAGGGCGGCAACATACGCGACCGCAATGATGTGCCACACCCTGGCAATCATCACCAGTGCCACGCGTGCAAACGCCGTCTGCATTCGGTTGCCGAAGGCCTCCAGCAGCAACCTCACGCGCATGCGGTTCTGCATGATGATCACGGCTGCTTTCAGGAAGGCGGTGACGACGATGATGAGGGCGAGCGTGCGTCCGACCTCGGGAGCCAGCAACTGGCTGGCAGCAGGGGCCACCAGCATCAGGCCGTAACCCAGGAAGTAGATCATGCGTGAAGCCCAGGCGTTCCAGTAGGCAGCCTCTTCCGCTCCCCGCGTCTGGCGCCCGTTCAGGCGGCTCGACAGCAGGGCCGAAAGCACAGCACGCAAACCTTCCACCGCCAGGAATGCGTTCAGAAAGAGGGATTCCTGGACACGCAGCTCGCCGCTTTCACCGATGCCGGGTATCAGCAAGGCCAGCCCGTAACCGACCAGCCATGCGATCACCACGGCTATCAGACGCACCACCGCAGTCATGACCATCATCAGGGCGTTGCGTAGCACGCTGTGGGCGGCTGCGCCGGTGCGTGCCTCGCGACGAGCAAGAAACGCCGTCCCCACTCGGCTGCAAAGCCAGAAGACGAAAAGAACGCCCCCTGCGAACAGTACGAACAGCGCGACTTCACGACCGAATGTGGCCATGCCGGAGTCGGACAGGCGCGACCATGTCATACCCAGCGCCGTGTAGGCGACCGAGGCTTCAAGTACCGTACGCTCGGCAACCGACTGGGTGAGGAGCGCCAGCCGTTGTGGCAATCCGACGGGGCCTTCCGTGGCGGGCGTGACCGGAATCGTCACCGAGTCCGCGAAGCCCGGCGTCGCGCTCTGCCGCAACTGTTCGATCAGTGCGGCACGAGTCTCTTCGTTCTCAAGCAAATCGGCCAACTGGGCCGCGCTGGGTGGCGGGTCGGCTGAAAATGCGGATGGTGTGGAGAGCATCAGCGCAAGGAGCGTGAGTGCCAGCAAGGCGAATGCGCGAAGCAAAGAGGTGGGGGAAGCGTTGAAGTTCAACGGGCACTCCTTGTCGAAGTTGTCCGGAATCGCGCCTCTCATGGAGGCGCGGCGAACGGCCGGTTCAGATCCGACCGAATCCGAGATAGCGTCCCTCGAAGCAGGCTCGGCCGCGTTCGAGGAAAGCGGTGTAATTCCAGTCGCCGGGCTGCAGCAAATGAAGCTGCTCGTCGGCGAAGACGTAGGTTTGGGCGTTCAGCCGGCGCCCGTCGTCAAGGGAGATTGCGACGCTTTGGCGCACGTATTGGCTACCCTCGAAGGCATCCAGCCGGGCGAGTTGTGCCGCGCTGGCGTCGTGATACAGAACGCCCTCGACGCTAGCTCCCGGCGCACGACGGATGCCGGGGTACTCCTCTCCGGCCACCGGATGACGGCTGAATCCGTCCAGGCGTGCGGTGCTGGCGGCCGGGAGGCCGCCGCACGCCGCGCGCATGATGTCCGCACACATCAACGTCCCATAGGTGAAGACGTGTACAGTCATGCGGCTTACTTGACGACTTGGGCCAGTTCGCCGGCCTTGTAGCGCGCTGCGATCTTGTCGAGCGGCACCGGCTTGATGCGCGAGGCCATGCCGGCGCTGCCGAAGGCTTCGAAACGTGCCTTGCAGACGAACTTGGCGGCTTCGCGAGCCGGCTTGTTGAATTCGCGCGGGTCGAACTTCGACGGGTTTTCGAACAGGAACTTGCGAATCGCTGCCGTCATGGCCAGACGGATGTCGGTGTCGATGTTGATCTTGCGCACGCCGAACTTGATGGCGGTCTGGATCTCTTCCACCGGTACGCCGTAGGTCTCTTTCATGTCACCACCGTACTGGCGGATGATTTCGAGCAATTCCTGAGGCACGCTCGAGGAGCCGTGCATCACCAGGTGGGTGTTGGGGATGCGCGCGTGGATTTCCTTGATGCGCTGGATCGACAGGATGTCGCCGGTGGGCTTGCGCGTGAACTTGTAGGCGCCATGGCTGGTGCCGATGGCAATCGCCAGCGCGTCGCAATCGGTCTGCTTGACGAAGTCGGCAGCCTGCTCAGGGTCGGTCAGCAGGGCGCTGTGGTCGAGCTTGCCTTCGGCGCCGATGCCGTCTTCCTCGCCGGCCATGCCGGTTTCGAGCGAGCCGAGGCAGCCCAGTTCGGCTTCCACGGTGACGCCGATGGCGTGCGAGAACTTCACCACTTCGCGCGACACGGCGACGTTGTATTCGTAGTCGGACGGGGTCTTGCCGTCTTCGAGCAGCGAGCCGTCCATCATCACGCTGGTGAAGCCGGAGCGGATCGCTGCCATGCACACTGCCGGGCTCTGGCCGTGGTCCTGGTGCATGACGATGGGGATGTTCGGGTAGGTTTCGACGGCGGCGTCGATGAGGTGGCGCAGGAAGGCTTCGCCGGCGTATTTACGGGCGCCGGCCGAGGCCTGCATGATCACCGGGCTGTCGCACTCGGCGGCGGCTTCCATGATGGCCTGGACCTGTTCCAGGTTGTTCACGTTGAAGGCGGGCAGGGCGTAGCCGTGTTCGGCGGCGTGGTCGAGCAACTGGCGCATCGAGACGAGGGACATGGTGCTTCTCCTTTGGGCGGCGCCTTGAGGCGCACGCGAATTCGATATTCGACGGAAATTCTAAAGCGAGGTCGCCATCACTGACAGTGACCTCACAGGATGTTTCATTGTGCCGCGTAGCGCTCTTCCAGCGCCGCGATGGCCGGCAGGGTCTTGCCTTCGAGGAATTCCAGGAAGGCGCCGCCGCCGGTCGAGATGTAGCCGATGTCGTTGGCAATGCCGAACTTGGCGATGGCCGCCAGCGTGTCGCCACCGCCGGCAATGGTGAAGGCTTCGGAGTGCGCGATGGCCGAGGCCATCATCTTGGTGCCGCCGGCAAACTGGTTGTACTCGAACACCCCAACCGGCCCATTCCACACGATGGTGCCGGCGTGGGCGATGATGTCCGACAGGCGTGCCGCAGTTTTCGGGCCGACATCGAGAATGCGGTCATGCGGGCCGACGTCGCACACGGGGATGCGGTTGGCGCGCGCCAGCATCGAGACTTCGTCGGCCACCACCACGTCCACCGGCAGCGGCACTTCGGCGCCGCGCGCTTTCATCATGTCCATGATGCCTTGTGCTTCCTTGACCAGTTCGGGTTCGGCCAGCGATTCGCCGATGCGTTTGCCCGAGGCCAGCAGGAAGGTATTGGCGATGCCGCCGCCGACGATCAGTTGATCGACCTTGGACGCCAGCGTTTTCAGGATGGTCAGCTTGGTCGACACCTTGGCGCCGCCCACGATGGCGACCATCGGGCGTTTGGGGTTGTCGGTGGCGCGGGTGAGGGCATCGATCTCGGCAGCCATCAGCAGGCCGGCACAGGCGGTCGGTGCAAAGCGTGCGATGCCGTGCGTGGTGGCTTCGGCGCGGTGTGCGGTGCCGAAGGCATCATTCACGTAGACGTCGCACAGCGCGGCCATTTTCCTGGCCAGCGTATCGTCGTTCTTCTTCTCGCCGACGTTGCAGCGGCAGTTCTCCAGCAGCACGACTTCGCCGGGTTGCACGCTGAAGCCGCCTTCGATCCAGTCGGTGATGAGCTTCACCGGCTTGCCCAGCAATTGGCCGAGGCGCACGGCCACGGGCATCAGCGTGTCGTCGGCGCGCACTTCGCCTTCGCTCGGACGGCCGAGGTGTGAGGTCACCATCACGGCGGCGCCGTGGTCGAGACAGTGCTGGATCGACGGGATGGAAGCCCGGATGCGCGTGTCTTCGACGATGTTGCCTGCTTCGTCCTGCGGCACGTTGAGGTCGGCGCGGATGAAGACGCGCTTGCCGGAAAGATCGAAATCGCTGAGCTGGTTAACCTTCATGAACGGAGTCCGGATGGGCCGCGGGGCGGCGGAAAAACGAGGGGCGGATGTACGCATGCCCGCCGAAGCGGGCATGCAGCGAGACGATTACTTGGCGTTAGCCAGCACGCGGGCGGCGTCGAGCATGCGGCAGGAATACCCCCACTCGTTGTCGTACCACGCCAGCACCTTGACCAGATTGCCGCCCATCACGCGCGTCTGCGTGGTGTCGAACACCGACGAGTGCGAGTCATGGTTGAAGTCGGACGACACCAGCTGGTCTTCGTTGCAGGCCAGCACGCCTTTGAGCGCGCCGCGCGAAGCCTGCTTCATGAGCTCGTTGATCTCTTCCGCCGAGGTTTCGCGGCTGGCGGTGAAGGTGAGGTCGACCAGCGACACGTTCATGGTCGGGACGCGCAACGAGAAGCCGTCGAACTTGCCCTTCAACGAAGGCAGCACCAGACCGACGGCCTTGGCGGCACCGGTCTTGGTCGGAATGATGTTGTGCGCGGCGGCGCGCGCGCGGCGCAGATCCTTGTGACGCACATCCACCAGCACCTGATCGTTGGTGTAGGAGTGGATGGTGGTCATCAGGCCTTTTTCGATGCCGATGTTGTCTTCCAGTACCTTGGCCACCGGAGCCAGGCAGTTGGTGGTGCACGAGGCGTTCGACACCACTGTCATGGCCGCCGTGACGACGTCGTGGTTCACGCCATACACGATGGTGGCGTCGACATCGTCACCGCCCGGGGCGGAGATCAGCACCTTCTTGGCGCCTTGTTCGAGCAGCACCTGGGCCTTGGCCTTGCTGGTGTAGGCGCCGGTGCATTCGAGCAGCACGTCGACACCCAGCGCGCCCCAATTCACGCCGCGCGGGTCTTTGGTCGAGAAAAAGGGGATGCGGTCGCCGTCGACGATCAGGGTGTTTTCGCCGTCCGTCTCGACCGAGAAGCCGAAGCGACCGTGGGTGGTGTCGTACTTGGTGAGGTGGGCGTTGGTGGCGATGTCGCCCGAAGCGTTGATCGCGACGATCTCGAACTGGTCGCGCAGGCCCAGTTCGTACAGCGCACGCAGCGTGCAACGGCCGATGCGGCCGTAGCCATTGATCGCGATTTTGATGCTCATCCGTTTTCTCCTTGGTGGAACGATATCCGGCCGGCGCTCAGGCCGGCCGGAGACTGCAATCAGGCGACGCAGGTCTGCACGGCAGAGACAACCGCGTCGCTGGTGATGCCGAAATACTTGAACAGCTCGCCTGCCGGCGCCGACTCGCCGAAGCGGTCGAGGCCGATCACTGCACCTTCCAGGCCCACATACTTGCGCCAGCCGTCGGTGACACCGGCCTCTACCGCCACGCGCGGCACGCCGGCCGGCAGCACGGCGGTTTTCCAGGCATCGTCCTGGCGGTCGAAGACGTTGGTCGACGGCATCGATACCACACGCACCGGAATGCCGGCGTCGGCGAGCTTCTGCTGCGCTTCGATGGCCAGGCCGACTTCCGAGCCGGTGGCGATGATCACCGCCTTTGGTGCGCCGCCTGCGGCTTCGGACAGCACGTAGCCACCGCGACGGATGTCGGCGATCTGTTGCGTGTTGCGTTGCTGGAAGGGCAGGTTCTGGCGCGAGAACAGCAGCGACGACGGGCCGTCGGTGCGTTCGATGGCGTGCGCCCAGGCCACGGCCGACTCGGTGGTGTCGCACGGGCGCCAGACGTCCATGTTGGGGATCAGGCGCAGCGTGGCGGTCTGCTCGACCGGTTGGTGCGTCGGGCCGTCTTCGCCCAGGCCGATGGAATCGTGCGTGAACACGAACAGCTGACGAATCTTCATCAGCGCAGCCATGCGCAACGCGTTGCGCGCGTACTCGCTGAACATCAGGAAGGTGGCGGTGTAGGGGATCAGGCCGCCGTGCAGGCTGATGCCGTTGGCGATTGCGGCCATGCCGAACTCGCGCACACCGTAATAGATGTAGTTGCCGCCGCCGTCTTTGGTGACACCTTTGGCGCCGGACCACAGCGTGAGGTTGGAGCCGGCCAGATCGGCCGAGCCGCCCAGCAGTTCCGGCAGCTTGGGGGCAAAGGCTTCGATGCTGTTCTGGCTGGCCTTGCGCGTGGCGATGGTCTCGCCCTTGTCGGTGATCTGCTTCAGCGCGGCGTCGACGTGGGCATTCCAATCGGCCGGCAGCGTGCCTGCCATGCGGCGCTCGAATTCGGCCGCCAGCTGCGGATGCTCGGCACGATAGGCCTCGAACTGAGCATTCCACTGCGCTTCACGCGCAGCGCCGGCAGCGCGGGCATCCCACGCGGCATAGACATCCACCGGAATTTCGAACGGCGGGTGATTCCAGCCGATGAATTCGCGAGTGGCATTGATTTCAGCGTCGCCCAGCGGGGCACCGTGCACGTCGTGGCCGCCTTGCTTGTTCGGCGCGCCGGCGCCGATCACCGTCTTGCAGCAGATCAGCGTGGGCTGCGTGGTATTGGCCAGCGCGGCTTGCACGGCGGCCTCGATGGCGTCGGAATCATGGCCTTGTACGTCGCGGATGACCTGCCAGCCGTAGGCCTCGAAGCGTTTCGGCGTGTCGTCGGTGAACCAACCCTTGACGTCACCGTCGATGGAAATCGCGTTGTCGTCGTAGAAGGCGACCAGCTTGCCCAGGCCCAGCGTGCCGGCCAGCGAGCAGGCCTCATGCGAGATGCCTTCCATCAGGCAGCCGTCACCCAGGAACACGAAGGTGCGGTGGTCGACCACGTCGTGGCCGGGGCGGTTGAATTCGGCCGCCAGTACCTTTTCGGCGATTGCCATACCGACGGCGTTGGTGATGCCTTGGCCGAGCGGGCCAGTGGTGGTCTCGACGCCCGGCGCGTAGCCGTATTCAGGGTGGCCCGGGGTCTTGCTGTGCAACTGGCGGAAGTTTTTCAGCTCTTCGATCGGCAGGTCGTAGCCGGTGAGGTGCAGCAGCGCGTACAGCAACATCGAGCCATGGCCATTGGACAGCACGAAACGGTCACGATCGGCCCACTTCGGGTTGGCCGGGTTGTGGCGCATGTGGCGGCGCCACACGACTTCGGCGATTTCAGCCATGCCCATCGGGGCGCCGGGGTGGCCGGACTTGGCTTTCTGGACTGCGTCCATCGCGAGTGCACGCACCGCTCCGGTTACCGGGTTGAACTTGGGCGGGGTGACGTTGCGGGTCTGGGTCATGGCGCTTGGGGTATGCGTCTGATGGAAAAGGCGGAATTATCGCTGAAATTGCTGCTCTGCGGTAGGCCGCCGCCCTGCGGAAAACCACAGGATGACCCGAAAATAGGCACTGCGTTAAGAGGGGCTTACATCGCCTTGCGCTTTTTCTCCATGAGTTTCCAGATCAACGGAGTGAGGATCAGTTGCATCGCCAGGTCGAGTTTGCCGCCCTCGATCACGATGGTATTGGCGCGCGACATGAACGAGCCGGCGATCATGTTCAGCAGGTAGGGAAAGTCGGTTCCGCGCGGGTTGGAGAAGCGGATCACAACCATTGATTCGGCCAGTGATGGCACGTCGCGTGCGATGAAGGGATTCGAGGTGTCGACTACCGGCACGCGCTGGAAGTTGATGTGCGTGCGCGCGAACTGCGGAACGATGTAATGAACATAGTCGTGCATGCGCCGCAGGATGGTGTCTTGCACCGCTTCAGCCGAGTAGCCGCGCACCTGGATATCACGGTGCAGCTTCTGCAGCCATTCGAGGTTGATGGTGGGGGCTACGCCGATCAGCAGGTCGGCGTGTTTGGCAATGTTCACGCTGTCCGACACGAAGCCGCCGTGCAGGCCTTCGTAGAACAGGCAGTCGGTGCCCACCGGCAAGTCGTCCCAGTCGGTGAAGGTGCCCATCGGCAAATCCCACCGCACCGACTGCTCTTCGTTGTGGATGTACACGCGTTTGCGACCCACGCCGGATTCGCCGTAGCCGCGGAACAGCGCTTCGAGCTCTTCGAGCAGGTTGGCTTCCGGGCCGAAGTGGCTGATGCCGCGCTTGCCGTTGGCCTCGGCTTCTTCGATCTGGTGCTTCATCTCCTCGCGCGTGTAGCGGTGAAAGCTGTCGCCCTCGACGATGGCGGCATTCACGCTCTCACGATGGAAGATGCGCTCGAAGGTGTCCTTGACGGTGGTGGTGCCGGCGCCAGAGGAGCCGGTGACGGCGATGATGGGGTGCTTCGCGGACATGGAGGTTCCGAGGGGTTCGAGGTGAGGGAATCAGCCGGAGTGCGAGGCGATCCAGCCGCGCCACTGCGAGAACAGCTCCGGGCTGGCGGCCGCGATCACACCGCGTTTGATGTCGGGGGCAGCCATCAGTGGCTGGCCATCGAGTGCCATGCCGACCCCGCCGGCCTCCGACAGGATCAGGCTACCGGCGGCGTAATCCCACAGCATCTGGCCGCCGTGCAGGTACACATCGAGCCGCCCGGCGGCCGTGAAACACCATTCCAACGCGCTCGAACCGAAGTTGCGCTGCGAATAGAACGGCGGGCTGCGCGACAGCTCGTTGCCCAGCACTGGCCCGACCCGCTTGAAATCGACCCCGGCGACGGCTTCATTCAAGCCCCCGGCCGGTTTGCGCAGCGGCAACCGCGTGCCGTTGAGCCACGCCCCGGAGCCTTTGGCAGCGTAGAAGGATTCATCCGTGACCGGGTTGTACACCACGCCGAAGCGCGGCTCGTGATCCACCAGATAGGCAATCGACACTGCGAAGAACGGAATGCCGTTGAGGAAGTTGGTGGTGCCGTCGATGGGGTCGATGCACCACAGCCCTTTGCGGCCTTCGTTCCACAAGGCTTGTTGCTGGTCGAGTGGCATTTCTTCGCCGAGCACCGGGCCGGACAGCAGCGCCGGCAATTCGCGTTCGAAATGATGCTGGGATTCGAGGTCGGCCTCGCTGAACAGCGTGCCGTCGGATTTGCAGTTGCGTGCAGCGCGCAGGTAGCGCGGCAGGATGACTTCGCGCGCAACATCGCGGACCAGGGATTCCAGCGCGCGAGCGCGAGCCAGACGGTGCGAAGCAGTAGGCATTCGAGGCGACCCCGCTGGGTGGCGACAGACCGCCGTATAGTAGCAGCACGCGCGAGGGCGCACGCGCCGGCCCCGGCGATTGTTCGTTGCGGTTGGCGCCTGTGCGCCGCAGAATCGGTGCCCGCTTTTCTTGAGGTTGCTGTCACGATGGTCTCCCGCTTCTTCTGCCCTGAACCCCTGCCGCCCGAAGGCAACTTTGCGTTGCCCGAGCCCGTCGTGCATCACGCCGTGCGTGTGTTGCGCATGCAGGCCGGTGAGCACATCGTGCTGTTCGATGGCCGCGGAGGTGAGGTCGATGCCGTGCTGGAAGGGCAGGGCAAGCGCTGGTCGGCACGGCTGGTCGAACGCCGCGCGGTGGAGTGTGAGTCGCCGTTGCAGATCGTGTTGGTGCAGGCCTTGGCCAGTGCCGACAAGATGGACTGGGTGGTGCAGAAAGCGGTGGAACTGGGCGTTGCGACGGTGGTGCCGGTGCGCGCCTCGCGCAGTGTCCTGAAGCTTGCCGGCGAGCGCGCGCACAAGCGTGTTGCGCACTGGCGTGACGTGGCCGTGTCGGCCTGCGAACAGAGCGGCCGTAACCGGGTGCCCGAGGTGGCGGACATCGTCGACCTGCGCGATTACCTGGTGCAGCGGCGAGACGGCGTGCAGCGGCTTGTTCTCGACCCCGTGGGCGGGCAGCGTCTGGCCGAGTTGGGGCGGCCGCAAGGCGCTTGCCACCTGCTCATCGGGCCCGAAGGCGGCTGGAGCGACGACGAGCTTGAAGCCTGTCGTGCGGCTGGCTGCGGTGGCGTCACCTTGGGGCCGCGCGTGTTGCGCACCGAGACGGCGGGGCTTGCCGCGGTGGCCGCCATGCAGGCGCTGTGGGGTGATTTCTGAAGCGAGGGGCGTGATGTTCGAATCAGCCGAAATCGGGCACAAGGTCAGCAAGAAGGAGTTCGACGAGGGGCAGGAAACCCTGCGTACCGCGTTGCTCGACGTGCAGTTCGAGTTGCTCGATTCGAAAGCGTTTTCGGTCGTGGTGCTGGTGGATGGTGTCGAAGGTGCTGGCAAGGGTGACACCGTCAATCTGCTCAACAAATGGCTTGACCCGCGCCACATCGAAGTGCGCGCTTTCGACCGTCTCTCCAGCGACGAGGCCGAGCGCCCGTTCATGTGGCGTTTCTGGCGCGTGCTGCCGCCGCGCGGCAAGTGGTGCGTGGTGTTCGGCGATTGGTATGGCTCGGCCTTGAGCGCGCGCGTGGCGAAAAAGCTCGACAAGGCTGCCTTCGAGCGCCGCCTGGAAGACATCAACCACTTTGAGGCGATGCTGGCTCGCGAGAACGTGTTGGTGGTGAAGCTGTGGTTCCACCTGTCCAAGGCCGCACAGAGGCGTCGCTTCGAGAAGCTCGCGTCAGACGAGACGACGCGTTGGCGCGTGACCGAGCAGGATTGGGCCGCGCACGAGCGTTACGATCGCACGCGCGAACTCGCAGAGCAGATGTTGCACGCCACCGATACGCCGGCAGCCCCATGGACGGTGGTGGACAGTGAGAACCCGCATTACCGCGCGTTGTTTGTCGGCCGCACATTGCTCGATGCCATCACGCAGCGCATGGCACACACGAGCACCCATGAGGCACCTCCGTCCGCTCATTCGAGCGTGCCGGACCTGTCCGACCGCCGCACGCGTTTTCATGCACTCAAGCTTGCGCAAAAGTGTTCGCGCAAGGAGTACGACGAGCAACTCGAAGTGCTGCAGGGGCGTTTGAACCTTCTCACGCGCGACGCCGCCTTCCGCAAGCGTTCGCTGGTGCTGGTGTTCGAAGGCATGGATGCGGCTGGCAAGGGTGGGGCGATCCGCCGCGTTACTTCGGCGCTGGACGCCCGCCATTACCGCGTCATCCCGATTGCCGCGCCCACCGACGAAGAAGCCGCACGGCCGTATCTGTGGCGCTTCTGGCGCCACGCCCCCCGGCTGGGCAAGACGGTGATCTTCGATCGGTCGTGGTACGGCCGCGTGCTGGTCGAGCGGGTAGAGGGTTTTGCCGCTGAAGCCGACTGGATGCGCGCCTACGGCGAGATCAACGATTTCGAGAGCACGCTGGCCGATGCCCGCGCGGTGGTCGTGAAGTTCTGGTTGGCCATCAGCCGCGATGAGCAGTTGAAACGCTTTCGAAAACGTGAGGCTGAGCCGCACAAGCGCTTCAAGATCACCCCCGACGACTGGCGCAACCGTGACAACTGGGCCGCATACGAGGCGGCGGTGTGCGACATGTTCGAGCGCACCGGGGCGTCGCACCCATGGACCATCGTCGAGGCCGACAACAAGCGCTTTGCCCGCATCAAGATACTGCGCACGATCTGCGAGCGGCTGGAGCAGGCCTTGGCGTGACGAAGTTTGGCGTGGTTGCCGTCATGTCTTGCGTCCCGATGCACACAGCGAATCGCGATGCTTGCATCGGGCGCGATGTCCGCGTGGCATTCCGCCTGGGGCTCGACGCGACCTACGAGGGAAGAGCATTCCGCTAGAATCGATGCATTCCGATGCATAGGTGAGCGCCCGTGAGCCGCGATTCCCAGAATTCCGAAGCCCGCATCCTGGCTGCCGACGAGACGGCAGCGCAATTCGTTGCGTGGGTGCGCGGTGCCGCGCCGTATGTGCACGCCTTCCGCAACAAGACCTTCGTCATTGCCTTCGGCGGCGAAGTGATGGCCGATCACGAGCGCGCCCAGCGCTTCGCGTACGACTGCAACTTGCTGTCGGCACTGGGTGTGCGGCTGGTGCTGGTGCATGGCGCGCGACCGCAGATCGATGCCGAGATGGCGCGGCGTGGCCTGGAGCCGCAGTTTCACAACGGCTTGCGGGTCACCGATGCGCCCGCCCTCGAATGCGTGAAGGTGGCCATGGCCGTGACGCGCTTCGAGGTCGAGGCCTTGCTGTCGCAGGGGCTGCCGAACACGCCGATGGCCGGCAGCTACATCCGCGTGACCGGTGGCAACTTCATCACCGCCCGGCCGGTGGGGGTGCTTGATGGTGTCGATTACCAATTCACCGGCGCCGTGCGCAAGATTCTCGATGAGGAGATCAAGGGCGACCTCGACCAGCAGAACGTGGTGCTGATCACCCCGCTGGGCGTGTCACCGGCGGGCGAGATCTTCAACCTCAGCATGGAAGACGTGGCCGAGGCCGTGGCGGTGACGCTCAAGGCCGAAAAGCTGGTCTATCTGTGCGATGCCCCCGGCCTGCTTGACGAAGAAGGGAACCTGATCGAATCGGTCACGGCGGACGAAGCCCAGCGCGCGTTCGATGCCAACGAAGGCCTCACCGAAGACCTGCATTACTACCTGCCGGGCGCGGTGCGCGCCGTGCGCAAGGGTGTGGGCCGCGTGCACCTCATCGACCACGACAAGGATGGCGGCTTGCTGCTGGAGTTTTTCACCCACGCCGGTGTGGGTACGGTGGTCACGCGCGACCCGCTGTTCCGCATGCGCGAAGCCACGGTGGACGACATTGGCGCGCTGGTTTCGCTGATCCAGCCGCTGGAGGCGGATGGCTCGCTGGTGCGGCGCGGGCGCGAGTTGCTCGAGCAGGAGATTGAGCGCTTTACGCTGGTCGAGCACGATGGCGTGCTGGTGGGCTGTGCAGCGCTGTATCCGTTTGGTGATGAAGGCTCTGCCGAATTGGCATGTCTCGCGGTGGCACATGAGTATCGACGTGCCGGCCTTGGCGAGCAGATGCTCAAACGGCTTGAGAAGCGCGCCCGCGCGATGGGGCTGGAGCGCCTGTTCATTCTCACGACCCGCACGGCGCACTGGTTCCGCGAGCGTGGCTTCGTCGAGACCGGGCCGGAGGCGCTGCCCAAGAAGAAGCTCGAGCTGTACAACTACCAGCGTCGCTCCAAGGTCTTCGTGAAGCCGCTGTAGTTGCGCGGCTTGCTTGCTTCACGGTGGCAAGCTCCTGTGGCTGTTAAAATGTCCCTCACCATCGATTCGCAAGAGGTACCTCATGACCCGTATGGTCAATTGCATCAAACTCGGCCGCGAGGCTGAAGGTCTGGACCGGCCGCCGGTGCCGGGCGAGCTCGGCAAGCGCATTTACGAAGGCGTCTCTAAAGAGGCTTGGCAGCAGTGGGTGAAGTACCAGACCATGCTGATCAACGAAAACCGACTGAACCTCATGGACGCCAAGGCGCGCAAGTATCTGGCCGAGCAGATGGAGCGCCACTTCTTCGGCGGTGGTGCCGATCAGGTTCAGGGTTTCGTCCCGCCGTCCGCCTGATTCACTCGGCGACAGAATGAAAAAAGGCAGCGGCTCCGGCCGCTGCCTTTTTGTTTGTTCGGCCTGAATCAGTTGGCGGGGCGCACGACCTGTTCCATGGCCTCCGGCGAGGTGTGACGCACGTCGCGGCCGCGCGCCATGAACACCACGTATTCGGCGACGTTGGTGGCGTGGTCGCCCACGCGCTCGATGGCTTTGGCGATGGTCAGCATGTCGAGCGAGCGCACCACCAACTCCGGCGCCTTCATCATGCCGTTGGCGAGGTCGCCCATGATGCCCTTGATGACCGCATCCACATCCTTGTCTTCGCGCGCCAGTTGCGGCGCGGCCGAAATGTCGCCACGTACGTAGGCGTCGAGCGCGCGTTCGAGCATGGCTACGGCGTGTTCCGAGACGGTCAGCAGGTTGACCGAGGGCACGGTGTCGCGGTCGGCACTGACGATCTGGCGGGCCGCCTTGGCGATCTTCTTGGCCTCGTCGCCGACGCGTTCGAGGTCGGTGATCATCTGCATGGTGGTCGTCAGCATGCGCAGGTCGGCTGCGGCCGGGGCGTGCTTGACGATGATCAGCACGCACAGCTCGTCGAGGTCGACCTCTTCGCGATTGATGCGCTTGTCGCGCAGGATGACCTGTTCGATCAGGGCCGTATCGGATTCGCCCAGGCCGCGAATTGCATCACGTACCTGCCGGCAGACCTCCTGGCCCATCAGCACGACACGCTGGCGCAGTTCGTCGAGGTCGCGGTCGAAGGGGGCGAAGGTGTGCTTGTTCATGTGTTCGTGGACTCCAGTGTGAGTCCGCGCAGACTAGCACCGCGATGTGACGGTTTTGTTGCAGTTCACGCAGCCGTGCGAACAAGGCTCTTGACCCCCGACGGTGTGGCCAGCAGCAATTCGTCAGCACCCCGGCGCGCGAACAATCCGTTGGTGACCACGCCGGCGATGTGGTCGAGTTCGCTTTCGAAGGTCACCGGGTTGGAAATGCGCAGACCATGCACGTCGAGAATGATGTTGCCGTTGTCGGTGACGAAGCCGCTGCGCTCGACTACCTGACCGCCCAGCATGATGAGCTGGCGGGCCACGTGGGCACGCGCCATTGGCACCACTTCAATCGGCAGCGGAAAGCGGCCGAGGCATTCGACATGCTTGGTTTCGTCGCAGATGCAAATGAAACGCTGCGCGACGGCTGCGACGATCTTCTCTCGCGTGAGCGCGCCGCCGCCGCCCTTGATCATGGCAAATCCGTGGTCGATCTCGTCCGCGCCATCCACGTACACCGGCACATCGCTGACTTCGTTCAAATCGAAAACCTTGATGCCGGCAGCTTTCAGACGCTGCGTGCTGGCCTCCGAGCTGGAGACGGCGCCGGCGATCTGGCCGCTCATGGCCGCCAGGCCGTCGATGAAATGGTTGACCGTCGAGCCGGTGCCGACGCCGACGATGGTGCCGTGCGGAATACGGTCGAGTGCGGCCAGCGCGGCAGCCTTCTTGAGTGCGTCCTGATTCATGCGTGAATTTCCGTGGTGTTCAGATGAGGCCGTCGAACGGCTGGACGATGACGCGATTGCCGGCGCTTACATCGCCACATTCTTCCGGCAGCACGATGAAGCAGTTCGCCTCGGACATCGATTTGAGAACGCCGGAGCCCTGGCTGCCGGCGATGTGAACCTGCGGGCCGTCGGGCGTCCAAGTAAAGCGGCCGCGCACGAATTCGCGGCGCCCCGGGCGCTTGTTGATGGCGTCGGTGCAGGTGGCTTCAAACAGCGCCGGTTCGGGCAGCGGCGAGACGCCGGACAGCGTCAGCAGTGCATCGCGCACGAATTGATAGAACGTCACGAGCACGGCCACCGGATTGCCGGGCAGGCCGAACATCCAGGCGCCGTCGACGCGGCCGAAGGCCATCGGCCGACCGGGCTTGATGGCCAGTTGCCAGAACGACACCTCGCCGAGGCGGCCGAGCATCTCGCGCGTGTAATCGGCTTCGCCCACCGATACGCCGCCGCTGGTGAGGATCACGTCGGCGCTGGCGGCCGCGCTGCGGAAGGCCTCTTCGATGGCGGCCGGTTCGTCGCGGATCACGCCCATGTCGATCAATTCGCACCCGAGCCGCGTGAGTGCTCCGAACAGGGTGTAGCGATTGCTGTCGTAGATTTCGCCGGGGGACAGCGGCTTGCCGATCGAGGCAAGCTCGTCGCCGGTCGAAAAGAAGGCCACGCGCAGGCGGCGGCGGACAGCGACTTCGGCGATGCCGAGCGACGCGATCAAGCCGATTTCGGCCGGGCCGCACAGCGTGCCGGCGGGCAGGGCGATGCCGCCCAGCTCGAGATCTTCACCGGCGCGACGCAGGTTTTGCCCTTTGCGCACCTTGTTCGGAATGTACACGGTCTGGTCATCGCTGCGCGTCGCTTCCTGCGGCACGATGGTGTCGGCGCCCTGCGGTATGGGGGCGCCGGTCATGATGCGTATGGCCTGACCTGCGCCGATCTGCCCGCTGAAAGGGCGGCCCGCGAACGCGCTGCCGACCACCTTCAATGGTGTCTCGGCTTCGCCCGAGAGGTCAGCGAAGCGCAGGGCGTAGCCGTCCATGGCGGAGTTGTCGTGAGCCGGCACGTTGTACGGGGCGATCACGTCTTCGGCTAGCGCGCGCCCCAGCGCGGCACGCACGGCAACGCGCTCCCAACCATCCACGGCCTTCAGTGGCCCGAGGATGGCGTTGCGGGCGTCGACGACGGAGAGCATGTTCTTGGGTTGCGGATTCATGAATTCTCTTTGCTGCAGGCTGACCCGACGCATTATCCCTGATCCCATGCTTCGCTGCAGCAAACGAGGTGGGCAGGCGCGCTGATAGAATTGAGCCCATGACCGAATCCCTGCATCTGGCCGCCGCCGAAGCACTGGCGATCCGCGACCCGGCGGAGAAGTGCGCACGCACGGCGGCCTTGCGCGCCGGGCGTGCTGAGGGGCGACTCGTCACCTTGCCGGGCGGTAATGATCCGGAGCCGCTCCTCGAGCCCGGACGACCCGCGCGGCCGGCACTGGTGGCGCCGGACCGGCTCAAACCGCGCAAGCCGGTCACGCCGGAGGGGCATGCGTCGCTGATTCACGCCATCGCGCACATCGAATTCAACGCCATCAATCTGGCGCTCGACTGTATCGCGCGTTACCGCGCCTTCCCCGATGAATTCCACGACGGCTGGTTGCAGGTGGCGGCTGAAGAGGCTGAGCACTTCGCGATGCTGCGTGCCCGCCTGAACGAGCTGGGCCATGATTACGGTGATTTCCCGGCCCATAACGGTCTGTGGGAGATGGCCTGCCGCACGGCACACGATCCGCTCGCGCGCATGGCGCTGGTGCCGCGGGTGCTTGAAGCGCGCGGGCTTGATGCAACGCCGGTGATCATGGAAAAGCTGCGCGGTATTGGCGATGCCGCGACCTTGGCGATTCTGGAGATCATCCTGCGCGATGAAGTGGGCCACGTGGCTTTGGGCGACCGCTGGTTTCGCCTGTTGTGTGAGGAGCGCGGGCTGGAGCCCGAGGCGACGTACCTCGCGCTGATGGATGATTTCGCCGTGCCGTATCCGCCGCCTCCACTGCACGAGGCGGCGCGGCTGCAGGCCGGCTTTTCGCCTGCCGAGATAGCGCGCCTGCGCGCCGGCCGGAGGCCGAGGCCCGGGCAAGGTGTGTGAGTGCGTTCTGCACGGTTAACGAAAAATGGCGGCCGAGGCCGCCATTCTTTTCATTGCTGCCAGGTATCAGCGCAGGCCGGCAGCGTAGTCGGCGACGGCTTGCATTTCCTTGTCGGTCATCTTCAGCGCGATGTCACGCATCATCTCGGCCGGGTCGTTGGCGCGATTGCCGTCACGGAAGGCCTTGAGCTGATTGAAGGTGTATTGCGCGAACTGACCGGCAAGGCGAGGGTACTGCGCAGGCATGCCAGCGCCGGTCGGGCCGTGACAGGCGGCACAGGCCGGGACGCCTTTCGAGGCGATGCCCGAGCGCCAGATCTTGCGGCCGTCTTCAATCGTTTCAGCGTTCTGGGCGGCTTCCGGTTGCAGCGTCTGCTGGGCAAAGTAATGACCCAGAGCGCGTTTGTCGTCGTCTGAAAGCGGGGCAACCATTGAGCTCATGATGGCGTTGTTGCGTGCCGGAGGGGCGCCGTCGATGGAGGCAAAGTTACGCAACTGCTTGTACGTGTACTCGGGGATCTGGCCAGCGAGTTTGGGGTTGTCCGCGATCACGCTGTTGCCGTCAATCGCGTGACAGCCGGCACAGATGGATTCGGCAAGCTGCTTGGCGCGGTCGAGATCCGGAGCCTGATCCTGTGCTTGGAGCCCGCCGGCAACCAGGAGCAGCGAAAGCAGAAGGGAACGCTTGATCATGAGGGTCCTCTGAAAGCTGTGAGCGGATACACAAACGCGGTATTCTATATGAACTCGCCGTGTATGCGCGAAGCCCCGAATTATTCCACCTCAGCCGGGCCTTGCGCGGCGACCCTTCCAGATGCCCATATTCCGTAACGCCCGCTTCGAAATTTCCATTGCCAAGACGTCCGGCCTTCCGCCACCGAACGGGGCAGAGATCGCCTTTGCCGGTCGCTCGAATGCCGGAAAGTCCAGCGCAATCAACACCTTGGCTGGGCATGTGCGCTTGGCTTATGTCTCGAAGACGCCGGGCCGCACGCAACTGATCAACTTCTTCCGCCTGAACTCCGGTGCCGTGCTGGTCGATCTGCCAGGCTACGGTTACGCCAAGGTTCCGCCCGAGATACGCAAGCAGTGGCAAGGGCTGCTGGAACGTTACCTGAGCAAGCGAGAGAACCTCATCGGGCTGGTGCTGATCATGGATTCGCGCCATCCGCTCACGCCGCTGGATCAGCAGATGCTCGGCTGGTTCGTGCCGAGCGGGCGTCCGGTGCACATCCTGCTGACCAAATCCGACAAGCTTTCGAAGAACCAGGCTGCGGCTGCGCTGGCACTGGTGCGCCGCGAGCTGAGTCATCTGGCCGGGCAAGTCAGCGTGCAACTGTTCTCCAGCTTGCACAAGACGGGTGTTGATGAGGTCGAGCACGTAGTGGCCGGCTGGCTGGGGCTGCCGCAGGACGAATCAGGCGCTGAAAAAGAAAAGCCCCGGGCAGAGAAAGCCTAGCCCGGGGTGAACGCCTTCGTTGAAGGCTCCCGCTCAGGGAGGGAAGCGGGGGACGTCAAATGCGCATCCGGTTCTCAGAGTGTTTTACGCGCCATGGGTTCCCTGGGCGTTGGTTTTTATGCAGTTGATTGCTTTAAAAGGAGTTCCCCATGAAGTCAGGTCCCGCTTTCCCGGCCAGTCGTATGCGTCGCATGCGTCGCGATGATTTTTCGCGCCGCCTGATGAGCGAGCATCGCCTGTCGAGCGACGACCTGATTTACCCGGTGTTCGTGCTCGATGGCGAAGGCCGTGTCGAAGCCGTCCCCTCCATGCCCGGCGTCGAGCGTATGAGCATTGATTGCCTGCTCAAGGTGGCGGGAGACGCCGTGGAGCTGGGCGTGCCGGCCATTGCGCTGTTCCCGGTCATTGATGCTGCCGGCAAGACGCCTGACGCAGAAGAGGCGTGGAACCCCGAAGGCCTCGTGCCGCGCACCGTGCGTGCGCTCAAGGCCGCATACCCCGATCTGGGGGTCATCACCGACGTGGCACTCGATCCCTACACCAGCCATGGGCAGGATGGCCTGATCGACCCGGCCGATCCGCGCGGCTACGTCATGAACGACGAAACGCTCGAAGCGTTGGCCAAACAGGCGTTGTGCCACGCTCGCGCGGGTGCCGACGTGGTGGCGCCGTCCGACATGATGGACGGCCGCGTGGCGCGTATCCGCTCGGCGCTGGATGCCGAACGCTTCATCCACACCCGCATCCTCGCCTATTCGGCCAAGTACGCATCGAGCTTCTATGGCCCCTTCCGCGACGCCGTCGGCTCCGCCGGCAACCTCGGCAAAGGCGACAAACGCACCTACCAGATGGACCCGGCCAACGCCGACGAAGCCTTGCGCGAGGTTGCGCTCGACATTGCCGAGGGCGCCGACATGTTCATGGTCAAACCCGGCATGCCGTATCTGGACATCGTCCATCGCGTGAAGTACGAGTTGAAGGTGCCGACCTACGTCTATCAGGTCAGCGGCGAATACGCGATGCTCAAAGCAGCCGTCGCCAACGGTTGGCTCAACGAGCGTGCCTGCGTGCTGGAGGCCTTGCTGTCGTTCAAGCGCGCCGGCGCCGACGGCATCCTGACCTATTTCGCCCTGGATGCCGCGCGCTGGTTGCGTGGCGAGGCTTGAGGGCGCTCAGGCCGTTATCAGTTTCCCGTAGGCCCGGCGCAATTCAAGCACCGAGGCAATCTTCATGTCGGCGTAGGCGGGCTGCTTCAGCCCGCGGCTGACCAGCACCGTCTTCATGCCCAGCCGTTTGGCCGTGCGCAGGTTGGCGGGCGAATCTTCCACGAGAATGCAGCGTTCCGGCCGCAGGCGGTATTCCCGCAGCAGGTGGCGGAAGGCGCGCACGTTCGGTTTGGGTTCGAAGCGCATGTGCTCGACGGCGAAGACGTCGTCGAAACACCGCCGGATGCCCATCGCCGTGACGATGGTCTCGACATACTCACGCGGACCATTCGAAAACACGATCTTGCGGCCGGGGAGGCGTTTGAGCATGGCGGCGAGGGCACGGTCGAACACCATCATGTCGTGCAGGCGCTCGAAGCGATGGGTTTCGCGCAGGAAGTGGTGCGGATTGGTGCCGTGATGACGAACGACGCCGGCAAGAGTGGCGCCGTAGCGTTGCCAGTAGGCCAGGCGCAGAGTGTTGGCTTCGTCTTCCGGTAGGCCCAGGTGTTCGGCCAGATAAGCAGTCATGCTGCGGTTGATGTGCGGGAAGATGTGCGCGCTGGCGTTATGCAGCGTGTTGTCGAGGTCGAACAGCCAGACCGCCTGCATGCCGTTCAACCCTCTCCGGCCGTCGCGGGCGCAGCGAGCCCGTTCCGGCTGGGTCGCTGCGTCCGCGATGAGGTATGGCGGGGGAGGTCTGTCACACCGCCTGCAGGCCGAGACGCTCGAAGAGTTGCTCGTCGTGATTGGCTTCGGGGTTGTCGGTGGTGAGCAGGCGGTCGCCGTAGAAGATCGAATTCGCGCCGGCCATGAAGCTCAGTGCCTGCATCTCGTCGCTCATCTGCTGGCGGCCTGCCGACAGGCGCACCACGCTTTTCGGCATGGTGATGCGCGCCACGGCGATGGTGCGGATGAACTCGAAGGGGTCGATGTCTTCGGCGCCGGCCAGCGGCGTGCCGGGAATCGGCACGAGGTTGTTGATGGGCACGGAGTCCGGCGCCGGATTCATGTTGGCGAGCTGCGCAATCATGCTGGCGCGGCCACGGCGGCCTTCACCCATGCCGACGATGCCGCCGCAGCACACGTGGATGCCGGCATCGCGCACTTTGTCGAGCGTATCCATGCGGTCGTTCATCGAGTGTGTGCTGATGACGTTGCCGTAGAACTCGGGCGCGGTGTCGATGTTGTGGTTGTAGTAGTCGAGACCGGCGTCGGCGAGTTTCTCGGCTTGGCCGTCACGCAGCATGCCCAACGTGACGCAGGTCTCCAGGCCGAGCTTTTTCACTTCACGCACCATGTCGAGCACCGGCTCGAGGTCACGGTCTTTCGGTCCGCGCCACGCTGCGCCCATGCAGAAGCGGGATGCGCCCTTGGCTTTGGCGGCGCGGGCGTGCTCGAGCACTTCGTCGAGCGGCATCAGGCTCTCCTTCTCAAGGCCGGTGTCGTAGCGCGAGGATTGCGAGCAGTAGCCGCAGTCTTCCGAGCAGCCGCCGGTCTTGATCGACAGCAAGGTCGAGCGTTGCACGGTGTTGGCGGGGAAGTTCTCGCGGTGTATGCGCTGTGCCTCGAACACCAGGTCAAGGAAGGGGCGCTTGAACAGCGCGGCGACCTCTGCGGTGCTCCAGCGGCGGGCGGATGCCGCTTGGGTTGCGGAGGGGTTTGCGCTAGTCTGCTCTGCCAATCCCGTTGTCATGTACGTTTCCTTTGCCAATTCTGCGCGAGTCGCGCATGTTCTGTTCAGGGGGTGAGCTTGTCAAACCTGTCGCGAATCCTGTCCGTGCTGGCCGAGGTGGTCCTGCCGCAACAGTGCGAGGTGTGTGGTGCTCACTCCGGTAATGAGGCCGTGTGCGTCGATTGCGCTGCTGGCCTGCAGCGCGCGGCCGTGCCGGCGTGTGCCGTGTGTGCCTTGCCTCTGCCGTACAGCGGCGTTTGCGGGCGCTGCCTCAAGCGCCCGCCGGCATTCGATGCCAGCCGTGCCGCTCTGGCCTACACCTTTCCGGTCGATCAACTCGTGCAGGCGTTGAAGTACCGCCACCGGTTGGGGCTTGCGGGGTATTTTAGCGGTCTTCTGGCAGAGACTGGTCGGTCGCTTGAGGTCGAATGTGTCGTGGCTTTGCCGATGCATGCACGGGGGCTGCGCGAACGCGGCTTCAATCAGGCGATCGAGCTCGCCCGGCCGCTGGCACGCGCGTGGGGCTTGCCCTTGCTGCAGGACGCCGTGAGGCGTGTGCGGGATGGCGTGCCGCAGGCCTCGCTCAACGGCACGGCGCGGCGGCGCAATGTGCGCGGCGCGTTCTCGGCCGACTCGGCGCAGCTGGCGGGCAAGTCGGTGCTGGTGGTGGATGACGTGATGACCACTGGCGCCACCCTCGAAGCATTTGCGCGAGAACTCAAGCGGGCAGGGGCCGTTCGCGTGGAAAATGTCGTGGTTGCGCGGACCTTCTCCGCGCGTTGAGTGGCGTGCCCACGCGCCTGAAATGTTTTCGCGAGAGATGCGTAGATGTTTGATGTGGTGTTGTATCAGCCGGAGATTCCACCCAATACCGGCAACGTGATTCGTCTGGCGGCGAACACCGGAATCCGTCTTCATCTGGTCGAGCCGTTGGGCTTCGATCTGTCCGACAAGCAGCTCGCCCGTGCGGGGCTGGATTACCACGATCTGGCGCGCATGACCGTGCATGCGGATTGGGATAGTTGCCGTGCAGTGCTGGCCGGGCGGCGCATGTTCGCCTTCAGCGTGCGTGGCACGCGCAGCTATGCCGACGTCGCCTTCCGGCCGGATGACGTGTTCGTGTTCGGGCCGGAGACGCGCGGATTGCCGCAGGAACTGCTCGATGGTCTGGGGGCGGACGCCGTGCTGCGTTTGCCGATGATGCCGTCCAACCGCAGCATGAATCTGGCCAATACTACAGCGGTGGTGGTATTCGAGGCGTGGCGCCAGCAGGGGTTTGCCGGCGCCGTTTGAGGCCGTGCTGCTCAGTCGTGCTCGTGTTTGGGTTCGCGCGACAGCAGGCTCTCGACCGCTTCGCGCGGGCCGATGTGTTCGGTGTGAAGCAGGGCGTTGATGGCCTCGGTGATCGGCATTTCGATGCCGAGGCGTTGAGCCAGACTGACGGCTGATCGCGCTGTGGGGACGCCCTCGGCCACGTGGCCGAGATTCTTGAGGATGTCCGCAAGGGTTTCGCCCCGTGCCAGCGCCAGGCCCACTCGGCGGTTGCGCGACAGGTCGCCGGTGCAGGTGAGGATCAGGTCGCCCATGCCGGCAAGGCCAGTGAGGGTTTCAGAGCGGGCGCCGAGTGCAACGCCAAGGCGGGTGATTTCGGCGAGGCCGCGCGTGATCAGCGCGGCGCGCGCATTGAGGCCGAAGCCCATGCCGTCGGACACGCCCGCGGCGATGGCGATGACGTTCTTCAAGCCGCCGCCGATCTCGGCGCCGACCAGATCGTTGCCGGCATAAATGCGAAAACGGGGCTGATGCAGTGCATGCACCCAGTGTTCGGCAAACCCGAAGTCGGCCGATGCCAGCGTGACGGCGGTGGGCATGCCGGCGCCGACCTCAGCTGCAAAGCTCGGGCCGGTGAGTACGCCGCACGGTGCATTCGAGCCGATTTCTTCGAAGACGATTTCGTGCGGCATGCGCGCCGTATCGGCTTCGAGGCCCTTGCAGGCCCAGATCATCGGCGTGGTTTGCTGGCGTCCGTAGAGCGCCCGGGCAGTGCTGCGCAAGCCGGCCAGCGGGGTGGCGATGAGGTGAAGGTCTGCGCCGTCGGCGGCTTCGTCGAAGTCGGGTGTGACGTGCAGACGTTCCGGGAAATCGACGCCGGGCAGATAGCCCTCGTTGCGGCGCGTTTGTGCCATCAAGGCGATTTGGTCGGTTTCGCGCGACCACATAACCACGTCGTGCTCTCGGGCGAACGCTACGGCCAGCGCCGTGCCCCATGAACCTGCGCCGAACACCCCGATACGCATCCGGTCACAGCCCCCAGACTTCGTTGACGCGCAGGTAGCCGGTTGCGCCGCTGCGGTGGCGTACCTGAGCCCAGCCGTTGCTCGGGGTGCCGACGAGATCCAGCACGACATTGCGTGCAGCCTCGAAGCTGATGCCGGCAGAGGTGTCAGGCGCTTGATGCGCGATCGCTTTTTGAGCGGTGACCATTACAGTGCGCTCGTTGCGCAGCGCGCTGCGCTGAATCCAGTTGATGGAACCGCTCGGGTCTCGCACCTTTACCCACTGATCAAGCTCGACGACCACTTCGACCGGGGTGCCCGGCGAGATGACGAAGAGCTTGCGACCTTGGGTGGAGGGCGTCTCGTACAACAGCGAGGGCTCGGCAATCGAGCCGAACTGCATTGCCTGGGCGCCAGCCGCAGACAGTGCCAGCGCGCTTGCGAGGACAATACTGCGGGCGTGGCGTCTCATGATCATTGGTCCTGTTCGTCGGCGGCGGCAGCGCGCTTCTCTTGCTGCGCCTGATAAAGCGCCTCGAAATTGACCGGCTGCAGCAGCACCGGCTGGAAGCCGGCGCGAGTCAGCGTGTCGGACACGGTTTCGCGCGCATAGGGGAAGAGGATGTTGGCGCAGCCAATCATCATCACCGGCTCCAGTTCGGATTCGGGGATGTTGCGCAGCTGGAAGATGCCAGCCTGGGCTACTTCCACCAGGAATACCGTGCGCCCGTCGGGCAGGCCGGCCGACACATTTACCACCAGCGTGACTTCGTAGATGCCGTTGTCGATGTTCTTGCCGCTGGTGTTGAAGTCGATGCTGAGCTTGGTGTCGTCCAGCTCAAGATAGATCTTCGGGGCGTGCGGAATCTCGAGGGACAGATCCTTGACGTAGATTTTCTCGATGGAGAAGACGGGTTGAGCTTGTTCGGTCATGTTCCTGGTCTTGAAGGAGTGAGTGTTTCAGCCGGCCACGCCAGCCAGCAGAGTGTCGAGACGTCCGGACCGATCAAGGTCGATCAAGTCATCACAGCCACCCACATGGTAATCGCCAATGAAGATCTGCGGAACCGTGCGGCGGCCGGTGATCTTCATCATCTCGTTGCGCAGCGAAGGGTCGAGGTCGACGCGAATCTTCTCGCTGATGATCACGCCCCGGCTGGTGAGCAGCTGCTCTGCGCGAACGCAGTAGGGGCAGACCGCGCTGGTGTACATGCGGACGGGAGGTGTCATGCCTTCTTGCCTTTGGGCTTGCGGCCCGTCGTCAGGGGGTTGCCTGCCTTTTCCCACGCCATCAGGCCGCCCGTGAGACTGAATACGTTGTCGAAGCCGGCCTTCTTCAGTTTGGCTACGGCGCCGCGCGAGCGCGCACCGGTGGCGCAGCACAGAATGATGGGGGCGGGCTTGAGTTTCTCGAGCTCGGGCGCGCGGCGGTCGAGCTCGCCCAGCGGAATATGACGGGCGTTGGGGATGTGGCCTTGGGCGTACTCGCCCTGCTCGCGCACGTCGATGATCGCGGCGTCGTCGCGATTGATCTTGAGCGTTGCTTCAAGCGGCGAGAGGGATGATTTGTTTCCGAAATTGCGGATGGTATCCACGATCAGGAACGTGCCAGCCGCAAGGGCGAGCACCACCCAGTGAATGTTGCGTTGCAGAAAATCGACTTCCAATTGAGAAACTCCGGTGCGGGTAAGGGTCAGTCGTTGCGGTCACTGCAGAACACTTCGCGCATCAGCCCGATGAGTTGCAGCGTGCGCTGATCAACGACGCGGTAATACACACGATTGGCATCCTTGCGGGTTTGCAGTACCCCTTTGTCACGCAGAATGGCCAAATGTTGTGAAATGTTGCTCTGCGACGTACCGACGGCATCCACGATATCCTGCACGCAGGTTTCCCCTTCGCCAAGAACGCAAAGGATCTTCAGGCGCAGCGGATGCGCGATTGCCTTGAGTGCCCGCGCGGCCGTTTCGATGTGCTCGTGCTTGTCGATCAGCTCGAAGATGGAAGGGTTGTTCACGGTTGGCGATGTGTGTCAGCGTCGAGACAGGGAGACTAGTATAAAATACCGCACCGGACTCGGGCAGCTTGTTCATGCCGGAGTAACCGGGATTCCGCAATTCACTGCCCCGAGACTTCATGTACAAGATCGTTCTGCTGCGCCACGGCGAATCTCTCTGGAACAAGGAAAACCGATTCACCGGATGGACGGACGTGGATCTCAGCGACCGGGGCCTCGCAGAGGCTCATTCCGCCGGTCAGTTGCTCCGCAAGGAAGGTTTCTCCTTCGACCGCGCCTATACCTCGGTGCTCAAGCGCGCCATCAAGACCCTCAACGTCGTCCTCGAAGAGCTCGACCAGTTGTGGCTGCCGGTCACGCACTCTTGGCGCCTCAACGAGCGCCACTACGGTGCTTTGCAAGGGCTCAACAAGGCTGAGACCGCCGCGCGCTTCGGAGATGATCAAGTGCTGGTCTGGCGTCGCTCCTACGAAACGTCGCCGCCGCCGCTGGAAGATGGCGACGAACGTCTGACGCGCGACGATCCGCGCTACGCCGAAATGCCGCGGGCCCGCTTCCCGCGCGCCGAATGTCTCAAAGACACCGTCGCGCGCTTCGTGCCGTACTGGGAAACCACCATTGCTCCCGAGATTCTCAGCGGCAAGCGAGTGCTGATCGTTGCGCACGGAAACAGCCTGCGCGCGCTGATCAAGTACCTCGACAGCATCTCCGACAGCGACATCGTCAAACTCAACATCCCCACCGGGCAGCCGCTGGTGTATGAGCTCGACGCCGATTTGCGCCCGTTGCGCAGCTATTACCTCGCGGACGAGGAAACCATTCGCAAGGCCGAGGCTGAGGTCGCGCGTCACGGCGGTCCGCAAGGTTGATGCGTGGTTGTGAAGGCGCGCGGCCTTCTGATGGCGAGTTCCGTCCTGGCCGCATGCCTGACGGTGTTTCCTGCCGCGGCGCAGACCACGGCCGAAGTCGATCAGAAGCGAGCTGAACTCGACGCGCTGCAGCAGCGTATCCGGGCGCTCGAATCCGACATATCGAGCACCCGCAGCTCTCATGGCAAGGAAACGGCCGCAATGGCCGAAGCCGAGCGCGCCGTGTCGCAGGCGCGTCGCAGCCTGAGAGACCTCAATCGTCAGCGCGCGACTGCCGAGCGCGAACTGGCGGCAGCCGAGGCTGGTCAGCGTGAAGTCGAAGCGCGAATCGAGGTGCGTCGCGAAGAGCTGTCGAGTCTGTTGCGCCGGCATTACATGCATGGCCGCAGTGATGTGGCCCCCTTGCTGGCTGGCGGCGACCCAAATCAGATTGCGCGCGATGCCCATTACATGGAGCATTTGGGGCGAGCGCGGTTGGAGTTGATTGACGGGCTGCGGGCTGATCAGCGAGAGCAGGAGCGCCTCGGCGTCGAGGCGGCGGAGCGGCGTGATCGCTTGTTGGCATTGGAAGAAACCCAGAAACGCGAGCAGGCCGAACTCGAAAAGGTGTTGGCACGCCGTGCTTCGATGGTGGCCAAGTTGTCCGGCGAGTTGCGTGGGCAAGAAGGCACGATGTCGTCGCTGCGTGAAGATCAGGAGCAGCTTGGTCGCGTAATCGAGCTCTTGCAGCAACAAGCCGCGCGCCAAGCGGCTGCGGCTGCGGCTGCCAAAGCGAAGGCCGCTGCCACGCCGCGCGCGCCTTCGAGTGCCCCCGGACGGGTTGATACGGGTCCCCTCGCAGAAGCAGCTCGCGGTGGTGCTGCGTTCCGCACCTTGCGCGGGAAGCTGGGCTTTCCGGTCAGTGGCGAACTTGCAGGACGTTTCGGTGCCCAACGCGGCGATGGTGGGACGCGTTGGCGCGGTTTGTTCATCCGCGCCAAGGATGGTGCCGAAGTAAGGGCTGTGGCTGCGGGAGAAGTCGTTTTTTCGGACTGGCTGCGTGGTTATGGCAACATCATCATCGTGGATCACGGCGAGGACTATCTGACAATCTACGCCAATAACGATGCCTTGCTGCGTGTGGCGGGTGATCGGGTGATGGGCGGAGAGTCGATCGCCAACGTCGGTGCGAGCGGAGGGGTGCCCGAATCGGGCTTATACTTCGAACTCAGGCACAAGGGCGAGCCGATTGATCCGCTGGTCTGGATGCGTAGCCGCTGATCTAGTGCAATCTGTATTCATGGAGTCGTCATGCGCAGCAAGCTGCAGAAACTGGGACTGATCTTTACCGGCGTAGTGGCTGGTGTTCTCATCAGCCTGAATTTTTCCGCCGTGGCCGATCGGACCGCGCCGACACCCCTGCCGGTGGAGGAATTGCGCGCTTTCGCGGACGTCTTCAATGCCATCAAGCAGGGCTATGTCGAGCCCGTGGAAGACAAGACCCTGATCAACCATGCCATCAGCGGCATGTTGAGCAATCTCGATCCGCATTCCGCGTACCTTGATTCGGAGGCCTTCAAGGAGTTGCGTGAAGGCACTCAGGGTGAGTTCGGTGGCCTGGGCATCGAGGTCGGCATGGAAGACGGCTTCGTCAAGGTTGTGTCGCCGATCGAGGATACGCCAGCTTTTCGCGCAGGCATCCAGGCGGGCGACCTGATCGTGAAGCTCGATGACACGCCGGTTAAAGGCATGAGCCTCAATGATGCGGTCAAGCGGATGCGCGGCAAGCCCAACACCAGCATCACACTGACCATCATGCGTCAGGAGGAACCTGCACCGATTGTGGTTCGCATCACGCGCGAGATCATCCGTGTGCAGAGTGTGCGCTCGAAGGTGTTGGAGCCCGGTTTCGGCTATCTGCGTGTGGCGCAGTTCCAGGAGAACACCGCCGAGTCGGTGGTCGATCACCTCAATCGAGTCGCTGCCGAAGGGCCGTTGAAAGGTCTGGTGCTTGATCTGCGTAACGATCCGGGCGGCTTGCTGCATGGTGCGATCGGCGTGTCGGCCGCGTTCCTGCCGCGTGACACGCTGGTGGTTTCGACCGATGGTCGTGCTCCGGACGCTCACCGCGAGTACTTCGCGACGCCGGAGGATTATCTGCGCGGCCGTCGTGATGATTTCATCCGCAAGTTGCCGGCGTTTGCACGCGATGTCCCGATGGTCGTGCTGGTGAATGCCGGCTCCGCTTCCGCCAGTGAAATCGTGGCCGGCGCGCTGCAGGATCATGGCCGCGCCACCGTGGTGGGGACGCAGACCTTCGGCAAGGGCTCCGTGCAGACCATTCTGCCGCTGAACAGCCAGTCGGCCATCAAGTTGACCACGGCGCGTTACTACACGCCGAAGGGTCGCTCGATTCAGGCCAAGGGCATCGTGCCGGACATCGTCATCGAGGAGTCCGAGAACGGCTCGTCCGCGCGCCGTGTGCGTGAAGCCGATCTGGTAGGTCACCTGATCGGTATCGACGAGAAGCCCCTCGCTCCGGGTGAGGAGATTCCGGGCGTGACCGGGCCTGAAGATACGCCTACGCCGCGTTTCGAGATGGGTGGGGCGGATGACTATCAGCTGGCTCAGGCCATCAAGCTTCTCAAGGGTGAATCGATCGTCCAGAATAAGGACTGATCCAACGCAAGGACGAGCGCTATGCGACGGGAAACGGCATACAAGCTGGCGGGCAGAAAGCACGATCACCCGTCGCCCGGCGCAGGCCTCGTCAAAGAGCGGCAACTGACGTTTGCGAGCTCGCCGGCCGGTCAGGTCGAGCGGGCTCGCAGTGCGCTTGAGGTGCTCAAAGGGGTCAATGTATCGGCTGGCCCGACGGGCTTATCCCTGTGTATCCGTTACTCAATCCTCGACTACTCTCTCGAATTGCTGGAGGATGCATTGCGCGAGGCGGGTTACCACCTCGACAACGGCCTCTACAGCAAGCTCGTGCGCGCCATCGTATATTTCTGTGAAGAGACCCAGCGACACAATCTGCTGTCGCCCGAGCGCCTCATCAAGAAATCGAACGAGGTGTACATCAAGGTCTACGATCAACATCCGCATGGCGATCACGACGATACGCCGGTTGAACTGCGCGACTACAAGTAGTCTTTTCCTGCCGTTTCCAGCGAGCGGCGTCTGCATTTCCCTCATTCCAGATCATGAACGACGACCAGCTTCTGCGTTACAGCCGCCATATTCTTTTGCCGGAAATCGGCGTCGAAGGGCAGGAGGCCCTGCTCAATGCACGCGTTTTGGTGTTGGGTGCGGGCGGTCTGGGGTCGCCAGCGGCGATGTATCTGGCCAGCGCCGGAGTGGGCGCCATTGCCTTGGCCGACGATGACACGGTGGACCTCACCAACCTGCAGCGTCAGATTCTGCACACCGCGGACAGTGTGGGGGAACTCAAGGTGTCGTCCGGAGAGCGCAGTCTGCATCGCATCAACCCCGAGACTCGCATCGAGACGCTGGCAATGCGCCTTGAGGGCAGTGCCCTGGACGAGCAGGTGGCGATGTCGGACGTCGTGCTCGACTGCTCGGACAACTTCAGCACACGCCATGCGGTGAATCGTGCCTGTGTGCGGCATGGGGTACCGTTGGTGTCAGGCGCGGCGATCCGTTTCGACGGGCAGATTTCAGTGTTCGATCTGCGAGGAGATGGGCCCTGCTATCACTGCCTGTTCCCGGAGGGCGAGGATGTCGAGGAAGTGCGCTGCGCCGTCATGGGGGTTTTTGCCCCGCTGACCGGTATCGTCGGTACGACTCAGGCGGCCGAGGCGCTCAAGCTGCTCATCGGTTGCGGTACGTCGCTGTCGGGCCGTTTGCTTTTGCTGGATGCGCTGCGCATGGAATGGCGCAGCATAGGCGTGGTGCGCGACCCTGATTGTGCCGTCTGCGCGGCTACGCATGTGACGGCTTGAATCTTCAAACCAACAGTTCGCGCGGGAGGGGGTGGCCGAGGAAAGCCTGCGGGCTCGCACTCGCTCCGTAGGCGCCAGACTGGAATACCACCACAAAGTCGCCCGGGGCTGCTTCGGCAAGCGGCATGCGGTCAGCCAGCAAGTCGAGCGGCGTGCACAACGGGCCGACGACGTTCACCGGCTCTGAAGCTTCGGCATTCATGCGGTTGCCGATGGCGACCGGAAAGTTTTTGCGCAGCACCTGCCCGAAATTGCCCGATGCCGCGAGATGGTGATTCAGGCCGCCGTCGCAGATCAGGAAGGCTTGGCCGCGCGAAATCTTGCGATCCACCACGCGGCACACATAGATACCGGCTTCACCTACCAGATAGCGGCCGAGCTCCAGTGCGAGGCGGGCACCGGGCATGCGTGTCGTGGCCTCATCCACGAGTTGCGCAAGATTGTCGCCCACGGGCGCGAGGTCCAGGCGCGTGTCGCCGGGGAAGTAGGGGATGCCGAAACCGCCGCCAAGGTTGAGGATGCGCGGTGTCACCGGCGCATATTCAGCCAAGCGCAACGCCAACTCGAAGCTCAGTCGCTGGGCTTCGACGATGGCTTCGGCGCGCAGGTTCTGAGAGCCTGCGAAGATGTGGAAGCCTTCGAAAGCCAGCCCCAGCGAGCGGACTTCTTTCAGCAGGCCGGGCACCTCTTCAGCATCGACGCCGAATTGTTTCGATCCCCCTCCCATGCGCATGCCCGAACTTTTCAACTCGAAGTCAGGATTTACGCGCACGGCCACCCGAGCCGGCCAGCTGGTGCGAGAGGCGATTTCAGCCAGTGTGCGCACCTCGCGCACCGATTCGACGTTCAGGAGCGCGCCAGCAGCGACGGCTTGAGCAAGTTCTTCCTGAGATTTTCCGGGGCCTGCGAAGCTGATGTTTTCAGACCGGCAGCCTGCATTCAGTGCCACCGCCAGCTCGCCGGCCGATGCCACGTCGAGCCCGTCCAGTTGGGGTGCGAGGTGTTGCACCAAGGCAGGCATGGGGTTGGCCTTGATGGCGTAGTGCAGTTCCACTGCGGTCGGTAGCGCGGTGCGCAGTTCGGCCACACGGCGAGTGAGCAACTCGCGATCGTAGGCAAAAAAGGGCGTTCCACCTGCTCGGGCCGCGAGGCGTGACAGGGTTACGCCGCCGACCAGAAGCTCGCCTTCCGCGCTGGTGAATTGGTCCATCGGGGCGTGCATGGGTGCAGGCCTTGCTTCGTTCATCAGGATTCCTCTCCGGCCGCGGCAGCCAGGGCCTTGCGGTCGATCTTGCCGTTTGGGTTGCGTGGCAGCGGCCCGCTGCGCACTTCGACGCGCGCGGGCACCATGTACGCGGGCATGCGTGTGCGACATTCGGCCAGCAGCGCGTCGCAGTCGACGCTTTGATCGCCTGCCGGCGTCACCACTGCCTGAATGATCTGGCCAAGCTTTGCGTCGGGGATGCCGAAGGTGACGCATTCGCCGACCATGCGGGTGGCGTACAGAACTTCCTCGATTTCCGTTGGGCTGACGCGGTAGCCAGAAGTCTTGATCATCTCATCGCGCCGGCCGATGAAATAGAAATAGCCCTCTTCGTCGCGGCGCACGGTGTCCCCGGAGAACACGGCGATCTCCGGCAACACCAGCCCGTTGCAGCGGCAACTGATATGAGGCGGGAGAGGGCGGAAGCGCTCGGCCGTCTTCTCTCGGTCGTTCCAGTAACCCAGTGCGACCAGCGGCCCTCGTTGCACGAGTTCGCCGGGCTCGTGCGGAGCGCACTCGGAGCCGTCCTCGCGTAGCACCAACACTTCGGCGTTGGGGATGGCTTTGCCGATGGAGCTTGGGCGAACGTCGATCTGATCAGGCGGAAGGTAGGTGGCGCGGAAGGCTTCGGTCAGCCCGTACATCAGATACGGGCGGCTGCGCGGGAGCTTGCCGCGCAAGGTTTGCAATGTGTCGAGGGGCATGCGCCCTCCGGTTGTGGCGAAGTAGCGCAAATGCTCGTCCGTGCCTTCCGGCCAGTCGAGCTGCGCCAGCTGTATCCACAACGGGGGGACGGCAGTAAGGCCGGTGATGCGCTCACGTTTGACGACGTTGAGCACGTCGCGCGGCATCAGGTAGTTGAGGAGCACCACGCGAGCGCCCACGTGAAAAGCAGTGGTCAGCTGGGAAAAGCCTGCATCGAAGGACAGCGGAAGCGCGGCTAGCAGCACATCGTCGGGCTGGTTGTCGAGATACTGCGCCACGCTCTGTGCGCCAGCGACCATGTTGCGGTGTGACAGCACCACGCCTTTGGGGCGACCTGTGCTGCCCGACGTGTAGAGAATGGCCGCCATGTCGCTGTCGATCACTCGGCTGCCTTCACGCCTTGGGGCGTCGAGCAGCTCTTGCCAGCGGTGGGTGCTTACGCCCTCGAAGCGAGGGAGCTCATCCAGGGTGCCCGTTACCACGACCTGACGCAGATCGTGGCATGAGGCCAGTGTGGCTTCGAGCAGTGGCAGGCGCTCGACGCTGGTGATGAGCATGCGCACGTTGCAGTCGCGCAGGATGTAGCCGATCTGCTCAGGCTTGAGCAGGGGGTTGATCGGCACGAAGGTGCCCCCCGCCGCTGCGGCACCGAAGGCGGCGGTGACGAACTCCGAGCGCTTGTCGAGGTAGATCGCCACGCGCTCGCCGCGGGCCAGGCCGAACGCGGCCAAGCCGCCCGCTACGCGCTCGCATAGCGTGGCCACTTCGGCGTAGCACTGCGTGTGCTGGCCGACGGTGAGGGCTGGCGTGTCGCCGCCTCGCATGGCGGCGCCGAGTACCAGTTCGTGCAGCAAGGTCGTGCTGTTCATCCGGGTCCGTGAGGCTTGATCGTGGCGCGGTGCCGGCCGCGCGCGAACTTGCAAGTATAATGCGCGATTGGCCGCCGCCAGTGCAGTAGCTCGGGCGATCCGGCAATGAGCAAGAGGTCGAATACTTGAACACCCTGCAAAACGTGTTGCAACTGCTTGACGAAGTGCTGGCGCTGGACGGCCGGGGCTTGCGTTTTACGGCGGATACGCCGCTGCTCGGCAGCGTGCCGGAGCTTGATTCGATGGCGGTGCTGGCCGTGATCCAGGAAATCGAAATCCGTTTCGGCATCGAGGTGCCCGATGACGAGGTGGACGGCAGTTCGTTTGAAACGGTCGGAACGGTCGTCGAATTCGTCGATCGCCTGTCGCGCTGAGCCTGCGCCTCAGCCGGCAAACGGAAACACACGCGGTACCAGCAGCAAGACCCCCGCCGAATACAGCAGGCTGATCGGCAAGCCCGCCTTCCAGAAGTCCGTCATTCGATAACGTCCCGGCGAATACACCATGAGATGCGTCTGATATCCGGAAGGCATCAGGAAGCATGCGCTCGCGCCAAACGCTACCACCTTCACGAAGGGCATCGTGTCAACGCCGAAGGCCTGAGCGGTGGATAACCCGATCGGAAACGCCTGCGCGGCTGCGGCGTTGTTCGTCACCAGTTCGGTCAGGGCCTGCGTGATCAAATAGATGCCCACCAGCGCGCCCCACGCACCGAAGTCGTCGAAGCCGGCCCGCATGGCCTGCGCGATGAGTGCGCCCGCGCCACTGCTTTCGATCGCCCGAGCGATGGCCAGCGCAGAGCCGATGATCATCAGTAGCCCGAACGGGAAGCGCCTGCGTATTTCCGCGAGCTTGGAAAGGCGTGTTGCCAGCAGCCCCAAGAGCAAGATCAGCAGCCTGTCGAACAGTGGCAATACGCTGAATGCCGACAGCGTCAACAGAGCGCGGCCCCGCTACTACACGGAAGTTGCGATCAAGTTTGCGGTGTTGCGTGAAGCCAGCGCCGACGGCCAGCAGTAACGCGCCGACCACTGCCGTGTTGTTCAAGAAGGCCGAGCTCAACGCAGCAAAACCACCCAGACGTCAGGTTGCTATGGCCGGCCGACCATTCGGCAGTGCGTCGGACAGGCGCTGAATCCATAGCGAGCGCTCAAGTACAAGCGGTAAGCACGGCAACAAGATCAGCTTGGCCAGCGCGGGCTTGGTGTAGCTGTTGAGAAATACGGGCTGATCCTAGCAACCGGCCAGATAGTAGGCGCCGGCGAAGCCGATGAGCGGCATGGCTGGCGAAAGTCGGCGCTAGCAAGCAAGCCGATCAGTATGGAGATCGACAGCAGAACAAGATGAGCCCTATCCACCTCCCGCCCCAGCCGCCTCAGTCGGAGAGGCCGCTGGCAATGAAGTGGGGGTTGTCGAAGCCGGGTTTGCCGTAGCTCAATGGATGGCCGTCGACGGTGTGCACGCTCCCACCTGCTGCATTTAACACGGCGTGACCCGCAGCGATGTCCCATTCCATGGTGCGCCCGAGGCGGGGGTACATGTCTGCCTCGCCTGCGGCGACGAGGCACAGCTTCAGTGAAGAGCCTGCATTCTTCAGCTCCGCAATTGGACGACCCTGCAGGAAGGCCGTCAGCGCGGCGGGGTCACCGTGAGAGCGGCTGGCTACGACGGTGAGCCCCGTCGCAGGCGGCCTGCGGACCTTGATCGTGCGTCGGACGCCGCCGTCTTCGACGAAGGCGCCGTTGCCCTTGGCGCCGGCAAACAGGCGATCCAATGCCGGCGCCAGCACCACGCCAAGGGTCGGTTTGCCGTTCTCGATCAAGGCCACGTTCACGGTGAATTCGCCGTTGCGCGAGATGAATTCCTTGGTGCCGTCGAGCGGATCGACAAGCCAGAATAACTGAGCGACTGCCGGAGATTTGCCCGCTGCGACCGCCTCTTCCGCGACCACGGGTACCTGCGGAGTGAGCCTTTCAAGCGCTTCGACGATGACTGCTTCGGCGCGTTCGTCCGCTTCGGTGACAGGCGAAGCATCGTCTTTTCCACGCACAGCGAAGTCGGTCGCGTACACGTCGAGAATCACTTTTCCGGCATCACGGACGACAGGGATCAGGCGTTCGAGAAGCGCTTGGCGCTCAGCGGGGGACATCGGCATCAGTATCCTTTCGAGACATATGGGGCTTCGCAAGTCGCTTAGTGTAGGTGCTCGCCAACAGTCTTCCGCGAATGCTTTTGAAACCGGAATTACTAATGACGCTGACCCATTTGCAACGCCTCGAAGCCGAGAGCATCCACATTCTCCGCGAAGTCGTCGCGGAAGCCGACAACCCGGTGATGCTGTATTCCATCGGGAAAGATAGTGCGGTGATGTTGCACCTCGCAATGAAGGCCTTCTACCCTGCGCCGCCGCCGTTTCCGCTGCTGCACGTCGATACGCGCTGGAAGTTTCGCGACATGTACGCCTTCAGGGACCGGATGGCGCGTGAGAGTGGCATGCAGTTGCTGGTGCACATCAACCCGGACGGCGTCGCGCAAGACATCAACCCCTTCACGCATGGTTCGGCCATCCACACTGACATCATGAAAACGGAAGGGCTCAAGCAAGCGCTCGACCTGCACGGTTTTGATGCGGCCTTCGGTGGCGCGCGGCGCGACGAGGAAAAGAGCCGTGCCAAAGAGCGCATCTTTTCTTTCCGCAGTGCCCAGCATCGCTGGGACCCGAAGAATCAGCGCCCGGAGTTGTGGAAGCTCTACAACGCGCGCAAGCACAAGGGCGAGTCGATGCGCGTGTTCCCGATCTCGAACTGGACGGAACTCGACATCTGGCAGTACATCCACCTCGAGAACATCCCCATCGTGCCGCTGTATTACGCCTCAGAGCGCCCCGTGGTCGAACGTGACGGTGCATTGATCATGGTCGATGACGAGCGCATGCCGTTGCAGCCTGGCGAGAAGCCGGTAATGAAAAAGGTGCGCTTTCGCACACTCGGCTGCTATCCGCTGACCGGTGCCGTCGAATCCGAGGCCGATACGCTGACGGCGATCATTCAGGAGATGCTGCTGACCCGCACTTCGGAACGCCAGGGGCGGGTGATCGACCACGATTCGGCCGGCTCGATGGAGAAAAAGAAACAAGAGGGGTACTTCTGATGACGCTCAAGCTTGATTTTTTTGCCACCCGGGAAGGGGGGGAGAGCCTCATCAAGACACCGCGGGAGGTTTGCTGACATGGCCCACGTTTCAGACCTCATCGCTACCGACATCGATCAATACCTCGAAGCCCATCAGCACAAGAGCCTGCTGCGCTTCATCACTTGCGGCAGCGTGGATGACGGCAAAAGCACGCTCATCGGGCGCCTGCTGTTCGAATCAAAAATGCTGTTCGAAGACCAGCTTGCGGCGGTCGAGGCCGACTCGCGCAAGTGGGGTACGCAAGGCGAGTCCATCGACTTTGCCTTGCTCGTCGATGGGCTCGCTGCCGAGCGGGAGCAGGGCATCACCATCGATGTGGCCTACCGCTTCTTCTCGACGGACAAGCGCAAGTTCATCGTGGCGGATACGCCGGGCCACGAGCAGTACACCCGCAACATGGTCACCGGCGCTTCGACGGCCGACGCGGCGGTGCTGATGGTCGATGCGCGCAAAGGCGTGCTGACTCAGACGCGGCGCCACAGCTATCTGGTGCATCTGCTCGGAATCCGTCACGTGGTCGTGGCCATCAACAAGATGGATCTGGTGGAGTACTCCGAGCAGCGCTTCAATGCCATCGTTGAAGAGTACCGGGCGTTTGCCACGCAACTGGGCATGCATGACGTCAGCTTCATACCGATGTCGGCATTCAAGGGTGACAACATCATCGAGCCTTCCGAGCGCATGCCCTGGTGCGGCGGTACGACCTTGATGGCGTATCTGGAGTCCGTCGAGGTCGATGATGCGCGCGCTCAGCGCGGCGCCTTCCGCATGCCGGTGCAATGGGTGAACCGCCCCGACCTCGATTTCCGCGGCTTTGCCGGCACGATTGCCGGTGGCACCCTGCGTGCCGGTGACCGAGTGCGCGTGCAGCCTTCGGGCAAAGAGAGCACGGTGGTGCGCATCGTCACCCGCGAGGGTGACCTGGATCTCGCGGTGGCCGGGCAGTCGGTCACTCTTACACTGGCCGACGAAATCGACATTTCGCGCGGTGACATGCTGTCCGGCGCGGATGCGCCGGCCGAAGTGGCTGATCAGTTTTCCTGCACGGTGGTGTGGATGTCCGATGAGCCGATGCTGGCAGGACGGCCATATCTGCTCAAGATCGGCACGCGCACGGTGAGTGCAACCGTGACGTCGATCAAGCACCAGATCAACGTCAATACGCTTGATCGCAGTGCGGCGCGCAAGCTTGAACTCAATGGGATTGCCGAGTGCAATCTGGGGCTGGATCGGCCGATCGCCTTCGATGCGTATTCGAGCAACCGCGATACCGGCGGCTTCATCCTGATCGATCGCCTGAGCAATGCGACCGTGGGGGCCGGCATGCTCAATTTTGCGCTGCGTCGGGCTCACAATATCCACATGCAGCATGTCGATGTGGACAAGGCTGCGCGCGCTTCAAGCAAGGGGCAGAAGCCCTGCGTATTGTGGCTGACAGGTTTATCGGGTGCGGGCAAGTCGACCGTCGCCAACCTGCTCGAGAAGCGCCTGCATGCATTGGGCTGCCACACCTATCTGCTCGATGGCGACAACGTGCGTCATGGCCTGAACAAGGACCTTGGTTTCACCGACGCTGACCGCGTAGAGAACATTCGTCGTGTGGCGGAAGTCGCGCGCCTGATGGTCGATGCTGGTTTGATCGTCATCACCGCCTTCATCTCGCCGTTCCGCTCGGAGCGCAGCATGGCGCGTGCGTTGGTGGCCGAAGATGAGTTCGTCGAAGTCTTCGTTGATACGCCGCTTGAAATTGCTGAAGCGCGCGACCCTAAAGGGCTGTACCGCAAGGCGCGAAGCGGCGAGCTGAAGAACTTTACGGGGATCGATTCGCCCTACCAGAAGCCGGAGTCGCCCGAGATACGCCTGGATGCCGCGCACCTCGAACCGGAGGCGGCGGCGGAGCAGATCGTCGAGTGGATGCGCCAGCGAGGCCTGTTACGAGACTGAGCCTCGCGGCGCATCAGGCTTTTACTTGCTCTTGATCATCGTGCCGACGCCGTGGTCGGTGAGGATCTCCAGCAGCAGGCAGTGCTCCACTCGGCCGTCGATGATGTGCACCGACTTCACGCCGCTGCGCGCGGCGTCCAGAGCTGAGCCGATCTTCGGCAGCATGCCTCCGGACAGGGTGCCGTCGTCGACCAGATCGTCGATTTCACGCGGCGTGAGGCCGGTGAGCAGCTTGCCGCTCTGGTCCAGCACGCCCGGCGTGTTGGTCAGCAGCACGAGCTTTTCGGCGTGCAGGATCTCGGCGAGTTTGCCCGCCACGACATCTGCGTTGATGTTGTAGGTTTCGCCGTGTTCGCCGACGCCGATCGGAGCGATGACGGGGATGAAGTCACCCTTGTCGAGAAACGAGATCAGACTCGGGTCGATGCCGGTGATCTGGCCAACCTGGCCGACGTCGATGACATCGCCCGGCGGCGCGTCTTTCTTCTGCATCAACAGCTTTTTGGCGCGGATGAAGCCGGCATCCTTGCCGGTCAGGCCCACGGCCTTGCCGCCGTGCTGGTTGATGAGATTGACGATTTCCTTGTTGACCTGACCGCCGAGCACCATTTCGACCACGTCCATGGTCTCCGCATCGGTGACGCGCATGCCCTGGATGAATTCGCCTTTCTTGCCGACGCGGTTCAGCAGGTTCTCGATCTGCGGGCCACCGCCATGCACCACCACCGGGTTCATGCCGACCAGCTTCAGCAACACCACATCGCGCGCGAAGCAGTCCTTGAGGTGCGGGTCGGTCATTGCATTGCCACCGTATTTGATCACGATGGTCTTGTCGAAGAAGCGCTGGATGTAGGGCAGCGCCTCGGCCAGGATTTCGGCCTTGAGAGCGGGGGAGGGGCGGTTCGGGCTGGTTTCGGTCATGTTCGGCTCGCCTGAAAGTTGCGCAGATTGTAGGGGATAGCACGGGGTGCGTCGAATGGAGGACGCAATCACGTGGCAGGCGGCTCAGCCGGTGCGGCGGGCAAGAGGGCAAACCTCGGGCAGCCTGAGTATTGCGTCGCGGTTCGACCACGAGAACGCCGTCTCGGCGGCTTCGCGCCACGGCAACCATTGCTGCGCGGTATGCTCGCCCGCGGCCAGTGCGACGTCCAGTATGGTGGGGATGCACAGGCTGAATACATGCTCGATGTTGTGGGTGGCGTCCGGCGCATACAGCGGGCGCCATTCGCCGCGGATGCGGAAGCGGTTGGTGTGGTGCCAGTCGTGGAACGCCGATGCTGGGTAGCTCAGCCCGGTCTCCTCGGCAACTTCACGTACTGCGGCGTGTAGTGGAACTTCGCCGGGTTCGAGGCTGCCGGTGACAGACTGCCATTGCCCGGCGGGACGCACGCGTTCGATCAGCAGCACCTCAAGCTCGGGCGTGTGAATTACCACCAGAACCGATACGGGTACCTTGAAGCGTGTCGCGGTCATGCTTCTACCTGTGGTCGCACGATGAAAATCGACATCATGACGCCGCACCTGTGCCAGTCGGTGCACGCCTGATCAAAAATTTCGCGCAGCACGGGCATGGCCTCGGTGTGTACGCTGCAGTCGTCCAGCAGAAAGACATAGCCGCTTTGTGGTGGCAGCCAAGACAGATCACCCAGGCAGTCGGCGAGCGCATCCCAGTTTTGGCCGAACCACGGCGGGAACGCGAGCGCATCCGCAATGCGCGCGAGCAAGATGTGCTTGTCGCGCGCGCCGTCGGCATTGATGACACGGGTGCAGCGCCCTTGTGCGCGGGCCGCTTCCACGATCATGGGCCGCTGCGGGGCATCGATGTCGAACACTCCCGCCTGCAGGACGGAGGGTGCGTCGGGAGAGGTGTCGGTGCGCAAGGTCATGGTTTCGTGGGCATGCGGCGAAAGCTGCGGTAATGGTCTGCCGTGTAGTAAAAAATCTCAGGTGGCTGGCCGCCGCTCACGATGCGACGGGCGCCGCGATTCTGCGCACCGGGCGTCGGCACGGTGTATTCGCGGTAGTGGCCGCGGGGCTTCTCCGGCAACAGGCCTTCGCGGTTGAAGAAGGTGGTGCCGTCCTTGCCATACGGAAACGGGCCGCCTTGCTGAATCAGCTCCAGCGTATGCCAGGCTTCGTCCGGGAAGGCATCCGCTTGCCCGTCGCCTGGGGCGCATGCCCCGAGCAGCAGTGCCAGCGCCGAGAGCAGCGTCAGACGAGTAAGGATCGAGCGCATCACTTGCGCACGGCGGCCGAGCCAGCCGAGTGAGGTGCCTGCGGTTGCATGCCGTACTTGCGCTCAAGGCCAGCCATGAAATTGTTGAGGGCGTCGAGCTTCGGGTTGCCCGGATCGACTTGTCTCGTGCGCGCGAGCAGCGTACGGGCTTCCTCGGCGAAGCGCTCGTTCCAGCCTGCATGTTCGAGATAGCGCAGCAGCGCCAACGAGGCGTTGAAAAGGACGTGCGGGTTGCCCGGCATCTTGCGCACGGCCCCCATCATTTCGGTGACCGCACCATTGTGATCGCCGGCCTGCGCTTTCTGCGCCCCCAGCGCGACGTAACTGCGCACCTCTGCGTGCAGCTTTTCGTCTACCTGTTCAGATAGGTCCTTGCGGCCCTGCTCGGCAAGCAGCTCGCGTGTTTGCATGATGGTGCGTTCGTCAGCCGCGTGGCGAAGGATATCGCTCACGATCTGGCCGCTTTGCTGGTCCAGGCCACTGGCAAGGCAGGCCCGCACGATTTCGTGTTTGATGGAAAGCGAGATATCCCCGGCATCGGACAGTGCCGCTGCGGCCGTTGCCGCGGCAGCGCGAGCCGCTGTGTCGTCACCGCTCTCGCGAAACAGCAAGGCTTTGCCGAGCGCGGCGCAGACCTTGGCGGCGGGCATGCTCCCCATGCTGCGCTCAAGATCCTGCACCGTCGCTGCCGCATCTTTGAGATTGCGCTGCAGGATCTGCACACGAGCCAGCTCAACGTGGTCGGCGGGGTCGCGGAATTCAGAACGTTTGCCTAAGTGAACCAGTTGTTGCAGTGCCTGTTCGGCTTGGCCGTATTCGCCAACCCGCGTCGCCAGCGTGCCGAAATGACGCAGGCGGCTGAGGCGGCGCGGCGAGCGGCGCACGGCCTCGTTCAAGGTTTGGCAAGCTTCCGCGTTTGCCCCACTGTTCTGACGGCACTGGGCCAGCAGGTCGTAGGCCTCAAGATAATGCTCGCTCTCGCTCACCAGTGCTTCGAGCAGCGGTGTGGCTTCGGCATGGCGTGACGTGCTCACCAGAACACGGGCCAGCCCCAAACTGGCCCAGGGAGCACTATTGGTTTCTAGGGTCTGCCGATAAAGCCTGTCTGCGAGGTCGAGCTGATTGCGCTCCAGCGCGAGATTTGCGCGCAAGCGCACGAAGTCGGTGCGCCATGAGGGATGCAGTTGCTCTGCCTGTTCGCAGGCCACCATGGCCTGTTCGGTGCGCCCCTCTTCGAGTAGCTTGAACGTCGGCAAAAAAGCGTCGCGCCGATTTATGGCGCGTTCGATACGCGCTTGCAGGATGCCCGCGGTGAAGGGCTTGAGTATGTAGTCGTCGGGTGAGAATTCGGCCGTGCCTACGACCCGGTCCGTATTGCGCTCACCCGAGATCATGATGAATACAGTGGCGCGCGGAATGATGCGGTGAGTGCGCAGGTCTTCCAGCAGATGCTGGCCGTCCTGTGCGTCGTCCCCCAGATCGTGTTCGCTCAGGATCAGGTCAAAGCGGGCTTCGCGCAGTTTGCGAATGGCTGTGGCGGCGGAGCTCGCGAACTGAACGTCGCGCATGCCGAAATTGTCCAGCGTCGAGCGCAGGTGCGCCCGGGTGCCCTGACTGGCCGCAACGGCCAGGACGGAGAGTTGTTCGAGCTTTGCCATGGGCATGGCGAGGCGCAAGCCCCGCAAGAAAGTGGCTGCCGTGTGAGCAAGCTTACGGCACGCGACGCCTGAACTGAAGTCGCGTGCCGTGTAACAGCAGGTCAGCCCTTGGCGACATCCACTTGCGTTTCGACTTTCTGGCGCAGGCGGATGTGCAGCTCGCGTAGTTGCTTCTCGTCGACATCGCTGGGGGCGTCGGTCAGCAGGCACTGGGCGCGCTGCGTCTTCGGGAAGGCGATGACGTCGCGGATGGATTCGGCACCGCTCATCAGCGTAACGATGCGGTCCAGGCCGAAAGCCAAGCCGCCGTGCGGCGGCGCGCCGTAGCGCAGCGCGTCGAGCAGGAAGCCGAATTTGAGTTGGGCCTCTTCGTCGCCGATGTTTAGCGCACGGAACACCTTGCTCTGCATGTCGGCTCGGTGGATACGCACCGAGCCGCCGCCGATTTCCCAGCCGTTCAGCGCCAGGTCATAGGCCTTGGCCAGGCACGCGCCCGGGTCGCTTTCGAGCAGGTCGACGTGGTCGTCCTTCGGCGCGGTGAAGGGGTGATGGCAAGCCGTCCAGCGCTTGTCTTCGTCGTCGTACTCGAACATCGGAAAGTCGACGACCCACACCGGGCACCAGGCTTCACCGTTGAGGTAGCCCTTCTCGTGACCCAGCTTGACGCGCAGGGCGCCCAGGGCGTCGTTCACCACCTTGGATTTGTCGGCACCGAAGAAGATCAAATCGCCCGATTCGGCGCCAGTGCGCTCGATGATCGTCTTGAGCGCCTGCTCGTGCAGGTTCTTGACGATCGGGGACTGCAGGCCTTGCTCGTTCGGCTGGCTTGCATCGTTGACCTTGATGTAGGCGAGGCCGCGAGCACCATAGATGCCGACGAATTTTGTGTATTCGTCGATCTCGCCGCGCGTGAGCTGCCCGCCGCCAGGCACGCGCAGGGCTGCCACGCGACCGCCGGTGGTGGCCGGGCCGGAGAATACTTTGAAAGCGACGTCGGTAACCGCGTCGGTGACGTCGATCAGTTCGAGCGTGACGCGCAGATCGGGCTTGTCGGAGCCGTAGCGGCGCATTGCCTCGGCGTAGCTCATGCGCGGGAAGGGCGAAGGCAAATCGACCTCCATCGCGTCCTTGAAGACGTAGCGGATGAGCTGCTCGATCAGGCCGGTGATGGCGATCTCGTCCATGAACGAGGTCTCGATATCGACCTGCGTGAACTCCGGTTGGCGGTCGGCGCGCAAGTCTTCATCGCGGAAGCACTTGGTGATCTGGTAATAGCGGTCGAAGCCGGCCACCATCAGCATCTGCTTGAACAGCTGCGGGGATTGGGGCAGCGCGAAGAACTGCCCCGGGTGCACGCGCGAGGGCACGAGGTAGTCACGTGCGCCTTCGGGAGTGCTCTTGGTGAGCATCGGCGTTTCGACATCGATGAAGCCGTTGTCGTCGAGGAAGCGACGGAAGGCGCGTGCCACGCGATAGCGCAGCATCAGGTTGTTCTGCATCTGCGGGCGGCGCAGGTCGACCACGCGGTGCGTCAGGCGTACGTTCTCGGAAAGGTTTTCCTCGTCGAGCTGGAAGGGCGGGGTGACGGCGCTATTGAGCACTTCGATTTCATGGCACAGCACTTCGATTTCGCCCGAGGTGAGTGCGCTGTTCTCAGTGCCGGCCGGGCGACGACGCACTTTGCCCGAAATCTTCAGCACGAACTCGCTACGCACCGATTCGGCCGTGGCGAAGGTTTCGGCACGGTCCGGATCGCACACCACTTGTACCAAGCCTTCGCGGTCGCGCAGATCGATGAAGATCACCCCGCCGTGGTCGCGGCGGCGATGCACCCAGCCGCATAGGGTGACAATCTGATCGAGATCGGCAGCCGTTACCTGGCCGCAGTATTGAGTACGCATGATGTGTTCCGAGAGTTGAATCCGCAGCCTGCCGAAATGGAAGGCTGCGCGGGCAAGGCGCGTGAATCAGTGACAGCCGCAGCCGCCGGTGCTGCAGGCTGAGCCGGTCGCTGCGGCAGACTCAGCGGCGGGTTTTGCAGACGTGCCGCCGCCTTTGAAATCGGTGGCGTACCAGCCATTGCCTTTGAGCTGAAACCCCGCCGCAGAAATCTGCTTGGCGTAGCTTTCCGCGCCGCAGGCGGGGCAAACGGTCAAGGGCGCGTCGCTCATCTTCTGGAGATGTTCCTTGTGGGCGCCGCAGGCAGTGCAACGATATTCGTAGATCGGCATGACAGACTCCGCAATCAAGCTGACGATTTTAACAGATAGCCGAGCGGTGAATGGGGGTGCCGCCGCGTGATTTCAAGTGCTGAGCGTGCCCAGCCAGGCGGCGATGATGTCGCCGCCCCAGAACAGTGCAATCAGGCCGGCAGTGGCAAGGTAGGGCCCAAACGGAATGGGGGTGCTGCGATTGTGTTGCTTCAACACGATCAAGGCGATACCCACGATCGCGCCCACCAGCGACGACAGCAGAATCACCAGAGGCAGGGTTTGCCAGCCCAGCCAGGCGCCAATCGCTGCCAGCAGCTTGAAGTCGCCGTAGCCCATGCCCTCTTTGCCGGTAATCAGTTTGAACAGCCAATACACCGACCACAGTGCCAGGTAGCCGGCCATGGCTCCGATCACGGCATCGGCCAGAGACACGTATGTGCCGGAAAGATTGAACAGCAGCCCAAGCCACAGCAGCGGCAGCGTGATCTGATCGGGAAGGAGGTGGGTGTCGAGATCGATGAAGGTGAGTGCGATCAGTGCCCAGATGAACAGCAGAGCGCCAATCAGCGCCACGCCGGGGCCGAAGTGCAGGGCAGCACCGGCGGCGATGGCGGCCGAGATGCCTTCCACCACCGGGTAGCGCTTGCCGATTGGGGCCGAGCAGTGACCGCAGCGGCCGCGCAGCACAACATAGCTGACGAGCGGAATATTCTCGAGCGCGCCGATGCGATGTCCGCAGTGAGGGCAGCTTGAGCGCGGCGTGGCGAGGTTGTAGCGCTCGACTGGGGCGGTGGTTTCGCCGCGAAGCTCAGCGGCCTGCTCCTGCCATTCGCGCTCCATCATGCGTGGCAGGCGATGGATCACCACATTGAGAAAGCTCCCGACAAACAGGCCGAGCAAGCTTGCGAGGATGGTCCCAGAGAGGGGGTCTTGCAGAATAGTCATCGTGAAAGCTGCCCCCATCCCGGAACGCAATACGTTTCGGGATGGGAGGAAATGGTCAAACGACCCCGCCGAGTTTGAAGATCGGCAGATACATGGCGACCACCAGGCCCCCGATGACGACGCCCAGGAACACCATGATGATGGGCTCCAGCAACTGAGACAGCCCGGCGACGGCGTCATCGACCTCCTGTTCGTAGAAGTCGGCGACTTTGCTCAGCATGCCATCGAGCTCGCCTGACTCTTCGCCGATCGACACCATCTGCACCACCATTACGGGAAACACGTCGACGTTCTGCATTGCCACCGTGAGGCTGGTGCCTGTCGATATTTCCGTTTGGATCTCATTGGTGGCTTGCAGAAACACCTGGTTGCCGGATGCGCCGCCGACCGAATCCAGCGCTTCGACCAGCGGCACGCCGGCAGCGAACATCGTTGACAGAGTGCGTGACCACCGCGCGACGGTTGCTTTGAGCACGATGTCACCGATGATCGGCGTTTTGAGGATCAGGCGATCGAGCAGGTTCTGCATGCGTGGGGATCGCTTATAAAGATAAGCAATCGTGATGACGCTGCCGATCACCACGCCAAAAATCACATACCACCACTGAACAAAGAAATCCGACATCGCCATGACGAGTAACGTCGGCGCGGGAAGATCGGCCCCGAAGCCTTCGAACACGTTCTTGAATTCGGGGATGACGAACAGCATCATCACCGAGATGACCAGCGAAGCGACGACGACGACCGCAGTGGGGTAGAACAGCGCGGACTTGATCTTGCTCTTGATGGCAATGATCTTCTCCTTGTACGTCGCCAGACGCTCAAGGAGGTCGTCGAGGATACCGGCCTGTTCGCCGGCGGCCACGAGGTTGCAGAACAGACGGTCGAAATACACCGGATGTTTCGCGAAGGCATTGGAAAGGTTCGATCCGCTGGCAACATCATTGCGGATGTCGTTCAGCATGCGGGCGAAGGTCGGGTTGGTCGAGCCCTTGATGGCAATGTCGAAGGCCTGCAGCAATGGAACGCCCGAGCGCATCATGGTGGCCAGTTGCCGAGTGAACAGTGCGATGTCCTTGTCGCTGATGCGGCGACCGCGCGACAGCTTCTGTTTGCGGATCTTGGTCACGATCACGCCTTGGCGACGCATCGTTACGTGCACTACGTTCTCGCCGCTGCAACGCAGCTCGCCCCGAATGCGCTTGCCGTTCTTGTCCTTGCCTTCCCAGTGGAAAAGTTCTTCCTTGGCGCGCAGGGCTGCGGGGCGTCGAGCTGTGGTCGTGGTGGCCATGGAAGCAGGTGTCCGTTCAGTCGTTGGTGTTGGCGAGGACTTCTTCGAGCGATGTCACGCCTTGCCGAACTTTCAGCAGGCCCGAGCCACGCAGATCGCGGATGCCTTCGGCGCGAGCTTGTTCGGCGATGTCGATCGAGTTGCCGTTGGTCATGATGATGCGGGCCATTTCGTCGGAGATCGGCATGACCTGATAGATGCCCACTCGCCCCTTGTAGCCTGTTCCGCCGCAGCGTTCACAGCCAGCCGGGCCATACGGTTGCCAGCTTCCGTCCAGGTCTTCGGGGCTGTAACCCGCCTGCAGCAGCGCTTCGGCCGGGATGTCGACGGGTTTCTTGCATGAGCACAAGCGTCGGGCGAGTCGTTGCGCCGTGATCAGGATGACTGAAGAGGCTATGTTGAACGGAGCAACACCCATGTTGCGCAGGCGCTCCAGCGTGGTCGGGGCATCGTTGGTGTGCAGCGTGGAGAGCATCAAGTGGCCCGTCTGGGCAGCCTTGATGGCGATCTCTGCTGTTTCCAGGTCGCGGATTTCACCGACCATGATGATGTCCGGATCCTGACGCAGGAAGGCGCGCAAGGCTGCGGCGAAGGTGAGCCCGGCCTTTTCGTTAACGTTGACCTGGTTGATGCCGGCCAGGTTGATTTCGGCCGGGTCTTCCGCCGTCGAGATGTTGTTGCCTGCCGTGTTCAGGATGTTGAGGCAGGTGTAGAGCGAAACCGTCTTGCCGGAGCCGGTCGGGCCGGTCACGAGGATCATGCCATAGGGGCGCTGGATGGCCTCCATCAGCGCCTCTTTCTGATCGGGGTCGTAGCCGAGTGCGTCGATGCCCAGCATGGCGGATGACGAATCGAGAATACGCATCACGATCTTCTCGCCGTGAATGGTCGGCAGCGAAGACACGCGGAAGTCGATGGATTTGTTCTTCGACAGCACGAGCTTCATGCGGCCATCCTGCGGGACGCGTTTCTCCGAGATGTCCAGGCGCGAGATGATCTTGATGCGTGCAGCGATCTTGTCCTTGAGCACCAGCGGTGGCTGGGCGATCTCGCGCAGGACGCCGTCGGTACGCACGCGGATGCGGTAAGACTTTTCGTAGGGCTCGAAGTGAATGTCCGATGCGCCCTCGTTGATGGCGTCGACCAGAATCTTCTGGATGTAGCGGACGACCGGGGCGTCATCGACCTCCTGATTGGCGTCGTCGGTGGAGGATGATTCGGATGCGCCGGCGCTCTCGAGAAGGTCGATGTCCAGCGCGTCGCCAGTGAGGTCGCGCAGGGTTTGTTCGGTCGACTCGGCGAGCTTCTCGACCAGTTTGGCCAGCTTGGCTGCTTCGGTGACGACCAAGTCTACCTGCATGCCACTCTGGAAACGAATCTCGTCCAGAGCGCGCATGTTGGAGGGGTCGGCAGTGGCGATGACCAGACGGTTCTGGCGCTTGGCCAGCGGGATGACCTGATGCTTCGAAAGCAGCTTGCGATCCACGCCGTCGCGCTGGATCGAATGGGGGTCGAGCGCCGAAATGTCGAGCAGCGGGTAGCCGAAGGTCTCGGCCGCAAAGCGGGCCGTCTCGAGGCCGCTGAGGATATTGCGCTTTTCGAGTTCGAGAATGAATCCGTTGGCGGAGGCATGTCCGGCCTCGGCACAGGCCATGGCATCGGCCTCGGAAACCCGCCCTTGCTGGATCAGGGCACGTGCGAGGCCGCTGAGGGAGGTCTGGGGGTTGGCTGCCATGGGAGCTCGATTCATGTTGACGCCCGATCTTGCCCGCCGCCAAAGAGGTTGTAAAGCTTTGTACGGCTATCCCATTCGGATGTGTGGCGTCTTAGCCATCAGCGTCCGTGTCGGGCGGAGGTGCAGGGCGGTAAATGCGCGCCATGCGCACCATGCGGTCCTCGGCTTGCACGACTTCGATGGCGACGCCGTTGATGCGGAGCGAGAGGTCCGCCTCGGGGATTTCCTGCAGGTGTTCCAGAATCAGGCCGTTAAGTGTCTTGGGGCCGTCCAGCGGCAGTTCGATGTCGAGGCGCCGATTGAGTTCGCGCAGGTTTTGGCTGCCGTCGACCAGGGCCGATCCGTCCTCGTCCCACTCGGCACGGGTCTGCGCTTCGGGCTGGCTGGTGGTGAACTTGCCGATGATCTCTTCGATGATGTCGTCCACTGTGACGAGGCCGAGCAGTTCGCCATACTCGTCCACCACCATTGCCATGCGCTGCCGGTTCTCCTGGAAGAACTGCAACTGGGCGTACACATGCGTGTCGGCCGGAATGAAATAGGGTTTGGCCACCAGCGCGGTAATGTCCTCCGGGCTGAAGTTGGTTTCCAGGGCGCGGGAGGCGACCCGCCGCAGGTGCAGCACACCTACCACCCGCTCATTGTCGCCTTCCAGCACCGGCAGACGCGTGTGATAGCTCGTGGCGATCTGGCTGCGCAGCACCTCTGCCGGCTGACGCATGTCGAGGCATTCGATCATGCCGCGCGGGGTCATCACATCCTCGACCGTGATGTGCTCCAGGTCGAACAGATTGATCAGGATGTCGCGGTTCTTTTGCGGGATGTACTGGCCGGACTCAAGCACCATTGAGCGCAGTTCCTCGACGGACAGGCTGTTGGTGTTCTCGCCTTCTGCAGGCTGCAGGCGCAAAGCCTTTAGCAGGCCGGCGACAAAGAGGTTTACGAACCACACCGCGGGGTAAGAGATCTTCAACAAGAGCGTAAGCGGGTAGCTGACGATCAACGCCAGGCGGTCGGCATGGTGAGCACCAAGGACTTTGGGTGTGATTTCCGCGAAGACAAGGATGAAAAACGTCAGCAGCAAGGTGCCGGTGGCCAGCGCCCAGCTTTCTTCGCCAAACAGGTTGATGGTGATCACGCTGGCCAGCGTCGCAGCGGCGACATTCACCAGGTTGTTGAACAGCAGGATGACGCCCAGCAGGCGGTCCGTCTTGTTGAGTAGATCCACCGCGAGTTGCGCGCCGCGATGTCCTGCGCTGGCGAGCGAGCGCAGACGATAGCGGTTCGACGCCATCATGACCGTTTCGGTCATCGAACACATCGCAGAAAGGACCAAAAGAAAAACGAGCGCCGAGAATTGGGCGCCGAAAGAGAGGTTTTGCACGGGGCAGGAGGCGAAGGAGTGTGGCTGGAGTATTCAGCCGGTGTGCGGGGGTGTCAAGCGAAGCTGCTGTCAGCTGCTGCGGTGCAGCAGTACTTCGAGGACGAAACGACTGCCGACGTAGGCCAGCAGAAGGGCGATGAAGCCGGCCAGCGTCCAGCGCAGCGCCACTCGGCCGCGCCAGCCCCAAACCCGGCGACCGAACAGCAAGGTGCCGAACAGTAGCCAGGAGATGAAGGCAAACAAAGTCTTGTGATCGAAGCGCACGGCTTGACCAAACAGCGCCTCGGAGAACAGCACTCCGGTAAGCAGGGTCAGCGTCAGCAGCACGAATGCAATGGCGATCAAGCGGAACAGCAGGGCTTCCATCGTCATCAGGGGGGGCAGGCTCGCGATGCCGCGGGTGATACGCCCGCTGTGCAGCTGACGCTCGGCAACAGCCATAAGGGCAGCGTGCAGTGCTGCCAGCGTAAACAAGCTGTAGGCCAGCATCGCGATGATGAAGTGTGCGCGAAAAGCGGGTGAGTCGGCATTGGTCAGCACATGCTGAGCAGGCAGGGCCAAGGGAATCAGGCTGGCCACCAAGCCAGCAGGCAGCGCCAGTGTGTGCAGGCCGTGCAGCGAGGTGTAGAAGGTTTCGATCCAGTAGAAGCAGATCGCCAGCCACACCATCATTGAAATGGCCGGGCCGAAGCCGAAGCGCATGCTGCCGTCTGCAAACAGGGCGGCGTGCAATGCCAAGCCGTGTGAGACGAGCGCCAACAGCAGCACGCCACGCTCGGCCGTGGTGATGGTGCGCGGCAGCGCGCTGTCCGGGGAGCCGCGGCGGAACCACAGCGCCAGGGCGCCGTAAAGCGAGGCTGCGAGCAGATGAAGTAGAATGGAAGCCATTTCGGGCCGAGTTTACTCCATGGCGCAGGTAGCTGGCGGACTTTGGCAGCAGTGCCGAGTCCTGCGGTTTGAGCCGTGCCGTGACCACTCTTTCTTTCGGCCCCCTGCGGAGCATTGAATCCATGCTGGACAACCTTACCCAACGTCTGTCGCGCGTAGTGAAAACGCTGCGGGGGCAGGCACGCCTGACCGAAGAGAACATTCAGGAAGCCCTGCGTGAAGTGCGCATGGCACTGCTCGAAGCCGATGTGGCGCTGCCGGTGGTCAAGGAGTTCATCTCCCGTGTTCGTGAAAAGGCGGTCGGGCAGGAGGTGGTCGGCTCGCTCACGCCGGGTCAGGCGTTGATCGGGGTGGTGCATGACGAGCTGACTGCGCTGATGGGCGGGGCCCATGCCGGGCTGAATCTGGCAACCCAGCCGCCGGCGGTCATCCTGATGGCCGGCTTGCAGGGTGCTGGCAAGACCACCACGACCGGCAAGCTCGGCAAGTTGCTGGTCGAGCGTCAGAAAAAGAAAGTGCTGACGGTTTCCGCCGACGTCTATCGCCCGGCGGCGATCGAGCAGTTGAAGACCGTTGCCGGGCAGGCCGGCATCGACTTCTTCCCGTCCTCGGCCGATCAGAAGCCTGTGGACATCGCGCTGGCCGCAATCGATTACGCACGTCGCCATTACTACGACGTGGTGCTGCTCGATACCGCCGGCCGTCTGGCGGTGGATGAGGCCATGATGGCCGAAATTCGCGCCCTGCATGCAGCCGCCAAGCCGATCGAGACGCTGTTCGTGGTCGACGCCATGCTCGGTCAGGATGCCGTCAATACCGCGCGTGCGTTCAACGAGGCGCTGCCGCTGACCGGCGTGGTGCTGACCAAGCTTGACGGTGATTCGCGTGGCGGTGCGGCCTTGTCTGTGCGGCACGTCACCGGCAAGCCGCTCAAGTTTGCCGGTGTCGGCGAAAAGCTCACGGGGCTGGAAGAGTTCCATCCGCAGCGCATGGCCAGCCGTATCCTCGGCATGGGGGACATTCTCGGTCTGGTGGAAGAGGCGCGCCGCGGTGTTGATGAGGACGAAGCGCGCGCCCTCGCGCAGAAGCTCAAGACCGGTAAAGGCTTCGATCTTGAAGATTTCAAGGCGCAGATCGGTCAGATGCGCAAGATGGGCGGCTTGAGTTCGATGATGGACAAGCTGCCCGCGCAGTTCGCTGCTGCGGCCGGAAAACTGCAAGGCGGCACCGAAGACAAGTCGATCGCACGCATTGAGGGCATCATCAACTCGATGACGCCGCAAGAGCGCGCCAAGCCCGAGCTGCTCAAGGCCAGTCGCAAGCGTCGCATCGCTGCCGGCGCCGGCGTGCCGGTGCAGGAGGTGAACCGTCTGCTCAAGCAGTTCGAGCAGACGCAGAAGATGATGAAGCAGTTCTCCAAAGGCGGCATGCAAAAAATGATGCGCAACATGAAGGGCATGCTGCCCGGCATGATGCGCTGAGGAGTCTGAACATGACGGAGGTTTTTACCGCGTTCGGGCGTGCCCTGGGCAGTCTGCGTACCCCCGGCATGTTGTGGCACATGGTGTGGCCCGCCATTGTGGCGCTGGTGTTGTGGATCGTCGGCGGGATTTTCTCGTGGTCGGTGATGATCGGCGCGCTGATGAACTGGGTGGAAAGCTGGCCGTTGGCCGGCGAGTGGGTGCGCACCTCTGAAGTCGCGGCTGCCGCAGCCTTGATCCTCGTTAAGATCGCGGTGGTGCTGGCGATGGTGCCGCTGATCTACCTCACGGCGGCGATTCTGGTGGCACTGATTGCCTTGCCGATGATGATCGAGCGCGTTGCGCGTGAGGAATACCCCGAACTGCAGGAGCGGCACGGCGGCAGCAATCTGGTCAGCATCGCCAACACCTTGTGGGTGGGGGCGCTGTTCGTTCTCTTGCTGCTGCTCAGTCTGCCCTTGTGGTTGATTCCGGGGGCGGGGCTGGTCATTTCCATCGCTTTGACCGCCTGGTTGAGTGCGCGCACGTTCGGTTACGACTCCTTGATGGCGCACGCCGACGGCGAAGAGCTCAAGCGCCTGCCGAAGTCCCGCCGCGACCGCATGTTCCTGCTGGGCGGTGTTTGCGCCTTGCTGGCTCATGTGCCGTTCGTGAATCTGGTGGCACCGGCCTTCAGTGCCCTGGCCTTCGTGCATCTGATGCTGCGCGCACTGCGTGAAGAGCGCGCGGCGAATGGAGTCACCTTGCTCGACCCACAGCCGCAATCCGGCACCTGAGGAAGCTTTCATATGGCGTTTGGCGCGCTCATCATCGGTGATGAAATCCTCTCCGGCCGCCGCGCCGACAAGCATCTCGCAAAGGTCATTGAACTGCTGACCGCTCGGGGGCTGCGGCTTGGCTGGGCGCGTTATGTGGGAGACGACGGAAGCCGCCTGGTGCAGACCCTGCAAGAGACCTTCGCAACCGGTGACGTGGTGTTCAGCTTCGGCGGCATCGGCGCCACACCCGATGACCGCACGCGTCAGTCAGCCGCTGCCGCACTGGGTGTTGAGCTGGCATTGCACCCGCAGGCCGAGGCCGCCATACGCCAGCGTTTCGGCGATGAGATCACGCCTCACCGCTTGCAGATGGGAGTCTTCCCGGTCGGCTCCGAAATCATCCCCAACCCCTTCAACAACATCCCCGGGTTTTCGGTCGCCCGCCATTTCTTCGTGCCGGGCTTTCCGGTAATGGCGTGGCCGATGGTCGAGTGGGTGCTCGATACTCAGTTTGCAGAGCTGCACCATTGCACGGACTACACCGAACGGGCCATTGTGGTGCTCGATGCCAATGAAGGCAGCTTGGTCGATCTGATGGAGCGCATCACGGCAAGTTATCCGCTGGCCAGTTTGTTCAGCCTGCCCACGGTGGCCCAGGCGGGCGAGCGCCGCTCGGTGGAATTGGGCATGAAGGGCAGTGCCGCAGACGTTGCCGCTGCCATGGCCGAAATCGAAAGCGAGGTAAGCGCTCGCGGGCTTGAGTGGCAGGCGCGCGCATGATGGGTTTGCTGCGCCGCTTGCGTGGTGCCTTGCCTGAGCGTGAGCAGCGTGTCGTGACGCTGGGAGGGCGCGAACTTGCGTATGAATTGCGCCGTTCGGCGCGCCGTACGCTGGGTTTGCGGGTGGATTCGGCTGGCGTGCGTGTCAGCGTGCCCTTGCGGGCGAGTGCTGAAGAGGCTGAGCGTTTCGTGGCGCAGCATTGCGACTGGCTGCTCAAGCGCCTCGCCGAGCGCGAAGAAGCGCGGGCTGAGCAGGCCTTTGCGGCGCACGACGGTGCTTGCTTTCCGTTGTTCGGCGCTGACTGCCGCCTCGCGGTGGAGCCTGGGCGCACGCGCGTGCGTTGGGCGCGCGACGATGCCGGTGAAGTTCTGCATGTGGGCGAGCGCGATGCTCCTGCTGCTATCGTGCGGGCGCTGCGCAAACGGGCGCTGCCGGACTATACAGCCCGTGTTGCCGGACACTGCGCGAGTCTGAATCTCACTCTGCCAGACGTGCGCTTGACCTCCGCACGCACACGGTGGGGCAGTTGCAGCTCGCGTTCAGGTATTCGTCTGCACTGGCGGCTGATGCATTTGCCCCCCGACCTCATCGATTACGTGGTGGCGCACGAAGTGGCGCACCTCGTTGAAATGAACCATTCGCCGCGTTTCTGGACAATCGTCGGAACGCTGCATCCCGACTGGCAGAATTCGCGGCGCAGGCTCCACGCCCTGGCTCGCACGCTGCCGATCATCCAACCTGGCAGCGGCGCCGCGCCGAGTGCCGAAGACTGAAGGAGTTGAAGATGAGACTGCTGCACACCATGCTGCGCGTGGGCGATCTGGATCGCTCGGTGGAGTTCTACACCAAGGTGCTGGGCATGAACCTGCTGCGCACCTCTGAGAACCCCGAATACAAGTATTCGCTGGCGTTTCTGGGCTTTGGCGAGGGCAACCCCGAGCAGGCCGAGATCGAGCTTACCTACAACTGGGGGCAGAGCGAATACGACATGGGTTCGGCCTACGGCCACATCGCGTTGGGGGTGCCCGACATCTACGCCACCTGTGACCGTATCCGCGCGGCTGGCGGCAACATCTCGCGCGAGCCGGGCCCGGTCAAGGGTGGCAATACGGTGATTGCCTTCATCACCGACCCGGACGGCTACAAGATCGAACTGATCGAGCGCAAGGATGACCACGCGGCGGGCAAGGGCCTGAGCTGATCGTCGGGCCAGACACTAAAAGAAAACGCCAACCCGAGGGGTGGCGTTTTTGTGTGGGATGGTGGGCCGTGCAGGACTTGAACCTGCGACCAAGCGATTATGAGTTGGTACGTGATGCTGTAAATGCATCAAAATCAAGGAAAGTTGGTCATAGCTAAGATAACTAAAAAGTACTTACTTGACAGTAGTTTAGAGTAATTAGTCAAACTCAGAACAAACGAGTCAGCGTACTGTTACTGTACCGATAATGGACGACTCGCCTAATAACGTGGAGAAGGGGCCTCCTCTCAGCCTCGGATAGCCCGTAAGATGGATGATCTCTGTCAGCATGTCGCCTAGATGCTCCTTTTTTTGGAGCCGGTTGTAGCGGCTGTTCGATGTCGATTGAGCCGACGATGTTACGCCTCGTCTTGGTGCGAGCCTCCGTCTGTAACCCGCAATGCAAGCCTTCCGGGCATGCGCAGGGCAGGCGGCGCTGATGGCGGGCGGACTGTGAACTGCTGCCGCTGTTCCGAAAATCGCGCAAGATAAAAATGCCATTGAAGTACAATGCCGCGGCGGCGGGGCTTTAGAAGTTGGTCGGCGTCTCGTAGTTGCCCCGTTGGCCCCTTGGATTGAAGGACTGTCGGTAAAGGGAATACGGTCTTGTTTCGGGGCGCTGCCGGACTGTATCGGTTGCTAACTAGGCGCAATCGACGTTTATCATCCGGTCCCTTTCGATACTAATCGTTGTCCCGCTGGAGCCCGACAACGCTAGGCGGCTAAAAGCTGCGCCCCACGACCACAAGAGGATTGAGGCTAGGGTCTGACCGCATGGATCGCATACAGCAGCTTAATTACGAAAAGGACTTCCGCATCGCCTTCTTGGAATCCAAGGGGGATGGGTTTCAACGCCTGTTCGAGACGCTGATGTCGAAGGCCCATCCCAACGACTTCATGGCGTGCCGGCCTTGGGGCAGTGTTGGAGACCGGAAGAACGACGGATATCTACCATCCGCGCGAATCCTGTTTCAGAGCTACGCCCCCAATGAATTGAGCGCCGCGGAAGCCATCAAGAAGATTCGCGAAGACTTCGAGGGGGCCAAAGAGCACTGGGAAGAACATTTCGATGAGTGGACCTTCGTCCACAATGCACCGGATGGGCGATTAGGCCCCCACATCCTCGAAGCCCTGGCCAAACTCAGGCAAGACAATCCGCAGATCAAAATCGGCCACTGTGGGTACGAGGAAATGCTGACGAAGTTCCGCTTGCTGAGCCTTCAGGATCTTGAATCCTGGTTTGGCCCCTCCCTGACAATGGAAGCGAACATTAATTTGGGCTTCAGCGACTTGGTCGCTGTGCTTACCCATATCAGCATCACGCCCATCCCCACGACAAGCGAAGTGAAGGACGTGTCACGCGGAAAGATCGAGGCAAACCAGCTGTCTCAGGCTGTGGCTGACTTCCTGAAGATCGGCATGCAGAAGTCCCCGCTCGTTGCTCAGTTCTTCAATAACTGGAAGAGCCCCACCTACGGTGAACAAATCGCGCAGGCGTTCAAGGGTGAATACGTGAGGCTGCGGGACGGCGCTCCGCAGCTCCATCCAGATGAAATATTCGGTAGCCTAGAAGCGTGGGCCGGGGGCGCTGCGAATACCTCGCCAGCGCACAAGGCCGCTGTGTTGGCCGTCATGGCATACCTGTTCGATAAGTGCGAGATTTTTGAAGACGCTCAAGCGATGGGGGCTGCATGATCCTGCCGTCCAAACATCTGCCGCAGGATCGTGCGCTACTGACCGTCGCCGCGCATGTATTAACCTTCCTCGCGCGCCCCAAGACCGTCTCCGCGCTGTGGGAGGAATTGAACAGGCATGACGCTGGCTTGGCCGCAATGCCCCGGCGAATTACGTATGACTGGTTCTTGCTCGCCCTCGCCCTCCTGTTTGCCCTTGGAGCCATCGAACTCGAAAGTGGCCTTGTGGCGCGGAGGACGGCGTGATTCACCACATTTTCAGCACCCTGCCTAGCTTCAAGAGTCTTGGAGAACTGAAGCCCGGCCTGAACGTACTGCTCGCTCAAAAAACCGAGGGAGCGACCACTAAGCAAACGCGCAATCGCGCCGGCAAAACCAGCTTTATTGAATTAGTGCATTTTCTTCTTGGCGCGGATGCCGGTCCGGAGTCGATCTTTCGCACGTCGGTGTTGGCCGAACACACTTTCGGCATGGACTTCGATCTGAAGTCGGGACGAACCGTCGTCGAGCGAAGCGGCGGCTCCAAAGCCAAAATTTTCATAACAGCTCCGCCTGCCGCGAAGGTCAAGTTCTCGGCCACCGAGTGGTGCACGTTTCTCGGCGAACAAATGTTTGGCCTGAGCAGCCTTGAAGCTGCAGGCAGCAAGCCGCCTTCGTTTCGGTCGCTGTTTGCCTACTTCGTACGTCGGCAGGCGAGCGGCGCCTTTATGACGCCAGAAAAGCAGGCCACGATGCAGGGAACTGGCGACATGCAGACGGCGCTGATGTTCCTGCTCGGACTGGACTGGCAGATTGCCCGAGATTGGCAAGCGGTGCGCGATCGGGAGAAGACCCTCGAAGAGTTGAAGAAGGCGGCCGGCGACGGTGCGTTCGGCTCGATCATCGGCAAGGCCGCCGACTTGCGCACGGAGCTGACCATCCAGGAAGCTCGTCTCAGGAAGCTTCACGCAGAAGTTGAAACTTTTCAGGTCTTGCCGGAGTACCGGGAACTGGAAGTCGAGAGCGCCAGCTTGACCCGCCACCTCAATGAGCTGGCGAATGCCAACACCATCGACTTCTCAGCTATTCGTGATCTGGAAAGCGCGCTGGCCTCTGAGATTCCACCGGACCATGAAGACCTCCAAGCGGTCTATCAAGAAGCCGGCATCGTGCTACCTGGCTTGGTCAAGCGCCGCTACGAGGACGTGAAGAGCTTTCATGAATCCGTGGTGCGCAATCGAAAAGACTATCTGTCCAGCGAACTCGAAGCTGCGAAGCTACGTATCGAGCTGCGCGATAGCAAGAAGGCGCAGCTCGACCAGAGACGCGGCGAAATCCTGGGCATTCTCAGGAGCCACGGCGCGCTTGAACAGTTCCTTAAGCTGCAAGGTGAGCTGGGGCGGCTGGAGTCCGAAGTGGAATCGTTACGACAACGCTTCGAGGCCGCAGAGCAACTCGAAGGGACAAAGAACGAATTGGAGATCGAGCGCAACCGCCTTACGATCCGCCTGCGGCGTGACTTCGCCGAGCAAAAGGACCGATTAGCGGAGGCTATCGTCGCCTTCGAGGAAACCTCCCAACGTTTATACGAGTCGGCCGGCAGCATGACGGTCGACGAAACCTCGAATGGACCGATCTTCAAATTTCCGATGCAGGGCGAGCGCAGCAAGGGCATCAAGAACATGCAGATCTTCTGCTTCGATATGATGCTTATGCGCTTGTGCGCCAAACGGCAGATGGGGCCGGGCTTCCTGATCCATGACAGTCATCTATTCGATGGGGTCGATGGGCGCCAGGTCATCAGCGCATTGCGTTTGGGCTCAGAAATCGCGCAGGAGCTTGGCTTTCAGTACATCGTGACGATGAATGAAGACGATGCCTTCAAAGAGACTATCGAAGGCTTTGACCTGAATGACTATGTACTTCCCACGCGGTTGACAGATGCAACGGAGGATGGCGGGCTGTTTGGCATCAGATTCGGATGAGTACGGGATTGATTGAAATCTAGGGCGTTCGCCTGAGCCCAAGTTTTCAGGCTAGGGTAAAAGCAAGCTTGTACGTCCATCTGCAATTTCCGAGAGGCAGCATGATCGGCCAGAGAACCCGCTATTCGTTCGCCCAATTCCTGGAACTGCAGGAGCCGATGATTTCCATCGTGCTTCTGGGCAAGTACGGCGCCAAGCACCTTTCGTTTTCGCACGGGCAGCTGTTGTACGGTTTGTTGAATACGGTCCGCGATCTGGATGACCGCACGCTTACGCTGGCGCTCGCTGAAGTCATTGCAACTGCGGGCGATTTACGCGCCAGGGTCAATCCGAAGTATCGATTCGACGAGCGCCAACATGATCTGGAGCAATGCCTTCTGCTGGACGGCTACATCATCCAGAACAAAAAGCTGATCCAGACCGATCCGTCGATTTCCGATGCAGCTCCCTTGGAAGATGACCTGATTACGGCGCTACAGAACTCTGGGGCACCTCGTGCGCAGGAGATCATCGCCAAGATCAACGATTCGGCTGGCGCGTTCCGGGCAACTCCTCCTGACTACAACGCATCGCTTGTGAATGCACGCGTGGCGCTGGAAGCTTTGGCCGGCGACATAGCCGCCGATGTTGCCTCGCAGCGGCAGACGCCCGCTGCTTACAACCCATCAAAGTGGGGCGAGGTACTTACGTTCCTGCGCAGCAATGGCGAGATCACCACGGAGGAGGAAAAAGGCTTGGCTGGTGTTTTTGGTTTTCTCAGTCCTGGCGCTCACCGCCCGGTGGGAGTCCCTGAAGATCAGATGACGCGGCTTGGCCGTTCTTTCGCACTCAATATGTGCTGGTTCCTGCTCAAGAACCATCTCGTGAGAACTTCACAGCCTTGAGCCTCCCGACCTGGATGCGAAAGGACCAACGACATGCCGTTTGAGATCAAGCCTTGGGAAGTGATTGCGGACAACTACGGCTGCACAGTTCTGCTCGGCAACGGCGCCAGCATTTCCGTTAGTCCGAGCTTCTCTTACGGATCGCTGCTGCAACATGCCGCCGAGCAGAACCTGCTTCCTGAGGATGCTCAGCGATTGTTTGAGTTCTTTGAGACCGGCGACTTCGAGCTGGTTCTTCGGATCGTCTGGCAGGCATCAAACGTCAATCGTTCGCTACGAATACCGGACGAGCGGACCCATGCCGCCTACGTCGGTCTTAGGGACTGCTTGATCCAAACAGTCCGCGACATTCACCCGGAGCACGGTGCGGTAAGCGTCCACCTGCCGAGCATCTATCATTTCTTGAAGCAGTTCAGAACCGTCATCTCGCTCAACTACGACTTGGTGTTGTACTGGGCAATGACCTACGGCTTGGACATAGACGACCAGCATGCGTTCAAAGACTGCTTTGTGGGAGGTGGCGTCTTCGACGATGACTGGCAGCGATTCAGGCGGCCGATCCGAAGAGATCGTTCGACCTCGCTGGTGTTTTATGCGCATGGCAATCTTGTGTTGTGCCGAAACTTGGTTGAGCAAGAGCGCAAAATTCACAACCTTCAGAACGGGTTGCTGGAGGCGGTCTTGGACCGCTGGCAGAACGGAGAGGTCGTGCCCTTGTTCGTGAGCGAGGGAACGTGGGCGCAGAAAGTTGCTTCCATTCAGAACAGCTACTACCTCTCCACCGTCTATAGAGAGATTCTGAAATCACAGCGGGACACACTGGTGGTCTACGGCTGGAGCTTTGCCGAGCAAGACATTCACCTCCTGAAACGCATGAAAGACACGGGCATCAATCGTGTGGCGGTATCAGTATTCCGAGGGGATCAGGCTTACTGCAATCGGGTCTTCCAGACGATTCACGACGAGTTGGGAGCACATGTCGAGGTGGATTTCTTCGATAGCGAAAGCCCAGGTTGCTGGATTCACCCAGCCCATCAAGTATTTCGTCCTGTCATGTAGCCCCAAGGACGGCAGGCCGCGCCGTCCTCCCAAACGGGCACGGCATCCCGTGACGGAGCCCCCTTATGTCATCAATGCTGGACAGCTTCTACGAGCGATCCGCTCATCTGAATACCTTGCTGAACACCAATCCTGCCGAGGCGGTGAAACAGGCTCGGGAGGTCAATCTCAATCTCGATGCAGATGAGCGATTCAACCTGATGGGTCTGCGCGCGGCCATCCTGGTAGATGGCGGTACATTGACTCAGCAGAAGGACGCGATTGAAGAAGGGCTCGCGCTGTTTAGGGAGCTCCACAGCCTATTTCCAACTGCCCATATCACATACAACCTAGCCAACGGGCTGGTCGCCGCGACAGGCTCCCCACCTCGCGATGCAAATTGGTTGAATCATCAGGAGCTCACTAGAGAGCGTCGCGCAGAAGCCCGACGATGCTTCTGGAGCGTGGCTCACGATGTGGAAGCCGAATCAGCGCTTCGAACTCAAGCTTGGACGAACCTTGCCAACCAATTCAGCAGCAGCTATCGGCTCGGCGAGGCCCATGATGGATGGCTTGCCGCACTTGAACTTGACCCGGAGAACGGAGTTGCTGCAAGTTCTGCGGCTCGCAATCTTCTCTGGCTTTATGAGCGCGGTGGCTGTTCAGAGCTTAACCGTATCGAGGCGATCATGTTGGCCAAGATTGCGGATCGGCATCGGGATCGAGTCATCGAGTACGCTGGCGCACAGGCTGCGGTGCAGATCGCTGCGTTCGCAAGCGAATTGGGAGATCCGCCATCGCGATCACAGCACCAAGATCCATTCGTCAGTTGGGTCGAGTGTGAACGACTGACGCTTGCGCCTGTCGTCGGGCTCGTCGACCCTGCAATGGGTAAATTGGACTGGCTCATGCTTCCTGGGATTCTGGAGCGTGAATGTGGTGCAGGCGCTACGCCACCGCCTGTGTTCGCCATGTTCAACATGCTGAAAAGCGACTTCATTCTCGCGCGTGATTTGCTATGGCGGGCGTTCGACGAAAACGCGTGGCCAGCCACGGGAAGGTTCGGGGACACTCTTGACTACGCTACCTATGGCCCAGATTCATCTGCGCTTATCCTAGCGCACCGTACGGCTCTCGACCTGCTCGACAAGATCGCCGTAACGGCGAACCACTACTTCGAGCTTGGGAAGTCACCAGACAAGGTTTTCTTCGGGAAGGTGTGGCGGGGAGCTGTCGATAAAAACACGGGCGAGCGTCCCCTTAATAGCAAGGTGGATAGGGCGATTCGTGACGGTGCCACTGCCCTCTATGGCCTTGTAGAGCTTGCCGAAGACTATGAAAGTAGCTCGGGTATCCTCCGCTCTCAGAAGGACCTCCGCAACGCAGGCACGCACCGATTCGTGGTACTGCATGACATGCTCGCACCAATTAATGTCAGGCAAGCGCCTGAGATCGAACATCATCGGAAGAAACCGTTTACTCAAGAAGTATTGAGCGCCTTGCGTGTTGCGAGGTCAGCCCTGCAAATGCTTGCGCTTTCGATTTCGCAGCACGAACAGGGAATGAGGCGGCAGGCGGGCGATCTTGTTGGCTCATTGATCGTCCCAGATTACGACTGGATTCGCGGACGCAACTAAGAAGCAAATCCCCGCAGATAAAGGCCTTCAGTCAAAAGTTTGGGTAATGGGGCAAACCAACACCCATGCCGCCCCGGTCACAAGGCGCGGCATTGGGTGTAGGTCTGCAATAAACATGACATCGGAAGTCAAAGGGCTGTCTGCTTCTTCCTCCAATCTCCCAACGATTTCATCGCCCGTTCTAATCGTATTTGGATATCTCGCAGCGGCGCGCAGTCCCGGTAGTGCATATTCAAGACTTGCCCGACTCGTGAGAGGTCTGCGATTAAGCGCTCGCGGACCGGAGACGGCATATCCTTCCGAAGCGGCATCGGAAGGGTGCCGTGGTAGTAACCTTCAAAGAAGCGTTCGTCGCCAAGTCCGGCCGTAGGGTGCTCAGCTTCCAGCCACCAATTTAGCCGCGCTCGAACCTGCTCAGCGCGGCCACGCACGCCCTCGCGGTTGCCGCAGAGGCCGATTATCCTCTTCAGCAGGGTTGCAATTTCCTCGTGGGCCTCAATGGGCATCCTGCCGGTGGGCATACGGATTGATCGATCGAGATCGTAGCCGATGACACGCGTCGTTTCAGTATTGCGGCATAAGAACGGATCTAACGGTGCGATTGCACGAAGTCCATTCTGTTGCTCTTGCGGAGATCGGAAGGCTGGTCTGAATGGAGCGGATGCTCCGGACCATGATTCGAGGGTAGCCGGTGCCGGCGCGTATTCCAGTGATGCTTGGACAGCTTCGAAATGCATGGCGCTGGTTTCGTGCATCGCGATAAACATCAGACTGCCTATGTCGGGAGCGTACATCCCTGGCCAAGAGGCCTGCTCGATTCGGTATCCGTGCCGCCGTGCCCAGGCTACCCGCCGTGCCAGTTTCTCCGGCCCAATTGCGCCCACATACGGTTCGTCGATAATCACGTCGATTCCGCGCTCGGGATCCATCCAGTACGTCACATGGTCGGACGCTGGCAGTGATTCTCGAATCTTCGGACGGAGCAGTCGTTGCCCGTAGGCTGGGCGGAGTCCCGTTGCCGCCATGAATTGTAACTCGCGGGCCGCGAAGCAAAGGGCCTGTTGGGCTGCATGCTTATTCTGATGCATGGCCTTGCTTGCGAGATGATCCGGCGCCCGTCCACGAAACTTTCCCAAAGCGCGGCTGGTTCGTAGACCCCTCGGGGTGATCAGCGATTGCCAAGGATGTTGAAGGCGAAGCTCCATTGTTTCCCGGCCCCCGGCGATGCCGCGAGGTTCGCGCCAATATGCGGTAAGGAAAAGGCTGTGCCTTAGTTTTGGCAGCTTGGCTTGCTCACTGCCAAGCACTGAACATGCATGGCGGTAATTTGAGAACCCCGCGCGTACTGAGGCCAAGTCGAGGGCCGTCGCGTATTGGATGCCTTCGCTCTTGCGGAAAGCATTGGCGAGCCGTTTGATACCGACGATGGTCGTCGGTCGAATATCGTTGCCGATCATGTTGAACTCCCGGCCCGAATCGTGACGTCACCCGCCAACCGCCATCCGAGCCAGAGGTCGCTCATGAGGGCCAAGAGATTGAAGGCAGTGCTGTCAACAGCTTTGGTGAGACGGGTGTCCGGCTCCTGCCCGGAGCCGTACCGTCATTGTGCAACCTCAACGCCTTAGGTGCAACTCGCTGAGCTTTTGACATGCATTTGTAATTAGCACCCATGTTTCACGTCGCGGTAATTTCCAACGTTAGAAATTTTTGGGTAAGCAATACCTTGCGCGCCTTACCCAGCAGGCCGACAGGGTAATTCAACGTGCAGTTTGGTCCTCAGCCAGATTGCCGCCGAACCGGTCCGCAGTGACGGGAATAGTCGTGAGGTCGCGTCGCGTTGTTTGGCTATAAGGGAAGCTCGGATGGTGGTGCAGAAATAGAATGAAAACTGTGCGGATTTAGGGCCTTTCGAAGCTTGGGTAGGCAGATTCGGCAAAAAAATCGACTCGGAAGCATAGAGCTCCGGGTGTCGTCGCAAACCAACGTTAAATACTGGCCATGAAACGAGCTGACCTCCACGATCTCTGGAAGATCGCTCTGCAGCGAGATCCCGCCGCAGCGGTGATGCCTTGCCGCTGTGGCGCCATGCCCGCACCGGTAACCAACGTCGCCGGCGACCAGCGCCGGCGGTGCTGCGACTGCTATGTTAGAGACATGAATCTGGCTTGGGATCTTTGGGGGAATTGACGTGCTCACGGCACAAATCCGGCTGACGGACAGCGGTTTTCGGGCTGATCTCGAAGATGGTCGAGCGATTGAGCGCGCCGACCTCGGGGAGCTAGCCAACGCGCTTCATGCTGCCGGAGTAACGGCTGAGTATGCGCACTGCGGCGACTGCCGGGAGGGTGAGCATGTGCCAATGGCCAGGGATGCAATCGCTCTCAAGGTTGCGCTTAAGCGACTAGAGGCGCGGGCCGGACAGCGTAGTGTGGATCTCGCGCGACTGGCCCGCCATGCCGAGGTGGCGGAGGTGCTACGCGATCCGCTCCAGCGGGACGAGGCGCTGGCCGGCGCCTGGCGAGAGGTGGAGCGGTGGGAACGTGAACGGCTCTGCAGCCGCCACTACATCGACGCATGGCGGGCGCTGCTCGCTGGTGACTTGGATGTGCTGGGCTTACTGTTGGTCGAAGACTCGCCGCAAGCTACGGCGCTGCGGCAGAACACGCCGTTTATCAAGGTACTGAGACAGCAACGCAAAATGTAAAAAACCGCGCTTTGCGCGGGTTTCAACGTCAGAAGCCTTCAAGCCTGTGTATGTCGGTTTAGAGGGCGGCAGTCTTGTGTGTGGGGAACGTCGATACCCATCGGAGACCCACCTGCCATGTCTTGTGGGACGTAACCCTGCAGTCTATGGATTCGATCAGACATACTTTCCCTGGCAAGCAATCTTTAGCTTTGCCATCACATGACTGCACGCCGGAGTAGGGCGGGCTGACGCGCAACAAGTTGAGCAGGCCTGGGTGGGCTGATTCGCAACTCGGGTCTCGGGGCAAAGCCCTGAGTTCAACCAGAAGGGCGAAAGTGCGGAGGGGCCAAGCGCCGAACACTTTTGCCCGTTGGGCGGGCAAGACTTGTCTTGTACGTACATCTGGCATCCTGTCCGCAGTGTTGCTCCGTTTTCAGTCAACTTTCTAGCGAACGGTTTGGTCGATGTAGAGATCAAGGGAACGTTAGCGAATTGGGCGAGATGCGAGGGGAGCGCATCGGTGCTCCTGAATACGACGTCACCGTGATTCACCATATGATTTAGAAGTCCTTGATTTAACTGGCTCTGGGATTTGTTCAATCAACGAGGGTTTTGGGCGTAGATATGAGGATGCATAAGGCGATTGTTTGTCCGCGGCCGCAGGGACGGTCAAATTGCGTAACCTGGATCTGATGGAAGTTGGCTGTACATCACGTTGGATGCCTTCTGAGTTGGGTCTTGCTGCCACTGCTCGCCAGTTATTAACAAGCGAGCGTAGTAGTAAACAATAAAGACTAGTAGACACGCTAGGCGTAGTGCTGGAGAGCAGTGTTGCTAAGGGGTTTGGCATCAGACGCGGAACGCTATCCCGACAAAAAGGAACGTTGTCCCGACCCATCGGAATGCTGTCCCGACGAGGGCGGAACGTTATCCCGATGGAGGGGCTAGGTGGTGCCAAGCGTGTTTTGCGCTTTTCAGGCAGGTTGCGAAGGGAGGCGAGACGCCGCCATCACTCGCCTACGTGTGTGGATTGCCCAACCTGCAAGGGGATGCTCGAGCGGCCCGTTAGACGCAGAGCACGAGAGCCTTAAGGTCATTAGCTTCGTCGTGTTACGTGGTTGGCGAGGTCTTCGAACGGTGTGGTTCACTTAAGCGGGTTCCGTCAGCGTGTCACGGAAGAGGATGAGTGTTTAATGCTGGCGAAGGCTCTTCAGCGATAGGGGAACACTGTCCCGATGCTGGCAGGCGCAACACAACCTGTGGTTTTCCCTTGGTGCTCGTCTCAATGCTCCATGCGACTACGATCTCTACTCGTTCCAATTCCTTGCATGCCTCTTCCAGAGCATCCTTGAACTTCCTCATGGGGCTGCCATACACCATTTTGTCTTTGAGCCGGTCGAGCGCATAGCGCTGCACCTTGTCGGCAGACGTGGCCAGAAGCCGCTGCAGGGTCTTCGCCATGTTTCGCTTGATCCTTAAGCGCTTGTCCCAGTCGATCCGGGCATACTCTCGGTTGCTGAACATCACTACCCAGCGAGAGTCGAGGGTGTACGTGTACGTTTCGGTATCGTAGTCGTACTTCAGATCCTTCAGAATGTTGAAGGATTCCATTTTTCCAACGCTATACCGCGTTGAGCCATCTGGTTTTCGTGCCTCAAGAAACAACGTGCCTTCGCGCAGTCGTTTCATGCTGCGGTGTAGCCATTTGTAGTCGTTGTTGCCAGTGCATCGACCGATGCGACGTAGCAAGGCTGCTCGATTGAGCTGCACATCCACCCCCAAGGGGTATGGCTGCGCGACGTCTATCAACCCCATGATGAGGTCGCCGTCTGCCTCGTCCAGTTGCTCCCCGCTGTACTCGAGAACGCAGTCTCGGCGCGTGATCATAACGGTCTGCCGATAGAGTTTGCGTTTGGCTCGGGCGATCGGTGCAATCAATGACGAGCGGTTTAGATGATTCGGCAGTGTGCCGATGTCTAAACCAGGTAGGTGCAACTGCTGCGGTTGTTCGGCTTGCGCTGCCATGCGCGCGGCTGCCTCTTTTCCCCGCTTAAAGATTCCGGAAAGTGCGATTTCGGCGCTTGTGTTCATAGGTCTGAGCCGGGGAGGGCGGGTGGGAGCCTTCTCCGAGCTCAGCCTTTCGTGCTGTTGAGCGTTTCGTCGCTCAACACCTCCGCGATCTGCGAGGTCCGAAAATAAACGCGTCGGCCAAGTTTCAGACGAGCCTTGTTGATTCGCGATGCCCAAGCATTGGTTGTTCTCAGGCTGATCCGGAGTCCGTCAGGAGATCTATCAAGAATCAGCGCGAGCTGAGCAAGGCTCAGCAGGGGGCCAAAGCGTTGCAGCAGGGAGTCTTCTATCGTCATTGAGTAACCGTCCGTACGTAACTTGATGGTTACGGAGGTTAATCGTCATCCAAATTGCGTTCAGCTTATTAGTTGGTCAAAATGGTTGACATGAAAGCTGACTCAAAAATTATCGTCTGGGCGGGATGTGATGAGGCTGTTAGCCGAGCGGTTGAACGGTTGCAAGAGTGCTGGGGGGCATATTCATTGGCTTCCCGACGTTACCCAATCGTTCGATTGATTCAGGAGCTGATTGACCCCGCCTGGGCCGGCTATCTGTCAGAACTGCCTCCTCTGTACAAATGCTATGTGGCCGGGGGGGTAAGTGGGATGTCGTTTAGCTGCGCTGTTCGACAGATGGGGTTTCGCTCCATGGAGCGAGCTCAGCGGCAGCTACTGCAAGACTTTCTGCATGCTGCGCCTGGATGTCCGCAAGTGGATCATTGTTTTGCAGCAACCCTTGAGACGTTGGTCGAAGTGGTTTGGTCTAGCGCCCGCAAGCGGCCGAAAAAATCGAAAGTGCGGGATACCAATCTGAACGGTCAGCGTGTGCAAAGCTTTTGTCAGTTCTGTGGAGAACTTACTGAGTTTGGTACGTTTGTGCAGCGCGGGGAAGGCGCAAAGTGCGACGACAGGGAGGACGTTCTTCGCTTAAGCAGTCGGTACTGTGCAGACCATCGCCCGCGGTTGCTCGATGGAGCGTGGAATCCGGCGTATCGAAGGGCGAAACGCTCCAAGGTGCGATTTGATCTTGAATTGAAGCGGCTAACAGAACAAAGCGCAATCTTGTCAGCGCCCTTGGCTCAGTCCGGCGACCGGGTGGTTGATTGCTACATACACAATCTTGTTTCGAGTAACGCTTACTACCCCGACGAAGAGAGTCGATTGCGCGATCATGCACATCAAATGGCTGAATGCGGCCTGTCGGACCGTAAAAAGCAAATCCTCATGATGCTTGCGTCGGGCTGGAGCCAGTCCAGCATTGCCAGAAAGCTCGGTGTCAGTCGTCAGGCTGTCTCAAAGGCTATTGCTTCGATTCCTGCCGCTTTTCGGCTCGACGCTCGGCAAGCGTGTCCAATTCACTGACGAGATCTTCCGCCCGCAGATGAGTGTATCTCCGCAGCATTTGCATGGACTTATGGCCACTGATGGCAGCCACTTGCTGGTCACTCAGGCCGCCTTCTACTAGGCGACTGACTGCTTCATGGCGTAGATCATGAAATCGGAAGTCCTCTAGTCCAATCGACGCCTTGATCCCCTGCCACACCTTGTTGAAGGCGTAAGGGCGCCGTCGCCCGTCCTTTCCCGGTTCGCCAAAAAAAATCAGATCGGTGTCGATGGGCCGTATGGGGTTGTTGAGTGCGTGACGGAGCGTCTCGGAGGCTGCAATGGTTAGCGGGACGGTGCGGGGTTGTGTGTTCTTGGTTTCGAGGAGGCGCACGATGCGGCGTTTGAGGTCGACCTGACTTCGTTGCAAGGTAGCGATCTCAGAAGAGCGCATTCCGGTTTCCAGCGCGATGCGGACAATCCAGCTGAGCATGGGGTTGGTGTGACCATCAATCGCTTCAAGTAACCGTGTTTCTTCTTCAGGGGTCAGTCGTCGTTCGCGCCCGGGTCCGGGGGCTGGGCGACGAATGTTTTGTACGGGGTTGTGGGGGAGGCCGATGCCCCACTCCTTGATCGCGATGTTGAGCATGTGTCCCAGCAACGCCAAGTCGAGTCGTACCGTATTTGGCGAGCGGGGCTTGGGGGTTGATTTTCCTCGCGCGTCTTTGCGGTCGATTCCGGCTAAGCGTTCATCCCGATATTTGGCAATGATTTCGGGAGTGAGGGCGGCGAGGGAGTACTTGCCGAGATGGTGCACAAGCGGTTTGGCGTGTCGTCGATCGCAATCCGCGGATGCCGGGCGCTTGGTGGGAGAGACCTCGGATAGATAGCGATTGAGGGCAGTCTCTACGGTCATGCGTTCTGATGGGCTTCGCCGGATATAGACGCCCCGCACCATTTCGTCCTCAGTGCGACGAGCCCAGTCTTCGGCGTCGCGTTTAGTGCGAAAGGTCTTGGTCGCAGTCGGGAAGCCGTTTTTTCGAATAACGGCCTTCCACGTTCCTGAAGGTGTTTTGACCAGTGTCGCCATGGGAATCCGATGGGGGAGTGATTGATGGTTGTACCGAAACTGTACCTTCAGGCTCTTAAAAGCAAAAGGCCAACCTCGAAAGGTTGGCCTAAGTGCCTATTTTTGTTGGTGGGCCGTGCAGGACTTGAACCTGCGACCAAGCGATTATGAGTCGCCTGCTCTGACCAACTGAGCTAACGGCCCTGAAAAACGCCGCCTTTGAGGGCGGCGTTCAATCAGCTGTCGCTGTCGAGGAAGCTGCGCAGTCGCTCGGAGCGGCTCGGGTGGCGCAGTTTACGCAGGGCCTTGGCTTCGATCTGACGGATGCGCTCGCGCGTGACGTCGAACTGTTTGCCGACCTCTTCCAGCGTGTGGTCGGTGTTCATCTCGATACCGAAGCGCATGCGCAGCACCTTGGCTTCGCGCACGGTGAGCGAATCGAGAATGTCGGCCGTGGCTTCGCGCAGGCTCGACACCATGGCCGCGTCAGCCGGAGCCAGCGTGGCAGTGTCTTCGATGAAGTCGCCCAGATGGGAGTCGTCGTCGTCGCCGATGGGGGTTTCCATCGAGATCGGCTCCTTGGAGATTTTCATGATCTTGCGGATCTTCTCCTCGGGCATCTCCATCTTCTCGGCCAGCGTTGCGGGGTCCGGCTCAAGGCCGGTTTCCTGCAGGATCTGACGCGAGATGCGGTTCATCTTGTTGATGGTCTCGATCATGTGCACCGGGATACGGATGGTGCGCGCCTGGTCGGCAATCGAGCGCGTGATGGCCTGACGGATCCACCACGTGGCGTAGGTCGAGAATTTGTAGCCGCGACGGTATTCGAACTTGTCCACCGCCTTCATCAGGCCGATGTTGCCTTCCTGGATCAGGTCGAGGAACTGCAGGCCGCGGTTGGTGTATTTCTTGGCTATGGAGATCACCAGACGCAGGTTGGCCTCGGTCATCTCGCGCTTGGCGCGGCGCATCTTGGCTTCGCCGGTGGACATCTGGCGGTTGATGTCCTTGATGTCCTTGAGCGAAATGCCGGTGTTGGTTTGCAGGTCGATGAGCTTCTGCTGCTCTTCCATCACGGCCGGGTGCACGCGCATCAGGCCGTCGGCGTAACCTTTGGCGCTCGACAGTTCACCTTTCAGCCAGTCCAGGTTGGTCTCGTTGCCCGGGAAGGACTTGATGAAGTGCTGGCGCGGCATGCCGGCGCGGTCGACGCACAGGCGCAGGATCTGGCGCTCGTGGCCACGTACCTGATCCACCATGTGGCGCACCGAGTCGCACAGGCGTTCGATGGTCTTGGCGGTGAAGCGGATGCTCAGCAGGGTGTCGGCGATCTGCTGTTGCAGGGCTTCGTATTCGTCGGTTCTGCCCTTGCCGGCGGCCAGGATGGCTTGCTGGCGCTCGTGCAACTCGCGAATGACGTTGAAGCGCTCAAGGGCGTCGGTCTTCAGCTTGAGCAGCGTGGCGGCGTTGGCGCTGGCTTCCTTCTCGGCAGCGGTCTCTTCGTCGTCTTCTTCGTCGCTCGAGTCGTCGTCGGAGTCGTCGCCGTCTGCGTCGTCGCTGTCGTCGTCGGAGTCCTCGAGGTCGCTGTCGTCCTCGTCTTCTGCAGCGGCGGCGTCTTCGCCGGTGTGCGGTTCGACCATGCCGTCGATGAGTTCATCGACGCGCATTTCTTCTTTTTCGATACGTTGGGCGGCATCGAGCATTTCGATGATGGTCGTCGGGCTGGCGCAGATCGCCTGCACCATATGCTTGAGGCCTTCCTCGATACGCTTGGCGATCTCGATTTCGCCTTCGCGCGTGAGCAGCTCGACCGAGCCCATTTCACGCATGTACATGCGCACGGGGTCGGTGGTGCGGCCAAACTCGGAGTCGACGGAGGAGAGCGCCTGTTCGGCCTCTTCCTCGGCGGTGTCTTCGTCCACCGAGGTCGGCACGTTGTCCGACATCAGCAGGTCTTCGGCGGCCGGAGCCTCGTCGAAGACCTGAATGCCCATGTTGTTGAACGTGCCGATGATGCCTTCGATCTGCTCGGCATCGGCCACGTCATCGGGCAGGTGGTCACTGATTTCCGCGTACGTCAGATAGCCACGTTCCTTACCCAGGGCAATCAGCGCCTTGAGCTGCGTGCGGCGGACTTCCGGATCAAGCGCGGCGACGGCTGCCGCGTTGCTGTCGGCGGAAGTTTCGACTTTCTTCCTGGCTCGGGGGGTGCGTCCCTTGGGGCTGTCCTTGCGAGAACCCTTGGAATTTTCGCGGGCCATGGCACTCCTTGAATCGCGGTTGAATGGTTTGAGGGAAACCGTTAATTATAGAACAAAAGTCAGCTTTTGCCCGGTGTGCGGGTTCGATGCTTTTCCATGATCAGTTCAGCCAGCCTGCGTCGTTCGCCGGAATCCAGTCCCTGAGCCCGTTCTTTCTCGGTGAGCTCCTGAATGTCCTGATCGATGCGACGGGCGGCCAGACTGTCCAGCGTGTCTTCGAACAGCGTCTCGATCACCGCATCGTCGAAGTCCGAACCCACCAACTCGGCTGCGCAGGCCGACAACACTTCGTGGTGCGGCGAATCCCGAAAATACTCGACCACCTGAGCGAGGCCGCCGTTCGTTTCGAGTTCGCCGATGCTCACCGCATCGCACATCGCAGCAAGCGCCATGCCATGCACTTCATCGTGAGGCACCAGATCAACAGGAATGCGCGCAATCCATGACGGATGTTGCAGCACCAGCCTCAGCAGCGTGGCCGTCGGCGTGGTCGGTGCGCGCCGCGGCCCGCGCACAGCGGTGCGCGGCTTGCCGGCGAAGGCCCGGTTCTGGGGCGCCGGTCGGCTGCTTTGGCGCACGCTCGGCAAACCCCAAGCCTGTTCAACCTCGCCCTGGTTCAGTCCTCCAGCCTCTGCTACGGCTTTGATCAGCTGTAACTTGAGCAGCGGGGCGGCGATCTTGCTCACCAGCGGGCGGGCCTCGTGTACCAATCTGGCGCGTCCTTCGGCAGTTTCAAGGTCACAGTCGGCGGAAAGCTGCTTCATCAGGAAGCTGGCCAGCGGCACGGCGTTGTCTGCGGCGCTGCGCAATGCCTCAGCGCCCTCGGCGCGCACGAATGAATCCGGGTCGTGCTCCTGCGGCAGAAAGAGGAAGGCCAGCGTGGCATCGTCACGCAGTGCTTCGAGCGAATTTTCAAGTGCCCGCCGTGCCGCTTTGCGGCCGGCGTTGTCGCCGTCGAAGCAGAACACGATGCGGTCGGCGTAGCGCAGCAGCGACTGGATGTGGTGCGGCGTGGTAGCCGTGCCCAGTGTGGCCACTGCGTTGCCGATGCCGAACTGCGCCAGTGCCACCACATCCATATAGCCCTCGACAACGAGTGCGTATCCGTCGTCGCGAATCGGCTGCATGGCCTGGCGAATGCCGTAAAGCTCGCGCCCCTTCTCGAATAACGGGGTTTCCGGTGAGTTGAGGTACTTCGGCTCGCCGTTGTCGAGGATGCGCCCGCCAAAAGCGATCACGCGGCCACGCCGATCCTGGATCGGAAACATGATGCGTTCGCGGAAGCGGTCGTAGCGGCGCCCCTGCTCGTTGGTGATGACCAGCCCTGCGTCGAGCAGCGTCTTGTCCTGATAGTTCGGGAAGACCGTCTCGAGTGCCTGCCATCCCGCCGGAGCGAAGCCGATGCCGAAGCGTGCGGCAATCTCGCCGGTGAGGCCGCGCCGCTTCAGGTATTCGATGGCCTGAGGGCTGCGTTTGAGCTGCTCGCGGTAAAACTGCGTAGCGCTTTCCATGGCAGAGAGCAGGGCGTCATGCTCGCCGGCGCGCTGGGCGTGTGACGGGTCGGCCTGCTCCTGCGGGACTTCCATGCCGACTTGTTGGGCGAGTTCGCGCACCGCCTCGACGAACGACAGCCCGCTGTACTCCATCAGGAAGCCGATGGCGTTGCCATGTACGCCGCAGCCAAAGCAGTGATAGAACTGTTTGGCCGGGCTGATCGAGAACGAAGGGGTTTTCTCGCCATGGAAAGGGCAGCAGGCGAAGTAGTTCGCACCGCCTTTTTTCAGGGTGAGATGGCGTTCCAGTACGTCAACGATGTCGACGCGAGCGAGCAGATCCTGGATGAAGGATCGAGGAATCATCGGGCGGCGCGGTCGGCTGTGTCAGCCGGCAAGTTGTGCGCGCACGCGGCGCGAAACTTCGGACATGTCGGCGCGGCCGGCGAGTCGTGGCTTCAGTAAACCCATTACCTTGCCCATGTCGGCCGCACCGGCTGCACCGCTTTCCTCGATGGCGCTCTGGATGGCGGCAGTCAATTCGGCTTCGTCGAGCGCTGCAGGCAGGTAGGCGGACAGGACTTCGATCTCGAAGCGCTCCGCAGCCGCGCGGTCGGGGTGGCCCGCGTCTTCGAATTGCTGTGCGGCGTCGCGGCGCTGTTTCACCAGCTTTTCGACGACAGCCACGACGCCCGCATCGTCCAGTTCGACGCGCTCGTCGATCTCGCGCTGCTTGATGCCCGCGATCAGCAGGCGAATGGCCGACAGGCGATCTGCCTCACGCGCGCGCATTGCGGCCTTCATGTCATCTTGAATCTGTGTCTTCAGCGACATGGCGAACTCCGTTTTCCCTAAACGAAAAAACCACGCCGGCGCGACCGTTCTGGTCGCCCCGGCGTGGGGTGTCTGCTCGAGGGGAAGCTTCGATCAGTACAGTTTCGGCGGCAGCATCTGGCTGCGCAGGCGCTTGTGATTGCGCTTCACTGCGGCGGCGAGCTTGCGCTTGCGCTCGGCAGTGGGCTTTTCATAAAACTCGCGCGAACGCAGTTCGGTCAGCAGCCCGGTCTTTTCGATGGTGCGCTTGAAGCGACGAATCGCGACTTCAAACGGCTCGTTTTCCTTAACGCGAATACCCGGCATGAACGGACGTCCTTGTGTGTGTCTGGTGCAGAAAGGCGCGAAGTATAACGGCCTTGCGTGGGGGAATGCAAGAGCGTTGCGCAACGAGTCAGTAGAGAGGTGTCCGCGTTCCGCGGTAGACTGCTCGCCTTTTCGCCAACTGGCTGATTCATGAAAGTTCTTGGCATCGAAAGCTCGTGCGACGAGACCGGGGTGGCCGTGTATGACACGGAGGCCGGCCTCCTTTCGCACTACGTGCATACCCAGGTCGATCTGCATGCCGCCTACGGCGGCGTCGTGCCCGAGCTGGCCTCACGCGACCACATCCGTTTGCTGCCGGTATTGGTACGGCAGACGCTCGAAGCGGCCGGTTGTGAAGCGGGCGATCTGACGGCGCTGGCGTATACCGCCGGGCCGGGGCTCGCGGGTGCGCTGCTGGTGGGGGCGAGCTTTGCGCAGTCGTACGCCATGACCTTGGGGATTCCCGCACTGCCCATCCACCACCTGGAGGGGCATCTGCTGTCGCCGTTGCTGTCAGCAGATCCGCCCGAATTTCCCTTCGTCGCCTTGTTGGTGTCTGGCGGGCATACGCAGCTGATGCATGTCACGGGCGTCGGCGAGTATGCGCTGCTGGGCGAAACGCTTGATGATGCGGCGGGCGAGGCGTTCGACAAAACCGCCAAACTGATGGGCCTAGGGTATCCCGGTGGTCCCCAGCTGGCAGCGCTTGCGGCCAAGGGTACGCCCGGCCGCTTCAAGCTGCCGCGCCCGATGCTGCGTTCGGGGGATCTCGACTTCAGTTTTTCCGGTTTGAAAACCGCAGTCCTCAACGTCGTGTCGTCGCAGGGCTGGAATGCCGACCATACGGCGGATCTGGCGGCTGATTTTCAGGATGCCGTGGTCGATGTGCTGTGTGCCAAGGCGTTGAGCGCGCTCAAGCAATCCGGCGCGTCCAGCCTGGTCGTGGCCGGGGGCGTGGGCGCCAACCGCAAGCTGCGCGATGTGCTCACCCGCACGATAGAGCGTCGCGGTGGCCGCGTGTATTACCCCGAGCCTGAGCTATGTACCGATAACGGCGCCATGATCGCTTTTGCCGGTGCTCTGCGCCTGGTGGGCGGTGAGCGCCCCGCGTCGGGAGTGGCGGTGGGCGTGCGTCCGCGCTGGCCGCTGGCCGAACTGCAGCGGCCGCTGGCCTGACAGATTATTTCTTGCTGCCGATGCGTGGCTCGGTGCCGTTCTTCAGGCGGCGGATGTTCTCGGAGTGGCGCAGCACCAGCAACGCAGCCATGGCCATCAGCACCCCTATCACCTGAACATCGTCGATCAGCAGAAAGCCGGTAAGCGGGACCGATGCGGCGGCCCCCAGGGCGGCCGCAGACGAGTAGCGGGTGGTCTTTGCAAGAATGATCCACACCACCAATGCAACGCCTGCGATGGGCAGGCTGATGCCAGCCAGCACGCCCAGTGCGGTGGCTACACCCTTGCCACCCTTGAAGCGCAGGAAGATGCTGAATACGTGCCCCAGAAAGGCCGCGAGGCCCGCGAGGGCGGCGGCGCCCGCATCAAAGCCGAGTGCGCCTGCGCCCCACACCACCAGCCAGCCCTTCAGGCAATCCCCGATCAGCGTGACCGCCGCGGCCGCCTTGTTGCCGCTGCGCAGCACGTTGGTCGCGCCGGGGTTGCCCGAACCATAGCTGCGGGGGTCTGCCAGACCGAACAGGCGCGATGAAACCACCGCGAAGGGGATCGATCCGATCAGGTAGGCGACGATGACGAGCAGAAGAAGGTTCATGGCGAGGCAGGGTAGTCGACGGCGAGGTCCGGAAAACCGGGCTAGAATCGGCGCGATTCTAATCGGAAAAAAGTATGGACTTCATCTTCATCGAGGAATTAAAGGTGCAGGCATGGGTGGGAATCTATCCGCGCGAAAAAGTTGCGCCGCAAATGCTGGAGCTCAATCTGACCTTCGGCGTGCCCGATGCCGCGGCCGAGCATGACGACATTCGAGACACCATCGATTATGCGGAAGTCGTTGCGCGCCTGAAGGCCGAGTTGGGGCAGCGCCATTTCAACCTGATCGAAACGCTGGGCGAGTTCGTCGTGAAAATGCTCTTTGATGATTTCGGCGCGCCTTGGGTGAAATTGCGCATCGCCAAGATCGGGGTGATGAAAGACGTGCGCCGAGTGGGTGTATTCATTCAGCGTGGGCGAGACGGCGCAGCGTTTCCGGAGTAAGCCCGCTGTAAATGACAAGAGGCCATTCCCGCACTGTGGGAATGGCCTCTTGTATATGTGGTGCAAATCAGCCTTTGGCGAGGCCTTCGAGCGGCTTGCCACTGGCCAGCCAGTCGAGCACCCACTGCGGGCGACGGCCATGACCACTCCAGCCTTGCGAAGTGTCGGCCGGGTTGCGGTATTTCACCGGCAGTTTGCCGCCCACTTTCTTGGTTGCGCCAGCTTTTTTCTTGTTCGGGCCGCGCTTGCGGACGGGCGCGGAGACGCCAGCCTCTTTCATGATTTCGCCGAGTGACACGCCTTTCTGGTCAGCGAGTTTCTTGATTTCTTTCAGCAGCTCACGTTTGGCCGAGTCGTTTCGCTTGGCGATTTCCTTTGCTACCTGAGTCTGCAGCTTGTTCAGCTCCGGCAGGGACATCGACGACAAATTCATGGCTCATCCTTTTAGGTGAATGCAATTTTCGGGAAATCCCGTTATTGCGTATCGCTACGCCGGGATTTTGCCACCACTGAATGCAAATTCAAAGTCTATTCACTTTTCTGAGCGACTTCGACAAGCTGTGGCTGCAGTGTATTGACGAGGTCGTGCGGGTGAATGCCGACAAGGAATCCTCTTCTCCCGCCATTGATGTAAATCAGTGACGAATCAAGAATGCTGCGTTCCATGAATATCGGCATTGCCTTTTTTGTGCCAAAAGGTGAGGTGCCGCCCACCAGGTAGCCGGAATGACGATTCGCTATTGCCGGCGGGCAGATCTCAATACGTTTGTGTGCGCTTTGGCGCGCGAGTTCCTTGGTCGAGACCTGCATGTCCCCATGCATCAAGACGATCAGCGGCTGCTTGCTTTCATCCTGCATGATCAAGGTCTTGATGACGTCATGTTCGGATACATTCAATTCGCGTGCCGATACGGCGGTGCCACCGTGTTCTTCGTATTCGTACAAATGCGTCGAATAGGCAATGCGGTGCTGGCGCAAATAACGGGTCGCGGGTGTTTCGGGTGCGTTTCGGTCGATCTTGCTCATGATGAACAGAGTGCGTGTAAGAGTTGCCTAGGCACGCGGGTGATGCACGGAATGAAGTGCTTTGAGTCTTTCCCGCGCAACGTGCGTGTAAATCTGGGTGGTCGAAATGTCTGCGTGACCAAGGAGCATCTGCACCACCCGAAGGTCGGCGCCATGGTTGATCAGATGAGTGGCGAAAGCGTGCCGCAGCGTGTGGGGGGAAAGGCGCTGCGCGGCAATTCCGGCTTGCCCCGCGTGTTGCTTGATGATGCGCCAGAACATCTGACGCGTCATTCCGGAGCCCAGCCGGGTGACGAATACGTGGTCGCTGTGGCGACCGGCGAGTATGGCCGTGCGGCCTTCGCGGATATAGCGCTCAAGCCAGTCGATGGCATTTTCGCCGAGAGGAACCAGACGTTCCTTGTCGCCTTTTCCGATCACCTTCACCAAGCCTTCGCGCAGTGACAGCGAAAATGGCTTGAGTTCCACCAATTCTGAAACCCGCAGTCCGGTTGCATACAGAACCTCGAGCATGCAGCGGTCGCGCAGGCCTTGAGGCGTGTCGGTGTCCGGTGCGTCGAGAAGGCGTTCGACTTCGCTTTCGGTCAGCGTCTTGGGAAAGCGCGTGCCGGGCAATGGCGGGTCGATGCGCGCGGTGGGGTCGGAGCAGATTTGCCCGCGTTCGATCAAATGGCGGTAGAAGCGTCGCCACGCTGATAACAGCCGGCGCTGGCTGGCAGGGCGCGAGCGAGCGCTGAATTCGGCCAGGTAGGCCGCAAGGTCCGCATCGCTGGCGTCCATCGGGCTGCGGCTGCGTTGCGCCAGCCAGCGCGCGAAATGATCCAAGTCGCTGCGATAGCCGGAAATGGTATTGCGTGCCAGGCCGTGTTCAAGCCACAGGAAATCACCGAACGCATCGAGTTGCGCAATGGTGTCGGCTGAAAGCTGCGGGACTTCGCTCATTGCGAGAGCGCGGCCTCATGCGCCAGCAGCCATTGTTTGACGCGAATGAGGTGGCCGTCGGTGTGGCCGGAAAAGCCGCCGATACCTTGCCCGCTGACGACGCGGTGACACGGCACGAGCAGAGGAAAGGGATTGGCGCCGCAGGCTCCACCCACGGCGCGTGCAGCGCTGCCCAAGTCACGCGCGATGTCGCCATAACGGCGCGTTGTGCCCTGCGGAATGGAGGAAATGGCGGCCCATACGCGGCGCTGAAAAAGCGTGCCCTGCGGGCTGAGCGGCAAGGCGTGAGGGGCCTCGGGCTGCTCGAGCCAATGGTGCAGGGCATGCACTGCGCGTTCGGCAAGTGGGCTGGCGGGGGCCAGTTCTGCCACCTCGGGCGGCAGAAAGACCAGGGCGCGCACCGATGCCTCGTCACACACCACCCCCATCGGCCCGAAAGGCAGAAGCGTGATGGCCGCGTACTGGGCGTGTGGGGCGGTGCTCATGTGCCTTGGTTCAGCTCCGGACCTCGCCATTGCCGAAGACGATCCATTTCTGGCTGGTGAGGCCTTCGAGGCCGACCGGGCCGCGCGCATGGATCTTGTCGGTGGAGATGCCGATCTCGGCGCCCAGGCCGTACTCGAAGCCGTCGGCGAAGCGCGTGGAGGCGTTGATCATCACCGAGGCGGAATCGACCTCGCGCAGGAAGCGCATGGCGTGGCTGTAGTTCTCGCTGATGATGGCTTCGGTGTGGCCCGAGCTGTAGCGGTTGATGTGCGCGATGGCCTCGTCCAGCCCGGCGACGATCTTCACGGCGATGATCGGCGCGAGGTATTCCTCGCCCCAGTCGGATTCCTGTGCCGTCTTGAGCAGCGACGCGTCCACGCCGGCGTGCTGCAGGATGACGAGGGACTCGGGGCAGCAGCGCATCTCGACTTTCTTCGAGGCCAGCATGCGGCCGATGCCGGGGAGCAGGGCCTGCGCGACGCTGCGTGCCACGAGCAGCGATTCGGCGGTGTTGCAGGTGCCGTAGCGCTGGGTCTTGGAGTTTTCGACGATGGGCTCGACCTTGGCGCTGTCGGCTGCGTCGTCGACATACACGTGGCAATTGCCGTCGAGGTGCTTGATCACCGGCACGCGTGCCTCGCGCGAAATGCGCTCGATCAAGCCCTTGCCGCCGCGCGGCACGATGACATCGACGAACTCGGGCATGGTGATGAGCTGCCCGACTGCCTCACGATCGGTGGTTTCGACCACTTGAACGGCGGCTTCCGGCAGGCCGGCGGCGGCGAGGCCGCTGCGTACGCAGGCAGCAATGGCCTGATTGCAGTGCAGGGCTTCCTTGCCGCCACGCAAAATGGCCGCATTGCCCGATTTGAGGCACAGCGCGGCCGCGTCTGCGGTGACATTGGGGCGGGCTTCGTAAATGATGCCGACCACACCCAGCGGCACGCGCATCTTGCCCACTTCGATGCCGCTCGGGCGGCGACGCACGTCAGTGATTTCGCCTACCGGGTCGGGCAGTGCAGCGACTTGCTCAACGCCCGCAGCCATCGATTCGACACCTTTGGCGGTGAGCGTCAGACGGTCGATCATGGCCGGCTCGAGCCCGGCGGCACGGGCGGCTTCGAGGTCGCGTGCGTTGGCGGCCAGCAGGGTGTCGCACTGCGCGCGGATGGCGGCGGCCATGGCGGCGAGCGCGGCATTTTTGGTGCCGGTCGAGGCGGCCGCGAGAATGCGTGAGGCGGCACGCGCTTGGCGGCCCAGGTCTTGCATGTATTCGGCGGTGTTCATGATTCTTTTCAGGCGTTCAATTCAAGGAATTTAGCAGATTGCGTCTTGCTTGACGCGCTGCATCACCGGCGCGACAGGCGCAGGCTGAGCTGCAGGAATTCATCCCACACCTCACCATCGGCAATGCCTTTGACCATGCGGTCGATGCGCGCAGCCGCCAGCAACGAGGTGCGCAGCGTGGCCAGACGCAGGCGCGGCAGGGCACGCTGCAATGCATTGCGGCGGCGGTCATCGAAGACGCGTTCGGCCTTCATCGCGGCGGCCAATGGCTGGCCGGCGTCTTGTGCGGCGCGCAGTGCGGCCAGCGTGCGGATTTCGGTGGTGATGGCCCACAGCACGAGCGGCGGCGCAGCGCCCTCGGCGCGCAGGCCTTCGAGCAGGCGCACGCAGCGGGCCGGGTCGCCTTCAAGCAAGGCCTCCCGCAGGGCGTCGAGATCGTAGCGGGCCACGGACAACACGGCGGCCTGCACGTCTTCAAGGCTGAGGGGGCCGGGCGGGTGAAGCAGGCCGAGCTTGAGGATTTCCTGGTGCGCGGCGAGCAGGTTGCCCTCGACGTGCTCGGCGATGAAGTCGAGCGCGTCTTTCGAGGCCTTCTGTTGCTGGCGTTCGAGCCGCGCCGCGATCCAGCCGGGCAGGCGCTCGCGCTCGGGGGCGTTGAGTTCGACGACCACGCCGGCAGATTCGAGCGCCTTGAACCAGGCCGTCTTGCGTGTGGCCCAATCGAGCTCGGGCAGGGTGATCAGGGTGACGGTGCCGCCATCGAGCCCTGCGATGTAGCGTTGCAGCGCGTCACCGCCATCGCGGCCCGGCTTGCCAGTGGGAATGCGCAGGTCGATGAGTTTGCGGCCGCCGAACAGCGACAGGTTGCCCGCGGCCAGGGTGAGTTGATCCCATTTGAAGCCCTGGCCGACGACCAGGGTCTCGCGTTCGTCAAAGCCCTGCGCGCGGGCGGTGGCGCGGAGGGCGTCGGCGGCTTCGAGCACCAGCAGCGGCTCGTCGCCGTACAGCACGTACAGCGGGGCGAGCGGCCGTTCGAGGTGAGCGGGAAGCTGCTCCGGACGCAGGATCACGGACGGACGACGGCGAGGCGGCGCACGAGCTGGGTGATGATGTCGCGGTCCATATCGTCGAACAGCAGGTTTTCTTCGCGCTGCTTGGAGAGCACCTGCGTGTCCGAGAACTCGTATTCGCGACGCGCACGGATGATGCTGGCGGGCAGGCGCTCATTGCCGGCCTGGTCGAGCACGCGGAAAACCAGCGTGCGTTCGAGGTCGTATTCGCGCACCGAGCCGTCAGCGGCCAGCGACAGGATTTCGCGGTTGCGGTCGTTACGCTGGATATCCAGCCGCACTTCGGCATCCTCGATGCGTTGCACCACCGTGGTGGTGCCACTCAGCTCGATCTGGCGCCGCAGTTCGCCGCCCAGCACGTGGTACAGCTCGCCGACGTAGATGGTCTTGAACGGCAGGGGCTGCGGGCCGCGCAGCTTGAAGCCGCAGGCCGACAGCGAAAGAGCCGAAAGACCGGCCAGAAGCAGGGTGCGGCGGGTGTTCGTTGCGGGCATCGACACGGTCCTCACACGACGATATTGACCAGACGGCCCTTGACCACCACGACCTTGCGCGGCGGCTTGCCATCCATGAATTTCTGCGCGGCTTCCGAGGCCAGTGCGGTCTGCTCGATGTCGGCCTGAGCGGCGTCGGCGGCCACGGTGATGCTGCCACGCAGTTTGCCATTCACCTGCACCATCAGCGCGATTTCATCCTGACGCAGAGCCTCGTCGTCGGGCTCGGGCCACGGCGCATCGAGCAGATTGCCTTCGAAGCCGCATTCCGTCCACAGCGCGTGCGCAAGGTGCGGCGTGATCGGTGCCAGCACGCGCAGCAGGATCGACAGGCCTTCGCAAATCACTGCGGCGTGTGCGGCGGCGTCCTCTTGCGGGGCTTTTTCCAGCGCATTGAGCATCTTCATCGTGGCCGAGGCCACGGTGTTGAACTGGTGCTTGCCGAAGTCGAAGTTGGCCTGCTTGAGGTTCAGGTGCACCTCGCGGCGCAGCACGGCCAGCGCGCCGCCGCCGGTGGGCAGTGCGGCATCGCCGCGCTTGGCGCGGTATTCGGTGGCGTATGCGTGGCCCAGGTTCCACACGCGGCGCAGGAAGCGGTAGGCGCCCTCCACGCCGGAGTCCGACCATTCAAGCTGCTGGTCCGGCGGGGCGGCGAAGATGATGAAAAAGCGCGCGGTGTCGGCGCCGTACTGGTCCACCAGCGCTTGTGGATCAACACCGTTGTTCTTGGACTTCGACATCTTCTCGGTGCCGCCGATGACCACCGGCTGGCCGTCCTGCCCACGCGCGGCGGTGACACGGCCCTTGTCGTCGCGGTCCACCGCCACGTCGGCCGGGTTGAACCACTGTTTGCGGCCCGAAGCGTCTTCGCGGTAATAGGTGTCGGCCACCACCATGCCTTGCGTGAGCAGGCGCGTGAAGGGCTCGGACACGTCCACCAGCCCGCAGTCACGCATGGCGCGCGTGAAGAAGCGCGAATACAGCAGGTGCAAAATGGCGTGCTCGATGCCGCCGATGTACTGATCCACCGGCGCCCAGTAATTCGCGCGCGCGTCGGTCATGGCCTCGGTGTTGTCCGGGCAGGCGTAGCGCAGGAAGTACCAGGACGATTCCACGAAGGTGTCCATGGTGTCGGTTTCGCGCCGCGCCGGCTTGCCGCAGCTCGGGCAGGCGCAGTCGTAGAACTCGGGCATCTTGGCCAGCGGCGAGCCGCGACCGGTGATCTCGACGTTCTCGGGCAGGCGCACCGGCAGGTCTTCGTCCGGCACCGGCACGTCACCGCAGTCGTCGCAGTGAATCATCGGAATCGGGCAGCCCCAGTAGCGTTGGCGCGAAATGCCCCAGTCGCGCAGGCGGTACTGCACGCGCTTGTTGCCGAGGCCTTTGGCTTCGAGGTCGGCAGCAATGGCGTCGATGGCGCCCTGGAAATCCAGGCCGTCGTATTTTCCGGAATTCACCAGCCGGCCGTGTTCGCCATAGGCGGCCTGCCACGGTGCGGCTACATCCCCATAGGCGTCCGAACCGACGACCATCTTCACCGGCAGGCTGTATTTGTGGGCGAACGCGAAGTCGCGCTCGTCGTGCGCCGGCACGGCCATCACCGCGCCTTCGCCGTAGCCCATCAGCACGTAATTGGCGACCCACACCGGCAGCAGTTCGTCGGTGAGCGGGTGGCGCACGAAGAGCGGCGTGGCCATGCCCTTCTTCTCCATCGTCGCCATGTCGGCTTCGGAGACGCCGCCCTTCTTGCATTCTTCGATGAAGGCGGCCAGCGCGGGGTCATTCGCTGCAGCCTGCTCGGCCAGCGGATGCTCGGCGGCCACGGCGACGTAGGTCGCGCCCATCAGCGTGTCGGCGCGGGTGGTGAACACCTTGAGCGCGCCGGCGCTGCCGATGCTGGCTTCGTCGTAGGGGAAGGATATCTCCACGCCTTCGGAGCGCCCGATCCAGTTCTTCTGCATCGTGCGCACCTGCTCGGGCCAGTCCGGCAGGTCGTCGAGCGAGGCCAGAAGCTCGTCGGCGTAGGCGGTGATCTTCATGTAATACATGGGGATCTCGCGCTTCTCTACCAGTGCGCCCGAGCGCCAGCCGCGCCCGTCGATGACTTGCTCGTTGGCGAGCACCGTCTCGTCGATCGGATCCCAGTTCACCGTGCCGAGCTTCTTGTAGATCAGCCCTTTTTCGAACAGGCGCTTGAACAGCCACTGCTCCCAGCGGTAGTACTCCGGCGTGCAGGTGGCGATCTCGCGTGACCAGTCGATGGCAAAGCCCAGGCGCTTGAGCTGGGTCTTCATGTAGTCGATGTTGGCGTAGGTCCACTTGGCGGGCGGCACGTTGTTCTGGATGGCGGCGTTTTCCGCCGGCATGCCGAAGGCGTCCCAGCCCATCGGCTGCAGCACGTTGTAGCCCTTCATGCGGTGCTGCCGCGCCAGTACGTCGCCGATGGTGTAGTTGCGCACGTGGCCCATGTGCAGCTTGCCCGACGGGTACGGGAACATGCTCAGGCAGTAGTACTTGGGCTTGCTGCTGTCTTCAACGACACGAAACGCGCTGGTGCTCTCCCATTCGGTCTGGGCGGCGGTTTCGATCTCGGCGGGCGTGTATTTTTCCTGCATGGAATGCGTGGCCTGGTGGGCTGAATCAAGCCGATGATTATAGCCCGAAGGTGGGGGCTTCCGGCGCCAGTGGGCGCTTTGCTGCTGCGCTTGTTGCCTGCGTTGCGGTTGGTGGTTGTGTTGGTCTCGACTGGCCGGGACTCGCCCTGGCGGGCGACCTACTTTCTTGTGATGCAACAAGAAAGTAGGCAAAGAAGTGCACCCCGCATCCGCGCCCCTTCGGGGCTCCCTCGCTCCGTGGGATTTCGCCGGCCGGTCCTGAACTCGCTTCGCTCGAACAGCAGGACCGGACTACCCCGACGAAATCCCCCTGCGCTTGGCGCTGCTGAGGGGAGGATGGGTGCGCGCGGTGCAGCATGTTTTTTTGAGTGGGTGGGTTGGGCTTGCGGGTTTCGTTCGCAGTGCTATTCGGAGGAGCAGAGGTGCCGAGGGCACTACCGTTCTACCGTCATTGCGAGGAGCGTAGCGACGCGGCAATCTCGCAGCGTATCCAAATAGCACAGTCACTAGATTGCCGCGCTGCGCTCGCAATGACGGGTGGAGGCGCAGCGCCAGCTACAAAAGCGGTTGCCTTAACGCACGTCGTGGTTACCCATCCCTTCTGAACCGCTGAGCGTAGAGTGCTCACGGCGGGGCTTTCCGGCCTTGCTGTTTGAGCGGAACGCGAGTTTGCAAGGCCGGCCGCCGGGAGTGCTCGTAGCGAAGGGACCCCGAAGGGGCGGCGAGGAGGGCGCGTTTCTTTGCCTACTTTCTTGCCGCGCAGCAAGAAAGAAGGTCGCCCGCCGGGGCGAAATCCCGGCCGGTCAAGGCTTGTAGACGCGTCATCCGTTACGGCGCGGCAGTGCCGCCCACCGGCACAGCATCAATTTCGGTACAGCAACTCCACCGCATCCCCCGGCAACCACTCGCGCAGATTCTCGAGCAGCGCATCCTCCGGCCGGATGCTCCAGGCGTCGCCCAGCGGCAGGTCGACTTCGGCCACGGCGTTGCGGTAGCGCAGGCGCACCGGGCAGCCGCCGTCGCGGAAGGGGCCGAGCAGGGCTTGCAGGCGCTCGACGGCGGCGACCGGGCCGCCGGCCTCGCCGACTTCACCGTTGAGTTTGAGTTGCAGCGCGGTGGCGTAGCGGCCGCGGGCTTCGCCGAGGGTCATCAGCTTGTCGGCGATGATGCGCACGCCGCCTTCGCCGTTGAAGTCGTCGCGGCTGACCTTGCCTTCGACGATGAGGATTTCGTCGGTGACGATCTTGCCGCGGTTGGCGTCGAGCACTTCGGAGTACACCGTGACCTCGCGTGGCGTGGTGCCGTCGTCGAGCAGCACGAAGGCCATCTTGCCGCGGTTGCCGACCTTGGTGCGGGCTTCCATGACCACGCCGACCATGGTGGTGGGCTCGCGCGAAGGCTCGACTTCGGCCAGCGTGCGGCGGATGAAGCGGCGCACTTCGGGCTTGAAGGAATTGAAGGGGTGGCCGGACAGGAAGAAGCCGATGGCGGTCTTTTCTTCCTTGAGGCGCTCACGCTCGGTCCACGGGCGCACCTTGATGAACTCGGGTGCCGCGCCTGCGGCCTCCGGCATCATGTCGAACAGGCCGCCCTGCATGGCGTTCGCGGCGTTCTGGTCGGCGGCATCCATGGCCAGGCTGACCGTGGCCAGCACTTCGGCGCGGTCGCGGCCGGCGTGGCCGGGCAGGGTGTCCATGGCGCCGGCGCGAATCAGCGCCTCGACCACGCGCTTGTTCACCATGCGGCGGTCTACGCGGTCGCAGAAGTCGAACAGGTCGCGGAACGGGCCTCCTGATTCGCGCGCGGCGAGAATCGAGCGTACGGCCGGCTCGCCGCAGCCTTTGACTGCGCCAAGGCCGTAGCGGATGGTCTTGGAGTCCGTCGGCACGAAGCGATAGTCGGATTCGTTCACGTCGGGCGGCAGCACCTTGATGCCGTTGGCCACCGTGTCTTCGAAGAAGATGCGGATGGTGTCGGTGTTGTCCAGATCCGCTGACATGGTGGCGGCCATGAAGGCCGCGCAGTGGTGCGCCTTGAGCCAGGCCGTGTGGTAGGTCACCACGGCGTAGGCGGCGGTGTGCGACTTGTTGAAGCCGTACTCCGCGAACTTGGTCATCAGGTCGAAGAGTTGCTCCGCCAGTGCCGGGTCGTAGCCCTTTTGCTTGGCGCCCTCGGCGATGGTGGCGCGGTGCTTGGCCATCTCCTCGGCTTTCTTCTTGCCCATCGCGCGGCGCAGCATGTCGGCGCCGCCCAGCGTGTAGCCCCCGATGATCTGGGAGATCTGCATCACCTGTTCCTGGTACACGATGACGCCGTAGGTCGGCTCCAGGCAGGCTTTGAGGTCGGGGTGGAAGTAGTCGATCTCCTGCTGGCCTTTCTTGCGCAGGATGAAGTCGTCCACCATGCCCGAGCCGAGCGGCCCGGGGCGGTACAGCGCAAGTACGGCGATGATGTCTTCGAAGCGGTCGGGGCCGAGCTTCTTGAGCAGCTTCTTCATGCCGTCCGATTCGACCTGGAAGATCGCCGTGGTGTTGGCGTCTTTCAGAATCTTGTAGGCGGCCGGGTCGGTGAAGGGCAGAGCGTTGAGGTCGGGCTTCACGCCGGTGAGGCGTTCGACGTAGTTCACCGCCAGATCGATGATGGTGAGGTTGCGCAGGCCGAGGAAGTCGAATTTCACCAGGCCGACGGCCTCGACGTCGTCCTTGTCGAACTGCGACACCGGCGTGGCGTCTTCGCCGTCGGCGATGTAGAGCGGGCAGAAGTCGGTGAGCTTGCCGGGTGCGATCAACACGCCGCCGGCGTGCATGCCGACGTTGCGCGACAGGCCTTCGAGCGGCAATGCGAGGTCCCACAGTTCCTTGACCGATTCGCCGTCGTTGCCGTCGGCCATCATCTCGCCGATCTGCGGCTCCATCTCGTAGGCGCGGTTGAGTGAGACCGGCTTGTTGGCCTCAACTGGGATCAGCTTCGAGAGGCGGTCGCACAGCCCGTAGGGCAGATCGAGTACGCGGCCGACGTCACGCACCACGGCTTTCGACGCCATGGTGCCGAAGGTGGCGATCTGGCTGACCGCCTCCTTGCCGTAGCGCTCGCGCACGTACTCGATGACGCGGTAGCGGTTGTCCTGGCAGAAGTCGATGTCGAAGTCGGGCATCGACACGCGTTCCGGGTTCAGGAAGCGTTCGAACAGCAGTGCGTATTCGAGCGGGTCGAGGTCGGTGATGCGCAGGCTGTAGGCCACCAACGAGCCGGCACCCGATCCTCGGCCCGGCCCCACCGGCACGCCGTTTTCCTTGGCCCAGTTGATGAAGTCCGCCACGATCAGGAAGTAACCGGGGAAGCCCATCTGGATGATGGTGTCGGTCTCGAATACCAGCCGGTCGGCGTAGCGCGGACGCTGGCGTTCGCGTTCGGCTTCGTCGGGGTAGAGCTCTTTGAGGCGTACTTCCAGGCCGGCCTTGGCCTCGGCGATCAGGAAGTCGTCCAGCGTCATGCCTTCCGGCGTCGGGAAGAGCGGCAGGTAGTTCTTGCCCAACTGCACCGAAAGCGAGCAACGTCGGGCGATTTCCACCGCGTTTTCAAGCGCTTCGGGGATGTCGGCAAACAGCGCGCACATCTCGTCCTGGCTCTTGAAGTACTGCTCGGGCGTGAAGTCGCGCGGCCGGCGCTTGTCGGCCAGCACGTAGCCCTGCGCGATGCACACGCGGGCTTCGTGCGCCATGTAGTCGTCGGGCGCCAGAAACTGGACGGGGTGCGTGGCCACCACCGGCAGATCGAGCCGGCTCGCCAGCAGCACGGCCTCGGCCACGTAGGTTTCGGTGCCTGGGTGTCCGGCGCGCTGCAGTTCGATGTAGAACGCACCCGGAAAGTGTGCGGCCCACCATGCGGCCAGCACGTCGGCGGTGTCGCGGTTACCGTTCATCAGTGCCTGAGCGATGTCGCCCGACATGGCTCCCGACAGGCACAGCAGACCGGTGACGGGCTGCTCGTCGAACCACTCGCGGCGCAGCTCGGGCCGGCCGCGGTGCTTGTTTTCGAGGTAGGCGCGGGTAAGCAGTTCGGAGAGTTGGCCGTAGCCGGTGCGGTCGCGGCAGATCAGCAGCACGCGGTGCGGTTTGTCACGCTCGGCTTCGTTTGTGATCCAGACATCGGCCCCTATGATGGGCTTGATGCCCTTGCCGCGCGTGCCCTTGTAGAACTTGACCATGCCGAAGAGGTTGGCGAGGTCGGAAATGCCCAGCGCAGGCATGCCGTCCTCCAGCGCGCGCTCGATGGCGCTATCGGTCTGGACGATGCCGTCCTGGATCGAATATTCGGAGTGCAGGCGAAGGTGTACGAAGCGGGGGTTCGGGGTGCTCATGGGCGGTGAGTTTACCCGATCCGTGGGTGGGTGACGGGCGGTGTCGAGTAACAGGTAAGGGTGTTGGGTTGGGTGCTTTTGTTTGTTTTGCGGTTGGTGGTTGTGTTGGTCTCGACTGGCCGGGACTCGCCCCGGCGGGCGACCTTCTTTCTTGTTTCACGACAAGAAAGAGGGCAAAGAAACGTGCCCCGCATCCGCGCCCCTTCGGGGTTCCCTCGCTCCGTGGGATTTCGCCGGCCGGTCCTGAACTCGCTTCGCTCGGACAGCAGGACCGGACTACCCCGTCGAAATCCCCCTGCGCTCGGCGCTGCTGAGGGGAGGATGGGTGCGCGCGGTGCGGCACGTTTTTTTGAGTGGGTGGGTTGGGCTTTGGGTTCTTTCGCAGTGCTATTCGGAAGCGCAGAGGTGCCGAGGGCACAACCGTTCTACCGTCATTGCGAGGAGCGCAGCGACGCGGCAATCTCGCAGTCTTTCCAGATTGCACAGTCACTGGATTGCCGCGCTGCGCTCGCAATGACGGAAGTGATCTCAGCGCCAACTACAAAAGTCGCTGCCCCAACGGACGTCGTGGTTCCCGATCCCTTCTGAGCCGCTGAGCGCAGAGTGCTCACGGCGGGGTTTTCCGGCCTTGCTGTTTGAGCGGAACGCGAGTTTGCAAGGCCGGCCGCCGGGAGTGCTCGTAGCGAAGGGACCCCGAAGGGGCGGCGAGGAGGGCGGGCTCGATGCCTACTTTCTTGCCGCGCAGCAAGAAAGAAGGTCGCCCGCCGGGGCGAAATCCCGGCCGGTCAAGGTCAAACAAATGAACTCGCTCCGGTGCCATGGAAACCCCGCAGACCATGCGCAGCACGGAGGAGAGGGGCGTCGTCCCCTCAGGAGCGACGCCGCACACGGCGCTCCAGCAGCCGGTTTTCGCTTTCCCCGTTCCGAAGGCCCAAGCTTCGGCCACAGGCAGTGAGCCGCAGGCAGTCACGAACCGTGTGCCCCGTCAGCCATCACGGCAACAACACACTCGCCCCCGTCGTGCGCCGCCCCTCGAGCGCCCGATGCGCCTCCGCCGCTTCACGCAAGGCGAAACGCTGATTGACGTCGATGCGTACCTTGCCCGATAGCACGACCTCAAAGAGGTCGGCCGCCATCTCGTCCAGCTCGGCGCGGGTGGCGATGTACTGCGCCAGAATCGGGCGCGTCAAGAACAAGCCGCCTTTCTGAGCCAGCAACAACGGGTCGAAGGGCTCGACGGCGCCGGAGGCGTTGCCGAACAGCGCCACCAAGCCCAGGCGCTGCACGCAGTCGAGTGTACGCAGGAAGGTGTCGCGGCCCACCGAGTCGTAGGCGACGCGCACGCCGCGCCCGCCGGTGATGTCCTTCACGCGGGCGACGAAGTCCTCGCGCGAATAGACGATGACGTGATCGCACCCCAGCGCCCGCACGCGCTCGGCCTTTTCATCCGAGCCCACCGTGCCGATCACGGTGGCGCCCAGTGCCTTGGCCCACTGCACGAGGATGGAGCCCACCCCGCCGGCTGCGGCGTGCACCAGAATCGTCTCGCCGGGCTGCACGCGATGTGTGCGGCGCAGCAGATATTGGGCGGTGAGGCCTTGCAGCATCATCGCGGCGCCCTGCTCGAAAGAGATGGCGTCAGGCAATTTCACCGCCCTGTCGCCGGGCAGGTTGCGTGCCTCGGCATAGGCGCCGAGCGGGCCGTGTGCGTAAGCTACGCGATCGCCCACTGCGAAGCCGGTGACGCCTTCGCCCACGGCTTCGACCACGCCGGCGCCTTCGAGTCCGAGGCCGGATGGCAGCTTCGGCAGCGGGTACAAGCCGCTGCGGTGGTAGGTGTCTATGTAGTTCAGGCCCACGGCGTGCTGTCGCAGGCGCAGTTCGCCGGCGGCGGGTGGCGCAAGCTCCACGGCCTCCCAGCGCAATACTTCGGGCCCGCCGGTCTGGTGAAAGCGGATGGCGTGCGACATGGTGTTCTCCTCGTTCCGACGGGCGCCGGTGGCGCATTGAAGACATGAAACCTAGGGTCGGCAGGCACCGCTGGCTATGCGGAATATCCGCAGGCCGGCTGCACGTTGTTCGGCTTGCTGCTATGCTGCGGTGCAATAAATGCATTCAGCGGGGCATGCCATGCGCAGAGTGGTTTTCAACCAGAAGGGCGGGGTCGGCAAGTCGACCATTGCCTGCAATCTTGCCGCCATCGGTGCGCATCGCGGCAAGCGTACCTTGCTCATCGACCTCGATGCGCAGGGCAATTCAACCCATTACCTGCTGGGCGGCAATGCCTCATGCGCCAACGGCTCGGTGGCGGATTTCTTCGAGCAGACCTTGAGCTTCCAGCTCGAACCCCGGCCGACCACAGGCTTCGTGTTGCCGACGCCGTTTCCGCGGCTGTCCGTCATGCCCTCGCACCCGGCGCTGGAAGATCTGCACGGCAAGCTGGAGTCGCGCTACAAGATCTACAAACTGCGTGAGGCGCTGGAAGAGCTTGACGAGACCTTCGACGAAATCTGGATCGACACGCCGCCGGCGCTCAATTTCTACACGCGCTCGGCGCTGATCGCAGCGGATGCGTGCCTGATCCCGTTCGATTGCGACGAATTCTCCCGCTGCGCGCTGTACGCATTGCTCGAAAACGTCGGTGAAATTCGCGCTGATCACAACCCGGGGCTGCGCATCGACGGCATCGTGGTGAACCAGTTTCAGGCACGCGCAGCACTGCCGCGTAAGCTGGTGACCGAACTGCTGGCGGAGGAGCTGCCGCTGCTGTCGCCGTATCTGTCGAGCTCGGTGAAGATTCGCGAATCGCACGAGCAGTCGCGCCCGATGATTCATCTGGACGCACGTCACAAGCTCACGGGCGAATTCGAAGCCTTGTACGCTGCGCTGACGCCGGCTTGAGCAGGGCTCAGGCCGGGCTTCAGCAGGCTTCCAGCTTGGCCATCGACAACAGCAGCCACTTCAGACCGTTGGCGCCGAAATTGACCTGAACCCGGGCGTCCGAGCCCGAGCCTTCCGTCGATACGATCACGCCCTGGCCGAATTTGGCGTGCGCCACCACTTGCCCCACACGCAAACCGCCATCGTCGCTGCGACGGGGCGGCACGGCTGCGCGTTGCGGTGCTGCCGAGGGGCGGAAGTAGGAGCTGCCGGGCATTTGCGGTACGCGCTGCGGCGTGAGCCACTTCACCAGCGGCTCGGGGATTTCTTCGAGGAAGCGCGATTTCAGGTTGTAGCGTGATTGGCCGTGCAGCATGCGGCTCTGCGCGAACGACAGGTACAGCCGCTCGCGCGCCCGCGTGACTGCCACGTACATCAGGCGGCGCTCTTCTTCGAGGCCGTCGGCTTCGAGAATGCTGTTTTCGTGCGGGAACAGGCCTTCTTCCAGCCCGGTGACGAAGACCACGTCGAACTCCAGACCCTTGGCGGAATGCACCGTCATCAATTGCACGGCATCCGAGCCGGCGTCGGCTTGGTGGTCGCCGGCTTCGAGTGACGCGTGGGCGAGGAAGTCGGCCAGCAGGGCGTGGTCGGTGGGCTCTTCGGGCATGCCGAATTCGCCCAGGAAGTTGGTGGCGGCGCTGACCAGTTCGTCGAGGTTCTCGAGGCGGTCCTGACCCTCTTTCTCGTTACGGTAATGGTTTCGCAGGCCGGAGGTGTCGAGCACGTGGTCGACCAGCTCGGGCAGCGTCAGCTTGGCGGTGTCGCGCCGCAGGTCTTCGATCATGCGCACGAAGCCGGCCAGCACCGTGCCGGGTTTGCCGGACAGGTGCGGTACCGTGGCGTACAGGCTGCCGTTGTAGGTGCGCGCGGCGTCGGTGAGGGCTTCGAGCGAGCGCGCGCCGATGCCGCGCGTCGGGAAGTTGACCACGCGCGCGAATGAGGTGTCGTCGTCCGGGTTGGCGATCAGCCGCAGGTAGGCCAGGGCGTGCTTGATTTCCTGCCGTTCGAAGAAGCGCAGGCCGCCATATACGCGGTAAGCGATGCCGCTGGAAAAAAGCTGGTGTTCGAGCACACGCGACTGGGCGTTGGAGCGGTACAGCAGCGCGATGTCGGAGCGGCTCATGCCGTCGCGTACGAGCTGCTGGATCTCTTCGACCACCCAGCGCGCTTCGTCCAGATCGGCGTAGCCCTCGAAGATGCGGATCGGCTCGCCCTCGCCACGCTCGGTCCACAGGTTCTTGCCGAGGCGGTTGGCGTTGTTGCGGATGATGGCGTTGGCGGCGTCGAGAATGTTGCCGTGGGAGCGGTAGTTTTGCTCCAGGCGGATTACGTTGGCAACGCGGAACTCGCGCTCGAAATCGCGCATGTTGCCCACGTCGGCCCCGCGGAAGCGGTAAATCGACTGGTCGTCGTCACCCACGCAGAACATCGCCGCGCCGCCCTCGCGGCCTTCGTCGGCAAACTGCTTGAGCCAGCGGTATTGCAGGTTGTTGGTGTCCTGGAATTCGTCCACCAGGATGTGGCGGAAGCGGCGCTGGTAGTGGCGGCGCAGCGGCTCGTTGCGCTCGAGCAGTTCGAAACTGCGCAGCAGCAATTCGGCGAAGTCGACCACGCCTTCGCGCTGGCACTGGGCTTCGTATTCCTGGTACAGCCCCACGCGGTGGCGTGTGTAGTCGTCCCAGGCTTCTACCGCCTGCGGGCGGAGGCCGGCTTCTTTCTGGCCGTTGATGAAGTGCTGCAGCTCGCGCGGCGGAAACTTCTCGTCATCGACGTTGAGCGTCTTGAGCAGGCGCTTGATGGCTGCAAGCTGGTCGGCGGAATCGAGAATCTGGAACAGTTGCGGCAGGTTGGCGTCGCGCCAGTGGGCGCGCAGCAGCCGGTTGGCCAGCCCGTGAAAGGTGCCGATCCACATGCCGCGCGTGTTGATCGGCAGCATCCCGCCCAGGCGCGCCAGCATCTCGCGCGCCGCCTTGTTGGTGAAGGTTACCGCCAGCAGGCCGGAAGGCTCGATCTGGCCGGTCTGGATGAGCCAGGCGATGCGCGTGGTGAGCACGCGCGTCTTGCCCGAGCCGGCGCCGGCCAGAATGAGGGAGTGCTGCGGCGGCAGGGTGACGGCCTGAAGCTGTTCGGTGTTGAGCTTGGCGAGAAGATCGGACATGCGGCTACCTTTTTTCGGCCATTGTAACCGCGCGCGGCGAGTCCTCCGGGCAGCAGGGCGAGCGCGCTGCGATGTCGCTCATTGCGTCGGCAGCACCTTGAAGCCATCTTCCGGGCGCTCGGCCGACGAGATTTCCACGCGCGTTACCTCGGCTGCAGGCGGGCCGCTGCGTGCCCAATCGATGAAGGCTTCGACCTGCTCTTCTGGCCCATGCACCACGGCTTCGACCTCGCCGGAAAACAGGTTGCGCACCCAGCCCGAAAGCCCCAGCAGCAACGCCTCTTGCTCGGCGCTGGCGCGGTAATACACGCCTTGTACCTTGCCGTGAATCAGCAGGTGTCGGGTGATGGGCTCACGGGTCATGGCGGGGCTCCTGAGGGCGGCTGCGGGTGTCGTGCGACGCAATCGTGAAGTGTCGCATTGAACGATGTGCCGTGCAGCCCCCGCCGCTGATCAGCCCCCTCAGTCGCGGCCTTGCCAGAGGTGGAAAGGGAAGGCTTGCAGCAGCGGCTGCGGGTCATGGCGGAGGAGGGGGGCGCCGCCCATCTCCAGCCCTTGGTCGATGGATGTGGCGAAGGCGAATTCCGCCTCGCTGCGGCCACTGCCAAGGTAGTAATCCTTGTACTTGAACAGATCTTCGGTTTCGGACAAGCGCACGTAGCGTGCCGGAATGCCGAAGGCCTCGGCAATGATCAGCCCGTGCAGCGAGCTTGCCAGCACCAGCCGGGCGTTGAGGATGGCGTCGATCACCACGTTCCAGCCCCACAGCGGCGAGACCACGCCGGGTTGATGCTGCACCAAGCGCAGATCGTGCAGGTTGGGCACGAACACGTGGTCCTGCGTGGGCTGTGGTTTGAAACGCCCGGCAAAAAGGTGCGGCACCAGCAGGGCAGGGTCGCCATAGATTTCGGGTGCCTCAATGCCGTACTTGCGCAGGAATTCGCGGGTGAGCGGGCCGCGCACAGCATGAACCGTGAGCGTGCGCGCCTTGAAGTGCTCTTCGGCCACCTTGCCGTTCCAGCCCGAGCCCCAGATGTGGTTGTGGTCGTGCGCAAAATGCAGCACCGAGCCGATGGCCAGCAGGCGGGCCGACTCACTCACTTCGTCATCCACGCTCAGGCCACGCGTCGCAAGCATCTGCCGCACCACGATGTCCGACAGGCGGTCGCCGAAGTTGATGCTGCCGTCGTTGGGCGTCCAGTGATAGACGTCCACGTAGGGGTAGGGGAGTCGTGCAGCCTGCGCCGGGGTGGCTTTGGGCTGCCGGAAGATTCTGCTCAGCACGGTGTGATCCTGTTGCGGGTGGGCTCAGTAGGCGTTGCGGTCTTTCACCACGAGCAGCGCCGTCTTGATGATGATCCAGAGGTCCAGGCCAAGCGACCAGTTGCGCAGGTAATCGATGTCGTACTCGATGCGCTTTTCCATCTTGTCGATGGTTTCGGTTTCGCCGCGGTAGCCATTCACCTGCGCCCAGCCGGTGATGCCCGGCTTGACCTTGTGGCGCACCATGTAGCCCTTGATCAGCTTGCGGTACATCTCGTTGTGCGCGACGGCGTGCGGGCGCGGCCCGACGATGCTCATGCGGCCCTGGATGACGTTGACGAACTGCGGCAGCTCGTCGAGCGAAGTGCGGCGGATGAAGGCGCCGAATCGGGTGATGCGCTGATCGTTCTTGGTGGCCTGCTTGACCACCGGGCCGTTGTCGGTGGCGGTCATCGAGCGGAATTTGTAGACCAGAATTTCTTTGCCATCGAGGCCGTAGCGCTTCTGTTTGAAGATCACCGGGCCGGGCGAAGACATCTTCACGCCTACGGCGAGCGCCGCCAGTATGGGCGTGAGCATCATCAGGATGATCAGCGACAGCACGATGTCCGAGAGGCGTTTGACCACCCCGTTGAAGCCGATGAAGGGCGATTCGCACACGCCCACCACCGGAATGCCGCCCACCCCGCGCACGCGACCCTGGATCAGGTCGGTCATGAAGATATCGGGCGCGAAGTAAATCGAAGCCGTGGTGTCTTTCAGGTCGTCGAGCAGCGACAGGATGCGCGGCTGGCTGGCCATCGGCAGGGCTACATAGATGGCGTCGATGTTCTTGGCCTTCACGTAGCGTGCCAGATCTTTCATCTGGCCGAGGATGGGGAGGTCGTCGGTCTTGCTCAGGCGGTCGCTGCTGCGGTCGTCGAAGTAGCCGGTGACGTGGGTTGCCAGATAGGGGTTGTCGCGGAACTGCCCTGCCAGTCCCGCGCCGATGTCATTCACGCCCACCACCACTGCGGTGCGGTGATTGGCACTCATTGCGATTACACGCGGCAGGATGCTGCGCGCCGCCAGATGGCCGGCCACCAGCGCAAAGGGCGTGATCACGCCCCAGGCAGTCAGCACGTTCGGCAGGAAGTAAAAGGTGTAGCCCGTGGCGTAGCCGAAGGCGAACAGTGCCAGCACGAACAGCAGCCAGTTGGTGATGATCTTGCGCAGCATGCGCGGGGCGGGTTCGTGAAAGCCGATGTTGCCGGGAAAGGTCAGTGCGAACGACAGCAGTGCCAGGATCAGGTACTGCGGAGCGAGCTGGCCGCTCGCAACATATGCTGACGAGAGCAGCACGCCGACGACGATCAACGGATCGAGAAATGCCTCGATGGCGCCGGGGAGCGTAAAGCCGTTGCGCAGCAGATGGGTGGGTTTCTCCAATGCAAAAAGCATTTGCTTCAGGCGCTCCGTCGAGTCGATCGCTAAGGTGATTGGCCGGGAAATCAAGGTCAGAGCGGGGCGGGTGCCCGCGCCGCCGATGAAAGATTCGGCGATGGTTCCGACAGCACTGCAGTGCGTGCAAAAAAACTAACGCAGGCCGGCCAATGCTCATTCCGCTTTGTGTAACCAATCACTACTCACAAACTGCTACACCGTCTCGCTTGGGGGCTCGCGTATAGTTCGCGCTCATTCAATTCCCCACCTCCAATTGGCATCAAGTTTGCTCATGCAGTCTGATTCGAGAATCACCGCATGAAAGCGAATTGAACCAAGCGCTAATGAAACCATTGCCCCAAGCCCGACGCTCGTTCATTGGCCCCTCTTTGGCGGCCGGCTTCTTGCTGCTCGGGCACGGAGTCAGTCAGCCCGCGTGGGCCGAGCGGCTGGATTCGATCAAGTTGGATGTCGGATACAGCCATTACTACGACAGCAACCTGTACCGCGTGGGTGAGGGGCGCACCGGGCCCAACGGCAAGAAACACGACAACGTCACCACCACATCGGCTGGCCTGCGCTTCAATCAGACCTACAGCCGGCAGCGCGTGAGCGCCGCGTTGGGGATGAAGCGCAACCGTTATTCGGTTAACAGCAATCTCGATCACACCGCCCATGACGCACGTGCCGCGTGGGACTGGGAGTTGGGCAAGCGCTGGAGCGGGCGTTTCAGCTATGACGATATCGAGCAGTTGGCGGCATTCGATGATTTCGTGGACACCGAGCGCAGCATCAATACGTATCGACGCATGGCTGGCGAGGCGCGATTCAAGTGGCACCCGAGTTGGTCCGTCGGGCTTGGCATCGACGACGCCACCAACCGGTTCACCGGGGTGACTCGGCGCGGCTCAGAGTTCGATGCACGCACCACCATCCTCAGCTTCAACTGGCATCCGCGTAGCGGCAATCGTCTGGGCGTGTCGTATCACGACACTGATGGCACCTACATCAACCGCCCTTCCGCGGTGGGCTCCACGCGCGACTATCGGCAGCGTGAAGTGCGCCTGAACACCTTGTGGCAGATGACCGGGAAGGTCCGCATGAGTGGCTACGTTGGCCAGACGCGGCGCACACACGATCTGGCGCCGAATCGTGATTTCCGGGGTGCGACGGGGCGTATCGAATTCGACTGGGAGGCGACCGGCAAGCTGGGGGTCAATCTCGCCTTGCGGCGTGAGCTGGGCTCCGAAGAGGATCTGGTCGCCACGTTTGCGGTCACGGACGCGGTGCGTTTGCGGCCGACCTGGAAGCTCACCGACAAGATCACGCTGGGCGCCGAGTATCAACGCTGGACGCGTGATTTCCGCGGCGACACCGGTCTGGGCGTGCCGCCCGGCGACCGTCCGTCTCGCAATGACGTTACCCACCGCTACGGGCTGTCTCTGGATTACAAGCCGATCGATGCCTTGACGGTCATGTTGATGCTGCGCCATCAGGAGCGCAGCGCGAGAACGGCTTCACGCGAATACGACGCCGATTCCGCCAGCGTTTCTGTTCGTTTCACCTTCTGAGTATTCCCATGAATGGTGCCGCTGGGCGCCATGTCGCCTCATCGTGGTGCGCCTGAAAGCAATTTTTGCTTGAGGGTGCATTTCATTTTCGAGTTTTCATTTATTCCTAAGTCAGGATGAATTACCAAATAATGCCGCGTAAAGCGAAAGTTATTTAGTTGATCCATCTAAAAATGAATAACTCAATTTATAACAAATTAATTCAATTATTGCGCCGCAGCATGCGGTGGTTTGCTGCGGTCGTCTTAATTGGTTGGCCATCGTAAGCCGTCAATAAGGAATTCATTATTGGCGGTTTGCAACATATCAAAACATCCCTTCGCTGCTGTCGAGAGTATTGTCCGGGCTCCGGTTAATTCCACGCTTTCGAAGTCAGTCGTCTGTGACTGCGGCTCGACGGCGTACAGCTTGCTCCCTATCTGTTTTCCATCCGCAGGCGTGTAACTGGCCTGATTGATGCTTTGCATTTGTGCGGCATGTCGCGAATTCAATTTGAGGAGTGATTCATGAAGCTCAAATTTGCAGTTCTATCTATTTCGGCTGCAATGGCTCTGGTGGCAGTCGAGGCAAATGCTTCTTCCATGAGTTTGGGAGCCGCCAAAGAGTTTGGCGGTAGCGAAGTCGGCTTGGTCGAGGCGGTTGCGGGTTCGGGGGCTTCCTTGCGGCGTGCTGCAACGAGCGTCACCGGAGATGCCGTCTCGTTTGTGTCCGCTGCCCGGCCCGGGCGCTGGGTGGGTGAGTTTTTCCCTGATAAAGCAGTGGCATCGGTCGATCCGGTCGTGGCGCCCGTGCAGTCGTTTCCGATTGCCGGGAGCGAGTTGGATACGGTTGATTCAGCGCAGGCCGTGCGAGATCTGCGCGCTGTGGTGGCCGGTGAGCAGGCGAATCCCTTCTTCCGCTTCAGGGCGTCTGACTACGTGGCAACGGCTTCGTCCGAGCCGTTCGCGCTGGCTGACATTGGCTTTGGCGGGGCCGGCGGTGCAATGGTGATGGAGGCTGCTCGCACGGTGTTCTCCGCTGCTCCTGAGATGTCATCGCGTGCTTCAGGAAACACTCCGCCGAGCGGCTACGTAATGCTGTTGGCCGGGCTCGGATTGATCAGTCTGATGGTGCGCCAGAGGTTGAGTGAAGGCTGATTGAAGGCCACTCTTTTATAGATTAACAAGCCTATTTGATGGCGATGTATTTCATTGAATCGACCTGTTCATTTTGCGTTTGGTTGCACATAGCAACATGAATGCGATTTAACAGAATCTGTGCGAATGATATTGTGCAAAAGTCATATTTTGTGCGATCGCACAAAATCAAATCGCAATTACGAGGTCGACTCATGTCTTCGCGTCCTAACCTGGAGCGCATTGGTTTTGTCGTTATAGCGGCAGCGCTCGTCGGCTGCGGCGGTGAAGGCACTGGACGTAATCCGGCAGTGTTGGCGAAGGTCAATAACGCCGAAATCAGTGCTCAACAAGTGCAACTCATGCTCGACCAAGACGGCCTCAAGCCCTCGGGTATGCAGGCAGATGCGCAAGCGCTGGAACGCCTCATCGATCAGGAGTTGATTGCCCAGAAGGCACGTGAGCGTCATCTCGAGCGTGATCCCGAGGTCGCGCAGGAGCTCGAGGCGGCGCGGCGGGAAATTCTGGTGCGTGCCTACTTTGATCGTGTTGTCGGTCCTGCTGATGAGCCGACAGATGACGAGATCAGCGCTTTCTACGACGCCAATCCTGCGCTGTTTGAAGAGCGGCGCATCTACGAACTGCAGGAAATCTCCGTAGAGCTCGACGGCGAGTCGTTTGAGTCCCTCAGCGCGGTGGTTGCTGATGCCCGCAGTCTCGACACAGTGCTGCAGTGGCTCAGCGATAACGCCATCACGTATCAGATCGCCAATGCCGTGCGCGCCGCCGAGCAGTTGCCGCTCGAGAGTCTGGCCGGGTTTGCACGCATGAGGCCGGGTCAGATCGCCCTGGCGCCGTCGGCTTCTGGCGCTCAGATGGTGTATCTCGCAAACGCCCGCAGTGAGCCGCTGGATTTGGCAGCAGCGCGCCCTTTCATCAAGGAATACCTCATCAACGACCGCATGACCGAGGCCGCACGCGCCGAGGTGGCGCGTCTTCGTGGCACGGCGCGTATCCGCTATTCGGATGATGCGGCGGCCTCGCCCGAAAGCTCTCCCTCCGGGCAGGCGGATGAGGGCGCCATGACCGAAGGCATTGCGCCGGCCTTGGCGGCCATCGAGCCCGTCAATGCTGCGCTGGATCGCGGGGTGGTGGGCTTGCGGTGAATTTCGGACGGCCGCGTTTTCAGTCTGGCTGCGACGTGCGTCCCGACCGTTGTGTCTATCGGATTAATCAGAAGCAGGGAAAAAAATGAAGAAAAACGTTTTCATCCGGCCCTTGGCGCTCCTGTTCTCGCTGTGGTTCATGTGTCTGGCTTCAGTGGCCTCGGCCGAAGAGGCGGAGTACGTCCTGAGCCCTGGTGATGTGGTGCGCATCACGGTGTTCCAGAACCCGGACCTCACGACCGAAGCGCGCGTCTCCGAGGCGGGCACGATGACCTTCCCGCTGCTCGGTTCGGTGCGTGTCGGCGGCCTGTCGCTTTCGGCGGCCGAGGCCACCATTGCCCGTCAGCTGCGTGAGGGTGGCTTCGTGCTCAAACCCAACGTGAACATCCTGCCGGTTGAAATGCGCGGCAATCAGGTGGTCGTGCTCGGCCAGGTCGATCGGCCTGGGCGCTACCCGCTCGAGACCTTCAATCAACGTCTGGCCGACATGGTGGCCGCTGCCGGCGGTATTTCGGAAGAGGGCGATGAGCGTGTCGTGCTCAAGGGCACGCGCAACGGGCAGCCGCTGCGCATCGAAGTCGACATGAAGCAGTTGTTTCTCGAGGGCGGTGACGATCAGAACGTGCCGCTCGAGGGGGGCGACATGATTTACGTCGAGCGTGCGCCAGTGTTCTACATCTACGGCGAAGTGCAGCGCCCGGGCGTGTTCCGTCTGGAACGCGACATGAGTGTCATCCAGGCGCTGGCCACCGGCGGTGGCTTGACGGCTCGCGGCACCATGCGCGGCCTGCGCGTGCATCGCCGGGACGAAACGGGTGCGCTGCAGATCATCGAGCCCGGGCTGGACGATCTGCTGTTGCCCAGCGATGTCGTCCACATCCGCGAAAGCCTGTTCTGATCGAGGGCCGAATTCATGACCGTAACGCAACTCATCTCGATACTGCGCGCCCGCTTGTGGGTCATCGTCGTGCTGGCGGGCCTGGTGGTCGGCAGCGCGCTGGTGGTCAGCCTGCTGATGCCGCCCAAGTACACCGCGCAGGCATCGGTGATCGTGGATATCAAATCCACCGACCCGGTAGGGGGAGGTTTCATGCCCACGCAGATGGCGCCGGGCTACATGGCCACCCAGGTGGACGTGATCCGCTCCGACCGCGTCGCGCAGCGCGTGGTCGAAACCACCCGTATGCACGAACGGCCTGCCGTGCAGGATCAATGGATGGAGGCCACCGGCGGCGAAGGGCCCATCGAAGTGTGGCTGGCGCGTGCGCTGAAGGGCCAGCTTGAAGTGATTCCGTCGCGCGACAGCAGCGTGATCAACATTGCCTACACCGGACGCGACCCCGAGTTTGCCGCGACCATGGCCAACGCCTTTGCACAGGCCTACATCGCCACCACGCTGGAGCTCAAGGTCGAGCCGGCGCGTGAATATGCGGCGTGGTTCGACGAGCGCACGCGTGCGCTGCGTGAAGATCTCGAACAGGCTCAGCGTCGCCTGTCGGACTACGAGCAAGAGCACGGCATCGTGGCCACCGAAGGCCGTCTGGACCTTGAAACCGGACGCCTCGTCGAGCTCTCCACGCAACTCGTGACGGTGCAGGCCCAGCAGGCCGACAGCCGTTCGCGCCAGAGTCAGGCTGGCGCCGGCGAATCGCTGCCGGAAGTCATGCAAAGCCCGCTGATCTCCAACCTCAAGGGTGAGCTTGCCAAGAAGGAGGCCGAGCGCCAGCAACTGAGCGGCCGCGTCGGGCCGAATCACCCCGAGATGGAGCGCGTCAATGCCGAGATCGGCGCCATGCGTGAGCGCCTGGCGGTTGAAATCCAGCGCATCGCCCGCTCATTGAATACGACCACGCTGATCTCGTCCGCCAACGAGGCGGAGATTGCCGCGGCGGTGAAGGAGCAACACGCCCGCGTGCTGGAACTCAAATCCCACCGCGACCAGATCGCCGTGTTGCAGCGCGACGTCGAGGGCGCACAGCGCACCTATGACCTGCTCACGCAGCGTCTGGCCCACACCAACCTCGAGAGTCAGAGCCAGCAGACCAACGTCTCGGTGCTCACGCCCGCGACCGCACCCTTGTATGCCGCGGGCCCGCGCACGTTGGTGATTCTGGCGTTGGCCGCAGTGGTCGGGGGCCTGTTCGGGGTCGGCGCCGCGCTGCTGCTCGAGTTCCGCGATCCGCGCCTGCGTGGCCCGGCCGAACTGGCTGGGTTGTCCGGCGCGCCGTTGCTGGGGGTGATCCCCGGTTCCGATCGCTCCAATGGTTCTGTTTTCCGGACGTCCGGTCCGTCTGCTGCGTGAGGTCAATGCGATGAATGCTCCCATCACTCCCCCCATGGCCGGACGTTCGATCGGGGCGATCCTGATCGATGCGGATCGACTCAAGCCGCAAGACGCCGAGCGCATCCTGCGTGTGCAGCGCGAGCAAGGTCTGCGCTTCGGCGACGCGGCCATCCAGCTCGGCCTGCTCGATGATGCCGATATCCAGTTCGCCTTGTCGCGCCAGTTCGACTACCCCTATCTGCAAGCCGGCAACAGCAAGGTGGCGCAGTCGGTGGTGGCCGCCTATGAGCCGTTCTCGCCCAAGGTCGAGGCGCTGCGTGCCTTGCGCAGCCAACTGATGTTGCGCTGGTTCGGCGAATCCGCCGCCTGCAATACGCTGGCCATCGTGAGCCCGCAAAGCGGCGAGGGCCGCTCGTGGCTGGCCGCCAACCTGGCCGTGGTGTTTTCACAGTTGGGTGAGCGCACCCTGCTGATCGACGCCGACTTGCGTAAACCGTCGCAACACACTCATTTCGGGCTGGATGCCGGTGTCGGGCTGTCGTCGATCCTGTCGGGGCGCGCAGGCCGCGAGGCGGTCCAGCGCGTGCCGGATCTGATCGACCTGTCGGTGCTCCCTTCCGGCGCCGTTCCGCCCAACCCGCAGGAGTTGCTGGCGCGCCCGCAACTGCGGCAGTTGCTTGACGAGCTGGCCAGCGCCTACGACGTGATCCTGATCGATACCCCGCCCGCCGTGCGTTATGCCGACGCGCAGGCGGTTGCGGCGCGCGCTGGCGGGGCCTTGATGGTGACGCAGCAGGATGTCAGCCGTGTCGGTGCAGTGCGCCAGTGCGCGGACCTGATGCATGCCGCCAACGCCACCGTTGTGGGCTCGGTGATGAATGCCCACCGTCAGGCTCGTGCCGCTTGAGGCCGGGCCGATCGACTGTTTTCAAGACTTTCATGAAGAGCTCGACATGCTGATCAGTGTTTACATGCCCACCAAGAACCGCGCCGAGATGGCGCAGGCGGCGATTGAATCGGTGTTGCGCCAGACCCATGCGCAACTCGAGTTGATCGTGGTGAATGATGGCTCCGAGGACCACACCGAAGGCGTGCTGGCAAATGCCTGCGCACGTGATTCGCGCATCCGCGTGATCACCAACCGCGAATCGGTGGGCGGCGCGGCGGCGCGAAACCAGGCCATTGAAGTCGCTCGCGGTGAGTTCGTCACCGGGCTGGATGACGACGATGAATTCACGCCGAACCGCCTCGAGTGCTTTCTGGAGGCCTGGGAGGGCTTTCGTGCGTCGTCCGGGCAGACGCCTTCGTGTCTGTATTCGCAGCTCAACGTCATCGAGTTCGGCAAGGTCACGCACCGCACGCAGAAAACCGACATGGCGAGCTTCGAGCAGATGTTCGCCGGCAACGCCGTAGGGAATCAGATTTTCGCGCCGCGCAGCCATTTCATCGAGGCGGGCCTGTTCAACCCCGAGTTGCCGGCGTGGCAAGACCTCGAGTTCTTCATGCGGGTGCTCAAGACCTTCGGCCCGGGCCGGCTGGTCGACAAGGCCACCTACAACTTCGAGAACTCGCCGCGCAAGGACCGCATCTCGCAGAAGAGCGAGGCGCGTATGCGCAAAGCCTTCGAGATCGTGCGCGATACCCATGCGCAGGGCGATTGCCGGCTGACCCAACAGCTCTATCTGCAGCTTTTCGCACGCCTGTATGGCATTCGCCCGACGGTGAAGGACTACCTCGAGTTCGTCCGCCTGGGTGTGTGGCTGCCGGGCCTGTTGCGCATGACGCGCGCCAGCGTCGGCTGAACAGCCGACGGCCGTTTCCATCATCGCCCCTGCGGCCTTTATCTGGCGGAGAGGGTGGTTTCAACAACACCACGAGTGCGCCGGGTTTGAATCGGAGGCAATGAATGAGCACAGCAGCAGGAGTCGGAACGGGAGGGGCGCCGCGCATGGTGGTGCTGCAATCGCTGCGTCCGCAGACCCGCAACGACAACCCGTACCTCAAGCAATTGCTGCGTGCCATCGAACCGCATGCCGACATCGAGTACTTCTCGTGGCGTACTGCGCTGGTCGGGCGCTTCGATGTCTTTCACGTGCATTGGCCGGAGTTCCTGCTGCGCGAGCAGGGGCGCAACCGCTTCGTGCAGTACCTGCTGTTCTCGGCCTTCTTGCTGCGCATGCGGCTCACCGGCAAGCGCGTGGTGCGCACCCTGCACAACCTGGAGCCGCACGAGAGCGTGGATGCCATCGAGCGGCGCCTGCTGGAGCAGCTTGATCGCAGCACCAGCGCCTGGATTCGCATCAACGAGACCACGCCGCTGCGTGCGCCGCATACGGCGACCATCCTGCACGGCCATTACCGTGACTGGTTCGCCGAACTGAACGTGCCGGCCAGCGTGCCCGGCCGTCTGCTGTATTTCGGGCTGATCCGCCCCTACAAGGGCGTGGAAGGTCTGCTCGATTGCTTTGAGGGCGGCACTGAGGCGGCTACCCCGGTGACGCTGCGCATCGTCGGAAAGCCGGCCACCGACGCGCTGCGCGAGCGCATCGAAACCGCGTGTGCGGCCAATGCGCAGGTCACCGCGCTGCTCGACTACGTCGATGACGCCACGCTGGCGCATGAAATCGGCCAGGCCCAATTGGTGGTGCTGCCATTCCGCCAGATGCACAACTCCGGCTCGCTGGTGCTGTCGCTGTCGCTCAACCGCCCGGTGCTGGTGCCGCGCAACGAGGCCAATACCGTGTTGGCGGCAGAGGTCGGGCCGGGCTGGATCTACATGTACGACGGCGAGTTGAGCCCGGCCGTGCTGGCAGCCGCGCTGGAGCAGGTGGCGCGTGACGAACGTGCCGCGGCCCCGGATCTGTCGCGCCGCGAATGGGCCGAGGCTGGTGTGAGCCATTGCCAGGCCTACGCCGCGGCACTCGCCGCCCCTGCAGAAGCGCGCGCATGAGCACCACGCCCGCCGCCCCGGACGAGCCCCTCGTGACGCCCAGGCAGGGCAGCACGCTGGGCAAACTCGCCGCGCGCGGGGCGCTTGTCACCATGGGCGGGCAGGCGTGCAAGATCATTCTGCAGTTCGGCGGCATCATCGTGCTGGCGCGGCTGCTGTCGCCCGACGATTACGGCTTGATGGCGATGGTCATCGCGGTGGTCGGCATCGGCGAAGTGCTGCGCGATTTCGGCCTGTCTTCGGCGGCCATTCAAGCCAGCAGCGTGACGGACGCGCAGCGCAACAACCTGTTCTGGATCAACAGCACCATCGGTATGGTGCTCGCCGCCGCGGTGTTTGCGGGCGCGCCGTGGATTGCCGCTTTCTATGACCAGCCCTTGCTGGTGCCCATCGCCCAGGCCGTGGCGGTGACCTTCGTGCTCAACGGCCTGGCGACCCAGTTCCGTGCGCAGCTCAATCGCGACATGCGTTTCGGACGTCTGGCGGTGGTCGAGATTTCCGGGCAGGCAGTGGGTCTGGCGGCGGGCGTCACGCTGGCGCTGCAGGGCTTCGGCTACTGGGCATTGGTGGCCCAGCAGGTGGGCCATGCGCTGGCCATGCTGGTGTTGCTGGTGGTGCTGTCTGGCTGGTGGCCGGGGTTGCCGCGGCGTGGCGCAGCCATGGGCTCGTTCCTGCGCTATGGCTGGAATCTGATGCTGACGCAGCTCATCGGCTACCTCAGCCGCAACGTGGATGCGCTGATCATCGGCCAGCGCTTCGGCGCCGAGGCGCTGGGTCTGTACAACCGCGCCTATCAGGTGCTGATGCTGCCGCTCAACCAGATCAACGCGCCGGCCACCACCATCGCGCTACCGGTGCTGTCGCGCCTGAATGCCGAGCCGTGGCGGTACGAGAACTTCCTGCTGCACGGGCAATCGGCGCTGCTGCATTTCGTGGTGGCGGTGTTCGCGTTTGCCTGCGCTCAGGCCGAGCCGCTGATTCTGCTGGTGCTCGGCGCGCAGTGGGCTGCGGCCGTGCCGATCTTCCAGATTCTCGCCCTTGCCGGGGTCTTTCAGGCCGCGAGCTACGCCAGCTACTGGGTGTTCCTCTCCAAAGGGCTGACCGGCTCGCAATTGCGCTATGCGCTGCTCACGCGCGGCCTGCTGATCGGCGCGGTGCTGGTCGGGGCCAATTGGGGCGTGCTGGGCGTGGCGACGGCGTATGCCGGCTCGCTGGGTCTGAAGTGGCTGTTCGGTCTGTATTGGCTGCGCGCATCGGGTGCCCCGGTGCACGGCATGTTGCGCAATGGCGCTCTGGTGCTCACCGGCTACGGGGTATGCGGCGCTGTCTCGGCCCTGGTCAGCGCGCAGTTCGAAGTGTCGCTGCTGGCGCAGCTTACGATTGGCACGGCGGCGATGCTGGCGGCCTTCGGCCTGCTGTATGTGCTGTGGTCGGCCTTCCGCGCCAGCGTCGTGGCTGTGCTGAACAGCCGCAAGCTGCTGCGCCGATAAGAACAACAAGGCGACGATGCATGAATCAACACGTGGTTGAACACAAGGCGATGAATCAGAGTGCAGCCCGCGCGACGGGAGTGCGTCGATGCTGAAACTCGCCTCTGCCTGGGCGGCACGCGAGCGCTCGACCGAATGGGTGGCGGTGGCGTTGTGCATCGCCATCGCGGTGCTCATCGGCGCGGCCGTGCCGGCCTACAGCATGGCCATGGGTGACAGCCCGGCGCGGCTGCTGGTGCTGCCGGCGGCGTTGGGTTTGCTGTTGCTGCTGATCTTCAACCGTTTTCTGCTGCTGACGCTGATTTTGCTGTTCCGCGCGTCAGGCGATCTGGTGTTCGAGACCACGCGTTTTTCCATCGGCAGCTACGCCATCGGCGTGGGCGGGCTGGTGAATGCCTGCGTGTGCATGATCACCGCGTTGATCATCTTTCAGCACAAGGACCGCATCAATTGGACGGGCGTGAAGATCTGGCTGCCGTTCATCTGCGTGTTCATGCTCGGCGTGGTGTATTCGCCGGCGCGCGGCGATGCCATTCGGCTGGCGCTGGCCATCTCTTCGTACTTTGCGGTGTTCATGGCGGCGTACTTCTACGTGCGCTCCGTGGATGACCTCGCCAAGTGCTTCCGCATCGTGCTGTGGTCTTCGGTGATTCCGGTGCTGTATGCCTTCGTCGACTTCGCGCTCAACCGAGGGGCGACAGGCTTTTACGGTTTCCGCCTGATGAGCACCTTCACGCACCCGAACATCTTTGCCTTCTACCTGACGCTGGTGATCTCGCTGGTGCTGTACGCCGTGAAGTCCGAACGTTTCACGCTCACGCCGGCCATGCGCTGCACCTTGTTCGCCTACATGGGCGTGCTGGTGGGGCTGCTGCTGATGACCAAGACGCGCAGCGCCTGGGTGGCCTGCTTTGCCATCTTCGCGATGTACGCGCTGATCTTCGAGCGCCGTTATCTGATCTATCTGGTGCTTGCGGCGGCGGGTTCGCTGTTTGTGCCGGCGGTGCAGGAACGCCTGCTCGATCTGGGCGCCACCAGCTACTTCGACCCGTATGCGCGACTCAACTCCTTCGCCTGGCGTCAGCTCATCTGGGAAGACGGCCTGCGCTGGATGGAGCCCGCCCGCTATCTGCTGGGCTATGGAGTGAACGGCTTCATGACGTACTCGCCGACTTTCTTCTCGATGTCGGGCGGTACGCGCTTCGGTGCGCACAACGTGTATGTGCAGCTCTTCTTCGATCTTGGTGTGGTCGGGCTGACGGCCTATCTCGCGCTGCTGTGGGGCATTTTCCGCGCCGCGCTGAAGGTGGCCAGCGAAGACCGCCTGGGCGCCTTCGTGGCGGCCGCGCTGATCGTGCAGTACGCCATCATTTCGGCATCCGACAACATGCTCAGTTATCTCGCATACAACTGGTACGTGTGGTTCATCACCGGCGCAGCGGTGGCGGTGGTGGCCCGAAGAACCGCAGCGATGCCCGAGGGTGGCGCGCGGGGCGACAACGATCTCGTGTTTAAACGCTGAAGGAGGACAGGGCCTTATGGTTGTTTCAAGGGTGGAGCGTGCCGGCGTGGTGGCCGGAGCCGAATGGATGCGGGGTGCCTGCGTGCGTTCGTTGACGATGCTGGCGCTCGCCGCCGGCGCGGCATCCGTTGCCCAGAAGGCAGAAGCGCAGTTCGGCAGCGTCGAGCGGCCGTTTGCGGCGGATTCTCCGTGGAACAGCAAACCGGTCAATCCGCGCTTTGGCGACATCGGCGTGCCGCTGTCCGATTACGTGCCGTCGATTGCCGAAGGCACGTGGTCGACCGGCGTGTTCGAGGCTCGCCCCACCGACCCGCCGGTGACCGTGCGCGGCCTGCCCAACAGCAAGGGTCTCTGGCAGCCGGATGCCGAGGTGCATGGCGATGTCACTGTCCCGCACTGGCCGGACGGCGTGGTGCCCGCGCCAGGTGCGGACGGGCATGCGGAGATCGTCGATACCCGCTCGGGCATCGTGCATTCGTTCTGGAAGCTGCGTAACCAGAACGGCCAGTGGGTGGCGGCGCAGTATGCGTGGTCACGTATCGACGGCCGCGGTTGGGCAGACCCGGCGCACTACTTCCAGGGCGCACGTGCAGCCGCCGTGCCGACCATGGGTGGTTTGATCCGCAAACACGAGGTGAATGACGGTCAGAGCATGTACCACCATGCGCTGGCGATGTCGCTGACCTTCAACGGTCTGGCGGCCAACCCGGCCTACATCTTCCCGGCAACCTCGGCCGATCACGACGCGCACAAGAACACCGGCAACGTACCGCAGGGTGCCTTGCTGATGCTGCCACCGTCGTTCGACACGCAGACCATCCGCAACCCGGCGGTGCGCAAAGTGGCCGAGACCTTGAAGGTGTACGGCGCCTACGTGGTGGACCGCAACCACGGTACGCCTTACGTCATTTACGTCGAGACCGGTTCGGGCTTCAACCTGCACCGCGGCGGCTGGAACTCCGTCGCCGCGGCCGACATGGAGCGCATCCGCGCCGGGCTGCGCATGGTGATGGGGGCAGATGGCTGGGAAGACGGCAATGGTCAGGCCATCGAGCGTTTCTCGCACCTCAATCTGCTGTCGATGCGTGGCCCGTGGGGCAAGCCGCAGGGTGGCCGCGCCGGCGTGTTTGATTCGTGGCGGCAGGCCGTGGTGTTCCCCGCCGGCGACACCCGGGTGGAGCAGACCAACGCCAGCGGGCGCAACATGCAGCGCGTGCATTGGGCGCTGCCCGAGGCAGGCGCCTCGTATCGCGTGACGGCGCGCACCACCGGCGGCGGGCAGTTCCGCCTGCGTCTGGTGAATGTGGCCAACGGCAGCACGGTATTCGACAGCGGGCCGTTGGTGGATGGCCAGTCGCACACCTTCAATTGGCCGCAAGGCGAGTTGCGCCCGGTGTTGCACGCGATCAGCGGCCAGAGCGGCGAATCGTCGGTGGCGGGGGAGCTGGTGCGTGTCGACTGAAAGCCCCGTGAACGATGATCTTCAAGGCGGCGCCCAGGCCCGGCCCGGCGTAGCCGCCGACTGGCGTGCGGATCTGCAGCGCTGCGGCCTGCGTCGGCCGTTCCTGAAAGAACAGTCGATCTGGGCCATCGCGGTGTACCGCTACGGCCGCCATGTCGAGGCGCTGCCCGAAGGCTGGCGTCGTCGCCTGCACACGCCGCTGTACTGGATGGCGCAACGGTTGGTGGAAACCGCCACCGGCATCGGTTTGCCGAAAACCGCGGTCATCGGGCCGGGGCTGCGCATCTGGCACTTCGGCGGCATCTTCCTGCACCCGGACGTGGTGATCGGCGCCAACTGCACGCTGCGTCAGGGCGTCACCGTCGGCAACCGGTATGCAGACGGCCCGGTGCCGGTGATCGGCGACAACGTCGAGTTCGGCGCCTATGCGCAGGTGCTGGGCGGCGTGCGCATCGGTAACGACTGCAAGATCGGTGCGCTGTCGGTGGTGCTGTGCGACGTGCCCGACGGCGCTACCGCCGTGGGTTCGCCGGCTCGCATCATTCCGGGCAACAAGGCATGAACAGCGTGAATTTCATCCACCCGAGTTCGAACCGCCGGAGGGCGTCATGAAAGTCGCCTATCTGGTGAATCAGTATCCCAAGGTCAGCCACAGCTTCATCCGCCGCGAGATCCTCGCGCTGGAAGAGCAGGGTGTGGACGTCCTGCGCATCTCGGTGCGCGGCTGGGGCGACGAGCTGGTCGACCCTGAAGACGAGCGCGAGCGCGTCAAAACGCGCTACGTGCTGCAGGACGGCGCGCGTGGTCTGGCCTCGTCCGCGGTGAGCTGCTTCCTGCGCAGCCCCGGCCGCTTCCTGCGCGCCGTGCGGCAGGCTGTGTCGATGGGGTGGCGTGCCGACCGCGCCTTGCCTTTTCACTTCATCTATCTCGCTGAAGCCTGCCGCGTCGCGCTGTGGCTGGAAGAGGGCGAAGTGCAGCACCTGCATGCGCATTTCGGCACCAACTCCACCGAAGTGGCGTTGCTGGCCGGCCTGCTCAGCGAGCGCCCGTTCAGCTTCACCGTGCACGGCCCGGAAGAATTCGACAAGCCGCAGGCCATCCGCCTGGGCGAGAAAATCCGCCATTCGGCCTTCGTGGTGGCCATCACCTCGTTCTGCAAGAGCCAGTTGTATCGCTGGGTCGATGCCGCGCACTGGCACAAGGTGGCGGTGGTGCATTGCGGGCTGGAGCCCTCGTTCCACGAGGTCGAGCACGTGCCCGTCACCGAGAGGCCGCGCGTGGTGTGCATCGGCCGTTTGTGCGAGCAGAAGGGCCAGATGATGCTGATCGACGCCGCCGCCCGCCTGGCACGCGAGGGTGTCGATTTCGAACTGGTGCTGGCCGGCGATGGCGAGATGCGCCCGCAGATCGAGCAGCGCATTGCCACGCACGGCCTGCAGGGCAAGGTGCGCATCACTGGCTGGATCAGCAGCGCGCAAGTGCGCGAAGAGTTGCTGGCCGCGCGTGCACTGGTGCTGCCGAGCTTCGGCGAAGGCCTGCCCATCGTGATCATGGAGGCCATGGCGCTGCGGCGCCCGGTGCTCACCACCTACATCGCCGGCATCCCCGAATTGGTGGTCGATGGCGAGCATGGCTGGCTGTTTCCCGCCGGCAGCGAGGGCGAACTGGTGCGCGCGATGCGCGAATGCCTGGAGGCGCCGGTCGAGCAGCTTGAGCGCATGGGCGCGCAGGCGCGCGCCCGCGTGCTGGCACGCCACGATGTCGGACGTGAATCGGCGCGCCTTGCGGCGCTGTTCCGCGGTGATTTCGCCGCCTTCGTGCGGGAGGACGCCGCGTGAGCTTGATCATCGAAATCCTGCTCTACGCGCTGGCGGGGCTGCTGCTGATTCCGGTAGCGGTGCTGCTGGTGCAGGTGGTGTGCGCATTGCCGCGCCGCATGCCGGCTGCGCCGCTCGCCGGGGAACGCCCGCGGCTGGCGGTGCTGATCCCCGCGCACAACGAGGCCGACGGCCTGCCGGCCACACTGGCGGCGATCGCGCCGCAACTGCAGCCCGGTGACCACGTGCTGGTGGTGGCCGACAACTGCACCGATGCCACTGCCGAAGTCGCCCGCGCTGCCCGCGCGCGAGTGGTGGAGCGCTTCGATGAAGTGCATCGCGGCAAGGGCTACGCGCTGGATTTCGGTGTGCGGAACCTGGCTGAAGCGCCGCCGGACGTGGTGGTGATTGTTGATGCCGACTGCATCGTGCTGCCCGGTGCGCTCGACCGCATCGCGCGGCTCAGCCTGAGCACCGGCCGGCCGGTGCAGGCGCTGTACCGCATGAAGACGCCGCCGGGTGCCGGGCGTTTTGCGCGCATCGCCGAATTCGCTTGGGAAGTGAAGAACCTCGCGCGGCCGCTGGGCTTTCTGCGCCTGGGTGGCCCGTGCCAGCTCACCGGCAGCGGCATGGCCTTCCCGTGGTCGCGTATCGCCACTGCGCAGTTGGCCAGCGGCCACATCGTCGAAGACATGCAGATGGGCGTGGATCTGGCACGTGCCGGCGCCGCGCCGCTGTTCTGCCCCGAAGCCGAGGTGGAGAGCTATTTCCCGGCCAACCGTGCCGGCACCGACAGCCAGCGCAAACGCTGGGAGCACGGCCACCTGGGCATGATCGCCACCGCCGTACCGCGCATGCTGGTCGAAGGCCTCGTGCGGCGGCGCTCGCAGGTGCTGATGCTGGCGCTCGACCTGTGCGTGCCGCCCGTGGCCCTGTTGGTGATGCTGGTTGGCGTGGTGTGGCTGTTGGCCGGCGTGGCGTTCGCGCTGGGTGCAGCGGCAGGGCCGTGGGGCCTCGCAACGCTGGTGCTGGCCGGGCTGGTGTTGGCGGTGGGGCTGGCGTGGTGGCGGGTCGGGCGCGAGATCGTCGGCTTTTCGACGCTGCTGCTGGCCGTTGCCTACGCGCTGCGCAAGATTCCGCTGTACGCCGCCTTTGTGGTGCGTCGTCAGGTGAGCTGGGTGAGATCGAAGAGGGATACCGAACATGCAGAATGACTTCGCGCAGACGCGTGCCCGCGTGGTGCGTCAGCTCGGCCGACCGGTGCACTGGGTGCTCGGCCTGCCGTTCGACGCCGTCACGCTGGGCGAGGCGGTGGGCCGTATCGCCGCGGCGGTGAACGAGCGCACGCCGCTGTTCATGTCCACGCCCAATCTCAACTTCCTGATCGCCAGCCAGCGCAACGCGGCATTTCAGCGCTCGGTGCTCAACAGCGATCTGTCGGTGGCCGACGGCATGCCGATTCTGTGGATTGCCCGCCTGCTCGGCATCTCGCTGCCCGAGCGGGTCGCCGGCTCGGACATTTTCGAAGCGCTGATGCGCGGCGAGGCGGGGCCGATCAAGGTGTTCCTGTTCGGTGGCGAAGAAGGCGTGGGCGCACAGGCGGCCGAACGTATCAATGCCGCGGGCGGCGCGGTGCAGTGCGTCGGCCACCACTGCCCGGGCTTCGGCAGCATCGAAGACATGAGTTCGCCCGAAGTGATCGCGCACATCAATGCCTGCCAGCCCGATTTCGTGCTGGTGGCGCTGGGGGCCGGCAAGGGGCAGGCGTGGATCGAACACAACCGCGCGCAGCTCTCGGCGCCGGTGATCAGCCACCTTGGTGCGGTGATCAATTTCGCCGCGGGCACGGTCAGCCGCGCGCCGCGCTGGATGCAGAAGAGTGGTCTGGAATGGCTTTGGCGCATCAAGGAAGAGCCCAAGCTGGTGCAGCGTTACGTGCGTGACGGCATGGCCTTGCTGGGGTTGATGCTGGGCAATGTGCTGCCGCTGATGCTGTTGAACCTGCGCCGCCGTATGGGCTTGGCGCGACCTTGCGCCACCCGCGTGGAGCCTCAGGAAGATCGCGTGATGGTTGAGCTTGAAGGCCACTGGAACGCTTCGGCGCGTGAGGGCTTGATCCGCGCGGTGCGCGACATCGCCCCGCGTGAGACGCCCTGCGAAATCCGCATCGACAAACTGCGCGATCCCGATTCGTCGCTGCTGGGGCTGATTCATCTGATGACGCACGGCGTGCCGACCACGCACGTGAAGGTGTTCGATTCGGCCGAGCGGCGTCGCTGGTATCAACTGAACAAGGCGGAAGCACTCGTCGATTTCATTTAGGCCCAAGGCATGCGAAGAAAAACAGGCGCCAGCAAGGTGTCGCGCGCGAGTGCGCTCAGCCGCGTGGGCTGGGTGGTGCTGCTTACCGTGCTGCTGATGGTGGCACTGGAGTTCGCCCTGCAGGTGCGATCGCACTTCCGTCAGGGGCAGAGCGTGTTCAACCTGCTGACCGATCAGACCCGCTACGTGGTCGACTCGGCGCTCGGCGTGAAGACCCTGCGCCCGAGCAGCAGCCTGATCGGCTCGACCATGCGCATCGACACCAATGCCTTCGGCCTGCGCAGCCCCGACATTCCGCTGGAGCGCGTGCCGGGCAGTTTCCGCATGGCGGTGGTCGGTGCTTCGTCGGTGATGGGCGAAATGGCCGCGTCGAACGAGGCAACCTTCTCGTACATCCTTGAAAACAAGCTTCGCAGCGATTACGGTAACGCCCGCATCGACGTCATCAATGCCGGCATCTCGGGTCACCGCCTGGCGGACCAGCGGCGCATGATCGAGTCGGTAGTGCTGGCGCACGAGCCCGATCTGATCGTCATCTACTCCGGCTTCAATGACTTCGCCGACTACTGCAGCCGCGAGCCGCAAATCAGCCTGATGCAGGGCTTGCCGACGCTCAAGATGCCCGACTGGGTGCTCAGCATGGAGGCCATCAAGCGTCACACGCGCTTCCTGCGGCCGGTGGCGCCCAGCGTGGAGATCATTCCGCCCGATCAGGTGGATCTGGACCGCTACCGCGCCGAGTTGCAGCGCATCGCCGGGCTGGCGCGCAAGAATGACGTGGCGCTGGTGCTGGTGACCAACGCCAAGGCCTATGGCCGCAGTCAGAAGCCGGAGGAGCAGGCCAGTCTGGCGGCCGAGCAATTGCGCTTCACGCCGTGCTTCGATCTGGCCGGCATGCTCGATCTCTACGAAATCCACAACGACGTGATCCGCAAGGCCGGCGAAGAGCACGGCCTGCTGGTGTTCGATCTGACCGAGATGCTGCCCGTGGGCATGCAGTACTTCGTCGACGCCACGCATTTCAACATCGAAGGCGAAGCCTTGATGGCCGAGTACCTGCGCGACTTTCTCGTTGCCAACGAACTCGTGGTCTTCCGGGAATAAACGATGTCATTCCAGTCCCTGCATTTCTTCGTTTTCCTGACCGCGGTGATTCTGCTCAATCACCATCTGGCCGCCCGCCCCGAGTCGCGCAAGAACATGTTGCTGGTGGCCAGCTACTACTTCTACATGTGCTGGGACTGGCGCTTTGCGGCGCTGCTGATGTTCGTCACGCTGGTCAATTACCTTGTCGGCGCACGCATTGCCGCGGCACGCGGGGCGGGGGAGCGCAAGCTGTGGCTGGGCGTGGCCATCGCCGCCTCACTGGGCGTGCTGGGCTATTTCAAGTACGCCAATTTCTTCATCGAGAGTGTGGCCGGCTTTGCCCGCTCGCTGGGTCTGGAGGCCGACCTGCAATTGCTGCAGATCGTGCTGCCCATCGGCATCTCGTTCTTCACCTTCCAGAGCCTGACCTACCCGCTGGACATTTACCGCGACAAGCAGCAGCCCACCCGCAGCCTGCGCGATTTCGCGCTGTTCGTGGCGTTCTTCCCGACCTTGTTGTCCGGCCCGATCACGCGTGCGCACCAGTTCCTGCCGCAGCTCGAGCGCCCCTTCGTGCCCAACGACATGGCCTACCGCGAAGGCTTTCTGCTGATGGTGCGCGGCTTCGTGAAGAAGATCGTGTTCGCGGACGTGCTGGCGGTGTATCTGGTGAATCCGGCGTTCTCGTCACCGGGCGAGCATTCGACCTTGTTTCTGGTGCTGGCCGTGTATGCCTACAGCTTCCAGATCTACATGGATCTGTCTGGCTACACCGACATCGCGCGTGGTGCAGCCAAGATGCTCGGCTTCGACCTCATCGAGAACTTCAACCGGCCCTATCTGGCGACCAGCGTGTCGAACTTCTGGCAGCGCTGGCACATCTCGATGTCGAGTTTCTTCCGCGACTACCTGTATTACGGCATCGGCGGCTCGCGCTACGGCAACGTCTATCTGAATCTGTACATCACCTTTCTGGCCATCGGTTTCTGGCATGGCGCGGGCTGGAACTTCCTGCTGTACGGCTTTCTGCATGGTTCGTTGGTGGGCTTCGAGCGCTGGATGCGGGGGCGCCGGGCGGCTGCGGGCACACCTGCCGATGCTGCAACACCGGTGTGGGCGCATGTCTTGCTGGTCGTCGCGGTGTTTCATTTCGTGGCGTTCTCGCGGGTGTTGTTCCGCGCGCCGGATCTCGCGCAGGCCGGCGAGTACATGCGTCAGATTTTCGTCACCACGGTCGCGGCGCCGGGCCTGCCGTGGCTGGGGCTGTGTGCGCTGATCGCGGCGGCGCTGCTGCATTTCGTGCCGCGCGGCTGGTATCTGGCCTGCGGCCAGCGATTCATGCAGTTGCCTGCGCCCGCTCAGGCGGTAGTGCTCGCGGGCACGGTGTATGGCCTGGTGGCGGTGTCGCCGGGTGTGGCGGGTTTCATCTACTTTCAGTTCTGAGGTTTGGCGTCATTCTTGCGCCGCACTCGTTGGGTAAGGTTGGAGACTGATTATGCGTGCCGGGGCGCTGCGCTTCGGGCGGCTCAATGTGCAGTGGAAGATACAGGGGGAACATTCGGACGATGCCGGTAAATGCGCGCGACACACGTGTGGATACATTGCGTGGCATCGCGTGCCTCCTGCTCGTCGCGTATCACGTCATCGGCGGGGAAGAGGGGCGGGGGCTGGATGTTTCGTCCACTTCCTTCCTCGCCTGGTTCTCGGACTCGATGGCCTACCTGCGCATGCCTTTATTCACATTTCTTGCCGGCTTCGTGTTCGCTGCGCGCGCGAATGTGTCGTCGCAGACAGGTCGGTTCATGTGGGGAAAGGTGCGGCGACTGCTGTTCCCATTGCTGTGCGTCGGGGCGCTGTACTTTTTCGTGCAAGGGGTGGCCGGAAACGAGCCCATCGAGACGAGTCTTTTCGAAGTCTATCTTTTCCCTTTCGAGCACTTCTGGTATCTGCAGTCGCTGTTCCTCATTTTCGTATTCGTGTTCTTTCTGGATGTCACCGGGTGCATCCGAAGTCACGTTTCATTGCTCGCGGCGACCGCCATTGCATTCGTCGCCGCACCGTTCATCGCCTTTGAATTGAATCTGTTTTCGATCAATGGAGCGATCTATCTGTTGCCATATTTTCTGATGGGCGTGGCATTCAAGAAATTGGCGTGGCTCTCGGAGCTTGATGAGGGTGGCGAACGCCCGCGCCACTGGCTTGCTGCGGCTTTCATTGCACTTACAATTCTTCACCAAGCATCGTTGGCGGGGCTGTTTCCCGAGTTGTTTCATCCCTATAGACTTTCCGGTGAAATCTATTCGGTGGTCTGCATTGCATTCCTTTACTCGCTCGGTTGGAGTAACAGGGCAATTGCGTGGATCGGCGGATATTCGTATTCGATTTACCTATTCCATATTTTCGGAACGGCCGGTGCCCGTATCATCTTCGGCAAGCTCGGAGTCGAAGGTGAGGTAACGCTGTTTGTTCTGGGTATGACGTGCGGTCTTCTTTTGCCCATCGTGGTGGAATTGATTTTCGATAGAGTGGCTGTATTGAGAATGGCCTTTCTCGGGCGTTCGTATTCCACGAAGCGGCCCGCACATGGTTTCTGATTCACTTTTGACGGCGTAAAAAAATGAAGATATCGGTGATTGGCTCGGGCTATGTCGGGCTGGTGTCGGGGGCTTGTCTTGCCGACGTGGGTAACGACGTGCTGTGCGTGGATGTGGACCCTGAGAAAATCCGGATTCTCGAAGAAGGCGGCATTCCCATTCACGAGCCAGGCCTGCTCGAACTGGTGCGCCGCAACGTCGAAGCCGGCCGGCTTTCGTTCACCACCGATGTCGAGCAGGGGGCTCGCCACGGCGTGATCCAGTTCATCGCCGTCGGCACGCCGCCCGATGAAGATGGCTCGGCCGATCTTCAGTATGTGGTCGCGGCTGCGCGCAATATCGGCAAGTACATGGATGGCTATCGCGTCATCGTGGGTAAATCCACCGTGCCGGTGGGCACGGCCGATCGCGTCAAGGCGGCCGTCACGGAAGAGCTCGCGACGCGCGGCAGTGATGTGGCGTTCAGCGTTGTGTCCAACCCCGAGTTTCTCAAGGAAGGCGCGGCGGTCGAGGACTTTATGCGCCCCGATCGCATCGTCGTCGGCGCCGAGGACGACCGCGCAAAAGGCTTGATGCGCGAACTGTACGCGCCGTTTCAACGCAGCCACGAACGCCTGGTGTTCATGGATGTGCGCTCGGCCGAGCTCACCAAGTACGCCGCCAACGCCATGCTGGCGACGCGCATCAGTTTCATGAACGAACTGGCGAATCTTGCCGAGACACTGGGTGCGGACATCGAGCTGGTGCGCAAGGGCATCGGCAGCGACCCCCGCATCGGGCGGCACTTCCTGTATGCCGGTTGCGGTTACGGCGGCTCGTGCTTCCCGAAAGACGTCAAGGCGCTGGTCAGAACGGCGAGCGAACATGGCCATGATCTATTGGTTCTGCAAGCCGTCGAGCAGGCCAACGACCGCCAGAAGCACGTGCTGGTCGACAAGATCGTCGAGCGCTTCGGCGAAGACCTCTCCGGTCGCCGTTTCGCGCTGTGGGGGCTGGCATTCAAACCGGATACCGACGACATGCGTGACGCCCCCAGCCGCGTGATCATCAATGAATTGCTCCGCCGTGGGGCCACGGTGTCTGCCTACGACCCGGTGGCCATGAAAGAAAGCGAGCGCATTTTCGGCGATGAAACACGCCTCAATTACGGCGGCCGGCCCAAGAGCGTGCTCGACGATGCCGATGCCCTGATCATCGCCACCGAGTGGAAGGAATTCCGCAGCCCCGACTTCGATGCGATCAAGAGCCGCCTGAAGCAGGCGGTGATCTTCGACGGCCGCAATATGTACGACCCGGAGTCGGTGCGGGCGCAAGGCATCGAATACTTCGCAATCGGTCGAGGAAAGTCATGATTACCGTCAGAAGCGTCATTCTCTCCGGCGGCTCGGGCACGCGGCTGTGGCCGGCGTCGCGCGAGGCGTATCCGAAACAGTTGCTGCCGCTGACCGGCGAGCGCTCGCTGCTGCAGGAGACGGCGCTGCGTCTGGCCGGGCTGCAGGGCGCGGTCGTCGATCCGCGGCCGCTGCTGGTGAGTAACGAGGAATGCCGCTTCCTGATCGCCGAACAATTGCGGCAGATCGACGTGCGTTCGCCGCAGATCGTGCTCGAACCCGAAGGCCGCAACACGGCGCCGGCGCTTACGCTGGCGGCGCTGGCCGCGATGGTGGAGGGCGACGACCCGGTGCTGCTGGTGATGCCGGCGGACCACGTGGTGAGCGATGTCGCAGCTTTCCGTGAAGCGCTCGAGGTCGGCGCGGTCGAGGCCGACGCCGGTCGTCTGGTGACCTTCGGCATCGTGCCGGACCGCCCCGAAACCGGCTACGGATACATCCGCGCCGGGGACGATGCCGGCGCCCATGGCGCCAAGGATCTCGCCGAATTCGTCGAAAAGCCCGATGCCGAGACGGCTGCCCGCTACGTGGTGAGTGGTGCATATTTCTGGAACAGCGGCATCTTCATGATGCGAGCTTCCGTCTGGCTGAATGCGGTCGCGCATTTCCGCCCGGACATCGCCGGTGCCTGCCGTGAGGCCTTCGAGCAACGCCAGGCAGACGCCGATTTCCTGCGTGTGGGCAAAGAGGCTTTCGCCGCGTGCCCGTCGGATTCGATCGACTACGCGGTGATGGAAAAACTCAAGTCAGAGCCCGGTCTGGGGCAAGGTGTGGTGGTGCCGCTGTCGGCCGGATGGTCGGACGTGGGGGCGTGGGATTCGCTGTGGTCGGTGTCCGAGAAGGATGCCGAGGGCAACGCCGCGCGCGGCGAGGTGATGCTCGAAGCCAGCCGCAACACGCTGGTGCACGCCACGCACCGACTGGTGGCCGCGCTGGGCTGCGAAGACATGGTCATCGTGGAAACGGCAGATGCCGTGATGGTGGCGCGCAAGGAGCACACTCAGGACGTCAAGAAGCTCGTCGCCCGTCTGAAGACCGAAGGGCGCCAGCTCACGCAAAGCCACCGCAAGGTTTATCGCCCGTGGGGCTGGTATGACTCCATCGATTTCGGTGAGCGCTTTCAGGTCAAACGCATCGTCGTGAAGCCCGGCGCCACGTTGAGCCTGCAGATGCATCATCATCGTGCCGAGCACTGGATCGTGGTGCGTGGTACGGCCGAGGTCACCTGCGGCGAACGGCGCTTTCTGCTCGGAGAGAACGAGTCGACCTACATCCCGCTGGGGCAGACGCACCGCCTTGCCAATCCCGGCAAGGTGCCGCTGGAAATCATCGAGGTGCAGTCGGGCGCCTATCTCGGCGAAGATGACATCGTTCGCTTCGAAGACACCTACGGACGCGCCGCCGGCTGAGCCCTGTCGCGAGGCCCGATGTTTGCATGACCGGATTTGAAAGACACTTTTGAATGAGACGACGCACACGCGTCCAAGGGAGTTGATGATGGCGAAGGGAATGATTCTGGCAGCAGGCCAGGGCACGCGAGTCAGGCCGCTGACGAAGGACATGCCCAAACCGATGGTGCCCATCCTCGGCAAGCCGGTGCTGGAATATCTGATCGAGCACCTCGAGCGCTACGGCATCCGCGAGATCATGATCAACGTGGCTTTCAACCATCACAAGATCGAGAACTACTTCGGCAACGGCCATCGCTGGGGCGTCGACATCGGCTACTCCTACGAGGGTGTGCGTGACCACGGCGAGATCGTGCCGAAGCCGCTGGGCTCGGCAGGTGGTATGCGCAAGATCCAGGATTTCGGCGGCTTCTTCGACGAAACCACGCTGGTGCTGTGCGGCGATGCCATCATCGATCTCGACATCCGCGCCGCGTTGGACGAGCACCACCTCAACAAGGCCGTGGCCAGCGTGGTGACGCTGGAGGTGCCGCGCGAGCAGGTCAGCAACTACGGCATCGTGGTGCCCGACAAGAAAGGGCGCGTGCTGTCCTTCCAGGAAAAGCCTAAGCCCGAGGAGGCCAAGTCCACCTTCGCTTCGACCGGCATCTACATTCTGGAGCCGGAAGTCATCGATCTCGTGCCGCCGGGCCAGCAGTTCGACATCGGCAGCGAACTGTTTCCCCTGCTGGTCGAAAAAGAGATGCCCTTCTACGCACAGAAGCGCTTCTTCAACTGGATCGACATCGGTCGCTTGTCCGACTACTGGGCCGTGCTGCAGCGCGTGCTGCGCGGCGAAGTGGCGCAGATGGACATGCCCGGCACCGAGGTCAAGCCAGGCGTGCGTCTGGGCCTCAACACCTCCATCGAGTGGGACAGCGTGCAGGTGGTCGGGCCGGTGTACATCGGCTCCAACGTGCGAATCGAGCCGGGCGTGTCGATCATCGGGCCAAGCTGGATCGGGCACGGCAGCCATCTGCGTGCCGGCTCGCGGGTGGAGCAGAGCATTTTGTTCGAGCACACGCGCGTGGGCGAAGGGCAGGTCTTCAAAGAGAAGATCCTTTCTCCGGATTACTGCGTCGACCGTTCGGGCAAGACCTTCTACAACGGCGACGACAACACCTCCCTGCGCTGGGGCGACGCCCGCGGCTGATTCTTCAGCGTAGGCGGTTCAGGGCTTCGTCCAGGCTGGGTGCGATCGCATCCGGGCCCAGCATCGCGTCGAAGCCCGAGCGCCTCAGCACCCCGGCCGGCTGCGCCTGCAGCCCGACCAGCATCAGACGGATGCCGCGTGCGACAAGCACGCGGTGCACGTTTTCAAGAATGTCGAGGCCGGTGGTGTCGATGTGCACCAAATGGTCGACATCAAGCACCACCACCTCCGGCTGGCCGATGTCGTCGAGCAGCGTGTCGAGCTTGTTCGATGCGCCGAAGAACAGGCTTCCGGTCAGGCGAAACGCCAGCACGCGCGGTGTGCCGTCCGGGTAGGCCGTTACATCGGAAGCACCCAGCGTGATCGGCTCTAGCCTCGTCAGGTCCGACATGCGGAAGATGAAGATCAGCGCCGACATCACGATGCCGACCTCCACCGCCAAGGTCAGGTCGAACAGCACGGTCACCACGAAAGTGGTCAGCAGCGTCGCCGCATACGGACGGCTGTGACGTCTCAGTTCGGCCGGGCGGAAGGCATGCCACTCGCCCATGTTCAGCGCCACCACCACCACGATGGCCGACAGTGCCGCGAGCGGTATGTGGCTGGCCAGCGGCGCCATCACCAGCACCATCGCCAGCAGCACGCCCGCATGCACCATGCCGGCCACCGGCGTGCGCCCGCCGCTGCGGATATTGGTGGCGGTGCGCGCAATCGCGCCGGTTGCGGCAAAGCCGCCGAACAGCGGTGCCGCCATGTTGGCCACGCCTTGCGCCATCAGCTCTTGATTGGGGTTGTGGCGATCGCCGATGTGGCTGTCGGCGACGCGCGCCGACAGCAAAGATTCGATGGCGCCGAGCAGCGCAATGGTGAGCGCTGGGGCGATCAGCTTGCCCAGCGTGCCGAGTTCGACGGGCGGCAAGCCGAAATCCGGCAGGCCCTGCGGAATGCCCCCGAAGCGGCTGCCGATGGTTTCCACCGGCAGCACGAACAGTGCGTTGGCCAGCGTGGCAAGTACCAGCACCACCAGCGGCCCCGGCGCACGGCGCATCCAGCCGACGCGGCGGGCGAGGCGATTCCAGCCGATCAACACCAGCAGGGCTGCCACCGACAGCGCGATGGTGGGTGTGTGGGCGGTGTGCAGCGCGCCGTAAAGCGCTTCCATCTTGCCGAAGAACTCGCCCGGCATGCGCTCGATCTGCAGGCCGAGGAAATCCTTGATCTGCGAAAGGAAAATCACCACGGCGATGCCGTTGGTGAAGCCGATGACCACCGAGATCGGGATGAAGCGGATCATCGTGCCGAGCTTGAGTGCGCCCATGGCGAACAGCATCACGCCGGACATCATCGTGGCGATGAGCAGGTTGGCCACGCCGTAATCGACGACGATGACGTAGACGATGGGGATGAAGGCGCCGGTCGGTCCGCCGATCTGCACGCGCGAGCCGCCGAGCAGCGAGACGAGGAAGCCCGCCACGATGGCGGTCCAGATGCCGGCGGCCGGGCTCATGCCGCTGGCGATGGCGAAGGCCATGGCCAGCGGCAAGGCCAGCACGCCGACGGTGATGCCGGCGGCGATGTCGCCGGTCAGGGTTTCCCGGCTATAGCCGGGAAGGGTGTCGAGGACTTTCGGGTGGAAGCGGAACATGACGCCTTCTCTCGCAACTGGATCGGTGGGCAGGCACGACTGCAGCCGGCAAGGCCGTTCGTCGTTGCCTGCGCCGGCGAACCATCCAGCGCTTGGAAGGCGTCAGCGCCATGTCAATGCATGCTCAGCGAATCCGCATGCCGGGCTTGGCGCCGCTGTCCGGCGACAGGATGTACAGGCCGGAAGCCTTGTCGTTCTCGTCCGAGGCGGCCAGCACCATGCCTTCGGACAGGCCGAACTTCATCTTGCGCGGCGCGAGGTTGGCCACCATCACCGTCAGGCGGCCCACCAGCGCGGCGGGGTCGTAGGCTGACTTGATGCCGGCGAAGACCTGGCGTGGCTTGGGGTTGCCTTCGGCGTCGGTCTCACCGATGTCGAGCTGCAGGCGGATCAGCTTGTCTGCGCCTTCCACGTGCTCGGCCGAGGCGATGAGCGCCACGCGCAGGTCGATCTTCACGAAATCGTCGATGGAGATGAACGGCTCTTCGGCTCTGGCGGGTTGAGCCGCGGGCTGCTGGCGCTCGGCCTCGGTCGGCACACCAGCAGGAGCGGGGGCCAGGCTGTCGCGGTTTGCGTCGATGAGGGCGTCGATCTGTTTGCGTTCCACTCGGGTCATCATGTGCTGGTAAGGGGTGATGGTATGGCCGGCCGGCAGCGGCTGCCAGGTGTCGGCCCAGGCGAGCGGGGCGATGGCGAGGAAGGCTTCGACCTTCTCGGCCATCGTAGGCAGCACCGGCTTCAGATACAGCGACAGGTCGCGGAACATCGTCAGCGCCGTCGAGCACACTTCGTGCAGGCGTGCCTCCTGGCCTTCCTGCTTGGCCAGCTCCCACGGTTTGTGGTCATTCACGTACTGGTTGGCGATGTCGGCCAGCCGCATGATCTCTCGCATGGCGCGGCTGTAGTCGCGTTCCTCAAAGGCTCGCGCGATGTTGCCGGCCGCGCAGGCGGCGCGGAACTCGGCGCAGGCGGCGTCTTCACTGGCGGCCAGCTTGCCCTCGAAGCGCTTGGCGATGAAGCCGGCGCAGCGGCTGGCGATGTTCACGTACTTGCCGACCAGATCCGAGTTCACCTTGGCGATCATGTCGTCGAGGTTGAGATCGACATCTTCCATGGTGCTGTTGGATTTGGTGGCGAAGTAGTAACGCAGCCACTCCGGGTTCAGCCCCTGCGCCAGATACGAGTGCGCAGTGATGAAGGTGCCGCGGCTCTTGCTCATCTTGGCGCCGTCCACCGTCAGGAAGCCGTTCACCGCCAGTTGCGAGGGGGCACGATAACCCGCGAAGTGCAGCATGGCTGGCCAGAACAGCGCGTGGAAGTAGAGGATGTCCTTGCCGATGAAGTGCACCATCTCGGTGCCGCTGGCCTCCGCGCGGGCCGCGTCGGTGAAGTCCTCCACTGCGATGCCGCCCGCCTTGTCGGCGCAGTTGCGGAAGCTCGCCAGATAACCGATTGGCGCGTCCAGCCAGACGTAGAAATACTTGCCCGGCGCGCCCGGGATCTCGAAGCCGAAGTAGGGCGCGTCACGCGAGATGTCCCAATCCGACAGCTTGTTCTCGCCGTCTTCGCCCAGCCACTCTTTCATCTTGTTGGCCGCTTCCTGCTGCAGGCGGCGCGTGCCGGCGGTGTTGCTGCCGCGCGTCCAGTCGCGCAGGAAGCTCACCGCGCGCGGGTCGGACAGGCGGAAGAAGAAGTGCTCGGAGCTGCGCAGTTCGGGCGTGGCGCCGGACACGGCCGAGCGCGGGTTCTTCAGTTCGGTGGGCGCATAGGCTGCACCACAGACTTCGCAGTTATCGCCGTATTGGTCTGCGGCTCCGCACTTGGGGCATTCGCCCTTGATGAAGCGGTCGGGCAGGAACATCTCGCGCTTCGGGTCGTAGTACTGCTCGATCGAGCGCGTGTCGATGAAGCCGGCGGATTTCAGCTTGCCGTAGATTTCCTCTGCATACGCACGGTTCTCCGGCGAGTGCGTGGAGTGGTAATTGTCGAAGGCGACATTGAAGCCGGTGAAGTCACGCAGATGTTCGCCATGCACGCGGTCAATGAGCTGCTCGGGCGTGATGCCTTCCTTCTCTGCGCGCAACATCACCGGCGTGCCGTGCGTGTCGTCCGCGCAGACGTAATGCACCACATTGCCGCGCATGCGCTGAAAGCGCACCCAGACGTCCGCCTGGATGTAGCCCACGAGGTGGCCGAGGTGAATGTCGCCGTTGGCGTAGGGCAGGGCGTTGGTGACGAGGATGTTGCGCGGCATTGGCAGAAAATCCGGGTGTAAAGGCGTGATTCTAGCAAAGCAGGGGCGCCCGCCGTGCCTCCTTGCGGCGCAGTGTGAGGGACGTGGGGCCGCGCTGTCGGGGCGGAGGCTTGCGGCGGGCGATTCCCGCACTCACGGCATGGGTGAGCGGTGCGAAGCGCTTCGGTATGATTGAAGGGTTGCGCCCCTTCAGGGCGAGTTGATTCCGAGGAAATTCCGTCATGAGCGTTACCCAGGAAGCCGTCAGTCAAGCGCTGAAAGCCGTCATCGACCCCAATACCGGCAAGGATCTGGTCACCTCCAAGAGCGTGCGTTTCGTCGTCGAGGACGGCGGTCGCGTGCGCAGCGTGGTGGAGTTGGGTTACCCCGCCAACAGCCAGCGCGAATTGATCGCCGGTCTGGTGCGTGATGCCGTGTCGGCGGTGGAGGGCGTCAGCTCGGTCGAAGTCGACGTGAGCTGGAAGATCGCCGCGCATTCGGTGCAGCAGGGCGTGCAATTGCTGCCGAACGTGAAGAACATCATCGCCGTCGCCTCGGGCAAGGGCGGTGTCGGCAAGAGCACCACGGCGGCCAACCTGGCACTGGCGCTGGCCGCCGAGGGCGCACGCGTGGGGGTGCTGGATGCCGATATCTACGGCCCGTCGCAGCCGCAGATGCTGGGTGTGGGCGGCCAGCGCCCCTTGTCGAAAGACGGCAAGCGCATGGAGCCGCTGCAGGCCCACGGGCTGCAGGTGATGTCCATCGGCTTCCTCATCGACAACGAAACGCCGATGGTGTGGCGCGGCCCGATGGCCACGCAGGCGCTCAACCAGTTGATGAAGGAAACCAACTGGGACAACCTCGACTACCTCATCGTCGACATGCCGCCGGGCACCGGCGACATCCAGCTCACGCTGTCGCAGCAGGCGCCGCTGACCGGTGCGGTGATCGTCACCACGCCGCAGGACATCGCGCTGCTCGACGCGCGCAAGGGCCTCAAGATGTTCGAGAAGGTCGGTGTGCCCATCATCGGCGTGGTCGAGAACATGAGCGTGCACATCTGTTCCAGCTGCGGCCACGAAGAGCGCATCTTCGGTGCCGGCGGTGGTGAGAAGATGTGCGGGGACTACAACGTGCCTTTCCTCGGCGCGTTGCCGCTCGACATGCAGATATGTACCGAGGCCGACTCCGGCACCCCCACGGTGGCTGCCGAGCCGGACGGCCGCATTGCCACGATCTACGGTGAAATCGCCCGCAAGGTGGCCGTCAGCGTGGCCGAGAGGGCCAAGGACATGAGCCACAAATTCCCGAAAATCGTCATCCAGAACACCTGAGACAGAGGATTTTTCAGCAAGGGGTTTGACGCAGAGGGCAAACCCCGCTATAGTTTCGTTCTTCCAGACGCGGGGTGGAGCAGTCTGGCAGCTCGTCGGGCTCATAACCCGAAGGTCGCAGGTTCAAATCCTGCCCCCGCAACCAGATTGAAAAGGCCGCACAGCATTCGCTGTGCGGCCTTTTTGCTTTGCGGCGCGGTTTTGAGCGGCTTTTGGGCGGTTTCGACCCGGATTCATTTACACCTTGAGCACGTCCTGAACGCGCTTCTGACGCAGTCTCCAGCGGTGCGCCGGGGGTTGGCGCACGTGGTTATCCGCTTTTCTGAGGACACTACTCATGCGCATGCACGCTCTCGCGATCTCCCTTGCCGCCGGTCTGTGGCTCTCTGCTGCGCCGGCTGGCGCGCAGAACCTCGAGCCCTTGAACGAGGCGCTCGACAAGCTGCCGGACATCGTTCTCCAAAATCCGCGGGCGGATCAGGCCGCGTTCGTCGATATGGAAGCCTTGCGCCGCCTGAGCGCGCAAAACGGCGCGATTTCGCCGCAAATGCTGCAGCGGGCCGTGCTGGGGGTGGCGATCGAGCCGGTGCAGGCGCTCATCCTCGGCCCGGCGCAAGAGTGGAATGAGAAAGCCGGCATTGATCTGGCCGAGGTGCGGTATTTCATCGGCTTCGGCAGCGCTCCGCAGTCGGTGGCGGTATGGGGGCTGCGTGATAACGCGGCGGCTGACGGCATGCTCGGTGCGCTGCAGAAGCGCGGCTTCACTGCATCGGGTACGGGCGTGCTGGGCAATGGCGAGCCGGGTCGGATCAATATGTCCAGGCAGGATCCGTCGGACCCTTGGCTGGGCACCGGGGGCGCGGCGCGCTTTGCCGGGGCCAAGGGCAACGTGGTGGTGCAGTCCAGCGCACCGCAAGCCGTGAGCATGTTGCAACGCGATGCGCGCGGCGCAGACGAGCATCCAGTCGTGCGCACCGCTTTGTCAGGGCTGGAGGCCGCGGTGGGCGATCACACCATCGTGCAGGCACTGGTTGTGTCACCGGTGCTCGGTCTGCGTGCGGGCGACCCCGCGCAGTGGGTGGGGCAGCCCGGTGAGGCGCTTGAGGCACTGCAATCACGTTTGCAGAGCGGCGTGCCGCAAGACTCGGAGGGCCTGCCGCCGTGGTTGGGCGGCATTATCGTCGACGCTCAGGCCGACCAGCCCGCCGCGGCGATCTCGCTGACCTATGCCGGTTGTGATGCCGCCAGGAAGGCCGTGACTTTGATGGAGCGACGTTGGGCCGACAGCATGCCGGAGAATGCGCAAGGTGAAATGGTGGGGGACGTCGCCGCCGGGTCGCAGGATGGTCTGTGTGCGGCCACTCTGCGCGTTAGCGCCCGAACGCAGGACGCTCCGCTGTTCCGCAGCGTCATCGCGGCCATGATGCGACGCCAGTTCACGGTGCTGCAGATCGGTGTCGGCGGCTGAGGAGCGTTCTGCGCGAAACGACGTGAATCCGAGCGCGGTCGCGGTGGTGGCTCAGGGCTTTTCGCTCTGAGCCTGGTAGCGTTGCAGCAGATCATTGAGCGGTTGGTGCAGCAGATCGCCGTTCAAGCGTGGGGGCGGCGTGTAGCTGAAGGCGAAGCTGTACTGGCCGCTGCGCGCCACCGTCAGGTCGAGTATGGTCCACGGCCCTCGGGCGTCGTCGCGCATCGCCTCGCGCAGTGCCAGGATGTCGGCCTTGGTCTGGGGGCTCAGCCGGAAGCACAGGTGTTCCAATTCGCCACCCTGCGCGTGAGCCAGCACCGCTGCCTGTGTGCTGGAGCGGCGACCTTCCTCCACCAACACCTCGTGGTTGACCGCCAGATAGACCCATTCGCGCGACTCCCATTCACCATCCTGCAGGTCGGTGATGTTGGACACCACGCCTCTCACGACGGTGTCCTGCAATTGCATGATGGTCGGCAGCGGCGCCTTCTTTGAGAGACCTGCAAACAGGCGTTTGAGCATGGGTGGGTTCTCGGAAAAGAGTTCAGCGGGAAAACGGGGACGGCGAGGCGCTCATGCCCCCAAGGCCTCTCGCAGGCTTAGCACGGCCCATGCCATGGCCGCGGCAAAAACCGCCAGGCTGAACCAGATGCACCGCATGAAAAACCGTTTCAGCGCCCAGCCCCGCCAGTTGCACAGTCCCCAGCCAATGATCAGCAGTTGATACGCTGCCGGATATCCGAATAGCGCCACCATGCCAACCGTGTAGCCATGCGATGCGGATTCGTTCTGCAGCGCAGAGGCACCCATGATCCAGGGCAGCAGCGCCAGCGCAGCGCATACGGCCACCAGCAAGGGAATGCCGTGTGCGAACACGGCGCGCACGTTCATGCCGCAGAATCTTTCAGGTCAGCCGAGCCGTGCAGATGACATGTCTGATCATCGTGCGTCATTGTCGGTAATGCCTCAGAGCGAGTGTGCCGGGTACACCATACCGATTTCGTCCGCGGCCTCTCGAAACAATTTCCTTCTTGTCCTGAATGCCTGCAAACCCAAGACTGGCAAGCGGCGGCACATCTGTCGCATGAAAGTGCCGAGGCTGAAAAATCGCAATGATCGAGGACAACCATGAAGCAGGCTGCACGCATCCGCACGATGCTGATCCTGACGACATTGATGGCGGGGGGTGCGCCGGCCATTGCTGGCGAGACGGCGTCGGAGAGCGTGCGCATGCACATCGGCGCCACCGGTATCAGTTGCGTGACCCAGCCGTGCCCCTGGCGCGGCGTCGTGCTGCCTCAAGACGAAGCGCGTGATCCGCTGCGCCCGTGGTGGGGCGGCAGCGCCGTGCCGAAACTCATCGGAGAAGAAGAGGACGTTGACCGCATCAAGCAGGCGTGGGATGCGCTGCACTGCCTTGCAATTGAAGGGGCGGTGATCAAGCCGGCGCGTGCTGACGCTCCACCGGCTGTGCGCGTGGATCGTGTTGTGGGGGATTGCGCATGAAGCGGCACATGACCATGTTGATGCTGTGCGCGATGCCGAGTTGGGCGCTGGCCGATCAGGCCGAGGCGCTCAGCACGCATCTGGGGAGGGCCGTGGGCGCCTTCGAGGCCAGCGACCTCTACCGTGCCCAGTGCGACCGCCGCGACCCCAAGGGTGCTTCGGCACGTCAGGATGCGTTGGCCGCATGGCGCTACGCCAATGAATATGCGGACTATCAGCGGATTCTCGCCGGGATGACGAGCCAGTTTCCGGAAGTGGCGCAACAGATCGAGCCGCAGCGCAAGCGGCTGACCGAGCAGATCCAGCAAGACCTGCGTAGCAAGCCCGGTCAGTGCAGCGACTTTCGCGCGCTGCTTGATGGCGAGCAGTTCAGCGTCAAGAGCGATGTACGTCGCTTGGTGTCGATCACCCGTTCGCTCGGCATCGCGCTGCCGGATCGCGAATCGCCGCGGCCAGCGCCCAAGTCGCTGGAAGAGACGCAGATCGTGCCTCTGGCGACCTTGTCGGCGCGACTGGAAGACGTGATGGCCGAAGTCGGCAGCCGGGCGGGCGCACGCGAGCGCAGCGCCCTGCGCAACGCGCGCGGTGAGCGCGCCATACAATGGCTGCGGCAAGACGGCATGCAGGTGTTGTACGGGCGCGTGACCAAAGCGACTGAAATGCGCGAATGGCGTGACGACCAGCAGTCCAGCTTCAAAGCCAACTGCCGCTCGTTCTCGGAAAAGGCCCACGAACAGCGCATGGCCGATGCCGTCGGCCAGGAAATGGTGCTGGTGGGCGAGCCGCGCAGCGTTCATGACGGCACCGAAGGTGGAACGGTCGATCTGAACCGCTGCAGCCTGTTCACCGTGCAGGAAACCGGCCGCCCCATGCTCAAGGAGGATGATCGTGCCGGCTTGATGCTGCGCCCCCTCGAGTTCGATGAGGCGTATGCCGGGCCGGATCGGGGCATTCGTCCGCGCAGCGTAGATCGCGTGCTGTACGACGCGAAGTTCGACAGCCGTCAGGACGGTTTCGGCAACGGCTACGTCGATCGGCGCGAAGACATTTATGTGCTGCTGCGCGATGGCACGGCCTATCTGCATACCTGGGGCTTCCCGTTTTCCGATCTTGATGTCGAGCGCTCGCGCAAGCGCGAACCGGGTCGCTGGTTCGACTGGAAGGCGCGCGGTGATCGCGTCACCCTCACGGTGAAAGGCGGTTGGAACAAGGGCGCGGAAACCGTGTTGGAGGGCGCGCAACGTTTGAGCCCGGCGCGTTTCGGTCGCATCGATGCCAATTACGACTACCTGCAGGTCGGCATGGGTGGTCACCGGCAGGACCGCCGCTATGCCTTCAAGAAAGACGGTACGGTGGAATACAGCCGGAGCGGCTTTGTGGCGGGCAGAGTGGCCACGAGTTACATCATCGTGTCGGGTAGCGCCGACCCCAAGGTGAGTGCTCGTTACCGCATCGACGGCTACGCCCTCATCCTCGACGTGGATGGTGAAACCGAGCGGCGCTTCCTGGCCGTGCCCGAGAGCGCCAAAGGCGCGTTGCCCGACACCTTGCTGATCGACGGCACTGCCTATTGGCTGAAGGACTGAGGGTCGACGGTGTGCCGGGGGACGGTCGGGGTGTTACCAGATGTCCTGCTCGATCAGCGTGCGCGGGTTGTCCTGGCCATCGAAGCTGGCATCCACGGCAAATCGCATGATGTGGAAGCGGCCCTGTTTGTAGCCCCATTGCGTCGTGGTGTAGGCATCGCCCAGGCCACGCCATTTGTTGCGCTCGTACATGCTGCGGCTGGCCGCGTCATAGCGCGGATTGACCACCTCGCGCAGCTCGGGTGTGGCGACGATGGCGATGTCTTCGACCAAGCGCTGTTCGCTGCCTTCGGCATGGCGCACCTCGATCTGCGGCGAGGGGAAAAACACCTCCGTCACGCGGCCGTGCTGATCCGACATCAGATACACGGCGCTATGGTTGTAGGCGCCGCTGCGGCACGCAAACTCAACCAGCAATGCCTGACGTGCAGCCGTGTCTTCGCCGATCTGCAACTCGAAATGCGTCGGTGCCTGCAGCGTGCTGGAGGGGCGCTCGCACGCCTCGGGCAGGTGCGCAAGATGGTATTCCACCGCCTTCTCGACGGCTTGAGTCTGCCAGTCGGCGGCCAGCACCAGCGCAGGCGAGAGCCACAGCAAAGGCACTGCCGAGCGGATGAGAGCAGGGTACATGCGGTCATTCCCGTGCTAAAGGATTTGAAACGATGTTGCGTGCGGCTAGTCGGCCCGCGACACATACCATGAGCACCTTACCAATCCGGCAAGCCCACGGCGCGCCGCATCTGCAAGCAACCATGTTCAATTTCAGAAGGAATGTGCCCATGTTTCGCCACCTCCATGTTGTTGCCGTGCTGATCTGCGCGCTCATCGCCGTGCCTGCGGTCGCGCAGGACAAGACGGACCGCCTCGGCGTGCCGGGCCCGCTCAAGGTGGGCGGTGAGTCATATGCGCTGGTCTGGTCTTCGCAGCCCACTGCGGACTATTTCAAGCAGCAGTACCTGTCCTCGGGCGAAAAGCTCGAGTCGTACAAGAGCATGGTCATTGTTGAGTTCCTTGCCACCGATCGCCCGGTGGCGGATGTGGTGGCGGCCCAGACGAACATGATCCGCGAGCGCAAGGCTGGCAACGACCCGGTCGCCAATTTCGCCGCGTTCGAGAACCCCGCCACCGGTGAAGTGCTGCTCGATTTCATCCTCTCTGCGCGCGACCAGCGAGGCGAATACATCGTCGAATGGAACGGTTACCGCTACGTCGAGGCTGAATTCAAAGGCCGGCGGGGCGTGCTGCTGTTTGCCTTGAGCGAGCGTGCGTACGGAAATCAGGCGTCAGAGCAATTCCTGCGCGAGCTGGCTGCATTCAAGAAAGCCCGTCTACAAGCTCTGACGACCGCTTCACGGCCCGAACTCGAATGACGCTTGTCTGCGCTGTGGCCGCGTCGGTGCCAGCGCGGTCAACTTGCTCGCGTCGCGAGCCGTGAGCGTGGTCGAAAGCCCCGGTGCCACACGCCGGGGCTTTTCGTGTTGAGTCGGTGTGGCTCAAGCCAACCGGCAGGTTGCGTTGTTCCGGCGCGCGCGGCTTGCGCCCGGCACGTGATCCAAGGGCGTAGTGGTGGGCAGAAACTGCTGTATATTCACACGCTTCGCGTTACTTGATTTTCTGTATGACACTCCTGATAGCGTTTGCTGTCCTGTCCATCCTCGTTTCTTTTGTCTGTTCCATCCTCGAAGCGGCGTTGCTCTCCCTGACGCCGAGCTACATCGCTCATCAGAAACTCCAAAATTCACGCCTTTACGAGCGGCTCAAAGTCCTCAAGGACAAGGTGGATCAACCGCTTGCCGCCATCCTCACGCTCAATACCGTTGCGCACACCGTGGGTGCCACCGGCGTGGGCGCGCAGGTGACGGTGGTGTTCGGCAACGGCTACCTCGGTATCGCGTCGGCGGTGATGACGATACTGATTCTGGTGCTCTCCGAAATCCTGCCCAAAACCATCGGCGCGCGTTACTGGCCGCAGCTTGCGCCGGTATTGCCGCCGCTGCTCAACGGCATGATCGTGCTGCTCAAGCCGTTCATCCTGCTGTCCGACGCCATGATGAGGTTGTTCGGCGGCAAGGAGCCGGAGTACGACATCCGCCAGGAAATCAAGGCCATGACGGTGCTCGGGCGTGAGCTGAACAAGCTCGACGAAGATGAGCAGCGCGTCATCAGCAACATCCTCGACCTGCACGAGATCAAGGTGCGCGAGATCATGACGCCGCGCACGGTGTGTGATTACATCCAGCCCGATCAGAGCATCGGCGGGCTCAAGGAGCGTGTGCGCGACAGCCAGTTTTCGCGCTATCCGGTGATCGGTGACGACGAGGCGCCGCTGGGCGTGATCTTCCGTTACGACGCGCTGGCGGCTGAAGACGACGAGGCCACGGTGGAATCCATCGTCAAACCGATCAAGGTGGTGCCCGAATTCACCAGTGTCGAAACGCTGATGACGCAATTGATGCACGAGCGTCAGCACATGGCGCTGGTGTATGACGAGTTCGGCGGTTGGCGGGGCCTGGTGACGCTTGAAGACATCATGGAAACCATCATCGGCAAGCCGATCATGGACGAAACCGATGACATTCCGAACATGCGCCGTTTTGCCAAGCGCCGCTGGGAGCACCGCGTGAAAGCGGCTGCACGGGACAACTGAAACAACGGCGTGCCACGAAAAAGCCCGGTCGATCGACCGGGCTTTTCGTTTGAGGTGCTCAGGCGTTCAGTTCTTGCGCTGGGCGAAGCGCATGCGCTGCTCGGCGCCGGCTGCAGTTTCCATGAGTTCGGTTTCGATCATGTCGCCGGTGCGCTTGTAGATCTCCGACAGGGTCGGGTTGAGCACTTCGATCTCGAACAGCACGAATTCGTCGTGCTCCATGAACGACAGCTCGCCGAACATGGCGTCACGCAATTGGGTCCACTCGATGGTCTCGGTGACGCCGTCCTGTGCATTGTTCTTGAAGTAGTCGTAGATCATCGCCGAGTTGCGGCTCTTGAACAGGCCGACGCCTTCGACGTAGGCGTAATCGTTTTTCTGCTTTGCCATGGTATTTCCGTTCGGTGTCGCGGGGCTGGCTCGGGCCAGCGTGGTGGGGCGATGCTATCACGCGGCGGGCGGAGCTGGCCTGGCGGTGCGATGATGCGGCGCATGGCCGCGAAGAACTTTGCAGCCTGGCCGGCGTCTGTTGCGATCCCGGCTGTGTGTTTCAACCCTGTTTCGACCGAGTCTTGCCCAGATGCCTTCCGTACCGCTTTCGATCCTCGACCTTGTTCGCATCACCGAAGGTGCTGACGCGCGCACCGCGCTGGACAACGCCCGTGACCTCGCCGCCCATGCCGAAGGCTGGGGCTACGAGCGCTTCTGGGTGGCCGAGCACCACAACTTTCCGAGCATCGCGAGCGCCGCGACCTCGCTGGTGATCCAGCACATTGCGGCCGGCTCGCAGCGTATCCGCGTGGGGGCGGGCGGCATCATGTTGCCCAACCATTCGCCGCTGCTGATCGCCGAGCAGTTCGGCACGCTGGAGGCGCTGTTTCCGGGGCGCATCGAGTTGGGGCTGGGCCGTGCGCCGGGCACCGATCAGGACACGCTGCGCGCCTTGCGGCGTACGCCGGCGGCTTCCGATCACTTTCCGCAGGACGTGCTGGAGTTGCAGCACTTGCTGTCGAAAGAGGCTGCCAGCCGCAGTGTGCAAGCCATACCCGGCACCGGCAGCGAAGTGCCGTTGTGGATTCTGGGCTCCAGCCGCTTCGGCGCGATGCTGGCGGCCGAGCTGGGGTTGCCGTATGCCTTCGCTTCGCACTTTGCGCCGCAGCAACTGTTGCCGGCGTTGGAGGCGTATCGCGAGCGCTTCAAGCCGTCGAAGCAGTTAGAGCGCCCGCACGCCATGATCGGCGTGAACATCATCGTCGCCGACAGCGATGCCGAAGCACGCCGGCTGGCCACCACTCAGCAGATGTCCTTCGTTAATCTGGTGCGCGGCACGCGGGCGCTGAGCCAGCCGCCCATCGACGACATCGAGACCTACTGGAATCACGCCGAGAAGATGCACGCGCAGCATATGCTTGCGCGTTCCATCGTCGGTGCGCCGGACACCGTGCGCGCCGGCATCGACGCGCTGCTGGCCGAGACCGGCGCGGATGAGCTCATCGTCATCTCCGACATCTACGACCACGCCGCGCGCCTGCGCTCGTACGAGCTGCTCGCCGGCCTCTGAGCGCCCTTCACAGCCCGAACGCGAACGCCGATTGCGCGCTGCCCAGCACCTGATCGGCCAGTACGCGACGGCCGGCGTCCTGTCCGGCGGCCCCGGCGACCACATGCAATGGAATGAGGTGCTCCTCTTCCGGGTGCGCGGCGCGAGCGGAAGGGGCTTTTTCCCAGGCGATGAGTGCAGCTTCGCGTTCCGCCCGCGATTGTTCGACGGCCTTGCCCAGCCACGCATCGAAGATCTCTGAATCTGCATCCGCCGCGCGGTTGTCGCGCCGAAAGCGCCGCATGTTGTGGAAGCTCATGCCGGTGCCGGCGATCAGCACCCCTTCGTCGCGCAGCGGAGCCAGAGCCCGCCCGGCGGCAATGTGCTCGGCCGGGTCCAGCCCTGCACGCAACGAGAGTTGCACCACCGGCAGAGCAGCTTCGGGGTCGATCAGCTTGAAGGGAATGAACACGCCATGGTCGAGCCCGCGCGTGTCGTCGCGTGCCACCGGCAAACCGGCGCCCGACAGCAAGTCTGTGACGCGCTCCGCCAGCGCCGCGTCGCCTCTTGCCGGCCAAGTGAGGCGGTAGGTGTGCTCGGGGAAGCCGTAGTAGTCGAACAGCAGTTGGTGATCGGCGCGGCCATTCACGGTGAAGGCCGGGCCTTCCCAGTGCGCGGAAATTACCAGCACGGCGCGTGGCGTCTGGCCGATGAGCTCGGGCACGGTGCGCAGCCAGTCGCCCATGCGCTGCCACGCGTCGGGCGGGTTCCATTCCATGAAGAAGCACGGCCCGCCGCCGTGGGGGATGAACAGGGTGGGAAGGCGTTGAGTGCTCATGTTCGAATACTCCAGTAAAAAGGCCCGGGTCGTCCGGGCCTTGTTGCTTGGTGACGGCCCGGTGTTCAGAAGGGCAGGCCCAGCTTGCGGTCGAGCGAGGCTTCACCGCCGCCGCGCAACAGGATGGCCACCGCCAGCAAGGCCCACAGCAGCGGGTATTCGTAGCCGCCGTTGTTCCAGAAGAAGCCGTTGGGCAGGTGCACCGTGATGGCTACACCCAGCAACACCGCGACACCGAGTGCCGCCGGGCGGGTCAGCAGGCCGAGTACTAGTGCCAGACCACCGAAGAACTCGACGAAACCGGCGAGGAAGGCAAACAGGATGCCGGGCTCCAGGCCAAGATTTGTGCCGAAGAATTGTCCAGTGGCTTCGAGACCGTGGCCACCGAACCAGCCGAACAGCTTCTGCGCGCCATGCGGCATCAGGAACAGGCCGGTGACGATGCGCACGATGGGGTAGGAAAGGTGCGACAGGCCGTCGAAGAAGCGGCCGATGCCGGCCAGAGCAGAGGTGCTGTGCGTGTTCATGGGGTTCTCCCTGGGATTCGAATGTGTGTTTTGTTTGCTGCTGGTGCGTAGACTGCTATGGTTGTAAAAAACGCGGAAGACGGCGGATATGGAACACAAGGTTGATGTATCGGAAACCTTTGGCGGCGCCTTCGAGGATGTGCGTGCGTTCTGCGCGGTGGTCGAGTTCGGCACCATCTCGGCCGCCGCGCGCCTGCTCGGCGAAACCAAGGGCGGCGTGAGTCGGCGCGTGTCGCGCCTGGAGAAGCGTCTCGGCGTGGCCTTGCTGGCGCGTACGCCGCGTGCCGTGACGCCGACGGAAGAGGGCACGCTGTTCTTCGGCCGGGCACGCGAATCCCTGCGTTTGATTGACGACGCCGTCGAGGCGGCGGCCACGGCGCGCCAGGAGCCACGTGGTCACCTGCGCATCACTGCGCCGGTGGATTTCGGCGTGGATGTGCTGCCCGCCATGCTGGTGCGCTTTCGTGCGTTGCATCCGTCAATGACCGTTGAACTGCTGCTCGACGATGCGGCGCTCGACCTTGCTGCACACCGCATCGACCTCGCCCTGCGCGCCACGCCGGGCGATCTGCCGGACATGGGTTACCGCGCCTCGAAACTCACCGACTTCAGCATAGATCTGTACGCCGCGCCGCACTACTTGGCGGCCCGGGGCATGCCGCAGGCTCCGGCCGATCTGGCGGAGCACGATTTCGTCGGCGCGCGGCGCACCGCCATTGCCCTGCCGTTGAGCTTGACGGACCGGCGCGGGCGGAGCGAAAACGTGGCCGTGCGTGCCGTGATGCGCAGTTCGGATTTCTCCAGCGTGTCCCGCCTGGCCGAGCACGGCGGCGGCATTGCGGCGCTGCCTACGCTCGTGGCCGCCGCGGCCGTTGCGGCCGGGCGCCTGCAGCGCGTGTTGCCGGACTGGCACGTGGCGAAGGCGCGCATGTACGCCATCAGCGTGGGCGGTGCAGATGCCCCTGCGCGTGTGCGGGTCTTCCGGGATTTCCTCAAGGGCGAGCTCGCCGACTTACTTGCTGAAACCTGAACCCTGGCTACATGGGCCTATCGTAGTGAACGTATGAGGGATGGATGCATTGGCCGGGCGTGGCGATTGCTCCGTTCCCGAAAGCGCACTCAAAACGTCGGGAGGTTCTGCATGACCGAGCAAGCTACGGACACACTTCATCGCATCGTGATCGTCGGCGGCGGCGCCGGGGGGCTGGAGCTGGCGTCGCGCCTGGGGCGCACGCCTGGTCGAAAGGGCGGGGTGCGCGTGACGCTGATCGACCGCAACCGCACGCACATCTGGAAACCGCGCTTCCACGCCATCGCGGCGGGCAGCATGAGCGCGCACGACGAGCGCATCGACTACCTCTACCAGGCGCATTCCACCGGCTTCGAATATTGCCGCGGCGCCATGGAGGGGCTCGACCGCCTCACCCGCGAGGTTCTGGTGGCCGAGGTGCTCGGCAGCGAAGGCGAGCAAGTCTTGCCGGCGCGGCGCGTGCCCTACGACACGCTGGTGATTGCCGTGGGCTCGGTAAGCAACGATTTCGGCACGCCCGGCGTGGCCGACCACATGTACACGCTGGATACCGCGCATGAGGCCGAGCAATTTCATCAGCGTCTGATCAATACCTGCTACCGCGCCAACGAGCTGCCCGGCGATTCGCCGGACCACCTCAGCATCACTATCGTAGGTGGCGGCGCCACGGGAGTTGAATTGGCGGCGGAGCTGCACGGCGCCATCGAGACGCTGGCCGAGTACGGGCTGGATCGACTCGACCCCGAGCGCAATGTGCGCATCCGCCTGATCGAAGCCGGTCCGCGCATTCTGGGCGGGCTGGCGGAAGACCTGGCACGCGAGGTGCGTGGCCGTCTCGACGACATGAAGGTCGAGGTGCTCACCGATGAAAAGGTTTCAAAGGTCACGCAGAACGAGATCCACACCGAGTCGGGCAAGGTGATTCCCGTTGATCTGGCCGTATGGGCAGCGGGTGCCAAGGCACCTGCGCTTCTGGCCGAGTTCGACGGGCTCGAAACCGACAAAGCAGACCGGCTGGTGGTCACCAATACCCTGGCCACCACGCAGGACCCCAACATCTACGTGATGGGCGATTGCGCTGCCACGCCGGCCGAAGGTGACGGCATCCTGCCGCCACTGGCGCAGGTGGCGCACCAGCAGGCGAGCTATCTCGCCAAGGCCTTGCCGGCGCGCATGCGCGGGGAGTCGGTCGAGCCGTTCAGCTTCCGCAATCGCGGTTCGCTGGTGTCGCTGGGCGACGAGACCACCGTCGGCAACCTGCGTGGTCTGGTGCAGGGCAAGGGCCTGCGCATCGAAGGCTGGATGGCGGGGATGATGTATCGCATGCTCTACCGCAGCCACCGCATGACGGTGCAGGGGGTGGGCGATACGGCACTCGAAACCGTTTCGGAGTTCGTGCGCAAGCCGACGGGGCCGTCCGTAAAGCTGCATTGAGCCGCGTGGCGTGCGCCGTGCGGCCCTCAGCCGCGGCGGCGCAGGGGGTCGAGCAATTCGCGCAGGCCGTTGTGATCAAGCTCTTGCATCAACGCCAGCAGTTTGCCGAGCTCCCCGCGCGGAAAGCCCTCGCGTGCGAACCAGTTCAGGTAGTGCCCGGGAAGGTCGGCGATGAGCCGGCCTTTGTATTTCCCGAAGGGCATTTCCACCGTGAGTAGGCGTTCCAGTTCAGGCAGGTTCATGGGGTGCTAAAAAATAAGCTCGGTGTCGATTTGCTGTCGCGTGCTTCGACTAGGGTACGGGAAGCACCCCGCACTTTCACGGAGACGATCATGAAATACCTGTGCCTGGTTTATGGCGAAGAGGGCCGCATGCGCGAGCTGAGCGACCGCCCTTGCCTGAATTACGTCGAAAAACTCATCGCCAGCGGCCATTTCGTGGCCGGGCAAGCCTTGCAGCCAGTGGAGACCGCTACCACCGTACGCGTGCGCGGCGGCAAGGTTTCGGTCACCGACGGGCCGTTCGCCGAAACGCGCGAGCAACTGGCGGGGTTTTACCTCATCGAGGCCGAAGACCTCAATGCGGCCATTCAGGTGGCCGCCGGCATTCCGCCGGCCGAGGTGGGCAGCATCGAAGTGCGCCCCCTCCGCGAACTCAACGCCGACGCCTGAGGACATCACGATGAGCCACCAAGTCCATTCCCTGATTGCCCACCTGGCGTGCCGCGACGCGGCGAGCGCTGTCGAATTCTACGGCCGCGCCTTTGGCGCCACGCCCGCCATGGTGCTGAAGGCCGCCAATGGCCAATTGATGCACGCAGCCTTGTCGGTGGGCGATGCCGTGCTCTACCTCGGCGAAGCTGCGCCCGAGTGGGGCTGCCCGTCGCCACTGGATCTGGGCGGCAGCGGCGTTACCCTGAACCTGCCGGTAAGCGATTGCGACGCCGCTTTCGCTCAGGCATTGGCGGCCGGGTGCTCTGCGCAGATGCCGCCGCAGGACATGTTCTGGGGAGATCGTTACGCCGTGGTGGCCGACCCGTATGGCCACCGCTGGTCGTTCGCGCAGCACGTGCGGGACGTGGCGCCCGACGAGTTGCAGCGCGCCGCCGATGAATTCGGTTGCAATCCGCCCGGCCCCTGAAGCGCGGCCATGATCGGGGACGTCGCCACGCGCGCCCGTGCGCAGGTCGAAAGGGTGTATCGCTCCGAATCGCGGCGCGTGCTGGCCACGTTGATCCGTCTGTTGGGTGACTTCGACGTGGCCGAAGAGGCCTTGCACGAGGCCTTTCGCGCTGCCCTGGAGCAATGGCCACGTGACGGTATCCCCGCCAATCCGGCGGCGTGGCTGGTTTCCACCGGGCGTTTCCGCGCCATCGACGGGCTGCGCCGTGCGCGGCGCTTCGAGGCGCTGGAAGACCCAGACGCCGAGGCCGACCCGGCCAGCCTTGATCCGCCCGAGCCGGAGTTGCTTGACGACGACCCGCTGCGCCTGATCTTCACCTGCTGTCACCCGGCGCTGGCGCCCGAGGCGCAGATCGCGCTGACGCTGCGCGAGGTGTGCGGGCTCACCACCGAAGAGATCGCGCGTGCCTTCCTGGTGCCGGCGCCCACGCTGGCGCAGCGCATCGTGCGTGCCAAAAGCAAGATTCGCGATGCGCGAATCCCGTATCGCGTGCCCGAGGCGCAGGAGTTGCCGGAGCGCCTCGCCAGCGTGCTGCGCGTGATCTACCTGGTGTTCAACGAGGGCTATGCGCCGTCGTCAGGCGAGGCGCTGACGCGCGCCGATCTGTCTGCGGAGGCCATCCGCCTCGGCCGGCTGTTGTGCGGCCTGCTGCCCGAGCCCGAAGCCGTGGGGCTGCTGGCGTTGATGCTGCTGCACGAATCCCGTCGTGACGCGCGCACCGACGCCTGCGGCGATCTGGTGCTGCTCGACGCGCAAGACCGCAGCCGTTGGGATGCGGCACTGATCGCCGAGGGCTGCGCGCTGGTCGAGGCAGCGCTGTCGTCCCGTCGCTTCGGCCCCTACTGCCTGCAGGCTGCCATCTCCGCCGTTCACGTCGAGGCGCCGTGCGCAACAGACACCGACTGGGCGCAGATCGTCGGTCTGTACGACGTGCTTTTGCGGGCGGAGCCTTCACCGGTGGTGGAGCTTAATCGCGCCGTGGCGGTGGCCATGCGTGATGACCCGGAAGCCGGCTTGGCTTTGGTCGAGGCGATTAATGAGCGCGGCGATCTGGCGGACTATCACCCGCTGCACGTCGCGCGCGCCGAACTCAACAGCCGCCTCGGTCGTTATGCCGAGGCGGTGGCGGCGTGGCACAGCGCGCTGGCCTTGGCGCGCACCGAGCCCGAGCGCAGGCACATCGAGCGGCGTCTGGCCGAACTTCGCTGAGCCTGTCGAAATGCTTGGCCGTTGTTCGACTAGGGTGTGCAGGCCGGGCATTTCGCCCTGCCGATCCTTCGAGGAGACGAACATGAATACCCGTAACGATGAAGCGGCCATCCGTGCCGTGATCGACACCTGGGTGGATGCCGCGCTGCATCGCGACGTGGCGCGCGTTACTTCGCTGTACGTGCAGGACGTGGTGTCGTTCGACGCCATCGGCCCGCTGCAGATCCGCGGGCTGGATGCATGGCGGGCGCATTGGGCGTCTTGCATGGCGCAGTGCCCCGGCGACATGGTGTTCCGCGTGCAAGATGTGCATGTGGAAACGGGTGGGGGCGATATCGCCTTCGCCCGCTTTCTGATGCATTGCGGCGCGACCTTGCCTGACGGCACCACGCATTCGAGCTGGATGCGCGGCACGGCCTGCTACCGGCGCGTGGGGGATGAATGGAAGATCGCGCACGATCACTGCTCGGTGCCTTTCGAGCCGGAGTCGTGCAAGGCGTTGTTCGATCTGCAGCCCTGAAAGGCCCGCTCGTAGCGCTCAGTCGAAGCGCCCGTGGATGAACAGCACGCCACCGACGTCGCTTGTCAGTTCTTCGAGCTTGGAGCCGGCGTCCAGCACGTGAAAATCCTGCTTGCACAGCAGGATGTCGCCGCAAAACACCTCACCTGACACCAGCTGGAATTCGGTGTCGCGGGTGCAGTGAATCGCCGGCAGGCGAGCGCCCGGGGCAAGGCGGATGAAGCGTGAAACGCGCTCGTCGTCGTGCCACAGGCGTTTCTCTTCGACGCCCTCGGCGATGGGCTGCCACCGGCCGGCATCGATGGTGATGGTGATGGGCGGTTCACCATCGCCGGGCCACAGGCCGCCCAGCAACTCCATCACCACGCCGACGGTGCTGCCCAGCGAACTGCCGCGCAGATACGTCAGGCATCCGTCACGCGATGTGATGGTGGCGTGGCGGCTGCCCGGTGCGGAGACGTGGTAATCGCCGGGGCCGAGGTCGAGCTCGCCCATCTGCATCGAGCCTTGCAGCACGATGCCTTCCTCGAGATGGCGGTGGCGGTGCGGCGGCAAGCTGGCGCCCGGCGCCAGTTCGATCAGCACCGAGGTGCCGTGCACGCCGTCGAGCAATGTCTTGGCGCGCACGCCCGACTTGATCGTGCGCCAGCTGCCGTGGTGTGTACGCACGGTGCGCTGCCCGGCATGGGCGCTGACGCTGGCGGCCACGCGCGCCATCAGGCGCTGGCGCAGCACGGCCTGGCGCGCTGCCGCGGGCGGCGTTTCACGCAGGGCGGGGGCGAAGAGATCGATCAGCTCTTGCTGCTCGCGATCGTCGCTCATTGAATACCCCCGTACCGCATGCCTTCGTCCATGGTGCGGCGCAAGGTCTGCAGGCTGCGCCTGATTTGCGATTTCACCGTACCCAGCGGCAAATCGGTGTGCAGCGCAATTTCCTCGTGCGAGAGGCCACGGAAGAACGCCAATGCCAGCAATTGGCGTGGCTGTGCATCCAGCGCGGCCAGCGCACAGTGCAACTGGGCGTGCTCGTGGATGGCCACCAGGGCATCGAAAGGCGATTCGCCGCCGTCCTCGTCGGCCGTGGCGCTCAGAGCCTCGTCGTCGTGCACTTCCGGCGACGCGCTGCGGCGCAGTGCATCGAGCGCGCGGGAGCGGGCCATGGTGGTTATCCATGCCATGGCGCTTCCACGCGAGGGGTCGAAACGCGGCGCCTGACGCCAGACCTGCCAGAAGACGTCTTCGGCCACTTCTTCGGCAAGCTCCGGGCGGCGCACGATGCGCAGCGCCAGGCCGTGGATGCGGCCCAGCAGAGCATCGTACAAGCTGGCGAGGGCGTCTTCGTCACGTTCGACGATGCGGGCGAGCAGGGCACACAGCGCGGTTTCATCAAGCGCTTGCAGCCGCTCGGTGCGAGCGCCTTCATCCATGGCAGCGTGGAACGCGTCCGCGGCTTCGTCGGCGGGGTGAGTCTCGCCGTCGTGTTGTCCGTCGTCGGAGTCCGAATGCACCGGGTGCTGTCCGCCGTCATGTCCTCAATCCGCCATCTTAGAGCCAGGCGCGCCGTTAGGCGACCGTCTTGTTGCCGTCTTCACGGCTTCTCTTCCGTACTACGCAGCCAATGCCGAGCCGGATGCGGCGAGATGCCTTGTTACAAGTTCCACGCATCCGGCATGCATCCATTCGGGGTCCGGCTGCGTAATGCAAGACAGGTACCCGCTGTGCGGGACCGTTCATTTTTCGTCTCATCCACTTGCAAGGAGAGTCACATGTCCGTTATCCGCTCGATTGTTTCCGCTTCGCTGGTTGTTTCCGCCACGTCTGCCTTCGCCATGGTCGACAACGCAGCCCTGCCTGAGCCGGTTCGCGCCCCTGCCGGCGCCGAGATGACTCTGTGGTCAGTGGGCAAGGGTGAAATCACCTACATCTGCAAAGAGAAAGCCGATCAGGCTGGCGCCTACGGCTGGGTGTTCGGTGCACCCGATGCCAAGCTGTATGACAAGGACGACAAGGTCATCGGCAAGTACTACGGTGGCCCGACCTGGGAAGCCAATGACGGCTCGAAGGTGACCGGCAAGCAGTTGGCCGTTGCGCCCAACGGCAGTGGCAACATCCCGCTGCAACTGGTGCAGACTCAGCCGGCGATGGGCTCGGGCGTGCTTGAAGGCACGACCTACATCCAGCGCCTGAACACCAAGGGTGGTGTGGCCCCGTCGGCAACCTGCGACAAGGGTTCGGCTGGCAAGGAAATGACCGTGAAGTACGAAGCCGATTACGTGTTCTACGGCAAGAAGTAAGCGGCTGTCCCCTCCCGCCGCCCGTGCAGGGCGGCGTTCGGGCCCGGTGGAGTGATCCCCGGGCCTTTTTGTTTGCATATTCGCCAGTCTTAAGATTTCCCTAAGAATCGGCTTCGAGAATCGGTTCCGTGTTCAACGGAGTGAAGCCCATGTGCCCTTCCCGATTCCTACCCGACGCCAGCCAGGCGGACGCCGCCTGCTGGATCGTGTCGCGCCGCGGTTCGATGCTGCGCAAGCCGTTCGAGCGCTTCGTGGCGCGGCGTTTTGCCGACCGCTTCGGCGCGCACGTCTCGCGTTTCATGCCGGAGTTGCACGGGCTGGTCGACGTCGATGCCAATCTGCGTGCGGTCGTCGGTTTGTGTCCGGCCGATTCAGGCCCTTTGTTCCTTGAGCGCTACCTTGATCAGCCGATCGAGCAGGTGCTGGCTGCCGCGCATGGCCAGGCGGTCGAGCGTAGTCGCATCATCGAGGTCGGTAATCTCGCGGTGGCCGGAACATCGGGGGTGCGCGCCTTGCTGGTGCCGCTGACCGCCCGATTGGCCGCAGCAGGCTATGACTGGGTGGTATTCACCGGCACGGACTTGCTGCGCAACTCCTTCCATCGCCTTGGCCTTGCGCCGCTGCGGCTGACCGAAGCCGACCCCGGGCGACTTGGCGCTGAAGCGGCCGATTGGGGCAGTTACTACGCGCACCGCCCGTGCGTGATGGCGGGGCGCATCGAGGAGGGCTGTGCCTCCTTGCTGCGTCGTGGCCCGGCAAACGCCATGCAGGAGGGAAATCATGTCCTCACGGCTTGAGACTCTGTTTGCCGCGATTGCCCGGCGCCGCAACAAGACGGTGCTGCGCGAGGGCGACATGCGCCTGGACGGCGGTGAAGTGATGGAACTCGTCATCGTGCGCTCCGCTCGCCTGCGCCGGCTCGGATGCCGGCGTGTTGCGGTGGCGCTCGACAACGGGCTGGACTGGGCTTTGTGGGACTTGGCGCTGCTGCACGCCGGCTTGGTGTCCGTGCCCTTGCCAGCGTTTTTTTCGCCCCAGCAGAAACGTCACGTGCTCAATGCGGCGGGGGTGGATTGCGTGATCGGGCGCGACGTCTCGGCGCTTGAGCCGGCCGGCTTCCATTCGGACGACGGGCGCATTGCGCTGCGCCCGCCGTGCGATGCGCCGTCCGTACATCCCGGCACGGCCAAGATCACCTTCACTTCGGGCACCACCGGGCGTCCCAAAGGCGTATGTCTGGATATCGATACCCAGCTTGCGGTGGCCGACAGCCTGCGCGTTGCCACCACCGAGGCACGGGTGACCCGCCACATGTCGGTGCTGCCGCTGTCGGTGCTGCTCGAGAACATCGCCGGCCTGTACGCCCCGTTGCTGACCGGAATCGAAGTCGATCTGGCACCGCTGGCCGAACTCGGCATCAGCGGGTCGAGCCGGCTCGACGCCGTGTGCCTGCTCGAACGGCTGCGCAGTCGCAGCCCGAGCAGCATCATCCTCACCCCGCAAATGCTCAAGGAGGTGGTGACGGCGCTCGAGAACGGTGCGCACGGGCCGGATTCGCTGCGCTTCGTGGCGGTGGGCGGTGCCCATGCCGCGCCGGCCTTGCTGCAGCGTGCCGGTGCCGTCGGCCTGCCGGTGTTCGAGGGGTATGGCTTGTCGGAATGCGCTTCGGTGGTGTGCCTGAGCACGCCGTCTGCCAGCCGCGTCGGCTCGATCGGCACGGTGGGGCAGCCTCTGCCGCACTGTGAAGTGCGCGTGGCCGACGATGGCGAGCTGCTGGTACGTGGCCCGCACATGCTGGGTTATCTGGGTGAAGCGCCGCTGGAAGGTGAATGGCTGGCCACCGGTGATCTGGGCGCCATCGACGCTGCCGGCCGAGTGAAGTTGAACGGCCGCAAGAAGCATCTGTTCATCACGGGCTGGGGGCGCAACGTGTCGCCCGAGTGGGTCGAGGCCGAGCTGACCGGGCAGGCGCCGATCGCGCAGGCTTGGTTGTACGGAGAGGCCCTGCCGCAGAACTTCGCGCTGCTCGTGCCGCGCCGCCCGGACGTATCCGACCACGAAATCGAACTTGTCGTGGCAGCCGTCAATCGCGAGTTGCCCGACTACATGCGTGTGCATCGCTGGCTGCGCGCGCCGGACTTCTTCACGCCAGCCAATGGTCTGGCGACCGACAACGGTCGCCTGCGCCGGGACGTGCTTGCCGAGCGCTACCGCGAGGTGATCGCGTCCTTCCAATCCCCCGTCCTGCAAGGAGAACCGACATGAACTTCCATGACAGCCTGATCGAGCGCACCACCGCCGAACGCGACTACCTGTTCGATGCGCCGATCCTCAACGACCTGGCCGAAGGGCGCATCACGCGCGACAGCTACATCGCCTTCCTGGCCAACGCCTATCACCACGTGCGTCACACCGTGCCGCTGCTGATGGCCTGCGGCGCACGTTTGCCCGACCGCCTCGATTGGCTGCGCATGCCGGTGGTGGATTACATCGAAGAAGAGGCCGGCCACGAACAGTGGATTCTCGATGATCTGCGCGCCTGCGGGGCCGACGTGCGCCAGGTGCGCGAGGGTGAGCCGTCGATGCCCATCGAGCTGCTGGTGAGCTACGTGCATGACCGCATCGCGCGCGTCAGCCCGGTCAGCGTGTTCGGCATGGTGCTGGTGCTCGAAGGCACCAGCGTGCAACTGGCCAGCAGCGTGGCCGACGTGGTGCAGCAGCGTCTGGGCCTGCCGGACGAGGCCTTCACCTACCTGCGCTCGCACGGTGCGCTGGACATCGAGCATCTACAGGGCTTCCGCGCGCTGATGGACAAGCTCTATCACCCGGACGACCGTGAAGCGGTGGTGCACACGGCGCGTGTGGTGTATCGCCTGTACGGCGACATGCTGCGCCAGTTGCCGCGCGCCAAAGTCGCCCTGGCGGCCTGAGAGAGCGCCATGGACATCGACAACAAGCGCTTCGTCATCACCGGAGCCAGCGGCGGCATCGGGCGCGAACTGGCCGTGCGTCTGGCGGCGGAGGGCGCGCGCTTGCTGGTGGTCGGCCGGCGGCAGGCGCCGCTCGACGAACTGGTTGAACTGGCGCCGGGGCGGGTGCGTGCCGTGTGCGCCGACCTCACCACGGCACAGGGGCGCGATGCCGTGCTGGCTGCGGCGCGCCTGTGGGGTGGTCTGGACGGGCTGGTGCAATGCGCCGGGGCGGGCGGTTTCGGGCTGCTCGACGAACAGGACGATGCCACCCTGGCGGCCCTGATCGACACCAACGTGACCACCGTGCTGCAGCTCACGCGGCGCCTGCTGCCCTTGCTGCGCGAGGCTGACGAAGCGGTGATCCTGAATGTCGGATCCACCCTCGGCTCCATCGGCCACCCCGGTTTCGTGGGCTACTGCGCCAGCAAGTTCGCGCTGCGCGGTCTGTCCGAGGCGCTGCGTCGCGAGCTTGCCGACACGCGCATCCGCGTGCTCTACGTGGCGCCGCGCGCAACGCAGACGTCCATGAACCCCGACCGTCTGGTGGCCATGAACCGTGATCTCGAAGTGGCCATGGACCCGCCCGAGCGAGTTGCCGCAGTAGTTCATGCCGCACTGCGCAGTGGCCGCGAAGAAACCTACATCGGTTGGCCCGAGCGTTTGTTCGTGCGGCTCAACGGCTTGCTGCCGCGCTGCGTCGATCAAGCCCTGCGGCGCCGCTTGCCGACCATCCTGCGTTTTGCCCGTGACCCTTCGATCGAAAGGACTTCCCCATGAAAAAGACCATCCGAAACGTGCTGCTGGTGACTGCCTGCCTGTGGAATCTGTCGGCCTTCGCGCTCGATGAGCGCGGCACGCAGCGCCTGGAGTATCTGCAGCAGAGCTGGGCGGCCATCAACTACCGCACGCCGCAGGGTGAGCGCGAGGCTGCCTTCGAGCGCTTGGATGCCGAGGCGCGTGAGGCGCTGGCCGATGCTCCGGCCTCGGCCGAGCTGTTGATCTGGCACGGCATCATCCAGGCCAGTTGGGCACGTGAGAAGGGTGGTCTGGGGGCGCTCGATCTGGTTAAACAGGCGCGTGCCAACCTCGAAGCCGCGCTTGAGCTCGACCCGTCGGCGCTGGACGGCTCGGCCTATACCAGCCTCGGCTCGCTGTATTACCAGGTACCCGGCTGGCCGATTGCCTTTCGCGACGACAAGCGCGCCGAAGCCTTGCTGAAGAAGGCGCTGGAACTCAACCCCGATGGCATCGACCCCAACTATTTCTATGGCGATTTGCTGTTCCGCGAGAAGCGCTATGATGAATCGCGCGTGGCCTTGCTGCGCGCGCAGGCCGCTGCCGCGCGGCCGGGGCGTGAAGTGGCCGACGACGGCCGCCGCGCCGAGATCACCGCGCTGCTGGCGAAGGTGAATCAGCAGTTGAACTGACGCGGCGTTTCAACACGCCACGAGCCGGGGAGAGGGGATGCGGGTACTGCTGGTCGAGGATGATCAGGATCTGGGCGAGGGCATACGCGTTGCCCTCAAACCCGAGCGCTACGCCGTCGATTGGTTGCAGGACGGCCGCAGTGCCTTGCATGCGCTCTCTACCGAGAGCTTCGACATCGCCATTCTCGACCTCGGCCTGCCGCGCATGGATGGGCTGGAGGTGCTGCGCGCGCTGCGTGCGGCGGGCAACCCGCTGCCGGTGCTGGTGCTCACCGCACGCGATGCGACTTCCGACCGCATTGCCGGGCTGGACGCCGGGGCGGACGACTACCTCGTCAAGCCCTTCGACGTGGCCGAGCTCAAGGCTCGGCTGCGCGCATTGTTGCGGCGCAGTTTCAACCGCCCGCAGCCGGCGCTGGTGTATCGCAACATCTCGCTCGATCCGGCCTCCCAGGCGGTTACCCTGGACGACACGCCGGTGTCGCTGACCCCCAAGGAATTCCTGCTGCTGCACGAACTGCTCAGCCAGCCCGGCCGCGTATTCACGCGCGACAAGCTGCAGCAGGTGCTGTACGGCTGGGATGAAGACGTCGAAAGCAATGCGCTGGAAGTCCATGTGCATCACCTGCGGCGCAAGTTTTCCAGCGACCTGATTCGCACCGTGCGCGGCATCGGCTATCTGGTGGACAAGGCCTGATGCGCTCCATCCGTTCGCGCACGCTGGTGCTGGTGCTCACCCTGTTGGGCGTCTCGATGACGCTGCTGGCCTACAAGGGCTATCGCGATGCGCGCCACGAGATCGAAGAGTTGTTCGACGCGCAGTTGGCGCAGAGTGCCCGGCTGGTGCTGGGCCTGGTCACGCACGATGTTGATGGGGGCGAGCGCGCCGTGCTCCAACGCGTGCTCGACGATGCCGCAAGCAGCGCCCGGGAGGGCCGCCCCGGCCACCATTACGAGCGGCGCCTGATGTTCCAGTTGGTCGATGGTGAGGGTGCGACACTACTTGAATCGGCCAGCGCGCCGGCGGGCCTGCTGACCAGCCTGTTGCAGCAGGCCGGCCGGCCTGACGGCATGCCGGTCGGACAGGCGTTGAACGAACTGGGTGGCCAGCTCGGGGGGTACCGCAATGTCGAGCTCGGTGGCCGGCATGGCTGGCGGGTGTTCGTGCTGCCCGACGAAATCGGCACGCGTTGGGTGATCGTCGGGGAGCGTGACGACGTGCGCGGTGAAATGGTCGGCAGCATCACGCTGCGCGGGCTGGTGCCCGACTTGATCGGCCTGCCGCTGATCGCGCTGCTGGTGTGGCTGGCGGTGGGGTGGGGCTTGGCGCCACTGCAGCGCATGGTCAGCACCATCCGCTCGCGCGATGCCGACAACCTTGCGCCGATGTCGATGGCCCCGCTACCGGCCGAGCTCGAGCCCGTGATTGCTGCGCTCAATCGTCTGCTGGCTCAGGTCGATACGGTGCTCGAACGCGAAAAGCGCTTTCTCGCCGATGCTGCGCACGAGTTGCGCACGCCGCTCGCGGTGCTGCGCATTCAGGCGCAGAACGCGGTGGATGCGGCGGACCCCGAAGATCGCGCCCACTCACTGCGCGCCCTCGGCGGCGGGGTCGAGCGTGCCACCCGTGTGGTCGAGCAGTTGCTAACGCTGGCTCGTCTGGAGCCCGGCGCCGCCGGCATGGCGCGCACGGAACATGATCTGGGTGTGGTGGTGCGTGAGGAGCTGGCCGAGCTCACGCCGCTCGCGCTCGCGCGCCATCAGGAGCTTGATTACATCGCCGACGAGCAGGCCGGCTTGCGCCTGCCGTGTGACGCCGCCGGCATCGGCACGCTGGTGCGCAATCTGGTCGGCAACGCCATTCGTCATGCGCCCAAGGGTGGGCGTATCCGGGTGAGCCTGGAGCGGGGCGACGGCATCTTGCGGCTCAGCGTGGAAGATGATGGCGCAGGCGTGCCGGAGACTGATCGCGCGCGCTTGACGGAGCGCTTCTGCCGCTTGGACGAAGGCGGCGGCGCCGGGCTGGGGTTGTCGATTGCGTTGCGCGTGGTCGAACTGCATGGCGGCAACCTGCGCTTCGGCGCCTCGCCGCTGGGCGGGTTGGGTGTGGATGTCGAGCTGCCGGCGGGCGATGTCACCCTGTGACCACCTGATGGCGTTTCAGGTGTCGACCCTTCCGCTGCCCTGACAGCCCGGGCACACGTCCCCGCTGTCCGCCAGAATGCCCTCACCGCCGCATGCCGGGCAGCTTTTCCCGCGCGGCGCGGGCTTGCGACCCATATGCAGGCCCCAGCGGCGTTCGAAGGTGTTGAAGAACCAGTTCAGCAGTTTCACGAGTACGTCGATCATTCAGTTGCGAGCGCAATCCGCTGCACGAGTTTCCCGTGTGTGAGGATTGTGACAAATCAGCGGCAGGGCATCGGCCGGCGTTGGCTTGGCCGATGCCCTGATGCCTCAGCGCTGCTTGCCGTGCTTGACCTCGATTTTCACGACCTCGCCGGTGATCGGATGCACGTCCAGTTCCACGTGCCGGCCCTGCGCGTCGGTGGCCTTGACCTCGTAGCCGTCGGATTCACGCTCGACCTCGGTGAAATTGCTGTAGCCGGCTTCGGCCAGGCGGCTGAGGATTGCCTGTGCATCCAGCCACTGGTCGTTCATGACCTTGCCGGTGAGCGGATCGACGTGGAGTTTCACGCGCTGTCCGTTGGAATCCGTGGCCTTGACGCGGTAGCCGGTGGATTTGCGCTCCACTTCCTCGAAGTTGCGGTAGCCCGCCGCTTCCAGTCGCTGCACGATGTCCTGTGCGCCCAGCCATTCGCTGCCGGCGCTTGCGGCAGGGCGTTCGGCATTGGGTTGCGGCGCCTGGGCCAGGGCACTGCCCGCGGCCACGAAGCTGGCACTCATCACGATGGCGGCAAGAAGGCTGTTGTTTTTCATGGTCTACTCCTCAGTCATGTTGAATTCAGGCCGCTGATCCGACCCTGGGACGCATTCTGGATTCGGCTGACTGAATCGATCCTGAATGGCGTGTTCACGTGTCGTTCATGTCTGGCGGGTTAAAAGCGCACTGGATGAACCAGCGAAAGAGGGAAGGGCGTGAAGAATTTTTCCGTAGCGAACGTGTGCAGGGGCGCCTGTGTGGTGCTTGCCATGGCCTTGCTGCCGGCACCTCTTCTGCATGCCGACGATGACGACCATGAACGCGCGCGCCGCGCACTGGAGGCGGGCGAGATCCTGCCGCTGCGCGTAGTGCTGGACCGCGTCGCGGTGGAGTACCCCGGCGAGGTGCTGGAAGTCGAGCTGGAGCGTGAGGACGGCATGTGGATCTACGAGATCAAGTTACTCAGCCGCGACGGCGGCATGCTCGAGCTTGAACTCGACGCGCGCGAGGCGTCGGTGCTGAAGGTCAAGGGCCGCAAGGGGAAACGCTGATGCGACTGCTGGTGGTGGAGGATGAGCCGGCGCTGGCGGCACAATTGCGTGAGGCCCTGCACGGGGCCGGTTATGCCGTCGATTGCGCGGCCGATGGCGTGGATGGTCATTACCTAGGCGAGGTTGAACGCTACGACGCCGTAGTGCTCGATCTCGGGCTGCCGCGCATGGACGGCCTCACCGTACTGCGCAAATGGCGCGCGGCGGATATGCGCGTGCCGGTGCTGATCCTGACCGCGCGCGATGGCTGGCATGAGAAGGTGACGGGCATCGACGCCGGCGCCGATGATTACCTGACCAAGCCGTTCAACATGCAAGAGCTGTTGGCCCGTCTGCGTGCGCTCATCCGGCGCTCGGCGGGGCACGCCAGCTCGATCATCGAACTCGGCCCGCTGGTGCTCGACACCGCACGCGGCGAAGTGACCGTGAGTGGGGTCGGGGTGGCACTGACCAGCCACGAGTTCCGCCTGCTGTCCTACCTGATGCACCGCCCTGAACAGGTGATCTCGCGCAGTGAGCTGACTGAACACCTGTATGCGCAGGACTACGAGCGTGATTCCAACACCATTGAGGTGTTCGTCACCCGTCTGCGCAAGAAGCTGCCCGCCGGCAGCATCGAAACCGTGCGCGGTCTGGGTTACCGCCTGGTGGGCAGCGCGGAGCCCTCTGCGTGATGAAGGTTTTGCTGGCGCGCTGGCGGGGCTCCCTGTGGCTGCGGCTGCTGCTCGGCACCGCGTGCTGGGTCGTGTTGGCCGTGCTGGTGGCGGGCTGGGGGCTGTCGTCGCTGTTCAGTCAGCATGTGCAGCGCCAGTTCCAGACGGAGCTTGGCACGCACCTCGATCAGTTGGCGGCAGCGCTCATAGTCGGTGCGGATGGCGAACTTGCGCTGCGCGCGCCGCTTAGCGATCCGCGCCTGCTGCGGCCGTATTCCGGGCTGTACTGGCAGCTCGACCAACTCGATGAGCGCGGTGAACTGGAGCGCGTGGGTGCGTTGCGCTCGCGTTCTCTGTGGGACGGCGTGCTGGCGGTGCCCGCTGACGCGCCGACGGGCGGCGGCTTGCATTTGTACGCGGCCACGGCTCCGGACGGTGAGCGGGTGCTGGTACTGGAGCAGACTATGCGCCCGGTGAGCGCGCCGGATCGTCCAGTACGCGTGCTTGTCGCCGGCAACGAGTCGTTCGTGGTCGAGCCGGTGAGCCGCTTCAACGGCTTGCTCACGCTGTCGCTGGTGATTCTGTCGCTGGGGCTGATCCTAGCCACGCTGGTGCAACTGCGCATTGCGCTCAAGCCCATGGGGCGGCTGCGTGCCGAACTGGCGCGTGTGCACGATGGCCTCGCGCCGCGCATCGACGGCGTGTATCCGAGCGAAATCCAACCTCTGGTGGAGGAGTTCAATGGCGTACTGGCCAACAACGCCGAAGTCGTCGCGCGTGCGCGGACGCAGGCCGGAAACCTCGCCCACGCGCTGAAAACTCCTCTCGCGATACTGCGCAATTCTGCCGGGGGGGATGAAGGTGCGCTGGCCAAGACCGTGGTTGAGCAGACCCGCCTGGCAAACCGCCACATCGATCACCACCTCGCGCGCGCGCGCGCTGCTGCAGCCGTGCGTGTACCCGGCCGCAGGGTAGAGGTGCGACCGGTGCTGGAAGGGCTGCTGCGTGTGATGAGCCGCGTGCATGCCGAACAGCAGCGGGCCCTGAGCTTGAGCGAGTGCCCGCCGCACCTGTGTTTTGCAGGCGAGGAGCAGGATTTGCAAGAGATGCTCGGCAATCTGCTGGATAACGCCTGCAAGTGGGCGCGCAGCACGGTGTCGGCGAGTGTGGTGCAGGAAGGGCACAGCCTGTGCATCAACATTGAAGACGACGGACCGGGTTTGCCCGCCGAGGTGCGCCAGACGGTGCTGCAACGTGGTGTGCGAGCGGATGAGCAATTGCCGGGTTCAGGCTTGGGGCTGGCCATCGTGCGCGATCTGGCGCGACTGTATGGCGGCGAGGTTTTGCTGGATGCATCGGCGAGTGGCGGCCTGCGTGCGCGCCTCAGCTTGCCGGCCGCCTGAGACGCCTGTTCAAGGCGCCGGCAGGCGGCTGGAAGGCCGACTGGTCCGACGCCTGTCCTTGCGGCTCACCAGTAACGCGGATAGCTGTTTTTCTTGCGCAGGTTATTCACCAGCAGTGCCACCAGTACGATCGCCACCGAGCCGGCCAGTACGGGCGTGAGCAGGAAGTCGGGCGTGGCTTGGCTGGCGATGACCACCATCGGGTTGGCGCCGGCCGGTGGGTGGATGACGCGCAGCACCTGCATTGCCCCCAGCGCCAGCCCGGTGGCCACGGCCATGCTCAGCCAGCCATCGCCAATCAACCACAGCGCCAGCAGCCCGATGATGGTGGCCACGACATGCCCGCCCACAATGTGACGTGGCTGCGCCAGCGGGCTGTCCGGTAGACCGAAGGCCAGCACGCAGGTGGCACCGAAAGGCGCCATTTGCCATACGTAACCGGAAGCCTGCGTGAGCCAGCCGGTCAGTGCGATGGCCAGAATTGCGCCAAAGGTCGAAGCAAGGACGAAACGTATCGGCGGGGCCGGCGGCAGGCTGATGACGGGCGGCGTAGCCGACGGGGCGGTGGATGAAAGCTTGGTCATGACGATCTCCTGAAGTGAGGGGCGGGCGGTTCCCGGCGCAGCCACGAGCCAAAAGTAAACCGATCGGTATACTAAGTCAACCGATCGGTTTACTTTTGTTTTTTTCAACGCCATACTCAAGCCATGAAAAAACGTGAAGATCTCGTCCAGAGCGCCTTTGACTTGTTCTACCGTCAGGGCTTTCACGCCACTGGTGTCGATCAGTTGAGCCGTGAAAGCAACGTCACCAAGCGCACGCTGTACCGCTATTTCGAGACCAAGGAGGACCTTGTGCAGGCTGCGCTGCGCTATCGCGACGAGCGCTTCTTTGCCAAGATGCGCGCGCGCATCGAGGCCGAGGCGGTGCCTGAGCGCGCGGGCGCCTACGTGGAGTTCATCATCGAGTGGACGCGCGAACCGGGCTTTCACGGTTGCGCGTTCATCAATGCCGCGGCCGAGTTTCCGGCGGCGTCGGACGCTGCCCATGCCATCTCGGCCGAGCACAAGGCGTTGCTGCGTGACTACCTCATCGGTGTGTGCCGCGACGCCGGGCTGCAGGCGCCGGAGTCCGCCGCGTTGCAGCTTTTCCTGCTGGGCGAGGGCCTCACCGTGGCGGCTCAGGTATCCGGCCCGGACGAAGCGCTGGAGCGTGAAGCCCGCGCGCTGGCCGCAGGGCTGGCCCGCGTGGCCCAATGAAAAAGGGCGACGGTCTGCACCGTCGCCCTTTTGCTTTTTCGCCGAGATCGGTCAGGCGGCCTTGGCCTGCACGGCGTGCCCGCTGACGCGATTGACGCCGCTGATCAGCGCCTTGATCGAGGCCGTGACGATGTTGGGGTCGATGCCTACACCGTAGCGGTCGCCGGCAACGCCGGCTGCGGTCACCTCAATGAAGGCGCAGGCCTGGGCGTGGCTGCCGTCACCCACCGACGGCATCGAGCGCTCTTCGAAGCTGCGCACATCCACGCTGATGCCGTGGGCGTGCAGCGCATGCACGGCGGCATCGATGGGGCCGTTGCCTTCGCCGGTGAGGATGTGGGTGACTCCGTCCTTCTCCACCGTGACGCGGATGCCCTGTGCCTTGCCCTGTTCGAACAGGTGGTGCTCGACGTAACGCAGCGGGCTCGCGCTGTCGAGGTAGGTCTGCTGGAACAGCTTCCAGATCGAACCTGCCGTCATCTCACCGCCCTCGGAGTCGGTCACGCGCTGCACTTCGGCAGAGAACTCCACCTGCAAGCGACGCGGCATGACCATGCCGTACTCGGCTTCCAGCAGGAAGGCGATGCCGCCCTTGCCGGACTGGCTGTTCACGCGGATTACCGAGTCATAGCTGCGGCCGACATCCGCCGGGTCCATCGGCATGTAGGGCACGTTCCACTTGGCGTCGGGCTTCTGCTTGGCGAAGCCTTTCTTGATGGCGTCCTGGTGCGAGCCGGAAAACGCGGTGTAGACCAGATCACCGACCCACGGGTGGCGCGGGTGCACCGGCAACTGCGTGCAGTGCTCGGCGGTGCGGGCGATGGTGTTGATGTCGGAGAAGTCGAGTTCCGGCCAGATGCCCTGGGTGTAGAGGTTCATCGCCAACGTGACGAGGTCGACGTTGCCGGTGCGCTCGCCATTGCCGAAGAGGCAGCCTTCCACGCGGTCGGCGCCGGCCATGATGCCCAACTCGGCCGCGGCCACGGCGGTGCCGCGGTCGTTGTGCGGGTGCAGGCTGAGGATCACGCTGTCGCGGCGGGCGAGGTTGCGGTGCATCCACTCGACCTTGTCGGCGTAGATGTTGGGCGTGGCCACTTCCACCGAGGCGGGCAGGTTGATGATGACCTTGTTGTCCGGCGTGGCACCCCAGGCCGCCGTCACCGCATCGACCACTTCCTTGGCGAACTCGAGCTCGGTGTCGCTGAAGGTTTCGGGGCTGTACTGCAACACCCACTCGGTTTCCGGGTGCTGCGCGGTGAGCTCCTTGATGAGGTTCACCGCGCTCACGGCCATGCCCTTCACCTCTTCGCGGGTGAAGCCGAAGACCACCTCGCGGAATTGATCCGACGTGGCGTTGTACACATGCACGATGGCGCGGCGTGCGCCGGCAAGCGATTCGATGGTGCGACGGATCAACGGCTCGCGTGCCTGCGTGAGACCCTCGATGGTCACGTCTTCGGGAATGTGGCCTTCTTCGATGAGCTTGCGCACGAAATCGAATTCGGTCTGCGAGGCGGAGGGGAAAGCCACTTCGATCTCCTTCAGGCCGATCTCGCACAGCATCTTGAACATGCGCAGCTTCTTCTCGCCATTCATCGGCTCGAAGAGGGCTTGGTTACCATCGCGCAGATCGGTGCTCATCCAGATCGGCGGTTTGGTGATCGTCTTGTTGGGCCACGTGCGGTCGGGGAGGTTGACCGGCGGGTAGGCGTGGTACTTGGTGGACGGATCTCTCAACATGTGTGCGCTCGCTTGTGCTGTTCAAGGACAGTGCCGGTCAGCCGGGCAGGGGGCAAAAGCGCGGGTGGCGCTTCGCTCTGCCTGTCGCCTCCGGCTTGTGGCCGGGTGGCGGTGCGCGGTGTGTCGGGTCTCGATCTGCCGCGGGCATGGCCGTCACTTCGATGGAAGAAGTCTACGCTTGTGGGCCAGGCATTAGCTTGCTAATTCCGTCGCATGAAGTTTGTGTGTTGGCAGATTGTTGCGTAATTAACGGATTTTGGCGTATAAATTGCCTATTGGACGTTTTCAGACCGCATAAGCATGAATCTTGACCGTTACGACCGCGCCATTCTCGAAGTACTGCAGAGCGATGGCCGCATCAGCAACCAGGACCTCGCCGACCGCATTGGCCTGTCGCCTTCGCCGTGCCTGCGCCGCGTGCGTGCGCTGGAGGAATCCGGCTTGATCACCGGCTACCGTGCCGTGCTCGACCCCAAGGCTCTGGGCTTGTCGCTCATGGCGCTGATCCACATCAGCATGGACAAGCACACGCCCGAGCGCTTCGCCAACTTCGAGGCGCGCATTGCAGAGATTCCCAACATCGTTGAGTGCCTGCTGATCACCGGCCAACAGGCCGACTATCAGTTGAAGGCGGTGGTCACCGACATGGACGACTATCAGAACTTGCTGCTCAACCGCGTCACCCGCATCGAGGGTGTCACCGGAGTGCACTCGAGCTTCGTCATGCGCAGGGTGGTGGATCGCGGGGCGTTGCCAGTGGGGTGACGGGCCACACATGATGCGGGGGCAGGTCGTTGGCGACTATGCTTCCCCAAGGGGCGATTTCCGAAGGAGCAGACATGAACTCACTGAAACTCGACTTTCCCGGCCACGATGGCAGCCAGCTGGCGGCACGGCTTGATCTGCCTGCCGGTGAGCCGCGCGCGTGGGTGCTGTTTGCGCACTGCTTCACCTGCGGCAAGGACATCTTCGCGGCGTCGCGCATCAGCGCCGGTCTGGTTGAGAGCGGGCTGGCAGTGCTGCGCTTCGACTTCACCGGCCTGGGCATGAGCGAAGGCGAGTTCGCCAACACCAGTTTCAGCTCCAATGTGGCGGACTTGATATGCGCAGCCGATCATTTGCGTGAGCACTATGCGGCGCCCACCGTGCTCGTGGGTCACAGCCTGGGCGGAGCAGCCGTGCTTGCCGCGGCGGCACACATTGCCGAGGTGAAAGCGGTGGTGACCATCGGTGCGCCGGCTGAGCCGGTGCATGTGAAGCACTTGTTCAAGGACCACGAGACGGCCATTCGCGAGCAGGGCGCGTTGGAAGTGGACCTGGGCGGTCGCCCCTTCACCATCACGAGCGAGTTCCTCGATGACCTCGAATCCACCCGCATTCGTGACCGGGTTTCGCACTTGGGCAGAGCCTTGCTGGTGATGCACGCGCCGCGCGACGAAGTGGTGGATGTGGATCAGGCGCGGCGCATTTACGAGGCGGCGCGGCACCCCAAGAGTTTCGTTTCGCTGGATTCGGCCGACCATCTGCTGCGCAAGCGTGAAGACGCGGCGTACGCGGCGCGCGTGATTGCCGTGTGGGCCGAGCGCTATCTGCCTGCGCGTGACGAAGCCGAAAAGCCCGAAGCGCTTGAAGCAGGTGAGGTGCTCGTGTCGCAATCGGACGCGGCAGGCTTTCTCAGCACCGTGCGCGCGGGGCGTCACACGCAGGTCGCCGATGAGCCCGAATCCATGGGCGGAGCCGATCAAGGGCCGTCGCCCTATGACTATCTGTTGGCCGGGCTGGGCGCCTGCACGGCCATGACCGTGCGCATGTACGCACGCCGCAAGAAGCTTGCGCTGGAAGAGGTGACGGTGCTCGTACGCCAACGGCGCGTGCATGCGCAAGACTGCGAGGAGTGTGAAGACAAGAGCGGGCAGATCACCGAGATCACCCGCGAGGTGCGTCTCGTGGGGGGGCTCAGCGCGGACGAGCGTCAGCGCTTGCTGGAGATCGCCGACAAGTGCCCGGTGCACCGCACGCTGACCGAGCCGATACGCATCGTCACGACCGCGGTGGAGTAAGCCCGCTTACTCTTCGAGGCGGGCGACCACGCCCAGCAGGTGGGCCACGCTGTCATCGACCCCGGCAATGTCGCGCTGCACGGTCTGCACCTTGTGCTGACTGCTTGATGAAATTTCGGCAATGCTGTGAATCTGCTGCGTGATCTGGCGTGTCAGTTCGGTGTTCTCGCGTGCCACCGTGCTGATTTCGGCGGTGGCCTCGGTGGTTTTCGAGGCAAGCTTGCGCACTTCGTCGGCCACCACGGCAAAGCCGCGACCGCTTTCGCCTGCACGTGCAGCCTCGATGGCGGCATTGAGCGACAACAGGTTGGTTTGATCGGCGATGGTCTTGATGGTGGTGACGATTTCGTTGATGCCTGCAATCTGTTCGTTGAGGCGCGCACTGACGGTGGTGGCTTCGCCAACGCGGCGGGTGATTTCATCCGAGATGGAAACCACTTCGCTGAGTTCTTCCTTGGCATCGTGCGCAATCTGCGAGCTGCGGCGTGAGGTTTCAGTGGCTGCCGCAGCGGCCTCAAATTTGGCATTCACGCGGTCGGTGATGTTCGAGGCGAACTTGATCACCTTGTAGACCTCGCCATCTTCATCGACGATGGGGTTGTACGTGGCCTCCAGCCACACGCGCTTGCCCGCCGAATCGCGCCGCTCGAAGCGGCCGGACATGAACTGACCCTTGGCCAGATGACTCCAGAAGTCCGGGTTTTCGCGATAGAAGGCCTCGGTGCAGAACATGGCGTGGTGTTTGCCCTGAATCTGTTCCAGTTGATAGCCGACCGCCTGCAGGAAGTTGTCGTTGGCAGTGATGATGGTGCCGTCGGGTTTGAATTCAATCACCGCCAGAGAGTTGTTCAGCGCAGTGAACATGGCTGTCTTGTCGAGCAGCTCGAAGTGGTTGCGGGTGACGTCGGAGGCGATCTTGATTACCTTGGTGATGGAGCCATCGCCATCCTTCACCGGAAAGTACGAGGCTTCCAGCCAGATGGTTGCACCGCCTTTGGTGAGGCGCTTGAAGGTGCTTTGCTTGGGCTGGCCGTGCGCAAGGTCGTGCCAGAAAGCTGCGTATTCGGGGCTCGCGGCGTATTCCGGTTCGCAGAACATGCGGTGATGGCGGCCGCGGATATCGTCGAGTGAATAGCCCACGGTGGCGAGCAGCAGACTGTTGGCATCGAGTATGTGGCCGTCCGGCGTGAACTCGATGTAGGCCAGATTCTGCCGGATGGCGTCGAGATCATTGCAGTGCTGTGCGACCTGTCGTTCCAGCGCTTCGCGCTGTGAGGCGAGGGCTTGCTGGTGACGGCGCGAGGTGATGAACATTGTCTGCTCCCGACGGCGAGGTGGTTGAGGGCGTTACCCTGAATAGCGGATGCCACTGCGCTTACTTTAGCTCTTTTGCATGGGATTTTAGGCCGTTCGACTGAATGCCAGAGGGGCGGGTGACGGCAGGGATGGCAATCGCCGCGAGCGAGAGGCGGCGCGACTGGCGTTGAAAGGGGGTGTACATCGGCGAAAGTGCGGCGCTGCGGGATAAAACTATTTCGTCCGCTCGAATTGCGTTTCACGATAAAAAATTAAGTCAATAATTAATTGAAATTAAACGACAATAAAAATCTTATGTCTTATATAAGAGTTGTTGTTGCGTTGCGGTGTGAAACCTATACTTCCTCTCACACGCCGCTCGGTTCGGCGGTGGGGCAGGGCCGTTACGCATGATGTTCGTGGCGCGACAGCCTGCCGGATCGATTCACGACCCCGAAGGAGAGCGCCATGACACCTCATCGACAGCAGCAAATCGCAGCCCTGGAGCACGACTGGGCAACCAACCCGCGCTGGCAAGGCATTCGGCGGCCGTATTCGGCCGAGGACGTGGTGCGCCTGCGCGGATCGATCCAGCCCGAGAGCACGCTGGCGCGGGTGGGGGCCGAAAAGCTCTGGAAACTCGTCACCGAAACCCCTTATGTAAATTGCCTGGGCTCTCTCACGGGCGGTCAGGCCATGCAGCAGGTGAAGGCCGGCGTCAAAGCCATCTACCTGTCGGGTTGGCAGGTGGCTGCCGATAACAACACCTACGGCGCGATGTACCCGGACCAGTCGCTGTATCCAGTGAATTCCGTGCCGCAGGTGGTGCAGGCCATCAACAACACCTTCCAGCGCGCCGACCAGATTCAGTGGAGCAAAGGGGTGGGGCCAGGTGATGACGGCTACATCGACTACTTTGCACCCATCGTCGCCGATGCCGAAGCGGGCTTCGGTGGCGTGCTCAATGCCTTCGAGTTGATGAAGGCCATGATTCGCGCCGGTGCGGCCGGTGTGCACTGGGAGGATCAACTCTCGTCGGTCAAGAAGTGCGGGCATCTTGGGGGCAAGGTGCTGCTGCCGACCAACGAGGCCAACCAGAAGCTCATTGCCGCGCGACTGGCGGCCGACGTGATGGGCGTGCCGACGCTGGTGATTGCCCGCACCGACGCCGAAGCGGCCGACCTGCTGACCAGCGACCACGACGAGAACGACAAGCCCTTTGTTACCGGCGAACGCACGCCGGAAGGCTTCTATCGCAGCTACAAAGGCTTTGATCAGGCGGTGTCGCGCGCCGTGGCGTATGCCGAGTACGCCGACATGGTGTGGTGCGAGACCGGCACGCCGGATCTCGACTTTGCCCGGCGTTTCGCCGAGGCTGTGCATCGCGTGCATCCGGGCAAGATGCTGGCCTACAACTGCTCGCCGTCGTTCAACTGGAAGAAGAATCTCGACGACGCCACCATCGCCAGATTCCAGCGCGAACTGGGTGCGATGGGCTACAAGTACCAGTTCATCACGTTGGCCGGCATCCACTCAATGTGGTTCAACGCCTTCGATCTTGCGCACGACTACGCGCAGCGCGGCATGACGGCCTACGTCGAGAAAGTGCAGGAGCCCGAGTTTGCCGCGCGTGATCGCGGCTACAGCTTCGTGTCGCACCAGCAGGAGGTCGGCACCGGCTACTTCGACGACGTGACCACGGTGATCCAGGGAGGCAAGTCCAGCGTGACGGCGCTGACCGGTTCCACGGAGGAGGAGCAGTTTCACTGAGGGCGCAACCGGGCGGTTGCCCGCTGAAAAGCAAAAGGCCGATCCTTGTGGATCGGCCTTTTGCTTGATCTGGCTCCCCGACCTGGACTCGAACCAGGGACCTGCGGATTAACAGTCCGTCGCTCTACCAACTGAGCTATCAGGGAATTGTGCTGCTTCAACTTTTACTGCGGCTTCCGGCGTGTGCCCGAAGCAGGTGTTCTGTGGCTCCCCGACCTGGACTCGAACCAGGGACCTGCGGATTAACAGTCCGTCGCTCTACCAACTGAGCTATCAGGGAACAGAGCCGCGCATTGTAGGGAACGCGCGGCGCATCGTCAAGACGATGTCAGGCTTACTTCACCACGGCGGCGATGGCTTTGGCGACGTAGTCGATGTTGCGCGAGTTCAGCGCGGCCAGGCAGATGCGGCCCGACTTGACGGCGTAGATGCCGAACTCTTCACGCAGGCGATCCACCTGGTCGGCGGTCAGGCCGGTGTAGGAGAACATGCCGCGCTGGGCGATCACGAAGGAGAAATCCTGCTGCACGCCGGCCGCCTTGAGCTTCTCGACCAAGGCACTGCGCATGTCGCGGATGCGGTCGCGCATGCCGGCCAGCTCTTCTTCCCACTGCTTGCGCAATTCCGGCGAGTTGAGCACGGCTGCAGCGACGATGCCGCCGTGAGTCGGGGGGTTGGAGTAGTTGGTGCGGATCACGCGCTTGACCTGCGAGACGACGCGGGCGGCCTCTTCCTTGCTCTCGGTGACGATGGACAGCGCGCCAACGCGCTCGCCGTACAGCGAGAAGTTCTTCGAGAACGAGCTGGCCACGACGAACTGCATGCCGCTGTCGGCGAACATGCGCACGGCGGCGGTGTCGGCTTCCGGGCCGTCGCCGAAGCCCTGATAGGCGATGTCGAGGAACGGCACGAGCTTCTGCGCGCGGCAGGCTTCGACCACTTCACCCCATTGGGCTTCGGTGATGTCGGCGCCGGTCGGGTTGTGGCAGCAGGCGTGCAGCAGCACGATGGAGCCGGCCGGCAGGCTGGCGAGCTTCTCTTTCATGGCGGGGAAGTTCACGCCACGGGTGCTCGGCTCGTAATACGGATAGGTTTCGACCTTGAAGCCGATGGATTCGAACACCTGACGGTGGTTCTCCCAGCTCGGGTCGGAGATGTACATGGTGGCGCCGGGCAGCAGTTGCTTGAGGTAGTCGCCGCCGACCTTGAGCGCACCGGTGCCGCCCAGGGTTTCGAAGGTGGCCACGCGGCCGGAGGTGACGGCCTCGGCCTTGTCACCGAACAGCAGGTTCTGGACGGCGCCGTTGTAGGCTGCAGCGCCTTCGATGGGCTGGTAGCCGCGCGGCAGACCGGCTTCGACGCGGGCTTTCTCGGCCGCTTTGACGCAGGCCAGCAGCGGAATCTTGCCGTTGTCGTCCTGATACACGCCGACGCCCAGGTTTACTTTTTCGCTGCGCTGATCGGCGTTGAAGGCCTCGGTGAGCCCCAGGATGGGGTCGCGCGGAGCCATTTCGACGTTGGCGAAGATCGATGCTGACATGTCCATTCCCTTCGAGTGTTGTGCCGCAAGACGGAAGCCCGTGACGCATGTCCGGGAAGATCAGGCCGTGCTTTGAGCGGCGATTTGCGAAATAATTGGCGGTCGGGGCCGGCCGGCAATGCCGTGTTGAATTGCCGGTTTTCGGTCCACGCACAGGAGCGAGAGTCTACCATGACAAGTCCGGCGGGCACCGCAAGCGTCGTCACCTTCGAAGGCAGCCCTTTCCGGCTGCATCAGCCGTTTCCCCCGGCAGGCGATCAGCCTGCGGCCATCGAAAAGCTCGTCGAGGGCATTGGCGACGGGCTGATGTATCAGACCCTTCTGGGGGTCACCGGCTCGGGCAAGACCTACACCATGGCCAACGTCATCGCGCGCTGTGGTCGGCCTGCGCTGGTGCTGGCGCCGAACAAGACTCTGGCGGCCCAGTTGTACGCGGAATTCCGCGAATTCCTGCCGGAGAACGCCGTCGAATATTTCGTCAGCTACTACGACTATTACCAGCCCGAAGCCTACGTGCCTTCGCGCGACTTGTTCATCGAGAAGGATTCGTCGATCAACGAGCACATCGAGCAGATGCGCCTGTCGGCGACCAAGAGCCTGCTCGAGCGACGCGACGTGGTGATCGTGGCAACGGTGTCGTGCATTTACGGTATCGGTGATCCGTCGGATTACCACGCCATGGTGTTGCACTTGCGCGAAGGTGAACGCATGGCCCATCGCGACCTCATCGAGCGTCTGGTGGCCATGCAGTACACGCGCAACGATGTGGATTTTCAGCGTGGCTGCTTCCGCGTGCGTGGTGACGTGATCGATGTCTTCCCCGCGGAGAACGCCGAACTGGCGGTGCGTGTCGAGATGTTCGACGACGAAGTCGAGCACCTCACGCTATTTGACCCGCTCACGGGCCACCTCAAGCACAAGCTGGCGCGCTTCACGGTGTACCCGTCGAGCCATTACGTGACGCCGCGCACCACCGTGCTCAAGGCCATCGAGAGCATCAAGGAAGAGCTCAAGGAGCGGCGTGAGCAGTTTTACCGTTCGGGCAAGCTGGTGGAGGCGCAGCGTATCGAGCAGCGCACCCAGTTCGACCTCGAAATGCTCGGCGAGATGGGCTTCTGCAAGGGCATCGAAAACTACTCGCGCCACCTTTCCGGCCGGGGGGCGGGTGCGGCACCGCCGACACTGATCGACTACCTGCCAGCCGACGCCTTGCTGTTCGCCGATGAATCGCACGTGGCAATCCCGCAGATCGGCGCCATGTACAAGGGTGACCGCTCGCGCAAGGAAAACCTCGTCGAATACGGCTTCCGCCTGCCGTCGGCGCTAGACAACCGGCCGCTCAAATTCGAAGAGTTCGAGGGGCTGATGCCCCAAACCGTCTTCGTTTCGGCCACGCCCGCACAGTACGAGGCCGAGCATCAGGGCCAGGTGGTGGAGCAGGTAGTGCGGCCAACCGGGCTGGTGGACCCGATCATTGAAGTGCGCCCGGCCATCACGCAGGTGGATGATCTGTTGTCCGAGATCAAACGCCGCGTGGCGGTGCAGGAACGCGTACTGGTCACGGTGCTGACCAAGCGCATTGCCGAGGATCTGACCGAGTATCTGGCCGAGAACGGCATTCGCGTGCGCTACCTGCACTCGGACATCGACACCGTCGAGCGCGTGGAGATCATCCGTGACCTCCGGCTCGGCGAGTTCGACGTGCTGGTCGGCATCAACCTGCTGCGCGAGGGCCTGGATATCCCTGAAGTGTCGCTGGTGGCGATTCTGGATGCCGACAAGGAGGGCTTTCTGCGCTCCGAGCGTTCGCTCATCCAGACCATCGGCCGCGCCGCGCGCCACCTGCATGGCACGGCCATTCTGTACGCCGACCGCATCACGCGCTCGATGAAGGCGGCCATGGATGAAACCGAGCGCCGCCGCAACAAGCAGATCGCCTTCAACGAGGCGAACGGCATCGTGCCGCGCACCGTGTCCAAGCGCATCAAGGACATCATCGATGGCGTGTATTCGAGTGAAGACGACGACGTGAAAGCCTCGCGCGTGGCCGACAGTGCGCGCATCGACTACGCCTTGCTCGACGAGAAAGCGCTGGCGAAGGAAATCAAGAAGCTCGAGAAAGCCATGCAGGAGCACGCGCGCAATCTGGAGTTCGAGCAAGCGGCGGCAATGCGCGATGAGTTGTTCAAGCTGCGCCAGCGTGCCTTTGGTGCAGACGGTCATGACGGAGCTTGAGACCATGGAATTGCCGATGGATCGCCCGCTGCGCGTGCTGTTCGTATGCACGGGCAACATCTGCCGTTCGCCTACGGCCGAAGGTGTGGCGCGGCGGATGTTCGCAGAAGCGGGCCTGGGCGAGCGGGTGGAATTCGAGTCGGCCGGCACCCACGGTTACCACGTTGGCGAGGCGCCCGATCCGCGCACCTGCAAGGTGGCGGCACGGCGTGGCTACGATCTGAGCAGTCAGCGCGCACGCAAGCTCGACGATGCCGATTTTTCGCGCTTCGACCTGTTGCTGGCGATGGATCAGAGTCACTTCGAGCAAATGCAGCGGCGCTGTCCGCCGTCGCTGCGTCAGCGCATTGCGTTGTTTACGTCGCATGCCGCGGGCGGTGCGCCGCGCGACGTGCCCGATCCGTACTACGGTGGGCCGGACGGCTTCGACGAGGTCATCGATCTGTGCGAAGCGGGCGTTCGTGGCTTGCTCGAATACCTTGAGACGCAGTCTCAGGGCGGCGCTCCGCTGCGTTGACCGGCATGCTGGCGCAGCGTATTTTCACCAGATTATTTACTCGTCTTGTCAGCGCCCACGTCCATGGCTCGATCCTCCCGTAACGACTCGGGCCTGCAGCAGGCCCCGCGCGACTCCGAAACCCAGGCGCAATACGCGTACCGGCAGATCGAAGAGATGATCGTCACGCTGACGCTGCCGCCGGGCAGCCGCATCTCGGAAAAGTCGATCAGCGCCCAACTGGGAATCGGCCGCACACCGGTGCGTGAGGCGCTCCAACGTCTGGCTTATGAACGCACCATCAAGGTCTTGCCGCGCTCGGGCGCCGTGGTGTCGGAGATCGACATTGCCGAGCATTTCAAGTTGATTGAGGTTCGCCGGGAGCTCGAGCGCATTCTCGTTGCGCGCTCTGCGCGCCTGGCCGAGCCTGCGGTGTGCCGCAGATTCGGGGAGCTTGCCGTGCGCTTCGGCGAGGCCGCCTCCACGGAAGATGAATCCATCTTTTTGCCGACAGACGCCGAGTTCAACGCGTTGGTGTCAGAAACCGCACGCAACGATTACGCGGCGGCTGCCATGCGGCCGCTGCAAGCGCAGACGCGCCGCTTCTGGTATCTGTACTTCCGGCAGGTGGGCGACCTCACCATGGTCGCCAGTTTGCATGCTGAAATCGCAGCCTCCATCAGCCGCAAAGATGAGGCGGGTGGGCGTGAAGCCTCTGATCGACTCGTGGATTACGTCGAGCAATACACTTACCGCACAATGCGTGCCTTGCTCTGACTCCATTTCTGATATGTCAGTTTCGACCCATCTCAGGCGATGGCTCGTCGCGAAGACCAAGCGCGTGGCGAGTCCGAAGCTCAAGCCATTCTTTCCCTGTTGCGCATGATTGTTGTGCGTTTCCCCGGTTGATGCACGATTAAAGTGCATTGATTCTGAACATAAAAATCGATTTGCAGGCGTTTTGAAGAGTTGGATGCTGTATGGCGCTCGAGTATTCCAACGACTCTTCACACCATTCAGGTTGCGAATCGTGATGCCCGCTCATCTTCTGGGCGGGCGTCGATTTGCTTGACTGATCCCTGTTTGATCATAAACTTGCATGGCAATTTGCAAGCTGACATGTCAATTTTTGCTCCCGTGCAGCATGCTTCGGAAAAGACCGGGCGTTTGGATTTACGCGCCATGGTCGGCCGGCGCTACTTATGTGCCAGGGGTGGCGGTTCGTGCATTCGCCAGTCCGTGATTCTCGGAGCCTAACGCTGGTATGGAGCTTGCAATGGCCGAGAACAATCGAGGCTGAGCGGGGATACGTAGCCCGCAGGTGAGAAGCGCCATGTACCCGACGTCACCGGCTTGGCTCGTTGCCGAGGCCGGCGCGAGCGGCGCGGTTTTCCGGTATCGTGCGGCCGCGTTTTGGCTTCGGCTTGGTCGTGACAACAACAGCAGCAATGAGGAGACATTGAGATGATCAATCCGGTCCGCGCCACGCGCGGCATCGCGGTTGCTTCGCATGCCCTGGCCGCGCAGTCCGCTTCGGCGGTGATGCGCGAGGGCGGCAATGCATTGGAGGCGATGATCGCCGCCGCCGCCACCATCGCGGTGGTGTATCCGCACATGAACGGCATCGGTGGCGACAGCTTCTGGGTGTTTTCCGAGCCTGGCAAGGCTCCCCGCGCCATTGATTCCTGCGGCGCGGCTGCGCAAAAGGCGGATCGTGCTTTTTACGCCAGCAAAGGTATGTCGGCGATTCCGATGCGCGGCCCGCTGGCCGCCAACACCGTTGCCGGCACCATCTCCGGCTGGGATCTGGCCTTTCAGGTCAGCCGCGAGTGGGGCGGCAAGCTGAGCCTGCCGAGACTGCTCGAAGACGCCATCCGCTATGCGCGAGAGGGTATTCCGGTCACCCACAGTCAGGCCGCCTGCACCACAGCCAAGTTTTCGGAGTTGCATGTACAGCCCGGCTTCGCTGAGACGTATTTGATTGAGGGCAGCGCGCCGGCGGTCGGGGCCGTGTTCAAGCAGCCGCGTCTTGCTGCCACGCTGGAGCGACTGGCCAATGCCGGCCTGCGTGATTTCTACGAAGGCGAGTTGGCGCAAAGCATCGCCGCTGACCTGCAGAAGCTCGGCAGCCCGGTGAGCGCCGGGGACCTCGTGCGCCATCGTGCCGAACTGCGAACGCCCGTCGAGCTCAAGCACTCCAAAGGGCGCATCTACAACATGACGCCGCCCACACAGGGGGTGATCTCGCTGGCCATTCTGGGTGTGCTCGACCGTCTCGGGGTCGACGCAGTCGACTCGATGTCGGCCGACTACATTCACCTCTCGGTGGAAGCCACCAAACAGGCGTTCACCGTGCGTGACCGTTACGTGACCGACCCCGCCTACATGAAGATCGAGGCGCAGTCGCTGCTGGAGGCGGACCGACTGGATGAGTTGGCCGGCAAGGTTGATCGCAACCGCGCGCTGGCGTGGGGCGGCGCAACCGAACCGGGTGACACCATCTGGATGGGGGTGATTGATGGCGAAGGGCGTGCCGTATCGTTCATCCAGAGTATCTACCACGAGTTCGGCAGCGGCGTGGTGCTGCCCGAAAGCGGCATTACCTGGCAGAACCGTGGCTGCAGCTTCTCGCTTGATCCTTCTTCGCTCAACGCTCTGGAGCCGGGCCGCAAACCTTTCCATACGCTGAACCCGGCGCTGGCCTTGCTCGATGACGGGCGCACCATGGTCTACGGCACGATGGGCGGTGATGGCCAGCCGCAGACGCAGGCCACGGTATTCAGCCGCTACGTGCAAATGGGCATGGGGCTTCAACAGGCCGTCAGCGCCCCGCGTTGGTTGCTCGGGCGCACCTGGGGCAGCATGTCCGAGTCGCTCAAGGTGGAATCCCGCTTCCCTGCGCGCGTGGTGGACGACTTGCGCTCACGCCGCCATGTGGTCGAGGTGATCGGTGACTTCGACGAGACAGTTGGGCATGCCGGTGCGCTCGTGCGCCACTCCAACGGCATGATGGAAGGCGCTTTTGACCCGCGCAGCGATGGCGCGGTGGCGGGGTTCTGACGAGCGCACGCCCCTGTGAATAAAAAAAGGCCGCCCGGAAGGGCGGCCTTTTTACTTGCTGCTGCGGCTTGCTTACTTGTCGCCCGTTTCGACTTGCTGCAAGGGCTCTTCCACAACCGGCTTGGGACGGCGCGGCGTGCGGCCCAGGCGGACCTCGGCTTGTGGTTGCGGGGCCGGCTGGCTGCCTGCCTTGGTTTCTACCAGCTGCAGTCCGACCTGCTCAAGCGGCGCGACCAGTGAAATCGGAGCGCGCGCGCGCGCAGCTCTTGCCGGCGTTTCGGGGGCCGGCTCTGTAGCGGGAGCCTCTTCCACTACGGCTTCTGCAACTACGACTTCGGCCGGTGTGATCTCGACTGCGACCGGCTCGGCAGCTTTGACTTCTTCGGTGGGCGCGGCAGCCTGCTTTTCGACAGCCGGAGTTTCCTCTGCCGGCATTGCTTCGGCAGTCGTCTCCGTGCTAACCGGAGCGGCGGCCTCGGCCTTGATGTCTGCCACCAGCGGAGCGGCTTCAACCACTTCCGGTTCGGAGCTTGCGGCCGGTGCAGCTTGAACGGGAGCGTTCGGAGCGGCTTCTTCGGTGATATCGGCCGCCACCGGGACGACTTCAACGGGCTTGATCGAGGCATCCTGAGCGGGCGTGGCTTCGCTCGACGCGGCGTCGATCAGCGCTTCACTTTCGCCTTCGGACTCGAAACCGTCGTTCTCGGCGCCGTTGAGGGCAGCGTCCTGACGGTCTGCACCGCCACGGCCGCGACGGCCGCGACGACGGCGGCGGCGCGTGGTGCCGCCTTCGCCGTTCTCGCCGTTTTCGGTGGCGGGGGCTTCAGCAAGCGTAGTGGCTTCGACCGCGGTCTCGGCCACAGCGGCGGCTACGGCTGCCTCGACAATGGCTTCTTCCTTGCGCGGTTCGTTGCGCTGGCCGCGACCGCGGCGACTGCGACCGGCGCTCTGACCTTCCGTGCTCTCGCGCTCGGCCGGGGCGTCGCGTTCGGCGCTGTCCTGCTTGCGACTCTGGCGACCGCGGGTGTTCTGAGCCTCTTCGGGGCGCTCAGCACGCTCCTCGCGCGGGCCGTCACGACGGCTGTTGCGGCCGTTGCGGCGACCTTCGCCTCGTCCTTCGCCGTTACGCTCGTTGCGTGCGGACTTCTCCTGACTGCGGCGCGGCTTGTCGGCTGCCGGCTTGGCGGCCGGTGCAGCTGCGGCAGGTTCGGGCGCATCGCTGCGGCGCAGCCAGCCAAAGAAGCGCGAGATCAGGCCTTTGCCGTCATCGACAGCAGCCGGGGCCGGCGCAGGCGCGGCCGCCGACGGAGCGGGCTGGCCGGGGGCAATGCCTTTGACCGCAGCTTCCGGGCGAGCCGGCTTGCTGGCATCGGCGCCCGCTGCGCGCTGATCCTCTTCGACCGGCTTGTTGACCATTTGGTAGCTGGCCAGCGCGATGTCCTCGGCGTTCAGCTGATCATGGCGCAGGCGGATGATCTCGTGATGCGGGGTCTCAAGGTGCCGGTTCGGCACGATGATGATCTGGATACGGTGACGCAGCTCGACGCGCGCGATGTCCGAGCGCTTCTCGTTGAGCAGGAAGGTGGCCACGTCGACCGGCACCTGGATGTGCACGGCGCCAGTGTTCTCCTTCATGGCCTCTTCTTCGAGGATGCGCAGGATGTGCAGCGCGGACGACTCGGTGCCGCGGATGTGGCCGGTGCCGTTGCAGCGCGGGCAAGGCACGTAGCTGGTCTCGGACAGGGCCGGGCGCAGACGCTGGCGCGACAGCTCGAGCAGGCCGAAGCGGCTGATCTTGCCGGTCTGGACACGGGCACGGTCGTGATGCAGTGCGTCACGCAGGCGGTTTTCCACCTCGCGCTGGTTCTTCTGCGACTCCATGTCGATGAAGTCGATCACCACCAGACCGCCGAGGTCACGCAGGCGCAGCTGACGGGCGATTTCGTCGGAGGCTTCGAGGTTGGTGCGCAGCGCGGTTTCCTCGATGTCCGAGCCCTTGGTGGCACGGCCCGAGTTCACGTCGATGGACACCAGCGCTTCGGTGTGGTCGATGACCACCGCGCCACCGCTCGGCAGATTGACCTGACGGGCGTAGGCCGATTCGATCTGGTGCTCGATCTGGAATCGTGAGAACAGCGGCACGTCGTCGCTGTAGCGCTTCACCTTGCCGACGTTGTCGGGCATGACGTGGGCCATGAACTGGCGCGCCTGCTCATAGACTTCGTCGGTGTCGATCAGCAGTTCGCCGATGTCGGGCTGGAAGTAGTCACGGATGGCGCGAATCACCAGGCTGCCTTCCTGATAGATCAGGAAAGCGCCGTTCTGCGAGGTCGCAGCACCATCGATGGCCTGCCACAGTTGCAGCAGGTAGTTCAGATCCCACTGCAGTTCTTCGGCGGAGCGGCCGATGGCGGCGGTGCGCGCGATCAGGCTCATGCCGGCAGGGGCTTCGAGCTGGTCCATGACTTCACGCAGTTCAGCGCGCTCGTCACCCTCGACGCGGCGCGAAACACCGCCGCCGCGCGGGTTGTTCGGCATCAGGACAAGATAACGGCCAGCCAGCGAGATGTAGGTGGTGAGGGCCGCGCCCTTGTTGCCGCGCTCGTCTTTCTCGACCTGAACGATGAGTTCCTGGCCAACCGAAAGCACGTCCTGGATGCGGGCTTTGCCTGCATCGCCATTGCTGGAGAAGTAGCTGCGGGAGATTTCCTTGAACGGCAGAAAGCCGTGACGATCGGAACCGTAGTCAACGAAAGCAGCTTCGAGACTCGGTTCGATGCGGGTGATGACCGCCTTGTAGATGTTGCTCTTACGTTCTTCTTTGGCGGCTGATTCGATGTCGAGGTCGATCAGTTTCTGACCATCGACAATCGCGACGCGGAGTTCCTCAGCCTGCGTCGCATTGAAAAGCATGCGCTTCATGTGTTTCGTACTCCCGCGTTGTCACACGGGCAGGACGAACGGCGCGCACCATCGCGCTTACGGGTTCAGGAGCAGATTGTAGAGACTGCTTTCATCCGGGATTCTGTGGCGTTGATGGGTCGGGCTGGTCGTTTTCCGGAGTTCCCGCACGTTGGCCGGAACTCTTGATCCTGCATGTGCTTAACGCAACTGGGTCCAAGGTCTCGATCCTGTGGATCGAGGTTCATCGTCTGGGTTACCATCGCCGCTTTTGTTGCGCGCGAGGCAAGCCTTGCGTGGGTTTGTCGGGAGCTCGCTCGTGGGCTCATTTCCGGATCGGCTTCTGCACCTTCGGGTGCCGGAGAAATCCGGTCATTACCGGCAAAACCAGCACAGAGTATATTTCATGAGCAAGCCGCAACGCAAAAATCTTATGAAGGCTTGCGCGGCTGCGCACGAGCGTGCTGCAGCGCGGCACGAAATGACGGGAGAGAGAGTGGCTGAAGGCGCAGCACCTGCGGTGGCGCGGGTGCGCATTGATGACGGCGACGCCGGGCAGCGCATCGACAACTACCTGTTGCGGGTGTGCAAGGGTGTGCCGAAGAGCCACGTCTATCGCATTCTGCGCAGCGGCGAAGTGCGTGTGAACGGCGGCCGTATCGGCCCGACGTATCGGTTGGAGGAGGGCGACGAGGTGCGCATTCCGCCGATACGCATCGCCCAGCGCGAGAGCGCGGCACCGGTTCCGGCCGGGGCGGCTTTGCCGGTGGTGTACGAAGACGATGCGCTGGTGGTGGTCAACAAGCCTTCCGGCAAGGCAGTGCATGGCGGCAGCGGCATCAGCTACGGTGTGATCGAGCAACTGCGTGCGCAGCGTCCCGATGCGCGCATGTTGGAGTTGGCGCATCGCCTCGACCGTGAAACCTCCGGTTTGCTGATCATCGCCAAGAAGCGCTCCGCGCTCAAGGCGCTGCACGACATGCAGCGCAACGGCAGCATCCAGAAGCGCTATTTCACCTTGGTGGCCGGCGAGTGGATCAATCGCCTGCAGCACGTGAAGCTGCCGTTGTTCAAATATCTGCAGGCTGATGGCGAGCGGCGCGTGCGCGTTTCGGACGAGGGCAAGCCATCGCACTCCATCGTGCGGCTGGTGCGCGGCTATGGCCGTTTCAGCTTGCTGGAGGTGGAGCTCAAGACCGGGCGAACGCACCAGATTCGCGTCCATCTCACGCACTTGGGCTTTCCGCTGGCCGGTGACGACAAATACGGTGATTTCGCACTCAACAAATCGCTTGAGGGTGAGGGGTTGAAGCGCATGTTCCTGCATGCCGCCAAGCTCAGGTTCGCGCACCCGCTGACGGGTGAAGTGATGAATCTGGAGGCGCCGTTGCCGCCGGAGCTGCAGGATTATCTGGATCGTCTTGAAGGGGGTGCGCGTCGATGAGTCGATATGAGTTGATCGTCTTCGACTGGGACGGCACCTTGCTGGATTCGGCTGGCGCCATCGCTCGTGCCATTCAGGCTTCTGCGCGCGATCTTGGTTTGATGGAGCCGTCCGATCTGCGTGCGCGTCACGTGATCGGCCTGGGGCTGCAAGAGGCGCTGGCGTATGCGGTGCCCGATCTGACGCCCGAGGCCTATCCGGATATGGTCGAGCGTTACCGCCATCACTATCTTTCCACGGATCACGAATTGACGCTGTTTCCGGGGTCTTTCGAGTTGATCGAAGAATTGGCGGGTTCCGGACGCATGCTGGGGGTGGCCACCGGCAAGAGTCGCAAGGGGCTCGACCGCGCGTTGGTGAATAGCGGGCTCGGCCCCTTTTTTCAGGCGACGCGTTGCGCGGATGAGTGTTTTTCAAAGCCGCATCCGCAGATGCTGGAAGAGCTGATGGAGGAGCTTGGTGTGGCGCCGTCTTCCACGCTGATGATCGGCGACACCACGCACGATCTGCTGATGGCACGCAATGCCGGCGTAGATGCGGTGGCAGTGGAGTTCGGTGCCCATCCGCGTGAAGTGCTGCTCGGCGCAGCGCCGCTGGCGCTGATGGGCTCCACGGCGGCGCTGACTGCCTGGTTGCGAGAGAACGCTTAGGGGAGTTCGATGCCCTGGCTGCGCAGCATGCGCGACAGTGCGATCAGCGGCAGCCCGACCAATGCGGTCGGGTCGTCTCCCGAAAGGGCTTCCAGTAGCGTGATGCCGAGTCCTTCGGATTTGGCGCTGCCTGCGCAGTCGAGCGGCATCTCTTTTTCAACGTAGCGAACGATTTCACCCTCGCTGAGCGTGCGAAAGCGCACTTCAGTCGGTACGCTGTCGATGAGTTGCTCGCCGCTGCGCGTATTCACTACAGCAAGTGCGGTGTGAAAGATCACGGTGTTGCCGCTCATGCGGCGCAGTTGCGCGTGGGCGCGCTCGACGGTGCCCGGTTTGCCGAAGACCTCGTTGCCGATGTGCGCTACCTGGTCGCTGCCGATCACCAGTGCATCGCCCATGCGTTCGGCCACGGTCAATGCTTTTTCGAGCGCCAGGCGGTTTGCCGTAGCCGCCGGGGTTTCGTCGGGCAGGGGGGTTTCATCTACTTCGGGCTTGGCCGTTTCGAACGGAACGAGCAGGCGCTCGAGCAGCATGCGGCGGTAAGCGGAAGTCGAGGCAAGGACGAGTCTCATCGGCTGCAGAAATGCTCTTTGACAGTGAAGCCCGAAATGATATCATCGCGCTCTTATGTCGCGACGTTGTGTGCTCCCCGATCCGTTTCGCTTTGCACGTGATGTGCGGAGCCTTTCAGGCCGGGTTGCGCTAGCCGATCTTCAGCGCCTGTCCGATGCGCTTGCGGAAACCGCGGGCGAGTTGGAATGGTCGCTGACCGGAGTGTGTGGCGTGGACGGCAAGCCGTTTCTTCGTCTCGAAGTCCGGGGGCGTCCAGTCTTGCGCTGCCAGCGCTGTCTGACCGGGCTGGAGTTCGATTTCGATCATGTGTCGGTGCTGAGGCTCGTTCGCCCTGGCTCCCCGATCGGTGATGATGATCTCGAAAACGACGAATACGACACCATCGAAGCGCAGCCCGATCTGGATGTGATCGCGCTGATCGAGGAAGAAGTGCTGCTCGCGCTTCCGATTGCTCCGGTGCATGAAAGTTGCGAGCCGCCGCGCCCTCAGGGCGGGGATGGAAAAAAATCGCCGTTCGACGTTCTCGCATCCTTGCGCGGGTCGGGCAGGGTGCAGTAAACGCATAGAAAGTTATCAGGAGTATTTTTCATGGCCGTCCAACAGAACAAAAAGTCCCCGTCCAAGCGCGGCATGCATCGTGCTCACGACTCCCTGACGACCCCGCCGCTGGCGGTCGAGTCGACCACTGGTGAAGTGCACCTGCGTCACCACATCAGCCCGAACGGTTTTTACCGCGGTCGCAAGGTCGTCAAGACCAAGGGCGAGTAACAACGCCAGAATTGAACGGCGCAGCGCCTGGTGCGGCTGCGCCGTTTTCTTGTTCACCTTCGGGATGTCCGAGAGAAACGCATGGATGTTACCGTCGCAATAGATTGCATGGGTGGTGACCACGGACCGGTCGTAACGGTGCCGGCTACCCGCGCATTCCTTCGCAGCTATCCGCGAGCCAGAGCCATTCTGGTGGGGCGCCCCGAGGCGTTGGACGCGGCCGCGCTGGAGCTCGGTGCGGAATTCGCCGATCGTCTTTCCACGCAGATCGCGACCGAGGTCGTGGGCATGGATGAGTCGCCGGTCAGCGCCATGAAGAACAAGAAAGACTCGTCCATGCGTGTGGCGGTCGAGCTTGTGAAGGCGGGGCGTGCTGATGCTGCTGTCTCGGCCGGTAACACCGGTGCGCTGATGGCCATTTCGCGCTTCGTCCTGAAGACGCTTCCCGATATTGACCGTCCGGCCATCGCAACGGCCCTGCCGACGATGAAGGGCAAGTGCTACGTGCTCGATCTGGGCGCCAACGTGGATTGCTCGGCAGAGCATCTGCTGCAGTTCGGCGTGATGGGCGCTTCGCTGGTTGCGGCCATCGAGCACATCGAGCGCCCGCGCGTTGGTCTGCTCAACATCGGCGAAGAAGTCATCAAGGGTAACGAGATCGTCAAGCAGGCGGGCGAGTTGCTACGCAACAGCGGGCTCAATTTCGTCGGCAATGTCGAAGGCGATGATATCTACAAGGGCAAGAGCGACGTCGTGGTGTGCGACGGCTTTGTCGGCAATGTGGCATTGAAGACTTCCGAAGGGCTCGCGCAGATGCTGGCGAGTTTCCTGCGTGAAGAATTCAGCCGAAGCGTTTTTTCCAAGCTTGCTGCGCTGGTGGCTCTGCCGGTACTGAAGCGTTTCAAGCGACGTGTGGATCACCGTGTCTACAATGGTGCGGTTCTGCTCGGGCTGCGCGGCGTGGTGGTGAAGAGCCATGGCTCGGCCGACGCCTTTGCCTACGAGCAGGCGATTTACCGAGCAGCCGAGGCGGCCGCGAATCGCCTCATCGAGAGAATCGGCGACCGCATGGCCGCTGTGGACGGAGTTAACCAGGCATGACATTCGCGCGCATTGCGGGAACCGGCAGTTACGTACCGGGCGATCCGGTCACCAACCAAAATCTGGTCGAGCGCGGCATCGACACTTCCGACGAGTGGATCGTCGAGCGCACCGGTATCCGTGCGCGCCATCTGGCTGAAGAAGGGATGGTCACCAGCGATCTGGCCGCCGAGGCGTGCCGTCGTGCGATGGAGGCTGCCGGCGTCGAGCCCAATGACATCGATCTGGTGATCGTCGCTACTTCCACCCCCGACTGTATTTTTCCGAGTACTGCCGCGCTGCTGCAAGCCAAGCTGGGCATCACCAACGGCTGTGCGGTGTTCGATGTGCAGGCCGTGTGCAGCGGCTTCGTGTACGGCATGACGATTGCCGAGAAATTCATTCGCTCCGGTAGCAACCGGCGCGCGTTGGTGGTCGGTGCCGAGGTGTTCTCGCGCATCATCGACTGGAATGATCGCGGCACCTGCGTGCTGTTCGGTGACGGGGCTGGCGCGATCGTGCTCGAAGCCTCCGATGAGCCGGGTGTGCTGGCGACTGCGCTGCATGCCGACGGCAGTCATTCTCCCATTCTGTGTGCCCCGGGTACCGTGGCCGCCGGCGGTGTGATCGGCGACCCGTACCTGCGCATGGACGGCCAGGCTGTCTTCAAGCTTGCCGTTCGCGTGCTGGGTGATGTGGCTCAGGAAGTCATCGACGCGGCTGACCTGCAGCTCGAAGATATCGACTGGCTGATTCCGCATCAGGCCAACATCCGCATCATGCAGGCGACCGCCAAGCGACTGAAGCGCACCATGGACAACGTCGTGGTGACGGTGGATCGTCATGGCAACACCTCCGCTGCCTCCATTCCGCTTGCGCTGGATGTGGCTGTGCGCGACGGTCGCATTCGCCGTGGTCAGCGTGTGCTGCTCGAAGGCGTGGGTGGCGGCTTCACCTGGGGTGCGGTGCTGTTCCGCTTCTGAAGGAGTTTTCTGCATGTCCGTAGCACTTGTATTTCCGGGGCAGGGTTCGCAGTCGGTCGGCATGATGGCCGCCTACGGCGACGATGCCGTGATCCGCGAAACCTTTGCCGAAGCTTCCGAAGCGCTGGGTGAAGACCTGTGGTCCATGGTGGAAGAGGGGCCGGCCGAGCGCCTGGCGCTGACCGTGAATACCCAGCCTTTGATGTTGACGGCCGGTGTCGCGGTGTATCGCGCCTGGCTCGCAGCTGGTGGCCCGCAGCCGTCCATGGTGGCCGGCCATAGCCTGGGTGAATATTCGGCGCTGGTGGCAGCTGGTGCGTTGGCGTTTGCCGATGCGGTGCCGCTGGTCCGTTTCCGTGCCCAGGCCATGCAAGAGGCGGTGCCGGCCGGTGAAGGCGCCATGGCGGCGCTTCTGGGTCTGGACCCCGCCATCATCAACGAAGTGTGTGCCGAGGTCGCGCAGGGTGAAGTGGTGTCTGCCGCTAACCTCAACGCGCCGGGTCAGGTCGTGATCGCCGGTGCCACCGCAGCTGTCGAGCGTGCCATGGCTCTGGCCAAGGAGCGTGGCGCCAAACGTGCCGTGCCGTTGCCGGTGAGCGCGCCGTTCCACTGCGCGATGATGCGCCCGGCTGCCGAGCGCTTGGCCGAGCGCCTGCAGACGGTGAAAATTTCCGCTCCAACGATTGCCGTGGTGAACAACGTGGATGTGGCTGTCGAGGCTGATCCCGAGCGTATCCGCGACGCGCTGATTCGTCAGGCCTACTCGCCGGTGCGCTGGATCGAAACCATCGAGGCCATCGCCGCGCGCGGCGTCTCGCATATCTTCGAATCCGGGCCGGGCAAGGTTCTGGCCGGCATGAGCAAGCGCAGCGCCGGCGATGTGCCGTGTGCTTCCATTCACGATGCGGCCAGCCTCTCCGAGGCGGTCGCAGCGGCGAGGTAATTACCATGAGCAAGCCACTTGAAGGGCAGGTTGCCCTCGTGACCGGCGCATCGCGCGGCATCGGTCGTGCGATCGCCCTCGAACTCGGCGCGCTCGGCGCCACCGTGATCGGCACGGCAACGTCTGACGCCGGTGCTGCCGACATTTCTGCCGGGCTGGCCACGGCAGGCGTTCAAGGCGGTGGGCGCACGCTCAACGTCACCGACGCGGCTGCGTGCGAAGCGCTGGTCGGCGAGATCGAGAAGGAATTCGGCACGGTTGCCATTCTGGTGAACAATGCCGGCATCACCCGCGACAACCTCGCCATGCGCATGAAGGATGATGAATGGTCTTCCGTCATCTCCACCAACCTCGATGCGGTGTATCGCATGTCGAAACTGGTGATGCGCGGCATGATGAAGGCCCGCACCGGCCGCATCATCAACATCACGTCGGTGGTCGGCAGTGCCGGCAACCCCGGGCAAGTCAACTACGCTGCAGCCAAGGCTGGTGTGGCGGGAATGAGCCGCGCGTTGGCGCGTGAGCTCGGAAGTCGCGGCATCACGGTCAACTGTGTGGCGCCAGGTTTCATCGATACGGACATGACCAAGGCATTGCCTGATTCGGCGCGCGAAAGCCTGCAAGGCCAGATTGCGCTGGGTCGCCTTGGGCAGCCGGAGGAGATCGCTGCTGCGGTGGCCTTCCTCGCTTCACCTGCAGCAAGTTATGTTACCGGCACCACCTTGCACGTGAACGGTGGCATGTACATGGCCTGAGTGGCTGTCACGATAGCGACCGACGGCGTTTTTGGTAGAATGTCGCGGTTTCAGTTTCACAAATATCTCTACATATCAGGGAAGGAGTCTCTCCATGGAGAACATCGAACAGCGCGTCAAGAAAATCGTTGCCGAGCAGCTTGGCGTCAACGAATCTGAGATCAAGAACGATTCTTCGTTTGTTGACGATCTCGGCGCGGATTCGCTCGACACGGTCGAGCTGGTGATGGCGCTGGAAGAGGAGTTCGAGTGCGAAATTCCCGACGAGGAAGCCGAGAAGATCACCAACGTTCAGCAGGCGATTGACTACGTCAACGCTCACCTGAAGAAGTAATCCACATTCGGAGCGAACATTGACCCGTCGCAGAGTTGTCGTGACCGGCTTGGGGTGCATTTCCCCGGTCGGCAATACGGTTCCTGAAGCTTGGGAAAATCTTGTCAATGGTCGCTCCGGTGTTGGCGCGATCACGCGCTTCGATGCATCCGCCTTTCCGGTGCAGATTGCCGGAGAGGTGAAAGGCTTCGACGTGGGGGCATACCTGTCACCGAAAGAAGCCCGGCGCATGGATACCTTCATCCATTACGGTATCGCGGCAGGCCTTCAGGCCTTCCGTGATTCCGGGCTGGAGGTCACCGAGGCCAACACCGATCGCATCGGTGTGAATATCGGCTCGGGCATCGGCGGTCTGCCGATGATTGAAGACACACACAATGATTACCTGAACGGTGGGCATCGCAAGATTTCGCCGTTCTTCATTCCGGGCACGATCATCAACATGATCTCCGGTCACATGTCCATCATGCTCGGCCTGCGCGGGCCGAACATCGCCGTCGTCACGGCCTGCACCACCGGTCTGCACGCCATCGGCACGTCGGCGCGCATGATCGAGTACGGTGATGCTGACGTGATGGTGTGCGGCGGCGCCGAGTCCACCATCACCTCGCTGGCGATCGGTGGGTTTGCGGCAGCCAAGGCGCTGTCCACACGCAATGACGACCCGGCGACTGCCAGCCGTCCGTGGGACAAAGGGCGCGATGGTTTCGTGATGGGCGAGGGCGCCGGGGTGCTGGTGCTCGAAGAGTACGAGCACGCCAAGGCGCGTGGCGCGCGCATTTACGCCGAACTGTCAGGCTTCGGCATGAGCGGTGATGCGTTCCACATGACCGCACCGGATACCGACGGGCCCCGTCGCAGCATGGTCAATGCCATGAAGAATGCCGGCGTGAATCCCGATCAGGTCAATTATCTGAACGCTCATGGCACGTCCACGCCACTGGGTGACAAGAACGAAACCGAAGCCGTCAAACTGGCGGTCGGTGCTGATGTCGCCAAGAAGCTGGTAGTGAATTCGACCAAATCCATGACGGGTCACTTGCTGGGTGGCGCAGGCGGTCTGGAGTCGGTCTTCACGGTGCTGGCCGTGCACAACCAGATTTCTCCGCCGACCATCAACATTTTCGAGCAGGATCCGGAGTGCGATCTGGATTACTGCGCGAATACCGCACGTGACATGAAGATCGACGTTGCGCTGAAGAACAACTTCGGTTTTGGCGGCACCAACGGCACTCTGGTCTTCCGCAAAATGTAAGAGGTGCCTGGCGATGCGCTACCCGCGAACCATCGTCGTTTCACCGTCTTCCCGCAGTCTGGGGCTTGTCGCCGCGATCCATCTGATCGCGGCGATTTCGTTTGCGCAACTCCCCGGGGTGGTCTGGCCGGTAGTGGGTGGCGTGCTGGTCTTGCTGAGCTTTGCGGCGTGCGCGCGAGCCTGCAGCCGAAACGTGCCCGGGCTCATCGAGTTGGGCGACGATGGGCTGTTGCGATTCCCCGAAGGCGAGGGGGGCGAGGCGCGCCCGTGTGGGCGAATGGCCGACTTTGTCTGGTTGAGATGGTTGGAGTGGCGCGAACTCAGCTCAGGCCGGCGTAGGGCATTGATGCTCTGGCGGGCGGAGTGTTCGACAGAAGACTGGCGAACCCTGGGTGTATGGTTGCGCCACAAAACGGCATCGCGTCCCGAGCCGCTCAGCGACGAGGCTTGAGAATGGTGGGGCGTCCGCGCTTGCGGGTGGCCGGGTAATCCCGCGAGAAATGCAGGCCGCGGCTCTCCTTGCGGCGCAGCGCGCAATTCACGATCAAGTCGGCGGTTACCACCAGATTTCGCAGCTCGATCAAATCGTTGCTGACGCGGAAGTTTGAGTAGTAATCGTGAATTTCACGCGCGAGCAAGCGAATGCGATGCTGTGCGCGCTGCAGGCGTTTGGTGGTGCGTACGATGCCCACGTAGTCCCACATGAAGCGGCGCAGTTCGTCCCAGTTATGCGAAATCACGACTTCTTCATCTGCGTCGGTCACTCGGCTTTCGTCCCACACTGGCAGATTGTCGGGTAAGGGGCGGGGGGTCGCGAGGATGTCGCGAGCCGCTGCTTCGGCGAATACCACGCATTCGAGCAGGGAGTTGCTTGCGAGCCGGTTGGCGCCATGCAGCCCGGTATATGAGCTTTCACCCACGCAATACAGCCCCGGCAGATCCGTGCGGGCGGACAGGTCGGTGACGACGCCGCCGCAGGTATAGTGCGCGGCGGGTACGACAGGAATCGGCTCTTTCGCCATGTCGATGCCCAGTTCCAGGCAGCGTGCGTAGATATTCGGGAAGTGCTCGCGCAGCCAAGCCTCGGGCTTGTGGCTGATGTCGAGATACACGCAGTCGAGGCCGCGCTTCTTCATTTCGAAGTCGATGGCGCGCGCGACCACGTCGCGCGGAGCAAGCTCGGCACGATCGTCGTGCTCGGGCATGAAGCGCGTGCCGTCGGGCAGGCGCAGGAGACCACCTTCGCCGCGCACGGCTTCGGTAATCAGAAATGACTTTGCCCGCGGGTGGTAGAGGCAGGTTGGATGGAATTGAATGAATTCCATGTTGGCCACACGGCAGCCCGCGCGCCAGGCCATGGCAATGCCGTCGCCGGTAGCTACGTCGGGGTTGGTGGTGTACAGATACACCTTGCCGGCACCGCCGGTGGCGAGCACCGTGTGCCGCGCTCCGATGGTGATGACGCGCCCGGTCTTGATGTCCAGCACGTAGGCGCCCAGGCAGCCGGCATCCTTGCGCCCGAGCTTGTCGCCCGTGAGCAGGTCGAGCCCGATGTGGTGTTCCAGTACATCGATGTTGTGGTGTTCGCGCACCTGTTCAGACAATGTTTTCTGAACGGCTGCGCCAGTCGCGTCCGCAGCATGGATAATGCGGCGTTGCGAGTGGCCGCCCTCGCGCGTTAGGTGGTAGCCCAGTGCCGAGCCTTCTTCACGAGTGAACGGAACGCCACGCTCGATCAGCCACTCGATGGCGCCGCGGCTGTTCTCGACAACGAAGCGCGTGGCGGCTTCGTCGCACAGTCCGGCGCCTGCGATGAAAGTGTCTTCGACGTGAGACTCGACACTGTCGGTTGCGTCGAGCACGGCGGCGATGCCGCCCTGAGCCCAAGCGCTGGCGCTGTCCGACAGGGCGCGCTTGGTGATCAGCGCAACATGCAGGCGGTCGGCCAGACGCAGGGCCAAGGATTGGCCTGCGGTGCCGCTGCCGAGGATAAGGACGTCGTAGTTTTTGAGCACGGAATAGGCTTTCGCGAAGGGGCGAGAGTGCGAGTCGAGCATATCACGACGTGAGCTTAATTAGGGCGCGTGCCTTTTTTGCCGAAAGACCTTACACATACATGAACTATTCGAAGGGGCCCATGTCTTTGCAAAGAGCTTCGGTTTTGCCGTCCCCATGGCGCGTCGTTATACTGCCGGGGTTTTTTGCCCCGATTCCCGGAATGACGACCCGCGCATGAGTGATCGCGAAATTGATCAGGTTCTTGTCGAACGCGTTCAGCGCGGCGACAAGCAGGCATTCGGCCTGCTGGTATCCAAATACCAGCGCAAGCTGCATCGGCTGTTGTCGCGCCTGATTCGTGATCCGGCCGAAGTGGAGGATGTTGCGCAGGAAACCTTCATCAAGGCCTACCGCGCGCTGGGTTCGTTTCGTGGCGAGAGTGCTTTTTACACGTGGCTGTACCGCATCGGGATCAACACCGCGAAGAACTTTCTCGTTTCTCAAGGTCGACGTGCTCCTACGTCGACCAGTTTCGACTCGACCGATGCCGAGACTTTCGAGGATGGCGATCAACTGCGAGACATCAATACGCCCGAGCGGCTGTTGATGACCAAGCAGATTGGCGAAACGGTCGAAGAGGCCATGGCGGTTCTGCCCGAAGAGCTTCGCACGGCAATCATGCTGCGCGAAATCGAAGGGCTGAGCTACGAGGAAATCGCGGGCATCATGGATTGCCCGATCGGTACGGTGCGTTCGCGCATCTTCCGTGCGCGCGAGGCGATTGCCGAAAGGCTGCGTCCCCTGCTCGATACGGCTCCCGACAAACGTTGGTAGGTGGTACTCATGAAGGAAAGACTCTCTTCACTGCTCGATGGTGACGTTGAACCGGCGCAGTCCGCGCCTCTGTTCGACGCGCTGCGTCAGGATGCGGAATTGCGTGGGCAGTGGGAAGCATATTGCCTGGTTGGCGATGCCTTGCGCGGCGAGCATGACCATAGCCCGGGCTTCGTCTCGCGCGTGATGGCCCAGCTCGACGCCGAGCCCACGCTGCTGGCTCCGGTTGCGCGCAAGTCGTCCTTGCCTTTCATCGGACGTCCGGTGATGGCGGTTGCGGCCTCGGTCATGGGAGTGGTGGCGGTCGGGTTGGTGGCTTTCACCATGTATCCGGCGAGCACTGACGGCCTGCCTGCAGGCGGCGTAGTTGCCACGGCGCCTGCAGCGGCCCAACTGGCTGCGGTGCAGTCGGTGGGTGCAAGCACGGCGGTTGATGACGCTCATCGTCATTACATGTTTGCACACCAGGCCATGAGCGGCGGACCGATTCCGGGTGTCGTGCATTATGTACGAACCGTTTCCGACAGGCCCGGAGAGCAGCGTTGATGAAGGGTTTTGCCGCTGCGCTGACCATCGCGCTGACGGTCACGCAACCTGTTCTCGCACGCGAGGCCAATGATCCGCTGTCGTGGCTTGCGCGCATCTCCTCGGCTGCCAGCGAGCTCAACTACTCGGGCACCTTCATCTATCAGTCGGGCCCGATTGCAGAGACTTCGCGCATCACGCACGTCGTGGATTCGACGGGTGAGTACGAGCGTCTCGAGGTGCTCGACGGCAGCCCGCGCCAGGTGATTCGCAACAACAACGAAGTGTGGTGCGTGTTCCCCGAGCGCAAGACTGTGATTGCCGATCGTTCCGGCAGTCAGCGTTCGTTCCCGGCGCGTTTGCCGACGGCGCTGAGCCGCGTTACCGAAAACTATGAAGTACGTACCGGTCGCGTGTCCCGCGTGGCAGGCGTCGAGGCGCAGATGGTAGTGCTCGAGCCGCGTGATGATCTGCGCTTCGGTCACATGTTGTGGGCCGACCTCGAGAGCGGTTTGCTCCTCAAGGCCCGCATGGTGGATGAGTCTGGCGCCACCATCGAGCAGTTCATGTTCAGCTCGGTGCGCATCGGTGACGAAGTGACGGCTGACACGTCCCGCCCGACCTTCCGCAAGGACGCGGGTTGGAACGTGGTGTCCGCGCATGGCTCTGCGGTGGATGCCGGCAACAGTGGCTGGTCGTTGTCCGAACCTCTGCCAGGGTATGCGCTCGAAACCGTAATGCGCCGGCCGCTTGGGCCGGAGCAGCGTGATGTGCTCCACATGGTGTATAGCGATGGGCTTGCTTCGATCTCGGTGTTCATCGAGCCGGTCGCTCACGAAGGTAGCGGCGCTACCGGACCGGTCGAGAACGGCGCCATCAACGTATATCGCCGTGAGGTCTCCGGGCATTTGCTGACTGCTTTGGGCGAAGTGCCCATGCAGGCATTGCAGCGCCTAGGCGACGCCTTGGAGATGCAGGCGAAATGATCGAGGCGCGTGCCGTGGTGGTCGATGTGGCAGACGGCCATGCGCGCGTGAAAGTCATCGACCGTCAGGAAGGATGCGGCCGTTGTGACGAGCCCGGCGGTTGCCGGTCGATCAAGTTGGCGTACGCCGTTCGGCCGCCGGCTTCCGAGTTTTCTCTTCCTGACACACTTGGTGTGGCCATCGGTGACGAGGTCGCGTTGCAGATGCGTGACGGTGCTTCGCTGCGCAGCGCCATGATCAGTTATGGGCTTGGGGCTGTTCTGCTGATTGTGGGAGCTGCGGTCGGGCAGTGGCTTGCTCCGGGTGCCGCTGCTGATCTGTATGCCGTGGGCGGGGCCGTCACGGGGCTGGCTCTGGCCGTCATGCTCAACCGTGTTCTGCATCGCAGTCGCCGTTGGCGCGGCGCGCTGCGTATCGAAATGGCACGCCCGGCGGCGGTGTGCGCCCATGATTTCGGCGAGATTCGATGAAGTTTTTGCGTGATGGCCTGTGTGCCTGTTTGTTGGTGGTCTGGGTTCTGCCCGGTTCGAGCGCCACCTTTGCAGCGAATCTCCCTGATTTCACAGCGATCGTCGAATCCCAGGGCGCGGCGGTGGTGAATATCAGCACCACTCAGACTCCTGTGGCGCCACTGGCGAAGCTGCCCACGATTCCCGGCGCGGAGGAAGCCGACGACTGGAAAGAGCTGCTGCGGCGCTTCATGCCGGAGCTCCCGGACGAGCCCGATAGCAGCGAGGATGATCGTTCGCTCGGCTCCGGTTTCATCATCAGCCAGGACGGTTACATCCTGACCAACGCGCACGTAATTGCCGGCGCCGAGGAGATCATCGTCCGGCTGGTGGACAAGCGCGAGTTCAACGCAACCGTGGTGGGGGCCGATCCGCGCAGCGATATCGCCGTGATTCGCATTGAAGCGAAGGGCCTGCCCATCGCGCGTCTGGGTAACCCGAATCGTCTCAAGGTCGGTGAGTGGGTGCTGGCGATCGGTTCGCCATTCGGCTTCGAGCATTCGGTCACCGCCGGCATCGTGAGCGCCAAGGGGCGAGCGCTGCCTGACGAAAACTTCGTGCCCTTCATTCAGACCGATGTCGCCATCAACCCGGGTAACTCCGGCGGGCCGCTGTTCAATCTGCGCGGTGAGGTGATCGGCGTCAATTCCCAAATCTACAGTGAAACTGGCGGCTTCATGGGGCTGTCGTTTGCCATTCCCATCGATGTCGCGATGGATATCTTCAGCCAGTTGCGCAAGGAAGGGCGCGTACGCCGGGGACGCATCGGTGTCGCCGTGCAAGAAGTGACGCGTGCCCTGGCCGAGAGTTTTGCCCTGCCTTCGGCCGACGGAGCGCTGGTGAGCGGGGTCGAGCCGGGCAGCCCGGCGGACCGAGCGGGAATCAAGCTTGGCGACGTGATCGTGCGTTTTGACGGGCGTGCGGTGCAGGGTTCCACAAGTCTGCCGCTGATCGTTGCGGAGCGCCGTCCTGGCAGTTCCGTGGCGGTGAGCTTGTATCGCGACGGCAAGCCGGTGGATCTGCGTTTGACGGTGGGAGAGTGGGTTGACCCAAATCCGGTCGCCAAACCAGCCGCGGAGCCGACCCCGCACGACCGACTCGGGTTGGTGCTGTCCGAGCCGACCGAAGCGCAGCGGCGTGACGACGATGTGCCTCACGGATTGCTGGTGGACCGTGTTCAAGGGCCGGCTGCGCGCTCCGAGTTGCGGCCCGGCGATGTCATTCTCGCGGTGGTGGCCGGCGGGCGCCAGACGCCGCTGGATTCCGTGGTCCAGTTTCAGCAGATCGTTGCGAAGCTGAGTGAGGGGCAGGTGCTCACCTTGTTGGTCGAACGTGCCTCGGGAACCTCGTTTGTCAGTCTGCGGGCGGGCAAGTGAGCGTTTCGCGCCGATTCACCGTGCTGAGTCGTGAATGGTGTCATCTGTGTCACGATCTGCTTGCAGAGCTTGAACCGCTGGCCGCCGAATTGGGGTGGGCGGTCGAAGTGCTGGATGTCGATGCCGATCCGGCGCTGGAAGCAAAGTGGGACGAATTGGTGCCGGTGGTGTTGGCCAGTGGGCACGAACTGTGCCATTACCATCTCGATGAGGCTGCAATCCGTGCTCATGCACGTGATTTCGGCTAGAATCAGGCGTCTGGTCGTCCAACCGCTACGGGTGTCGTTTGGCACCCTTTTTTGTTGACTCATGCAGCATATTCGCAACTTCTCGATCATCGCCCACATCGATCACGGCAAATCCACGCTGGCTGATCGCCTCATCCAATTTTGCGGAGGTTTGTCCGACCGCGAAATGGAAGAGCAGGTCCTGGACTCCATGGACCTCGAACGTGAGCGCGGTATCACCATCAAGGCCCAAACCGCAGCGCTGCATTACCGCGCCAAGGATGGGCAGATCTACAACCTGAACCTCATCGATACACCGGGGCACGTCGACTTCTCGTACGAAGTCAGTCGTTCGCTGTCGGCGTGCGAAGGCGCATTGCTGGTGGTCGATGCCTCGCAGGGCGTCGAGGCGCAGACCGTCGCGAACTGCTACACCGCGATCGAGCTGGGCGTCGAGGTGGTTCCGGTGCTGAACAAGATCGATCTGCCGGCAGCCGACCCCGAGAACGCTCGCGGCGAGATCGAGGATGTCATCGGCGTCGATGCTTCTGAGGCCATTCTGTGCTCCGCCAAGACCGGCGTCGGCATCGAAGAGGTGCTTGAGGCCGTGATCGCGCGCATGCCGCCGCCGGTGGGCGACCCCGAAGCGCCGCTGAAGGCGCTGATCATCGATTCGTGGTTCGACAACTACGTGGGCGTGGTGATGCTGGTGCGCGTCATCGACGGCGAACTGCGGCCGAAAGACCGCATCCTGCTGATGTCCAACGGCGCGCAGTATCCGTGTGATCAAGTGGGTGTGTTCACGCCGCGCTCGGTGGCGCGCGAGAAGCTGTCGGCGGGTGAGGTGGGCTTCGTCATCGCCGGTATCAAGGAACTCGCAGCGGCGAAGGTGGGGGACACCATCACCAACGCCCAACGTCCGGCGCCCAAGCCCTTGCCTGGGTTCAAGGAAATCAAGCCGCAGGTGTTCGCCGGGCTGTATCCGGTGGAGTCCTCGGAGTACGACCAGCTGCGCGACTCCCTCGAGAAGCTCAAGCTGAACGACGCGGCGTTGCAATACGAGCCGGAGGTTTCGCAGGCGCTGGGCTTCGGCTTCCGCTGCGGTTTCCTCGGCCTGCTGCACATGGACATCGTGCAGGAGCGTCTCGAACGCGAGTTCGACATGGATCTCATCACCACCGCTCCGACGGTGGTGTACGAGGTGGTGATGAACAGCGGCGAGATCCTCCACATCGAGAACCCCTCGAAGCTGCCTGAAACCGGCAAGTACGCCGAGATTCGCGAACCCATCATCACCGCCACCATCTTCCTGCCGCAGGAATACGTCGGCCCGGTGATCACGCTGTGCAACCAGAAGCGCGGCATGCAGGTAGACATGCGCTATCTCGGCCGTCAGGTGCAGTTGATCTACGACATGCCGATGAACGAAGTGGTGATGGATTTCTTTGATCGTCTGAAGTCGGTCTCGCGTGGTTATGCCTCGCTCGACTACGAGTTCAAGGAGTATCGCCCCGCCGACCTGGTCAAGCTCGACCTTATGGTGGGTGGCGAGAAGGTCGATGCCTTGTCGGTCATCGTGCACCGCGCCAGTGCGCAATATCGCGGCCGGGAGCTGGCCACCAAGCTGCGTGGCCTGATCCCGCGCCAGATGTTCGATGTCGCGGTGCAGGCAGCCATCGGCTCGAACATCATTGCGCGCGAGACCATCAAGGCCCTGCGCAAGAACGTGCTCGCCAAGTGCTACGGCGGCGACATCACGCGCAAAAAGAAGCTGCTCGAGAAGCAGAAGGAAGGCAAGAAGCGCATGAAACAGGTGGGCAACGTGGAAATCCCGCAAGAGGCCTTCCTCGCCGTGCTGCGCACCGACGAAGGCAAATGAGAGCGCTCCGGCGTTCGCACCCGTTCCAGCCGCTGATGGAGTTGCCGTGAATTTCGCATTGATCCTTTTTGCGTTGCTCGTGTTGTCCGGCCTGTTGTGGGCGGTGGATCGCTTCTACGCGCGCAAGCGCCGCAACAAGGGCGACCCGAACCCGGTGTGGGTGGAATACGGGGCGAGCTTCTTCCCGGTCATCCTCATCGTTTTCACGCTGCGCTCGTTCATCGTCGAGCCGTTCAAGATCCCCTCGGGCTCGATGATCCCGACCCTGCTGATCGGCGATTTCATTCTGGTGAACAAATTCACCTACGGCATCCGCCTGCCGGTCATCAACAAGAAGGTGCTGTCGCTCAATGACCCGGAGCGTGGCGATGTGATGGTCTTCCGCTACCCGCGCGATCCTTCGCTGGATTACATCAAGCGCGTGGTGGGGTTGCCGGGTGACCGTGTGGAATACATCGACAAGCGCCTGACCATCAATGGTGAGGCCGTCAGCATGACGCAGAGCGGTGATTACCTGCACCCCGAGCGCATGCTGTTTTCTCCGATGTTTGAAGAAACTCTCGGAGATACTGCGCATGCGGTGCTGATCGAGCGCGACGTGCCGGCGCATATCTCGCATGTCATGGATTTTCCGTATCGCGATCACTGTACCTATACTACGGCCGGAGTGCGCTGCACCGTGCCGGCCGGCCATTACTTCGTGATGGGTGATAACCGTGACGCCAGCAGCGACAGCCGCGTGTGGGGCTTCGTGCCCGACGAGAACATCGTCGGTCGAGCCTTCTTCATCTGGTTCAATTTCGGCGACATGAAGCGCATAGGAGGGTTTCATTGATGTCGAGGCATTCCCTTTCCACCGCTCGCTCCCAGCGCGGTCTGTCGCTGATTGGCACGATCATCGTCGGCGGCCTGCTGGCCTTCGTGCTTTTCATCGCCCTGCGCAGCGTGCCGGTGTTTAACGAGTATCTGGCCATCAAGCGGGTGGTCGGGCAGTTGTCCGCAGATATGGTCGGTGGCGCCACGGCCACCGATGCGCGGCGCGCTTTCGACCGCTTCGCCTACACCGACGATATTGTGAGCATCACCGGCGCTGATCTGCGCATTGCTGGCTCCGGCCCCAATGCGGTGATTGAAACCGCTTACGAACGAAAGGTGCCGATTGCCGGCAACGTAAGCCTGCTGTTCGAGTTCTCCGTGTCCTCGGGGCGCTGAGTGCGCCCGGAGTTGCAAAAGCTCCAGCGCAAGCTGGGGCACACGTTTTCAAGCCCGGCGTTGCTCGAGCAGGCGCTGACCCATCGCAGTTTCGGTCAGCCCAACAACGAGCGTCTGGAGTTCCTCGGCGACAGCGTGCTGAACTGCGTGATCGCAGTGGCCCTGTGCGCGCGTTTCGGCGAACTGCGTGAGGGTGAGCTGTCGCGTTTGCGTGCATCGCTGGTGCGTCAGGAGGGCTTGCATCGGGTGGCGCTGGAACTCGACCTTGGCGAGGCGCTGCGCCTGGGCGAGGGTGAGATGAAAAGCGGCGGGTTTCGCCGGCCGTCGATTCTGGCTGACGCGCTCGAAGCGATCTTTGCGGCGGTTTTTCTGGATGCCGGGTTTGAAGTGGCCCGCACGGTAATCGACCGTCTCTACGCCCCTGCAATCGCGGCAATCGACCCAGCCACCGCCCTCAAAGACCCGAAAACCGCCTTGCAGGAACACCTGCAGGCGCGCAAGCTGGCACTGCCCGTTTATGAAACCACCCGCGTGCTCGGCGAAGCCCATCTGCAGGAATTCGAGGTGAGTTGCACCATCCAGGCACTGAATGTCTCGGCCACCGGCCGAGGCAGCAGCCGGCGAGCAGCGGAACAACAGGCTGCCGAGCGCGCGCTGGCCGCCCTGAGAGAACGATGAGCGATACCCATTCAGATAACGAGCCGTTTCGCACGGGCTTCATTGCCATCGTCGGGCGACCCAACGTCGGCAAGTCCACCCTGCTGAACCAACTCATCGGGCAGAAGATCAGCATCGTGTCGCGCAAGGCGCAGACCACGCGCCACCGCGTCACCGGCATCCGCACCGACGAGCACGCGCAGTTCATCTTCGTCGATACCCCGGGTTTCCAGACGCGCCACCGCAATGCCCTCAACCGCACGATGAACCGCAGCGTCACGCAGGCGCTGGCCGACGTCGATGCGGTGTTCTTCGTGATCGAGGCCGGGCGCTTCGGCGATGATGACCGCAAGGTGCTCGAGCTGCTGCCGGACGATGCGCAGGTCTTGCTGATCATCAACAAGATCGACCGCCTCAACGACAAGGCGCGCTTGCTGCCCTTCATTCAGCAGATGAGCGAGCTGCGCGACTTCACCGCCATCGTTCCGCTCTCGGCCGAACGTGGCAAGAACGTCGACAGCCTTGTTTCCACGGCCCAGAAGCTGCTGCCGGAAGGGGCGCCGGTTTTCGAGGAAGACGACATTACCGACCGCAGCGAGCGCTTTCTGGCTTCCGAATTCTTGCGTGAAAAGCTGTTCCGCCTGCTCGGCGACGAATTGCCGTACGGTATCGCCGTCGAGATCGAGAAGTTCGAGACCGAGGGCAACCTGCGTCGCATCTTCGCCGCCATCGTGGTGGATCGCGACAGCCACAAGGGCATGGTCATCGGCAAGGGCGGCGAGCAGCTCAAGCGCATTTCCAGCGAGGCGCGCGTCGAGCTCGAGAAGCTGTTCGACGGCCGCGTCTATCTCGAAGTGTGGGTCAAGGTGAAGAGCGGCTGGGCCGACGACGAGCGCGCCCTCAAGAGTCTCGGTTACGAGTGAGCGGCGGGATACGCCGTGAGTCCGAAGCAGCGCGTCGATCAGCAGCCGGCCTACGTTCTGCACACGCGGCCATGGCGTGAGACCAGCCTCGTCGTTGAATTGCTGTCGCGTGATCATGGTCGCGTGGCGGTGGTGGCCAAGGGTGCCCGGCGCCCGCATTCAGCCCTGCGCAGCGTGTTGATGGGCTTTCAGCCTCTGACGGCGGATTGGTCCGGCGCGGGCGAGGTGAAGACCTTGATTCGTGCCGAGTGGCACGGCTTTCAGCCCTTGCTTGGCGGTCACGCCTTGTTGTGCGGCTACTATCTCAACGAGCTTGTAGTGCATCTGTCTGCTCGTGAAGACCCTCACCCCGGTTTGTTCGGTGCCTACGTCGAAGCCGTTGCGGCGCTGTCTGCCAAGGCTGCGCCGGCGCCGGTGCTGCGCCGCTTTGAACTGGCCTTGCTGCGCGAGCTGGGCTACGGTGTGGCGCTCGAGCATGAGGCCGATGGCGGGGCACCGATCAGGGGCGATCAGCGCTACCTCTATATAATCGAACGTGGTCCCGTGCCGGCCTTGCCAGGCACGCAAGGGCTGGAAATCAGCGGCCGCAGCCTGCTGGCGCTGGCGGACGACGATTTCAGCGATGCGCAGACCCTGAGCGAAGGCAAGGCGTTGCTGCGTATGCTGATCAACCATCATCTCGGCGGACGCGCCCTGCAGTCGCGCCGCGTATTCAAGGAGTTGCAGGAGCTGTGATCGAACTCGGCGTCAATATCGACCACGTGGCGACCTTGCGTCAGGCGCGCCGCACCTGGGAGCCCGACCCGCAGTGGGCAGCGGTCGAAGCCCATCTTGGCGGTGCCGATGGCATCACGGTGCATCTGCGCGAGGATCGGCGTCACATCCAGGACGCAGACGTGCGCCGTCTGGCTGAACTCACCCAGATCAAGCTCAATCTCGAGATGGCTGCCACCGACGCGATGGTCGGCTTCGCCTGCGAACTCAAACCGCACATGGCCATGCTGGTGCCGGAGGGGCGTCAGGAAGTGACCACCGAGGGCGGGCTGGATGTGCTTGCCGACGAGGCGCGCCTGCGTGATGTGGTGGCGCGGTTGGCCGAGGCGGGCATCGTCACCAGTGTGTTCATCGACGCCATTCCCGAACAGATCGATGCGGCTGCGCGCATCGGCGCCAAGGTGTGTGAGGTGCATACCGGGCCGTATGCGCACACCTTCCATGATGCCGGCCGCGATGCGGATGCGCCGGCGGTGCTGGCCGAGCTCGAAAAACTGCGTGTCGCGGGCGAAACCGTCCGCGCGCTGGGCATGCGTTTCAATGCCGGCCACGCGCTGAACTATTACAACGTGCAGCCCGTGGCGCGCCTGGCAGGCGTGCGTGAGTTGCACATCGGTCACGCCATTGTCAGCCGTTCGGTGTTCGTCGGCTTGCGCGAGGCGGTGCGCGAAATGAAGCGTTTGATGCGCGAGGCCGCCGCACTGGGCGAGGAGGGCGCACGATGATCCACGGTATCGGCGCGGACATCGTTCGCATCCCGCGCATGGGCGCGGTGCTCGGAAAGTACGGCGAGCGTTTTGCCAATCGCATTCTGGCGCCTGACGAGCGTGCCGCATTTGCGCGGCGCAACGACCCGGAGCGTTTTCTGGCCAAACGCTTTGCCGCCAAGGAAGCCTTCGGCAAGGCGCTCGGTACGGGCGTGGCGGCGCCGGCGACGCTGCATGCGGTGATCGTCGATCACGACGCGCGCGGTAAGCCGTTCTTTCGTTATTCGCCTGAACTGGCCGCCCACATGCAGAGCGAGGGCTTGTCCGCACATCTGACCCTGACCGACGAGACCGACTACGTCGTGGCCTTCGTCGTGCTCGAGCGCCAAGGTTGAACGCATGAGTCATCCCGTGAGCAGACTTCCTCGTGGCCCGGTGTTCGTGGATGTGGCCGGTTGCGAGTTGACCGACGCCGAACGTGAGCGCCTGCGTCATCCGCTGGTGGGGGGCGTGATCCTGTTCGCGCGCAATTTCCGTGACGCCGAAACGCTTTCTGCGCTCACCGCCGAGATTCACGCCGTGCGCGATCCGGCCTTGATCGTGGCCGTGGACCACGAAGGCGGCCGCGTGCAGCGCTTCCGCACCAACGGGTTTACGCATCTGCCGGCCATGCGCACGCTTGGCGCCAAGTGGGACGAGGATCACGTCGCGGCACTCGATGCCGCGCGCGCAGCCGGCTTCGTGCTGGCGGCCGAGTTGCTCGCGCACGGCGTTGATCTGAGCTTCACACCGGTGCTGGATCTCGATTACGGCGGCAGCCGGGTGATTGGCGACCGCGCCTTCCACCGCGATCCGCAAGCGGTGGCGTCGCTGGCATCCGCGCTGATTGCCGGCATGCGCGACGCCGGCATGGGCTGCGTCGGCAAGCATTTTCCGGGGCACGGCTTTGTCGAGGCCGATTCCCATGTCGAGATTCCGGTGGATGAGCGGAGTTTCGACGAGGTGTGGGCCGAAGACATCGCCCCCTATCGTCACCGCTTGGGTCGCCAGCTGTCGGGCGTGATGCCGGCGCACGTGATCTTCCGCAACATCGACCCGCAACCGGCGGGCTTCTCGCCGTTCTGGCTGGGCGAAGTGCTGCGCGGCAAGCTCGGTTTCGACGGCGTCATCTTCAGTGACGACCTGACGATGGAAGGCGCGACCGTGGTGGGCGATATCGTGGCGCGCGCCAGTGCGGCATTCGGCGCTGGCTGCGACATGGTGCTGGTGTGCAACCGCCCTGATCTGGCGGACGATCTGCTGGCCCGCTGGCAGCCCGAGGTGTCGCCCGCGACCTCGGCACGCATCGCTGCGCTGGCAGCGCAACCGCGTTTTGCCGATGCCCTGGCGCTGGAGCTGGCCGAGCCGTATCACGCGGCCCGTGCCACGCTGGCTGCGTTGGCTCCCAAGGCGGGCTGATTGCCGTCGTGAGTGAAACGGCTCCCTTCAACGCGCGCGCCTTTCTGAAGACGGTTCCGGATGAGCCGGGCGTCTATCGCATGATCGGCGTTGACGAGAAGGTGCTTTACGTCGGCAAGGCCAAGAACCTCAAGAAGCGCGTCGCCAATTACTTTCAGCGCACGCAGCCTAGCCCGCGCATTGCCATGATGGTGGCGCAGATCGTGCGTGTGGACATCACGCCGACGCGTTCCGAGGCCGAGGCGCTGATCCTCGAAAACAACCTCATCAAGAAGCTCGCCCCGCGCTACAACATCCTGTTCCGCGACGACAAGAGCTACCCCTACATCAGCCTCACCGGCGATGCATTTCCGCGGTTGGCCTACCACCGCGGTGGCTTTGCCAAGGGCGCGCGCTACTTCGGGCCGTTTCCGAACGGCGGCGCGGCGCGCGAGAGCATTCATCTGCTGCAGAAGATTTTCCGTCTGCGCACCTGCGAAAACGCGGTGTTCCAGAACCGCTCGCGCCCCTGTCTGCTGCACCAGATCAAGCGTTGCACCGCGCCGTGCGTCGATCTGATCAGTGCCGAGGACTATGCCAACGACGTGAAGCTCGCGGCGCGCTTTCTGGATGGCCGCGCCAATGAAGTCATCGACGACCTCGGCGCGCGCATGAGTGCCGCGGCCGAGCGGCTGGCCTATGAAGAAGCAGCCGCCTGTCGCGATCAGATTCGCGCCCTGCAGGCGGTGCTGCATCGCCAGTTCGTAGACAGCGGGCGGGACGAAGACGTGGATATCCTCGTGGCCGTAGAGGAGGCCGGGCTGGTGTGTCTCAACCTCGCCATGGTGCGCGGCGGCCGTCACCTGGGCGATCGCCCGCTGTTCCCCAGCAGCGCGGTCGGCTGCGGCGCGGATGATGCGCTGGTGGCTTTCGTCGAGCAGCATTATCGCGAGCACCCGATGCCGACGCGCATCGTGGTGGTGCAGGGCGTCGAGGGCGTGCGCGCAGCCTTGAGCGAAGTCAGCGACAAACCTGCCGGCGTGGTAGCTCCGCGCTCGGCCGCGGAGAAGGCCTGGATCGACATGGCGCGTTCGAACGCCGGACTGGCGATTCGCGTGCGGCTGCAGGATGCCGGCCGTGTCGGCGCCCGTCTGGAAGCTTTGCGCGAGGCTCTGGCCTTGCCCGAGCCGCCGGCGCGCATCGAATGCTTCGACATCAGCCACACCATGGGCGAGGCCACGGTGGCTTCGTGCGTGGTGTGTGTCGATGGTGCGATGAAGAATTCCGAGTACCGCCGCTACAACATCGCCGGCATCACCGGCGGGGACGACTTTGCGGCGATGCGCCAGGTGCTGGAGCGGCGTTACGGCAAGATCGTCGAGGGCGACGGCGTCATGCCCGATCTGATCCTCATCGACGGCGGCAAGGGGCAGGTCAGTGCCGCCTTCGGTGTGCTGGCCGACATCGGGCTGGAATCGGTGGCGATGGTCGGCGTCGCTAAAGGGGAGGGGCGCAAGCCTGGCCTGGAAACGCTGATTTTTTCCGATGGCCGCGGCCCGCTCAATCTGCGTGCCGATGCCCCGGCGCTGCACCTGATTCAGGAAATCCGCGACGAGGCGCACCGCTTCGCCATCACCGGTCATCGCGCACGCCGCGCCAAGGCGCGTGTCGGCTCGCGGCTGGACGATATTCCGGGGGTCGGCCCGACGCGGCGGCGCAAACTGATCGAGGCTTTCGGTGGGCTCGATGGCGTGCGTGCGGCCACGGTGGAAGATCTGTGCCGCGTCGACGGTGTCAGCCGCAAGCTGGCTGAGCAGATATACTCCGCGTTGCGCTGAAGTTTCCCCGACCCCGACGGCTCCCAATGCAATTGAACATCCCCAACACGTTGACCTTGATGCGAATAGCGGTGATCCCGCTGTTCGTCGGCGTGTTCTATCTGCCTGCGAGCTGGCTGACCGACATGCAGATGAATCTGATCGCCACGGTGCTGTTCGTGGTGGCGGCAATCACCGACTGGTTCGACGGTTATCTTGCGCGCACGCTGGGCCAGACCTCGGTGTTCGGCGCCTTCCTTGACCCGGTGGCCGACAAACTGATGGTGGCCGCTGCGCTGATCCTGCTGGTGCAGTTGGGGCGCGTGGATGCCGTGGTGGCGGTGATCATCATCGGGCGCGAGATCACCATCTCCGCGTTGCGCGAATGGATGGCCCGCATCGGCCAGTCGGCCAGCGTGGCGGTGGCAACCGTCGGGAAGTTCAAGACGGCCGCCCAGATGACGGCCATTCCGCTGCTGCTGTATCACGAGCCCCTCTTCGGCCTGCCGGTGGAGCTACTTGGTGACGTGCTGATCTACGTCGCCGCGGCATTGACCTTGTGGTCGATGGGGTACTACCTGCAGCGCGCCTTGCCGCTGCTGTCGCAGCACGACCGCAACACGCGCAACTGAGTGTCGTTGCTTGCGGTTATCACCGATGTGCGACGGTTTGCCGGGTTTTATAAACCTAGGCAAACGGGTCTTCGTGGTGGGCCAAGTCGGTGAATCTGAAAACCAAATCTTCGCTCGCCGTGGCCGGCTTGTTGCTGGTGGTGTTCGGTGCAGGTGTGGCCATCCAGGATTATCTGGTGCGCCACTCGCTGCAGAAGACCATTGCCGAGCAGCAATACGCCGTTGTCTCGCGTTTTGCCGCCGAGGTTTCCGGGCGGGTCGAGGTCAGTCTCGACATGCTCAAGCGCATCGGCTCGGGCATCAATTTCCAGCACGTTCATCACCCCGACCGCCTGCGTAATTACCTGCACGACAATCAGGGTGCGCTGGCCTTGTTCGAGGCGCTGATCGTGGTCAGCCCGTCGCTCAAGGTGCTGGCCGACAATCCGGCGCGTCAGGGCCGCATCGGTGCCGATGTTTCCTCCCTTGAGCATTTGAAGCGAGTCGTCGAGACCGGCGCTCCGGTCGTGTCACGGCCGTTCGTGGGCGTGGTGACCGGCCAGCCCCTGCTGGCCATGTCGGTGCCGGTGTTCGATTCGCTGGGCAATCTGATCGCCATCGTTTCGGGCACATTGGACATCCTCAGTCCGGCCTTTCTCGGCGGGGTCAATCGCAGCTATTCCGAGCAGTACGGTCAATTCGTGCTGACCACGCGCGAGCGCACCACCATCATCGGCGACAACTCTCGTCTGATGCTCGTCAGTTACGCCGAACCGGGCGCTATGCCAGTGTATGACCAGGCCTTGGCCGGGTGGCAGGGTACGGCACAGGGTGTAGACGCCTCCGGGCGTCAGATGCAGATGAGCTTCCGCACCGTCGCGCCACTTGATTGGGTGGCCGGTGTGGTGCTGCCGGTGGAAGAGGCGTTCGCGCCAATCTCGCGCACCCACCGCATCGCCATGTTGCTGCTGCTCGGCGCTTCAGTGCTGGTGGGGCTGGTTGTGTGGTTCGTGATGCGCGGCTTCCTGCGGCCGCTGTTCGTGTTGCGTGACAACGTGGTGGCGCTGCGCAGCGATCCCTCACGGGTGCATGCCTTGCCGGTCGGTAACGACGAGGTCGGCGAAGTGGCGGGGGATTTCTATCGCCTGTTCGACGAGTTGTCGCGTTCGCGGGCCGAGAGCGTCGGGCGCGCTGAAGAGTTGCAGTCCGTCCTCGACGCCAGCCCGATCGCCATCCTCATGCTGCGCGAGCATCGTGTGCTGCTGATCAATCCGGCGTTCGAGCGCATGTTCGGCACGCACGCCGACAGCGCGGTCGGGCGTACGCTGGAGCGACACTGCGAAGATCATGCTGCCTTCGTCGATTTGTGCGAGCGGATCGACGAAGGCATGACCGGTGAGCGCGTGCTGCGCTTCGAGCAGCGCTTCGTCGACGGGCGCGGGCAATGGTTCTGGGCGAACGTTTATGTGCGTCTGCTCGATCCGAAGCACCCCGAGAAGGGGCCGGTGATGCTGATCGAAGACATCAGCGAACAGAAGCTCAACGAAGAGCGCATCCGCCATCTGGCCGAGCACGATTCATTGACCGGTCTGCCCAACCGCGTGCTGTTCAACGACCGGGCCAATCAGGTGCTGGCGCGGAGTAGGCGTGACGAAACGCGCTTTGCGTTGATGTTCATCGACCTGGATCGCTTCAAGAACATCAATGACACGCTGGGTCACCATGTGGGTGATCAATTGCTGGCGGTGGTGGCGCGCCGCATTGCCGGCTGCGTGCGGGAGAGCGACACCGTCAGCCGCCCCGGCGGGGATGAGTTCACCCTGCTGCTTTCGCAGATCGCAGATCCTCAGGATGCCGCCCGAGTCGCCGAGAAAGTGCTCGCTGCGCTGGCCGAACCGTGTCAGCTGGCCGGGCGCGAGTTGCTGGTCACCGCCAGCGTGGGCATCAGCCTGTACCCCGAGGATGGCAGTGATATTTCGACGCTGATGCGCAATGCCGATTCGGCGATGTACCACAGCAAGGAAAGTGGCCGGAATGCCTACCATTACTTCCGCAGTGATATGAACGACCGTGCGTTCGAGTGCATGTTGCTCGAAAGTGCCTTGCGCAACGCGCTGGAGGCCGACGCCTTCGAGCTCTACTACCAGCCCCAGTTCGACGGTGCCACACGCCGCATTGTCGGTGCCGAAGCTTTGTTGCGCTGGCGTGATCAGGACGGCACGTTGGTGTCGCCGGGGCGTTTCATTCCGGTTGCGGAGGAGAGCGGCTTGATCCTGCCGATAGGACACTGGGTGTTGCAGCAGGCCTGTGCGCAAGTGCGTGAATGGCTCGATGCCGGCCTGCCGCCCCTCACCGTGGCGGTGAACATCTCGGCACATCAGTTTCGCTTGCCGCGCTTCGTGCAGTCCTTGCAGGAGGTGATCGCCCAATACGGCATCCCCCCGGAGAGCCTTGAACTGGAGCTGACCGAGCGCCTCATGCTGGATGCTGCCGAGCGCAACATCGCGGTGCTGGACGAAGTGCGTCGCATGGGCGTGCGCGTGGCGATCGATGATTTCGGCACCGGCTATTCGTCGCTCTCCTACCTCAAGCGCTTGCCGATCGATGCCTTGAAGATCGATCAGAGCTTCGTGCGTGATGTAGTCGTCGATGCCGACGACGCGGCGATTGTCGATGCCATCATCGGGTTGGCGCGTAATCTGCGTCTGCGCGTGATTGCCGAGGGGGTCGAAACCGAAGAACAGCTCGACGTGCTGCTGCGTGCGGGGTGTGCGCAGATGCAGGGTTTCCTGTTTGCGCCTGCCTTGCCGGCAGCGGATTTCGAGCGTTTGCTGCGTGCAGGTCTGGTGCAGGCCTGAACGTCAGCCGCCGCTCGGCCTCAGGTCGCTGCAATGCAGTTCGAAGCGGCCTGCGCGGCGGTCTTCGAAATAGTGGCGCAGTGTTACTTCGTTGGTGCGGAAGGCCAACTCGTTCCAGGGGATTTCATGTTCCGCGAACAGCGCCACGTCGAGCGACTCTTCTCCCGGCGCAAATTCCGGCACGAGCAGGCGTGCGCGGTAGATGAGGTGCACCTGATTGATGTGGGGAATGTTCAGCAGCGTGAACAAACCATGCACTTCAACCTCGGCGCACGCCTCCTCGCGTGTCTCGCGCACCGCTCCTTCGAGCGTGCTTTCGCCGTTTTCCATGAAGCCGCCGGGAAGCGTCCAGTAGCCGTGACGCGGTTCGATGGCGCGTCGGCAAAGCAACACGCGATCTTCCCACTCGGTCACCGTGCCTACGACCAGCTTGGGGTTGAGGTAGTGAATCGTGCCGCAATCGCCGCATACGTGTCTGGGGGCGTTGTCGCCGGGCGGGATGCGCAGGTCGACGTTAGCGCCGCAGTGAGAGCAAAAATTCATCGTGTTCCGGTTTCGTGCAGTCGGCATCGATTTTAGCCCGTCGCAAGCGGTATTTGCGCGCAGGACTCAGTGCTTAGGATAATCTGACCATACGTGGTCGTACGTGGTACATGCAGCAGTCGCGGGGGTTGGAAGGTATGGAGTCCGGTGAAAATCTAGTAGGTGCTGAGGATGGCAAGACCGCGTTCGAGTTGCTGCATGCCTCGGGGCGCTTGCCGTCTCCTCGTGGTGTAGCCACTCGAGTGATTCAACTCACCGGTCAGGACGAGGTCTCCATCCCCGAGCTGGCCCGCGCAATCAGTGGTGATCCGGCCTTCGTGGGGCGTGTGCTGAAAGCGGCCAATGGCATGCTGCACGCCGGGAGGCGTCCGGTCATGTCGGTGGCGGAGGCGCTGATGGTGCTGGGCGTGCCTGCCGTGCGCGCCTTGGCGACCGGGTTCTCGCTGCTGTCCGAGCACCGTGAGGGGCAGTGCCGGGCGTTCGATTACAACCGTTATTGGGCTTCATCGGTGGCGATGGCTCTCGGCATGCAAGCTGTCGTCGGGCACACGCGTGCATTGGGCAGTGACGAGGCTTTCAGCCTGGGTTTGCTGATTCGCGTGGGTGAGCTGGCCTTGGCAACCGTATACCCGGAAGAGTATGCCGCGCTGCTTCAGTCGGCCGACGAACGCGTTTCCAGCTTGTTGCAGGCCGAAAAAGGCGCGTTCGCCATCAGTCATGGGGAGCTCGGCGCGGAAATGGTCGAGCACTGGGGTGTGCCGAGCATATTTGCCCTGATCGTGCGCTTCATGGACTGCCCCGATCAGGCTGGCTTCGAGCCGGGCAGTCGTCGGTCACGGTTGCTGGAGTCGGCGTTGTTGGCCAAAGGCTTCGAGCATTTCTGCATGGCCGACGATTCGCAACGGCGTCATCTGCTGGAACAGCTGCAGCTCAACGGCGAGGCGCACGGCATTCAGCGCGACGAGATGCTGGCCGACGCCACTCGCATGTTTGTGCTGTGGTGCGAATGGCTCGATCTGTTGGAGTTGCAGCCAGGTGTTTCGCGTACCTTCCCCGAAGTGAGCCCTCCGGAGGCCGCCCCGCTGGTCGATGTACGCCCGGCGCTGTCGCAGCCCTCGGCACGCAAGCGCGAACGGCTCGCCGTGCCCGAAATGCCAGACAGGCCGTTGGTGTTGGTGGTCGACCAGGACGCCAGGCAAAGAAATCAAGTGGCGGAGCTTCTCGCCGAGGAAGAGTGTGCAGTAGTCGAGAGTGGCGATATCGCGGACGCGCTCGATTTCGCGCTCGAACTGCAACCACACATGATGGTGCTCGGTTGCGTGAGTGCCTCTGCTGATCTGCTCGAACTCGTCGCTGCCTTGCGCCGCACCAGCGCCGGGCGGGTCATGCATTTGCTGCTGCGCATTGCTGATCGCAGCGACGAGGCCATGATTCTGTTGCTCGAGGCGGGTGGTGACGATGCCGTGCCGATGGATGCTGCGTCTCGGCTGCTGCAAGCACGTTTGCGTGCAGGCTTGCGTGAGGTGCGCCTGCAGCGCGAGCTGGAGCACGACCGCCTTGAATTGCACGGGTTTGCCGCGCAGCTCGCGATCTCCAATCGTCGTTTGCACGACATGGCGCTGACCGACCCGTTGACGGGTTTTCGCAATCGTCGGTACGCGATTGACCGCTTGCAGCAGGAGTGGGCGGTGGCCGATCGCAACGGTCGGCCTCTTTCATGCCTGGCGGTCGACGTGGATTACCTCAAGGAAATCAACGACCGCTTCGGGCACGACGCCGGTGATGCGGCTTTGACACATGTTGCGCATACGCTACGCAAGGCGCTGCGGGTGCAGGACGTGATCTGCCGTATCGGCGGGGACGAATTTCTGGTGATTTGTCCGGGTGCCGATCTGGCATCGGTCGTGGCCGGAGCGGAGCGAGCTCGACGTGCGGTGCGGGAAGCGCCACTGGACTTTGCCGGCGTGCTCACCCCGCTGAGCGTCAGTATCGGGGCGGCAGAGGCGCGGGCGGACGTTGATGGCGCCGCAGCGTTGATCAAATTGGCGGACCAGGGCGCCTACATATCGAAGCAGGGTGGGCGCAATGCCATCCATGCCGTACAGCAAGCGTGAAAAAGGTCGGCCTGACCATTCAATGCATGTGGTTTTTTTGTCAGGCCGAGTTGTATCGGGTTGTGTTTTGTAAGAAATCTATTTAAGTTCAAGCCATACGCATTACACGTGCCTACGGACTTGAAGCGAAGCGACTACCAGGAAGAGATCCGGGAACTCAATCTCGCGCATCTCATGCTTGCCCAGAAGATGTTGAAGGAAGATCGCGAGACCGCGATGTTCCGTCTCGGCATCGGCGATGCGGTGGCCGACGTGCTGTCGGGTCTGTCGGCCGCACGCTTGGTGCGCATGGCAAGTTGTCAGATGGTGTTGGCCGCGCTTCGTTTCGATGATGTGCTGCTCACGGGTTTGCTTGCGGGCGAGGGGCGCGATGCCGCGAGTTCGAGCATTCATGCCGCCATCGTTGCAGCAGGCAAACCGCCGGAAGAGTTGTCTTGAGGAAGCGGAAATGAAGAACAAGAGCGTGATTGCCGAGGCTGACGACGTTCGCCGCGCTGTCGAGATGGTGAGCCTGGGTGCCCGCATGCAGATGCTCGAGGCCGAAACCAGTCTGAGCCGCGAGCGCCTGCTCAAGATCTACAAGGAAGTGCGTGGCATGTCGCCTCCCAAGGGCATGCTGCCGTTCTCGACCGACTGGTTCATGGCTTGGCAACCGAACGTGCATGGCTCGCTGTTCATGGCGTTCCACGGGTATTTCGCGCAACGTCCCGGCCTCAGCTCGCTCGACGCCGTGATCAAGGCGTACCACCTGTACCTGGATCACATCGATGCCGCCTCGCTCGAACCCGTTCTGAGTATCACCCGCGCCTGGACGCTGGTGCGTTTCTTCGATGCCGACATGCTGCAGTCAGCGGTATGCACCTGCTGCGGCGGAAAGTTCGTCGCGCATGCATACGACCCGGTGCACGATTACACGTGCGGGCTGTGCAACATGCCGTCGCGCGCCGGCAAGGGCAAGCGTCAGGGCAAGGTCAGCGTGAACGCTCGCGCCGTACGTGGTCGTGCCGTGTTGGCAGATTGAGCGCAGGATGCCTTTTGGAAGACAGGCCGCCGTCAGGCGGCATTTTTTTGTGCGGCTTTTTGGTCAAGTTTCCCAGGGACCTACCGTTACTTTAAGATACCGTTCCGGCTCGACGCATGAGCCTGGGCTTGCTTGAGATCATCGCGGTCGAGGTGTACTGGTGCTCCTACTTGTCGGATATGTAATCGTCCTGCTGTCGTCGATAGGCACATACGCCGTTCACGGCAGCCTGATGGCCTTGTGGGTGCCGCTTGAGTATGTCGCGATCATCGGGCTGATGATCGGTGGTTTCGTGGGCGGCAACTCGGGTCGCATCATGAAGGCCACGCTCAAGGCTTTGCCTACGGTGCTTAAAGGTCAGCGTTACAACAAGACGCTGTACATGAACCTGCTGGCGTTGATGTACGAAATTCTCGCCAAGGTGCGCAAGGAAGGCCTGATGGCCATCGAGGCGGACATCGAGAACCCGGACAGCAGCAGCCTGTTCTCTAAATACCCCGATGTGATGGCCGATCACCATGCGGTCGATTTCCTCACCGATTACCTGCGCATGATGGTGGGCGGCAACCTCAATGCCTTCGAGATCGAAGCCCTGATGGATGTCGAAATCGAAACCCACCACCATGAGGCGTTGGCGCCTGCCGATGTCATGTCGAAGGTGGGTGATGCCCTGCCGGCGTTCGGTATCGTCGTGGCGGTGATGGGGGTGGTCAACGTCATGGGCTCGGTGGGTGAGCCGCCTGCAGTGCTCGGCAAGATGCTGGGTGGCGCGTTGGTCGGCACCTTTCTCGGGATCCTGCTCTCATATGGATTCGTGCAGCCGATCGCCTCGCAACTGACCCAGCGCGCCGAAGACGGCGCGAAGATTTATCAGTGCATCAAGGTGGTGTTGCTTGCCAGCATGAATGGTTATGCACCTCAGGTGGCGGTGGAGTTCGGCCGCAAGGTGCTGTATTCGACCGACCGCCCGAGCTTCCTTGAGCTCGAGGAAGACATCAAGAACCGCAAGAAATAATGACTATGCGGTGCGCAGGCACGGATTCCCTGATGTTTTCGCTGCGGGTTGAGCCATGAGCGACGATACCCAGCAGCCGATCATCGTCCGCAAGGTCAATAAAGGCCACGGCGGACATCACGGGGGTGCCTGGAAAATCGCTTATGCCGACTTCGTGACGGCGATGATGGCGTTCTTCCTGCTGCTGTGGCTGTTGGGCTCCACGGCGGAAGAGGATCTGAAAGGGATATCGGAGTTCTTCCAGAACCCTTCGGTGGTCTCGCAGCAAGGCGGCACCGGGGCTGGCAACAGTTCGAGCATCATTCCCGGCGGTGGTCAGGATCTGACCCGTTCCATCGGCGAGGTGCGGCGCGGGGATGTCGAGCCGCAGCGCCGCCAGATTCCGCTCGATGCCACCATGCCGCGCGAATCGCGCGAGATGCCGTCGGAAGAGGAGGAAGCGCGCGAGCGCGCGCGGCTGCTCAACATGAAAGGGCGCATCGAGGCACTGATCGAAGCGAACCCCAACCTGCGTGCATTCCGTCATCAGATCCTCATCGACATCACCGCAGAGGGGCTGCGTATCCAGCTTGTGGATGAGCAGAATCGCCCGATGTTCGATCTGTCGAGCGCCGAATTGCGCCCACACACGCGCGAATTGCTGCGCGCCATCGGCCGGGCCCTCAATGATTTGCCGAACCGTCTGAGTCTTTCCGGGCATACCGATTCCAAGCCTTTCGCCGGCGGCGATCGCGGCTTCTCGAACTGGGAACTGTCTGCCAACCGCGCCAATGCATCGCGCCGCGAAATGGTGATGGGGGGGCTCGACCCGGCCAAGGTGTTGAGAGTGGTGGGGCAGGCCGACACGATTCACTTCAATGCAGACGACCCGCTTGATCCTTCGAACCGACGGATCGCGATTGTCGTGATGAACAAACGCACCGAGGACGCCGTGCTCGGCACACAGCAGCGCCCCGGCGTCGACGTGGGTTCGGAACCGGTGCCGGGCGAAATGCTCGACGACATTCAACGGGCAATGTGATCTTGATCCCAGTAGCACCAAGGAAGCGAGCATGAGTATCGGAGAGCGGCGGGGCGGTTCGGGTGCTGAAGTGACGCAGCCGTTTTCAGCGCGGACGTCCTCTGCGCATGTGCCCGGGTCCGGGTCTCGCGAATTCGCCTTTTCGCCCGATGATTTCGAGCGCATCCGCAAGTTGATTCACGAGCATGTCGGCATCGCGCTGTCGCCCGCCAAGCAGGACATGGTGTATAGCCGCCTGACCCGCCGTTTGCGCATTTGCGGCGAAACCACCTTCGCGGGCTACCTTTCGCGCCTCGAGCGTGACCGCAAGGAGTGGGAGGCTTTCGTCAATTCGCTGACCACCAACCTCACATCGTTCTTTCGTGAAGCGCATCACTTCGACATCCTGATCGAGCAGATGCGCGCCATCGGGCCGTCGCGTCAGATCAGCATCTGGTGTTGTGCGGCTTCCACCGGCGAAGAGCCCTATTCACTGGCCATCGCGGCCTGCGAGGCCTTCAAGACGCTGAGCCCGAAGGTGAGCATTCTTGCCAGTGACGTGAACACCGAAGTGCTCGAGACGGCTCGCCGCGGCGTCTATGAGGAAGAGCGCGTGGCACGCATGTCGCCCTCGCGCCTGCAGCAGTACTTCATTCGCGAGCCCAATGGCTGCGTTCGCATCAAACCCGAGCTGCAGCGTTTGGTGACGTTCCGGCCCATCAACCTGCTGGAGGCGAACTGGGGGGTGCGGGGGCCGCTGGACGCCATCTTCTGTCGCAACGTCATGATTTATTTCGACAAGCCCACGCAGTACGCCATTCTCAAACGCTTCGCGCCGCTGCTCGGCCTTGAAGGTTCGCTGTACGCGGGGCATTCCGAGAGCTTTCAGCACGCAGCCGACCTGTTCAAGCTGGTCGGGCGAACCGTGTATACGCCGGTGGCGTGACATGCCGTCTGCGCGTTTTCATCCCCGCACCCACGTGTGCATCGGGGCCTCCACCGGCGGGACCGAGGCCGTCAAGGTCGTTCTGCAAGGTTTCCCGGCCGACATGCTGCCCGTACTCATCGTGCAGCACATGCCCGAGATGTTCACCGGCACGTTTGCGCGCCGGCTCGACAGTGTCTGCGCCATGCACGTCAAAGAGGCCGAGGATGGCGAGCGCGTGTGCCGCGGTACGGCTTACATCGCCCCGGGGCACTCGCATCTGTCCGTGCGTTCGTCGGGTGGTCGCCTGGTGTGCGTGCTGGAGCGCAGCGACCCGGTGAATCGCCATCGCCCCTCGGTCGACGTGCTGTTCCGTTCGGCTGCGCGTGAGTTGGGCGGGTCGGCCATCGGCGTGTTGCTTACCGGCATGGGCAAGGATGGTGCCGACGGCCTGCTGCAGATGCATCGCTCCGGAGCCTGGACGATTGCGCAGGACGAGGCCTCGTGCGTGGTGTACGGCATGCCGCGTGAGGCGGTGTCGCTGGGGGCTGCGCATGAGGTGCTGCCACTGGCGGATATCGCATCGCACACCGTGCGGCAGGCCGGTTTGCTGTGGAGTGGACAAAGCCCTAAAGAAAACGGACCAGCCATCCGTTAAGTAGTCAGATACCTGGTCGGGGCCTTGCCTGCATGGCATGCAGGGCCGCCGCACCGTCGAATGAGGCCGCTTTGCGCGGAGAGTGAAATGTCAAACCTGTTCAGCAATATCGAGGCGCGCACGCGTCTGGCCGGCACGAACAAGCTCGAGATCCTGCTGTTCACTCTGGGCCATGATTCGCGCACGGGGCGCAAGGAGACGTTCGGTATCAACGTCTTCAAGGTGCGTGAAGTCATGCGCACGCCTGAGATCACCGCAGCGCCCGAAATGCCGGATTGTGTCGAGGGTATGGTCAGCCTGCGCGGCATGCTGGTGCCGGTCGTCGATCTCGCCAAATACGTCGGAATCAGCACTGAGACGCCGCGCGGCATCATGATCGTCACCGAATACAACGGTCATACGCAGGGCTTTCTGGTCGAGGCGGTGGATACCATCCTGCGGCTCGATTGGTCGCAGATGCGCGTGCCCCCGGAAATGCTTACTGCGAAGATGGGCGGGCTGGTCACGGCCATCACTGAATTGCCCGATAACCGCCTAGTGATGATGCTCGACGTCGAGAAGGTGCTGTCCGAGACGGCGCATTACGACGAAGCCATCCTGTTCAATGGCATTGAGCCGGTCGACGACACGCGTCTGGTGGTTTTCGCAGACGATTCGGCGGTGGCCCGGGGGCAGATCGAGCGCACGCTGAATGTGCTCGGTATCCAGTACATCAGCGCCATTAACGGCCGCCGCGCGGTCGAGGAGCTGCAGAAAATCGCAGCTCACGCCCAGTCTTCCGGGCGCAGCGTGCGCGATCTGGTCAGCGTGATCCTGACCGACGTCGAAATGCCCGAGATGGATGGCTACATCCTCACCAAGACCATCAAATCCGACAGCCGCTTCGCGGGCATCCCGGTTGTCATGCATTCATCCCTTTCGGGAAATTCGAACCAGACGCTGGGTAAATCGGTCGGGGTCGACGAGTACGTTTCCAAATTCGAGCCCCAGCGGCTCGCTGCGACGCTACGGCGAATGATTGCCGAGAATCGTCCCGGGCTGAAATGAGGAGCGATCATGTCTGAGAACACTTCCGTGGCAAGCGGCCTGCTCGACAGCGTGGATGCCCGCACCAGTCTGGCTGGCTCCAACCGCATGGAGATCCTGCTGTTTTCGCTCGGCACTGGCGAAACCTTCGGCATCAACGTCTTTAAAGTGCGTGAAGTCTCGGCCACGCCATTCATCACGCCGGCTCCGAACATGCCGCCGGGCGTCGAGGGGCTGATCTCGCTGCGAGGCAACGTCATCCCGGTGCTCTCGCTCGCCAAGATCATGGGGCTGGCCGAGCCGGGTGGTGAGCTGGGTGGCTCGATGATGGTGACCGAGTACAGCAAGCGCACGCTGGGCTTTCTGGTCAGCGAGGTGGATCGCATCGTGCGGGTCGAGTGGGATCGCGTGCGCGCTCCTGACAACATGTCCAGTTCGACCAACAGTTACATCACGGCCATCACCGAGCTGCCGGGTGGCCCACTGGTGTCGATCGTCGATGTCGAGACCGTGCTCGCCAATACCTTCGGTGAGGCGGTGGTCGGCGCCATCGCGCCGATTCACGGTGGTCATGAGCGCAACGTCTTCTTCGTGGACGATTCGGCCGTTGCGCGCCGCAAGATCACCGAAGTGCTCGACAAGCTCGGGGTTAAACACAAGCACGCGGTGAACGGTCTCGAAGCGTGGAATCGTCTGGACAACATGGCCGCTCATGCGCAGCAGGTGGGCCGCCATGTGGGCGACGAGGTCGATGTGATTCTCGTCGACGCCGAGATGCCGGAGATGGACGGTTACGTGCTGACGCGCCGCATCAAGACCGACAACCGTTTCGAGGGGATTCCCGTAGTCATGCACTCTTCGCTGTCGTCGCAGGCCAATCGTGCGATGGGCAAGCAGGTCGGGGTGGATAGCTACGTGGCAAAATTCGATGCGGACGCGCTGGCCGATACCTTGCGCCCCCTGCTTGTCAGAGGGCATTGAGCGCCGTGGCCAGCCGAGTTAACGGAGAAATGAATGTCTGACCCCAAGATGAAGTTCCTCGTCGTGGACGATTTTTCAACCATGCGACGCATCGTGCGCAACCTGCTCAAGGAGCTTGGCTACACCAATGTGGATGAAGCCGAAGACGGGCAGGTGGCCTTGCAGAAGCTCGAAGGCGGCGGTTTCGATTTCGTCGTCACGGACTGGAACATGCCCAACATGGATGGGCTGACGTTGCTGCAGAGCATTCGCAAAAGCCCTGCGCTGAAGCACCTTCCGGTGCTGATGATCACGGCCGAGGCCAAGAAGGAAAACATCATCGCAGCGGCCCAGGCGGGCGCCAGCGGCTACATCGTCAAGCCATTCACTGCGGCCACCATGTCCGAGAAGCTGCAGAAGATCTTCGAGCGGATGGGCCAGTGAGCCTGCTTTGCAGGCGGGCTTGAAGCACACGGTAGGGGAGCCGGAAAGAATGACCAAGAAACACAAAACCGACGACAGCGGCGACAGCGACGATCTGCAGGCCTTGTTCGACAGCATTGCCACCGAAGTGCATGCCGAAGAGCCGGCTGCCCCGGCCAAGCCCGCAGCAGCGGCAAGCGCTGGCGGTGATGACGAAAGCCTGCAGGCCCTGTTCGACGAGGTGTCCGCAACCTTCGAGAGCAGCGTCAAAGACGTTGTCGGCGTGACGGCTGCGAGCGCTGATGAGGCCTCTGCCGAGCCGGCCGTGTTCAACCGCATCGGGCAGATGACACGGCAGGTGCACGACACGCTGCATGCGCTCGGCCTGGACAGTGAATCCCTGACGGATGCCGTGCAAGGCATTCCCGATGCCCGCCAACGCCTGAGCTACATTGCCCACATGACCGAGCAGGCGGCGTCGCGCGTGCTCAACGCCACCGACCTGGTCAAGCCGCTGCAGGACAAGATGCAGAGCGATGCCGAGCTGCTCGAACAGCGCTGGAATCAGTTGTTCGCGAATGAACTGTCGGTCGACGACTTCAAGGCGCTGGCCGGCGAGACGCGCAGTTTCCTGGGTGACGTGCGCAGCACCAGTGAGGCGACCAATGCGCAGTTAATGGAAATCATGATGGCGCAGGATTTCCAGGATCTCACCGGTCAGGTCATCAAGAAAGTGGTCGATCTGGCGCAGGCGCTGGAGACGCAGTTGCTTCAGCTGCTGATCGAGACCATGCCGGAAGACAAGCGCTCGGCCGGTCAGGAAGGCCTCAAGAACGGCCCGGTCATCGACAAGACGCGCAGCGATGTGGTCAACACCCAGGAGCAGGTCGATGATCTGCTCGACAGCCTTGGATTCTGATGTCGTCAAACCAGGCAACGCGCTGGGCACTGAAGTGCTTGAGCGCCCAGATGAAGCGAGAAGATCATGAGTGACTTCGCGGGAATGGAAGACCTGTTGCAGGACTTTCTGGTCGAGGCAGGCGACCTGCTGTCGGGCGTCGACAACAAGCTGGTGGATCTGGAGCGTGCGCCCGACGACAAAGGCCTGCTCAATGACATTTTTCGGGGCTTTCACACCATCAAAGGCGGCGCGGGGTTTCTCAATGCCACCGAGTTGGTGGCCTTGTGTCATTTGACCGAGAACCTGTTCGACAAGCTGCGCAACGGCGAGATCGAACTCAACCCCGAGATCATGGACGCGATTCTCGAGGCGACCGGCACCATTCGAGACATGTTCGGCCAACTCGGGCAGAGCGTGCAGCCGGCGGCGGCCGATCCTGCGCTGATGGAGCGTCTGAGCCTAGCCATCGACGACAAGCTCAGCGCGAAAGCCCCGTCGGCACCACAGCCCGTGAAAGCGCCCACGGCAGAAAAATCAGCCTCCGGCGAGCCTGACTGGGAGCTGCTCCACGCTGCAGCGACCGGCGGTGAGCACGCAGTGACGGTGTCGGAGGAGCAGGAGCCTGCGGACGAAGTCATCAAGGCGGCGCAAGGCCGACGGGCTGGCGACCGCCCGAGCGGCGGGGCCCCCGCAGGCCGGCGCGAGGCCGAGCGGCAGCGCGATACGTCGATTCGCGTGGATACCGCGCGCCTCGACCAGGTGCTCAACCTGTCGGGCGAAATCGGTTTGACCAAGAACCGGCTGAATGCCTTGCGCAGCGACATTCTCAGCGGGCGTACCGACAATGAAACGCTGCATGCGCTCGATCTGGCGGTGAGCCAGCTCGATCTGCTGGTTTCCGACCTGCAGAACGCGGTCATGAAGACCCGCATGCAGCCGATCGGGCGTCTGTTCCAGAAGTACCCGCGCATCGCCCGCGACCTTGCTCGTAACCTCGGCAAGGATGTCGAACTCGAGTTGGTCGGGGAAGAGACCGAAATCGACAAGACCATGATCGAGGATCTGGGCGATCCCATCATCCACTTGATCCGAAACGCGGTTGATCATGGCGTGGAGGATCCGGCCGAACGTCGTGCCAACGGCAAGCCGGCCAAATCCATCGTGCGTCTCGAGGCGCGCCAAGAAGGTGACCACATCGTCATCGTCGTGGCCGACGACGGACGGGGCATGAGCGCCGAGCGCCTGCGCGCCAAAGCCCTCGAGAAAGGGCTGATCACCGACGAAGAAGCCAATTCGATGGACGAGCGCCAGAGCTACAACCTGGTCTTCCTGCCCGGTTTCTCGACGGCCTCGGCGCTTACCGACGTTTCCGGCCGCGGTGTCGGCATGGACGTGGTGCGTACCAACATCCAGAAGCTCAACGGCAGCATTGACATCACGTCGCAGCCGGCCAAAGGCACCACCTTCGTCATCAGTCTGCCGCTGACGCTGGCCATCCTGCCGGTCTTGCTGGTGCGCCTGGGCGAGCAGCCGTTTGCCGTGCCGCTGTCGATGGTGCGCGAGATACTGCCGATCGCGGGCGATGACATCCGCGAAGTTGGTGGCCGTGCCACGATGGTCATTCGGGGTGAAGTGCTGCCCGTGTTGCCGCTGGCTGGGCTGCTCGGCTGGCCGCTGAAGAGCTCGCCTCAGTACGGCGTGCTGATGCATACGGCAGAGTTGTCTTTCATCCTGGCGGTCGACACCTTTGCAGGGCGTGAAGACGCAGTGATCAAGTCGCTCGACGATTTCCGTCCGAAAGGCGTGGCCGGTGTCACGACCTTGGCCAACGGCCAGATCGTGCTGATCCTCGACATGAAGGAGTTGTTGGGCAGCGCCGGGGAGCAGCGCGGCGTGTCGCGTAAGTTGCTGGTGGCCCAACAGCCTTCGAAAGCGGTCAAACAGTTGGCGGCGCCCACCGATCCGAACTGATCCGGTGCTGGAAATGCAGAACGGGGCCTCAAAGGCCCCGTTCTGCATTTCGCGCTGCCGGCGAGAGCGTGTCAGGCCGTCAGCTTTAGCAGTTCAGCAAAGGCGACGTCGAACTGGCGCAAGCCTTCTTCCTGCAGCTCTTCACCGACTTCGGTCATTTCGATGCCGTTTGCCGAGAGCGCGCGGAAGTGGGCTTCTGCTGCGTCGATGTCCTGCTCCAGATTGTTGGCCACGCGGCCGTGGTCGCGCAGAGCGGCCAAGGTGGCGTCGGGCAGGGTATTGACCGTTTCCGGTCCGATAAGCGGCTCGACGTAGAGCAGATCGTGGTATTCGGGGTTCTTGGTGCTCGTGCTGGCCCACAGCATGTATTGCGGACGAGCCCCGTGTGCGATGCAATCGGCAAAGCCGGCACCGTGGAAGCGTTCGCGATAGCGTTGATACGCCATCTTGGCGAGCGACACGGCGGTGCGGCCACGCAGCTTGAGGGCCTCGCCGCCCAGGATTTCCAGGCGTTTGTCGACGCGCGCATCTACGCGCGACAGGAACAGACTTGCCACCGACATCACGCCACGCGGGTCGCCTCCGATGGCGATGAAGCGGCGAATGCCGCTTTCGTAGGCCGCAGCCACTTCGTCCACATGGTCGAGCGAGAACATCAGCGTGACATTGACACTGATGCCGCGCGCAACCAGGTTTTCGATGGCTTCCAGCCCGGCTCGCGTGGCCGGCACCTTGATCAACAGATTCGGGCGTGCCACAGCGGCGTGGAGCCGCTCGCCCGCAGCCAGGGTGCCGTCGGCGTCGTGCGCAAGCGACGGCGACACCTCCAGGCTCACGTAGCCGGCGTTGCCATTGGTCTCACGCCAGGTCGGCAGCAGCAGGTCGCATGCGCGTTGCACATCCGGGATGACGAGCTGCTCATAACGTTCTTCAGCCGACAGCGGCTGCGAACGCAGCCGCTCGAGATCGTCTTCGTAATAACGGCCATCCGAGATGGCCTTGTGGAAGATCGCCGGGTTGGTCGTCACGCCGGAAAGACCGTCGTCCATGATCAAGCGGGCCAGATGGCCGTCGTTGAGCAGGGTGCGCGACAGGTTATCGAGCCAGGCTTGCTGGCCGTGTTCTTTGATCTGGAGCAGCGGATTCATGAATCGATGGGTCTGCAATGGATCGGACGGTCATTGTGCCGCGATTCCATGACAGCTCATAGGGGCGAGTCGCTGCGCAGTCCGCTCAAGATGTGTAGGAAATCGGCGTCGAGGGGGCATTCAATCGAGACGAGCTGCCCGCTCGCCGGATGCCGGAAGCTCAGGCCGACGCACGCCAACAGCTGGCGGGCGATGCCGTAGCGCTCGGCCAGCATGCGGTTGTGACGGCCTTTGCCCCATGTGGTGTCGCCGATGATGGGGTGAGAAATGTGTTTCATGTGACGGCGCAACTGATGGCGCCGGCCGGTCTCCGGGCGAAGTTCGAGCAGGGCGTAGCGGCTGGTCGGATAGCGGTCGACGCATACCGGCAGCTCGAAGCATTCGAGGCGGGTGAAGCGTGTCACCGCTTCCTGCACCGGGCCGTCGCTGCGCTCCGAGCCGGCTTCTTCGTCCTTGCGCTGCAGCGGGTGATCGATGGTGCCCGATTCGGGTGGGTGGCCTCGCACGATGGCGAGATAGCGCTTGTCCACGTCACGCAGCTCGAAAGCACTGGCCAGGGCTGCAGCGGTTTCGCGCTGGAAGGCGAACAGCAGCACCCCAGACGTGCCCTTGTCGAGACGGTGCACGGTGTGCACGTGGCGCCCGGTCTGGTCGCGCACCATCTGCAGGGCAAAGCGTGTTTCGTGGCGATCGAGCATCGAGCGATGCACCAGCAGCCCCGAAGGCTTGTGCACGGCAACGAGGTGGTCGTCCTGATACAGGATATCGAGCATGGGAAAATGAAAATGGCCCCTTGCGGGGCCATTCGTCCTGATCGCGTGGGTGATCAGCTGGCGAAGTTCTGCGCAGCGAAATCCCAGTTGGCGAGGTGGTTCAGGAAGGCCGAGATGAAATCCGGGCGCTTGTTGCGGTAGTCGATGTAGTAGGCGTGTTCCCACACGTCGATACAGAGCAGCGCTTTGTCGGCGGTGGTCAGCGGGGTGCCGGCGGCGCCCATGTTGACGATGTCGACCGAACCGTCGGCCTTCTTGACCAGCCACGTCCAGCCCGAACCGAAGTTGCCGGCGGCCGAAGCAGCGAAGGCTTTCTTGAAGTCTTCGAAGGAGCCCCACTTGGCCTTGATGGCGTCAGCCAGAGCACCGGTCGGCTCGCCGCCGCCGTTCGGCTTCATGCTGTTCCAGAAGAAGGTGTGGTTCCAGATCTGCGCGGAGTTGTTGTAGACGCCGCCGGCCGGAGCCTTCTTGATGATGGCTTCGAGTTCGAGGTTGGCGTATTCGGTGCCTTCGATCAGCTTGTTCAGGTTGGTCACGTAGGTCTGATGGTGCTTGCCGTAGTGAAACTCCAGCGTCTCTTCCGAGACGTGCGGAGCGAGTGCATTCTTGGCGTACGGAAGGGGCGGAAGCGTGTGTTCCATGAGTCTCTCCTGTGGTTGTTCCTGAAGGATTTCGTCGGGACGAAAACCCGACCATTCTAGTGGGGAAAACGGCGTCAAGACAATCCCGCGCCGGGCGGTGTCGATGGCGCGTCGGGCCCGGCGTCGAGTACCTCGGCGTGAAGGTGCCCGTCGGCTACTTCGATCGATACGGTTTCGCCCTGCGCTACAGCCGAGGCAGAGCGCACGATGCGGCCTTGGGCGTCGCGCGTGATGCTGAAGCCGCGCGCCAGTGTGGATGCGGGCGAGAGCGATTCGAGCTGTGCCGCCAGGGCGTCAAGTCGATCGTAACGGGGTGTGAGAATGCGCGTGGCGGCGTCGTGCAGGCGCTCGGCAAGCCGGTGGTGCTGGCGTTCGATATCGCTCAGGCGCGGCCGCGCGACGCGCAGGCGCAGTTCGAGCGAGGCCGTGCGGGCGTGCTCGCGCTCGACGCGATGGCGCAATGCGCCGCCCAGTGACTGTGCAAGCCGTTCCAAATGTTCGCCCGCACGCGCGAGCCGCTCGCGCGGATGTACCAGCCGCAAGGCGCTGCGGTCGAGCCGTTGGGCTGCGGTTTCCAGACGGCTGTCGAGCTGTCGCTGCAGTGCGCGCTGCAGTGATTCGATCTCGCTCGCGGCAGCGTGATAGCCCGCGCTGACCAGCTCGGCCGCCATTGTCGGCGTGGTGGCGCGTAGGTCGGCCGCAAAGTCGGCGATGGTGAAATCGGTCTCGTGGCCGACGCCGCTGATGACCGGCACGGCGCACTGCCGGATGCTGCGTGCCAGTGCTTCGCTGTTGAAGGCCCACAAATCTTCGATGCTGCCGCCGCCGCGCACCAGCAACAGTGCCTCGATGCCGTCGCTCGTGGCGCGGCGTGACGCCGTCTCGACGGCCTGCGTCAATTGAGCTGGCGCGGCCTCGCCTTGCACCTGCGCCGGATACAGCACGACCTCGATGCCGGGCGCTCGGCGTGCGAGTGCAGCCAGCACATCCTGCCAGGCGGCGGCCGCAGGTGACGTGACAACCCCGATACGCCGCGGGTAGCGCGGCAGTGTGCGTTTGAGCGCGGCGTCGAACAGCCCCTCGGTTTCCAGCTTGTGCTTGAGTTTGAGAAAGGCCTCGAACAGATTGCCGGTGCCGTCGGCCCGAAGCCCCTCTACCGATAGCTGAAAGTCACCGCGCGGCTCATACAGCGTGACTGCAGCTCGTGCCTCCACGCGCATGCCGTTTTCGAGGCGAAAGGGCAGGGTCTGGGCGCGCGTACGCCACATCGTGCAGCGCACCTGGGCGTTCTCGTCTTTCAGTGTGAAGTACAGGTGGCCGGAGCCCGGGCGGGCGAGATTGGACACCTCGCCGGCCACACGCATCAGCGGCAGGCCGCGTTCGAGGATGCCGCGGGCGAGGCGGTTGAGGGCGCTGACGCTCAGGGGCGTGTCGCTGAGGGCGGCAAGAGGGTCGTCAAACTCGGGCATGGCGGCATTCTAGCGGGCTGCGCGCACCGCGACGGAGGCGTCAAGCGGGCAAAAAAACCTTTTGGAACAATGGAATAAAATTAAGTATTTGTTTTTCATGGGGAAAGAATGTTTGCGCAAACTTGAGGCGAAGTAGCCAAAGGCTTGATCGAAGCGGGATTTTTCAATTCGTCCGCAGGTACTCCACATAGTTGTCCACAGCTTTTGTGGATATCGCCGGGGGTATGCAAATGATCTGCGGATATCACTGATTTGGCTGCGCTGTGCGTATGCTACGGTTCCCGAGTGCCCGACGGCGTCATCGCGCAGCGGTGCAGGCGGGCTACGGGAGAGGGAAGACGCATAGACGGGATGAGCCACATCCCCACCTGAGAGGAGAACCACCCATGAAATTCGGACGCTTACTCTGCGCTTCGGCGCTCGCGCTGGTTGCGCCGCTTGCCGCGGCACAAAACCAGCTTTCGATCGCTACCGGGGGCACCGGCGGGGTGTATTACCCGCTTGGCGGCGGCATTGCCGAGCTGATCAACAAGCACATTCCCGGCTACAAGGCGGTTGCAGAGGTGACGGGGGCTTCGGTTGAAAACATGGGGCTGATCGCCCGTGGGGATTCTGATATTGCGTTCTCGCTGGCCGACACCGCCTATCAGGCATACCACGGTACGGGGCGGTTCGATGGTCGCAAGCTGCCGGTGCGTGCCATCGCGGCGGTGTATCCGAACGCAGTCCAGATCGTCACGCTGGGCAACTCCGACATCAAGTCGCTGCAAGACCTCAAGGGCAAGCGAGTGTCGGTGGGCGCGCCCGGCAGTGGCACGGAGGTCAATGCCAAGGCCCTGCTCGAAGCCAACGGCATCCAGTACGAGGACATGAACGTCCAGCGTCTGAACTTCAATGAAACCGCTGATGCCCTGCGTGACGGCCAGATCGACGTGGGTTTCTGGAGTGTCGGTCCGCCGACCAGCTCCATCCTCAACCTCGCGGCCACGCGCGACATCAAGCTGCTGTCGCTGACGCCGGATGAAATCGCCAATGCCCGCAAGGTCGAGCCGGTGTTCGCTGCCTACACGCTGCGCAAAGGCACCTATGACAAGGTGGACGACGTAGCCACCATCGGCATCCCCAACGTGCTGGTGGTCAGCGCCGACATGCCGGACGAACTGGCCAACGCAGTCACCAAGGAGATCTTCGAGCGCATTGATGACCTGATCGCCATCCACCCGGCAGCCAACGATACGACGATCGAGTTCAGCCTGGGCTCTTCGCCGATCCCGCTGCACCCCGGCGCCATCCGTTACTACGAGGCCGCTGGCCACAAGGTTCCGGATAACCTCAAGCCGTAAAGGGCAGGGCGCGGTGCTGAAACATGTCTGCGCCCTGGTGTTGTTCAGCGCGGGCCTCGCTCAGGCGGGGCCCGCCGTGCTTCAAGTGGACGACGATGCCGGCCAGCCGGTTGCCCGTTTTCCGCTGGCGCCAGGGCAGCGCTGGTGTCTGTTGTGGAATCATTCGGTGGCGGGTTTCACCGTGCGCGATTGTTTTGCATGGCGTCCGCCCGAGCTGGTGCTGACCGACAGCCATCAGCCGGATTTCGCGGCCGGCCTCGGGCACATTCAGGGGCGAGGCGTGCAGCGCTCGGATGGCGCTGGCGGCTACCGAATCGAACAGATCGATCAGGCTTTGCCCGACAACCGGCTGGCTTTGCGGGTGGGGTCCAAGGCGGTTGATCACCGTATTGACGTCGGCGGGCGCGTGCACTCGCTGAGTGCGACCCATGCCGGCCGTAAAGTGGTGTTGTACATGCAGGCCCCGGCATCGGATCAGGTGGAGTATTTCAGATGAATGAAGAGCCGCAGTCGGCCCTCAAGAATTTTGCCGGTGGCTTGGCTCAGCCGCGGCCGCTGCTGTGGTTGATCACCATCGTTGCAGTGGCGTTGTCGCTGTTCCAGCTTTACACCGCGGGTATTCAGACGCTGGGCTTGTTCTACCAGCGCAGCATTCACCTTGCTGCCATCATGATGCTGGCCTTTCTGATGTTTCCCGCTTCCGGTCGGCGCGACCTGAGTCCGCGCGGGGTTCTGGGCGGGCTGATCGACGTGGTTTTTTTCGCCTGCGCAGTGCTCACGGGGGCCTACATCACGCTCAACCTCGACGCGATCATCAACCGCGCGGGTTTCTGGAACACCACCGACATCGTGGTGGGCTGCGTGGCGGTGGTGACGGTGCTCGAGGCCAGTCGCCGCGCCGTCGGGCTGGGGCTGACAGTCATCGGCATCGTTGCTGTGCTTTACGCGTTTGCCGGGCCGCGGGGGGAGTTGCCGTGGCTGGGCGAATGGCTGCCGGGCATCCTGGCGCACCGGGGTTACAACCTCGACCGCGTCATCGGTCAGCTGTACCTCGGGCAGGAGGGCCTCTTCGGTCTGCCGTTGGGGGTGGCGGCCACCTTCATCTTCGTCTTCGTGCTGTTCGGCGCCTTTCTGGAGGTGACCGGTGCGGGGCGCTTCTTCATCGATCTGGCGTACGCCGCGACGGGGCGCCAGCGCGGCGGCCCGGCCAAGGCGGCGGTGATCGCATCGGCCGGCATGGGGTCGATCTCGGGCAGCTCGATTGCCAACGTGGTCACCACGGGGGCTTTCACGATTCCGCTGATGAAGCGGCTGGGCTACACGCGCGAGCAGGCCGGCGGCGTCGAGGCTGCGGCCAGCACCGGCGGGCAGATCATGCCGCCGCTGATGGGGGCGGGCGCCTTTCTGATGGCCGAGTACACCCGCGTGCCGTATATCGAGATCGTCAAGGTCAGCATCCTGCCGGCGATCATGTATTTCGCCACGGTGTATCTGTTCGTGCACCTCATCGCCATCAAGCAGGGCATGAAGGGCATGGCAGCCTCCGAACTGCCTTCGGTGCGTCAGGTGATGCGTGATGGCTGGCACTTCCTGGTGCCGCTGGCAGTGCTGATCTACCTGTTGGCCCTGCATACTTCGCCGATGCGGGTGGGTTTTTACGCCGTGGTTTCGGTAGCCGTGGTTGCCGCAGTGCGTCAGTTGGTGTGGTTCTTTGCCGATCGCGCGCGGCGAGGGCAGGGCATTTCCTCCGCAGCGTTTGCCGGCATGGTCGTGCGGGGCGGCCAGGTGTTGATCCATGCCCTGTCCCTGGGCGCGCGCAATGCCGTGGCGGTGAGCATGGCCTGCGCGGTTGCCGGCATCATTGTCGGTGTGGTCGGGCTGACCGGGCTGGGGCTCAAGTTCTCGTCGATGATGATGGCGTTTTCGGGTGGCAACATCGTGTTGGCGCTGCTGATGGTCATCATCGCCAGTCTGATTCTGGGCATGGGGCTGCCGGTGACGGCGGCCTACATCGTGCTGATCGTGCTGGTCGGGCCGGCGCTCACCAGCGAGTTCGGCATCCCGCTGCTGATCGCGCATCTGGTGGTGTTCTGGTATTCGCAGGATTCCAACGTGACGCCGCCGGTGGCGCTGGCAGCGTTTGCCGGCGCGGCCATCGCGGGAGGCAAGCCGATGGCCACCAGCGTGCAGGCCTGGAAGTTCGCCAAGGGGCTGTACCTGATTCCGTGCTTCATGGTGTTCAACCCCGAAATCATCATGGGCGGGCCGTGGCAGATCATCGTGTGGAACGTGATCATCGCCTTCACCGCACTGGCTGCTTTCGCGGCGGCGCTGGAGGGCTATCTGTTTGCGCCGATGGACATGCTCTCTCGCACCGTGATCGTGCCGGCGCTGGTGGCGATCTTCTGGCCCAACTTCACCGTCGAGGTGCTCGGCTTCGCGACGATGGTGCTGGTGATGGGCTTCAACTGGTGGCAATGGCGCCGCGCTCCGGTCGGGGCATGAGACCTATGCCCTTGCCGTTCATGGGGCCGGGCGCTAGAGTGGCCGCTTTCCGATTCGGGAGCATGCGCGCGTGATCGCGATCATCGAGGCATCCGGCTGGCCGATCTGGCCGCTGTTGTTCACGTCCATCATTGCGGTGGCGCTCATCATCGAGCGTTCCATCACCCTGCGTCGCGCCAAGGTGGTGCCGCCCGATCTGCTCGACAAGGTGCTCGACGATCTGGCCCGCAATGGTGCCAGTGTCGGCATGGCGGACCGGGTGGCGGCGCATTCGCCGCTCGGACGCGTGTTGGCGGCGGGGCTGCGCAATGTGAACAGCTCGCGCGAGATCATGAAGGAGGCCATCGAAGAAACCGGCCGCGCCGTCGCGCATGACCTCGGCCGCTACATGACCACGCTGGGTACAATCGCCGCGGTCAGCCCGCTGCTCGGCCTGTTCGGCACCATCATCGGCATGATCGACATCTTCGCCTCGCAGGGCACCAGCGGCGCCAATCCGCAGCAGCTTGCGCAGGGCATTTCGATCGCGCTCAACACGACCGGCTTCGGTCTCATCATTGCCATCCCCGCGACGATTTTCTGGCGGCATTTCCGTGCGCTGGTCGATACCTTCGTGATCGAGATGGAGCAGCAGGCCATTCGTCTCGTGGAAGTCGTGCACGGCGAACGCGCACGCTGACGGAGCGACACCATGAATTTCCAGCGCGGCGTGCAGCATGAACAACCCGAGGTCAGCCTCATCCCGCTGATCGACGTGGTGCTGGTGATCATCATCTTTCTGATGGTGACGACCACGTTCACGCGCGTATCGGGCATGCAGATCACCCTGCCGACGGGCGATGGCGAGCCTGCAGAAGTGCGACCGCAGGAAATCACCGTGGCGATCAGCCCTGACGGCAACGTGCTGGTGGACGGCCGGGCCGTGGGCGGGCGCGACGTGGTGTCGATTGCGCGTGCGCTGGGTCAGGCGGTGCCGGCCGGTGAGCAGAATCCCATCGTAGTCATCAACGCCGACGCCCGCTCGTCGCACCAGAGTGTGGTGGACGTCATGCAGGCTGCCCAGCGTGCCGGCCTGCCGCAGATCACCTTCGCCATCCAGACGCCCGAGCAGTGAGCCCGAGCGCGTCTTCAACGCGCTCATGAGCGCCCGCCCGCCGCGCCACTGGAGTGGTCGTGGGGCCGTTGCTGTGCTGCTCCAACCGCTTTCCTTGTTGTTCCGCTCGCTGGCCGCAAGCCGGCGCGTGCTTTATCGCGTCGGCACGCTGCGCAGCGAACGCCTGCCGGTGCCGGTCATCGTCGTCGGCAACATCGCGGTGGGCGGCAGCGGCAAGACCCCTGTGGTGGCGTGGCTGGTGGATGTCTTGCGTGCGGCGGGCTTTCGCCCCGGCATCGTCAGCCGCGGCTATGGCGGCACCGTTGCATCGGTGAGCGTGGTGCCGCCGGACGGTGACGCCGCCGTGTTCGGCGACGAGCCGGTGCTGCTGGCGCGACTCACCGGCTGCCCGCTGGCGGTGGGGCGCGATCGTCCCGCAGCGGGTCGCGCGTTGCTGGCGGCGCACCCGGAAGTCGATGTGCTGGTCAGCGATGACGGCCTGCAGCATTACGCGCTGCAGCGCGACATCGAGATCATCGTGGTCGATGCGCAGGTCATGGGCAACGGCTGGCGTCTGCCCGCCGGGCCGTTGCGCGAAGGCGTCGAGCGGTTGGCCGAAGCTGATCTGGTGATCGCGCATGGCGAGTTGCCGCCGAGCTTGCGTGCGGCAGCCGGCGACGCGCCGGTGGCCAACATGCGCCTGCTGGGCGAAATGCTCGAACGTATCGATGGTTCGGAGCGTCGTCCGCTGGCCGCGCTTTCCGGGCAGCGCGTGCATGCGGTGGCCGGCATCGGGCGCCCACAGCGCTTCTTCGAGCAATTGGCCGAGGCCGGTCTGCAGGTGATTCCGCACGCCTTTCCCGATCATCACGCCTATGTCGCGAGCGATCTGGCGTTTGCCGAAGCTGCGCCGAAAATCCTCACCGCCAAGGATGCGGTAAAATGCGCGGCATTCGCGCCGGCCGACACTTGGGTGTTGCCGGTTCGCGCAAGCATCGACGCGACCGCGTCGCAACGCATCGTGGAGAAGCTGACGCATGGAATCCCGCCTGCTTGACATCCTCGTGTGCCCGCTGTGCAAGGGGCCGCTGGACATTCTGCGCGAGGAGCAAGAACTCGTGTGCAAGGCCGACCGACTGGCCTTCCCCATCCGTGACGGCATTCCGGTGATGCTCGAAGACGAAGCGCGCGCGATGACCGCCGAAGAGGTCGACGCCGTGAGGAAGCGCGGCGCATGACCGCTTTCCGCGTGGTCATTCCGGCACGCTTCGCGTCGACGCGTCTGCCGGGCAAGCCCTTGGCCGACATCTGTGGCAAGCCGATGATCGTGCGCGTGCTCGAGCGCGGCATTGCCTCGGGCGCCGATGAAGTGCTGGTGGCCACCGACGACGCGCAGGTGCTGGCCAGCGTGCAGGCCGCCGGTGCGCAGGCGGTGATGACGCGTGCCGACCACGCCAGCGGCACCGACCGCCTCGCCGAGGTGGTCGAGCAGCGTGGCTGGGCCGACGAGGACATCATCGTCAATGTGCAGGGTGACGAGCCCTTGATCGACCCGGCGTTGATCCGACTGGTGGCGCAGGCCCTGGCCGAGTCACCCGAGGCCTCGATCTCGACGGCGGCCCATGCGATTCACGATGTCGAAAGCTTCTTCAACCCGAACGTGGTCAAGGTCGTGTGCGATGCGCAGGGTCATGCACTGTATTTTTCGCGCGCGCCGATTCCGTGGGCACGTGACGATCTTGCGCGCACCCGCGACGCGCTGCCGGCCGGTGTGCCGGTGTTGCGTCACGTCGGCATCTACGCCTACCGCGCCGGTTTTCTGCGGCGTTATGCGCAGCTCGCACCGTCGCCGCTGGAGCAGTGGGAAGCGCTCGAGCAGCTGCGCGCAATGTGGCACGGGCACCGCATCGCGGTGCGCGTGGTGAGCGAGGCGCCGGCTGCCGGCGTCGATACGCCCGAAGATCTGCTGCGGGTACGCGCGGTTTTCGCGCAGGAACAATGATCTGCGGGCCGCATTCAGCGGCCCGCGACACTACAAGGCGGCCGCAAGAGGCGGACCGCGCAACACTGGAGGTTGTATGCGACTGATTCTTCTCGGACCGCCGGGCGCCGGCAAAGGCACGCAGGCTGGCTACATCAAGGAACGCTTCGGCATTCCGCAGATTTCCACCGGCGACATGCTGCGCGCCGCAGTGCGCGAAGGCACGCCGCTGGGGCTGGAGGCCAAGAAGGTCATGGATTCGGGTGGTCTGGTGTCGGACGACATCATCATCGGCCTCGTGCAGGATCGCCTGATGCATAACGACTGCACCAACGGCTACATGTTCGACGGTTTCCCGCGCACCATCCCGCAGGCCGACGCCATGAAGGAAGCCAAGGTGGCGCTGGATTTCGTGCTGGTCATCGAAGTGGATGACGCCGAGATCGTCGAGCGCATGAGCGGCCGCCGCGTGCACCCGGCGTCGGGTCGCACCTATCACGTCAAATACAACCCGCCGAAGGTCGAGGGCAAGGACGACGCCACCGGCGAAGACCTGATCCAGCGTGACGACGACCGCGAGGAAACCGTCAAGAAGCGCCTCGAGGTCTATCACGCGCAGACCAAGCCCTTGGTCGAGTACTACAGCACGTGGCAGGCATCCGGTGACCCGGCTGCGCCCAAGGTGCGCAAGATCGCCGGCATCGGCGCGGTGGACGAGATCACCAGGCGCGCTTTCGACGCGCTGAAATAAGCCTCTTGCGGCCAGCAGCGCGCGTGGCGCGCCTATGGCCGTTATCCTGATCGGCAGGGTGCTGTTGCCCTGCCGTTTTCTTTGCTGATGATCCTCCGATGAAGAATCTGTTGTACGCCCAGTCCGGTGGTGTCACCGCCGTCATCAACGCCAGTGCCGCCGGGGCCATCTCCGCGGCGCGTCTGAGCGGGCAAGTGGGCCGTGTGCTGGCCGCCCGGCACGGGCTGGTCGGGCTGCTCGAAGAGGCCTTGTACGACACCAGCGGGCTGACGGCGGGGCAGGTCGAGCAACTCGGGCGCACGCCCGGCGGCGCGTTTGGGTCGTGCCGGCTCGATCTGCCCGAGCCCGAGGATGATCCGGCGCAGTACGACCGCCTGTTCGAGGTGCTGGCCGCACACGACATCGGCTGGCTGCTCTACAACGGTGGCAACGGGTCGATGCACACCGTGGCGCAGATCTCGCGCGAGGCCAGGCGCCGCGGCTTTCCGCTGACGACCGTGGGTCTGCCGAAAACGGTGGATAACGACATCGTCGGCACGGATTGCTGCCCCGGCTTCGGCTCGGCGGCGAAGTATGTCGCCACGTCGATGCTCGAAGCCGGCATGGACCTGCGTGCCATGGCGAGCCGGGTGGGCCGCGCCTTCGTGATGGAGGTGATGGGCCGCAATGCCGGTTGGCTGGCTGCGGCTACGGCACTGGCACGGCGTGGCGCGGACGACCCGCCGCACATCATCCTGATGCCCGAGGCGCCGGTGGATCGCGCGCGTTTGCTCGCCGAGGTCGAGCGCACCGTCGCGCGCATCGGTTACTGCGCGGTGACGGTGTCCGAGGGCGTTTCGTGGTCGGACGGTTCGCGCGTGATGGAGCAGCATGTCGACAACAAGGGCTACGTTCAGCTGGGTGGGGCAGGCCAGACCATCGGGCGGCTGATCAGCTCGGAGTTCGGCTTCAAGCAGCACTGGTCGATTCCCGATTATCTTCAGCGCGCGGCCGGGCATCTGGTTTCGGCAGTGGATGTGGCGCAGGCGCGTGCCGTGGGTGTGGCTGCGGTGGACTATGCGCTGGCCGGGCGGGACGGCATGATGCCGGCCATTCGCCGAACCTCGGACAAACCGTATCGCTGGGACGTGGTGCCGGTGGCTGCGCACGATGTCGGCAACCGCGAGCGGCTGGTGCCGGCCGACTACATCCGGGAAGATGGCATGCACGTCACGCCCGCGGCGCTTGCCTACCTGCGTCCGCTGATTGAGGGCGAGGTGCCGTTTGCGTTCTCCGGCGGCGTGCCGAACTGGCACCGCTTTGATCTGCCCTTGGTCGCGAACAAGCTTCAGAAGCCGTAACGCAGGCTCGCCCCGGCAAACCAGTTGCGCGTCGGCCCCGGCTCGTAATAGCGCCCCTGCGCCTGGCCGACGATCACCGATGAGACATAGTGCCGGTCGAACACGTTGTCGAGTCGCAGCATCTGTTCGAAGGTCCACGGTCCGCGCTGTTGCTCCGAGGCCAAGGCAAGGTTGAGCAGGGTGTGTGCCGGCGCCTTGCGGCCGGTGTTCCGATCATCCACCGCCATGTCGCCGCGATGCAGGGCCTCGGCCGACAGCGTGACGCCCGGTCGCGCCTCCCAGGCCAGTTCCATGGAGGCTGTCAGGCGCGGCACGCCCGGCAAACGGTTGCCCGACGGCACGTTTGCACCGCCTGCGCTGAAGCTGCTGGCGTATTCGGCCTGCATCCAAGTAAGCGCGCCGCTCAGATCGAATCGCGGCGCAAGTTCCGACTCCAGTGCCAGTTCAAGCCCGTGCCGGCGTGTGCGTGCAGCGTTGACATAGCTGGTGCGCCCGCCAGCGGATTCGGCTACGACCACTTCATTACGTGTGCGCACCGCAAACAGCGCCGCATTGACGCGTGTTGAGGCGCCGAGCAGGGCTTTTGCGCCGACTTCGAACTGTCGGCTGATGGCCGGCTCGAGATCGAAGTTGAAGCCCCCGCCGGCGCCCGAATACGACAACTCGCCGAGCGTCGGCGTCTCGAAGCCGGTGCCGGCGCTGGCGTACACATTGAGCGCCGGGTGCGCCTTCCACAGCACGGCCACGGCCGGTGTGGCGCGGCGGTAGGTGACGCTGCCGCTGTCGTCGCCGTTGGCGCCGACGATGTAATCGTCCTCGACGCGAAACTTCACCGTGCTGTGCCGCACGCCGGCAGACCACTGCCAGTCCCCGCGCTCCCACACTGCCTGTACGTAGGGGTCGGTGCTGGTCACGATGTTGCGCTCGTCGCGGCGCAAATCGCCCCTTACGCCGGTGGTGCCGCCGATGAAGTTCTCGAAGCCGCGTCGGTCGTCCACCGAGCGGTCGAAGTCCAGCCCGCTCGATACCGTCAACTCTCCGCCGGCCAACCCGCTGCGGCGGCTCCAGCGCACCCCGGCGCCGTGGAAATCGCGGTCGAAATCGACCACGCCGCCAGCGCTGCGCGCGTCAGCCTGCGCGGCGATCGGGATGGAAAGAAACTGCACCACCGAGCGGCGCCCGGCATAGCCTTGGACCATGAGGGTGTCGGCGCCGAAGCGTTGCTCCATGCGCAGCCCGGCCTGGGTGTGGTCGATGGATTTGCGGGTGCGGAAGTCGCGCGCCGGGCTTTCCACCGTGCGTGGGTCGCGCCGGTAGGTGTCCCACGAAAGACCTTGCGGGTCTTCGGTGAAGGGCTGGCGCAGGCTGCTGGCGGTCAGCGTGATTGTGCGGTCGTCGGGGTCGCCGGTGAAGTCCAGCCGCGCAAAGGCCTGGTCACGCTGCACGGCGCTGTAGCGGCGGAAGCCGTCGGAATCGAAGCGCGAGGCGTTGGTGCGCCAGGCGAAGCCGTCGCGCTCGCCGTCGGCGCTGATGCGCGTGCGCGTGGTGCCCCAACTGCCCGCCGTGAAGCCGGCGCCGACGGACGGAGCGCCGTCACCCGGAGCCGAGAAAAGCTGCACAACACCGCCGGAATGATTGCCGTACAGCGTGGCGAACGGCCCGCGCAGCACTTCGATGCGCTCGGCGCTTTCCAGGTCGAAGGTGGCGAGCTGGCCCTGGCCGTCGGGGTTGGTGGCAGGGATGCCGTCGGCCACCAGCTTGACGCCGCGCACGCCAAAGGCCGAGCGTGCGCCGAAACCGCGAATCGACAGCTGAAGATCCTGCGCGTAGTTGTGGCGGTTGGCGACATGCAGGCCCGGCACGCGGGTGAGCACCTCGGAGACGTCGATGCCGGGCCGGCCGCGCAAGTGGCGCTGGACGTCGATGCGGTCGATGGCCAGCGGTGCGTCGAAACTGTCCTGCTCATCCGGGGTGCCGGTCACGACCACTTCGGGCAGGCGGGTGGCCTCGTTCGCAAAGGCGGTGCTGCAGGCGAACAGAGCGGGGAGCAGGGCGGTGCGGCGGGAGGGCATGCGGACGGTCCGGTTGGCGTTCGCCGATGGACCGTCCGCCGGGTGAATCAGTTCGCGGCTTCTTCCGGCAAGCGGTAGCGCTGCTCGCGATACAGCCACGAGGGCAGCAGCGAGTGCGCCAGCGCATGCTTGGCGCGCGGGTCGTCTTCGCCGACGTCGTGCGAGGCGCCGAGCTGTTTGGCAACCGGGTCGTACTGCGCGACCGCCGGAGCCTTGTCGGCGCGCAGCACCGTCACCTCGTGCCCTTGCATGAAGCCGAAGTTCTGCTCGTACTGCATCATGGCGCGGCCGGGGTGGCCTTCGGGCTCGGACGACAGATCACGCCCGAGCATCGGCTGCTCGGTGGTGATGCCCATCAGTGACAGCACGGTCGGCCCGAGGTCGATCTGGCTGGCCACTGTCTTGAGGCGGCGCGGCTCGATGTCGGCCCCGAGGATCAGCCCCGGAATGTGAAAGCGCTCGACCGGAATCAGTGCGTTGCCCCGCACGCGAATGTCGTGGTCGGCCACCACCAGAAACAGCGTGTCCTTCCAGTACGGACTGGCTTTGGCCTGCTCGAAGAAGCGGCCCATCGCGTAGTCGGCGTACTTCACGGCGTTGTTGTCAGTGCCTTTCTCTGCGTCATACAACTCGATGCGCCCGTCGGGGAACTCGAAGGGCGAGTGATTCGACGAGGTGAACACCAGCCCGAAAAAGGGCTTGCCATTCTCGTGATGCGCGCTGAAACGCTCGTGTGCCTTGTTGAACAGGTCTTCGTCCGACACGCCCCAACTGCCCTTGAACACCGGGTTCACGTAGTCGTTCTGATCGACCATCGACAGGAAGCCGTTGCCCTTGAAGAAGCTGCGCATGTTGTCGAAGTGCGACTCACCACCGTAGATGAATTCGGTGTGAAAGCCCTGGCGGCGCAGCGTTTCGGCCAGCGAGTAGAATTTCTGCTGCGCCAGCGAGAGTTTGACCACGGCCTGTGCCGGCGTCGGCAGAAAGCCGGTGGTGACGGCTTCGATGCCGCGGATCGAACGCGTGCCGGTGGCGTAGAGCTGCTCGAACCACCAGCCCTCGTGCTTGAGCTTTTCCAGTTCGGGCGTGACCGGCACGCCGCCGAGCGATTCAACGAAGGTGGCGCCAAGGCTCTCCTGCAACACGATGACGAGGTTGAGCGGCTTGTCGCGCTGACGTGACGGTACCAGCGCGTTGAGCGTGGGAATCTCGTCCGACAGCCATTGCCGTGGCGGGCCGCCGAAACTGTCGGCCGCCTCGCGCACGATGGAGACGATTTCACCGCTGTCCATTTCACCGTAGATCTCGCTTGAGCGCGCTTCGTCCTTCATGCGATAGGCCTCGTAGGCCACCGACCAGCCCGAGTTGAGAATCAGGCTGTTGACCATGGTGTCGGGCGTGAGCGCGAACAGCGCCGGGTTGGCCGGACGATGGTCAAGGGTGGAGCGGATGCCCAGGGCCACCAGGAACACCACGATGGGCCACACCAGCAGCACCGCCCACCACGGCCAGTGCGGCGTCTGGCGGCTCCACGGAGCCAGCAGCCGGCTGGTGATCCACGTCAGTAGCCCGGTGACGAGCAGGCCGGCGAAGACCTCCAGCTTGTAGCCGCCCCACAGCATGGAGGCCACTTCGCGCGGGTACTTCAGGTATTCGAGCAGGAAGCGGTTGGGGCGAACGCCGTATTCCTGAATGAAGGGCGGCGTCGCGACTTCAAGGAACACCAGCAGCGCGATGGCGCCAATTACCCAGCCACGGCTGAAGATCTGCCAGATGCGCCACGTGCGCTGCAACGACAGCAGCGGCAACACCAGCAGCGGTATGGCGGCCAGCAGCCCGAGTTGGATGATGTCGGTGCGCACACCCTGGATCAGCATGGTGGGCCAGATGCCGGCCTCGGCGACGCGTTCGTGCTGCCACAGCATCAGCGCGATGCGCGAGCTTGACAGGATGACGAGCCCGATCACGTAGAGCGCCAGGATGGGTGCGTACGGCCCGGCCCAGGCAAAGAAACGCCATGAGCTAGCCCGGCGTTGGGTATCGGGCGGGGTATTTATGGTCAGGGTGTTCATGTGGCCCTTTTTTGCAGCACATAGGTGCGCCACATGGCATAGCCGGGAAGGAAGTCGAGACGGGCCTGAACATCGAAACCGGCCTGCGCGAACTCGGCCTCCGCGGTGACGGCCGGAATCACGAAGCGGTTCTGGAAGCACTCCTTGCCGCTGCGCGCGCGGCGTTCTTCGAGCTTCTTGCGGCGCCAGGCCTTGTAGTTGCCGTCTACCCACATCGAAAGGATGACGCTGTCGCGGGTGACGCGATGCATTTCGCGCAGCATCGTCATGCGGTGCTCGGCTTCGCCGATGTGGTGCAGCAGGCGCATGCAGAACACGCTGTCGACCGAGCGGTCGGGCAGATCGATGGCAAAGGCCGAGGTCTGCATGGTCTGGATGCGTTCGACAAGATGCGGCGGCTGCATCGCGCGAGCCACCTCCAGCATGCCGGGCGAGTTGTCTGCGCCGATGATCTCGCGCTCCGGGTGTTCGGCCAGCATCGGCCAGAAGCGGCCGGCACCGCAGGGCAGATCAAGTACCAGTCTGGGCTCGCCGGCAATGCGCAGCGCCTTGCGCGCGACCTGCATGTCACGCCAGCTCGACAGACGGCGGGAGAGGCCGTCCTGGTGTTTGTGAAAGTAGTTGAGTGAGTGCTCGTGGCTGTACTTGTCCGAGAACGGCAGGTTGACCTGTGTGCTGGTGTCCGGCATGGCTCTTCCGTCGAGATTTCAACGCGTCAAGCCTATGGCGCACGGCATCAAGCACCTGTCGTGCAAAGGTCAAGAATTCCTCAAACCGCGCGCCCGCTCAGGACACCGGGTTTGGCCGTGGGCCGTCTAGCGCTTACCATGGGTCGCGTTGCCCAGGGGCCGGCGCCCCGGAGAAGGAGCATGAAAACTCGTGAAAACGGTGGGGCGCTGCTGAAGAACTCGACCCTGTTGATGCCGGTTTTTCTGCCGGCTGTGGTGGTGGCGGCGCTGCTGGTGATCGGCACCATGAGCGACCCCGAGCTGGCCGGCGAGGCATTCAGCGCCACGCTGGGCTGGATCACCCGCAGCTTCGGTTGGTTTTACATGCTGTCGGTGGCGTTGTTTCTGGTCTTCATCAGCGGCGTGGCGATTTCCAAATGGGGCAACATCCGGCTCGGCCCGGATCACAGCGAGCCGCAGTACAGCTTCCCGGCCTGGTTCGCGATGTTGTTTTCCGCTGGCTACGGCATTGCCTTGTTGTTCTTCGGTGTGGCGGAGCCTGTGCTGCACTATGCTTCACCCCCCGCCGGCGCCGCGCAGACGGTCGATTCGGCCAAGCAGGCGATGCAGATCGCCTTCTTTCACTGGGGCTTTCACATCTGGGCCATTTACGGCCTGACCGGGCTGGTGCTGGCGTATTTCGCTTTCCGCCACGGTCTGCCGTTGTCGATGCGCTCGGCCTTGTATCCGCTGATCGGCGAGCGCGTGCATGGCCCTATTGGCCACACCGTCGACGTTTTCGCCATTCTCGGCACGCTGTTCGGCATCGCCACCACGTTGGGGCTGTCGGTGGCGCAGATCAATGCCGGCATGAACTATCTCTGGCCGTTCATTCCGGTCAGCACCACGGTGCAGATCATCTCGATCGCGGTCATCACCGTGCTGACGGTGCTTTCGGTGGCGGCCGGCCTAGACAAGGGCATCAAGCGCTTGTCGCTGCTCAATATGGTGCTTGCCTGCGGGTTGATGGTGTTCGTGTTTGCCGTCGGGCCGAGCATCTTCATCCTTGAGGCCTTCTTGCAGAACACAGGCAGCTATCTGAACAACATCATCGAGCGCACCTTCAACCTGCAGGCGTATTCACGCTCGGACTGGATCGGCAACTGGACGCTGTTCATCTTCGGCTGGACGATTTCCTGGGCGCCGTTCGTGGGCCTGTTCATCGCGCGCATCAGCCGCGGCCGCACCATTCGCGAATTCGTGGTGGGCGTGATGTTCGTGCCGACGATGTTCACCTTCCTGTGGTTTTCGATCTTCGGTGACACCGCGCTGCATCTGATCATGGTCGAGGGTTACACCACCTTGATCGACGAGGTGCAGGCTGACAACGCGATCGCGCTGTTCAAACTGTTCGAGTTGCTGCCGCTGACCGCCATCGTATCGTTCATCACGGTGATGCTGATCATGACGTTCTTCATCACGTCGTCAGATTCGGGTGCGCTGGTCATTGATGCGCTGGCATCGGGCGGCGCGGCGCGCTCGCCAGTGTGGCAGCGCGTGTTCTGGGCTTCGCTGCAGGGTGTGTTGGCCGCGGCGCTGTTGATGGCCGGGGGGTTGTCGGCGCTGCAGACCATGAGCATCGCCAGTGCCTTGCCGTTCGCCATCATCATGTTGATCGCCGCGGTCGGCATGTGGCGTGCGCTGGCGATCGAAGGTCACCGTGCGGTGAGCCAGCAAGCCCACATGCAGGGTGCCCGCCACAGTGGGCCGGGTGGCTGGAAAAGGCGCTTGTCGGAGTTGATCAGTTTCCCCTCGCGGGCCGAGGTCGAAGGCTTTGTGTCAGGGCGGGCTTATGAGGCGATGCAGATCGTCGGCGCCGAGCTGCGCGAGCGTGGCTGGCCGGCCGAGGTGTGTCATGACGCGGCCAACCAGCGCGCCTACATCGAGGTGGTGAAGGAATCCGATATCGATTACATCTACGAGATACGTATGCGCGCCTATCCCAAGCCGCAGTTTGCCTACGCTCACCGCATGCACGACCCAAGTGACGAGCAGTATTACCGCGCAGAGGTCTTTCTGCGCAGCGGCGGTCTGGCTTACGAGATGTACGGCAGCACGACGCAGGAGCTCATCGATGACATCCTCGACCAGTTCGAGAAGTATCTGCACTTCCTGCATATCTCGCCGGGCGTGCTGCCGTGGAAGATGACCGAACACGATGACATGATTGCCACCGATGCCGACGGTCTGGCCGTGACACCGGTGGATCAGAAGTCGTAACGCACACCGGCTACAACCGCGCGGCCACCGCGGGTGGCCGCATCGTAGCGATCAAGCCCCTCCCTGCGAGCGGTGATGCCGGAAGTGGCGCCTTCGCGGTAGAACTCGGCGAAGAGCGTGAGTTGATCGCTCATGCGGTGGTCTACGCCAACGTGAATCGTGTTCTCACCGTAGCCCTCCACGCGTGCCAGCATCAGCTTCCAGGTGTTGCGTCCGGCGGTGTAGGCGCCCAGCAAATTGACGGCTTGTTGGTCGTCACCGTAGAAGGAGGCCGGTGCGTTGGTGTCCGTCCGCTCGTATTTGAAGGCGAAGTACCAAGCGTTCTGCGTCCATGTCGTCGAAAGACCATACAGCCGGTCGCGATAGCCGTCGGGATTGCCCCGGTCGTCCATGCCCACAGCCAACGTCCAAGGGCCGCCCTCCCAGCTTGCGGTGGCCTGGATGCGGCGGTCGTCGATGCGCGCGGTGGATTGCTTGTTGCCGTGCGGCGCCGACCACGAGCCGGCTACGCCGAAGCCGCTCACGCGCGGGCTGCTCCATGCCACGGTGTTGCGTACGCGTGGCGTGGTGTAGGTGGCGAAGCCACTGTAGTAGCTGCTGAACCAATCCAACGGCGCCGCGATGGCGTTGTAGTACGGCATCCACTGCTGCCCCAGCGAAAGGCTGCCCAAGCTGCCTTCGGCAACGAAGCGGGCAATGCGCAGCGGCTCGGCCTCGTCACGCCCGAAGCCGCCCTGGTCATACGGGTCGCGCAGGCGGAAGTTGGCCGAGTCGAAGGGCACCTCGATTTCGGCAAACAGTCGCGTGCCGCCGTCCAGCCGGTAGCCCAGCCGGCCGCCGAAGCGCGAATAGGCGTCGCGCATGCCGGTGTAGCGGCTCATGAAGTCGCGGTTGCCCGGCGTCACGTGTTCGAACTGGGTGCGCAGCGAGGCGTAGGCGTCCCATTCCCAGCCGGGTTCGGTCTCTGCTGCGGCAGAGGAGAGTGCTAAGCCGCCGGTGGCCGCCAGAAAGAAGTGTCGTGCGTGTTTCATCCGGCCCTCTTAGCGAACGGCGTCAAGAAAGTGCATGTGGCGCTCGTACTGGTCGAGCACATCGCTGATGATGTCCTCCTTGCGCCAGCCCATCACGTCGTAGTCCTGTCCGCCCTCGCGCAAATGCACCTCGGCTCGGAAGTAGCGCAGCTTGGCTTGCCGTTCCGGGCGGATGTCGTTCATCACGAAGCTGGGCGGGTCGTAGGCGGTGAGGTGGATCGAGTAGAAGAAATCGATCTCTTCACCATGGCGCACTTCCACCCAGGTACGTTTGACCGGCGGGCCTTCCTCCTCTGCGACATGTGCGTCGATGCCATGGCTGCGCAGCTCCTCGGCGACCTCCAGCAGGGCGGGGTGGGCGATGCCTGCCATGAAGCTGCGCACCTCGTTGCGTCGTGGCTGATGCACCAGGGTACGCAGACGCTGCTTCCATTCACGCGTGGCGTCCCCGCCCACCGAGCGAATGCGCGCATCTCGCAGGCGCAGGCGCTTGACGTGATCGGTGCGCAGCGCGCGCAGCAGGCCGATGCAGATCAGAATCATCACCAGCGTGAACGGCAGGGCCGCCGCAATCGTTGCGGTCTGCAGGGCCCCCAGCCCGCCGGCCAGCAGCAATGCGGCCGCCACCACACCCTCGATCACCGCCCAGAACACGCGCTGCCAAAGGGGCGAGTTGTCGTGCCCGCCGTTGGTCAGCATGTCGACGACCAACGAACCGGAGTCGGAGGATGTCACGAAAAAGGTGATGACCAGTGTGGTGGCGATCAATGACGTGATCGATGCGAACGGCATGTTCTCGAAGAACTGGAACAGCGCCACGGAGGTGTCCGCTGCGACGGCCTGGGTGAGACTGCTCAAGCCATCCACCATCACCATGTGCAGCGCCGTGTTGCCGAACACCGTCATCCAGATGAAGGTGAAGCCGACCGGAACGAACAGCACGCCGACGACGAACTCGCGGATGGTGCGCCCGCGCGAGACACGCGCGATGAACATGCCCACGAACGGCGACCATGCAATCCACCATGCCCAATAGAACAGCGTCCAGCCGCCGATCCAGCCGGTGGGCTGATAAGCGTAAAGGTTGAAGGTCATGCTGAACAGATTGGACAGGTACATGCCGGTGTTCTGCACGAAGGTCTGCAGCAGGAACACCGTCGGCCCGGCGATAAGAACGAAAATCACCAGCGCTGCCGCCAACACCATGTTCAGTTCGGACACACGCCGGATGCCGCCGTCCAGGCCAAGCCCCACGGAAAGCGTTGCGATGGCCGTGATGATGGCGATCAACACCACCTGAGTGGTCGTGGCGACGGGGACGTCGAACAGGTAATTCAAGCCGGCATTCACCTGGATGACACCGAAGCCCAGCGAGGTGGCCACCCCGAAGATGGTGCCGACCACCGCGAAGATGTCCACCGCATGGCCGATCGGGCCGTAGATGCGGTCACCGATCAGCGGGTAAAGCGCAGATCGGATCGTCAGCGGCAGATCATGGCGGAAGGCGAAGTACGCCAGCGACAAGGCCACCACGGCGTAGATCGCCCAGGCATGAATGCCCCAATGGAAGAAGGTGATGCGCATGGCTTGCCGCGCCGCCTCTACCGTTTCGGCGTCGCCCACCGGTGGGGTGGCGTAGTGCATGATCGGTTCGGCCACCCCGAAGAACATCAGGCCGATGCCCATGCCGGCCGAGAACAGCATCGCGAACCACGAGGTGTAGCTGTAGTCCGGCGCCGTATGGTCGCGGCCGAGCTTGATGGTGCCCAGAGACGACGTGGCGAGTGCCACGACGAACACCAGAAAACCAGCCACGGCCAGCACGTACAGCCAGCCGGCAGAGTCGATCGTCCAGTCGCGCACCGAACCGAACACGGCTTCTGCCGTGTCCGGCACGAGTACCGTGAACCCGACGAACAGCAGAACGATCAGGCCGGAGAGGATGAACACCGGTGGGTTGATGAGGATGCGGGGGCGCTTCAGAGCACTACCGTCGCCGTTTGCGTTGTCGTCCGTCGGGTCCACGAGGCCCCCTCCTGTCGTCAATGATTCGGCTGCCGAGGCACGTGCAAGACGTGATGGCAAGAGATGCGCCCCCGATTGAGCGGGGCGCTGATGCTACGGGTTTGCTACGACTTCTCTGCGAGTGCGAGTATCAGGCGATCCAGTGCCCTGATTTGCCACCCAGTTTTTCCAGCAGGCGTATGCCGCTCATCGTCATGCCGCGGTCTACCGCCTTGCACATGTCGTAAATGGTGAGCAGGGCAACGCTGGCGGCCGTGAGTGCTTCCATCTCGACGCCGGTGCGGCCGACGGTTTCGGCGGTGACGGTGACGATCACCGTGTCAGCCTGCGAGGTGAGGTCGAACTCGACCGACACGCGGGTGAGCGGAATCGGATGGCACAGCGGAATCAGTTCGCTGGTGCGCTTGCTGCCCTGGATGGCGGCGATGCGCGCGATGCCCAGCACGTCGCCCTTCTTGGCGGTGCCGTCGCGCACCATTTCGAATGTGGCAGGCAGCATGCTGATGGCGCCGGTGGCAATGGCAACGCGACGCGTTTCATCCTTGCCGCCAACATCCACCATGTGGGCCTGACCTTCGCTGTCGAAATGGGTAAGTTGCTGAGTCATGCGCGTGCAGTGCCGGAACGAAGTGTGCGGGGCGCTATCATAGCATCCGTGATGAAACGACTTTCCGCCCTCCTGCTGGCTGGCGTGCTCGCGGCCTCGCCAGCGCATGCCTTTGATCTCCCTGATCTGGGGGATGTCGGCTCTGCCGATCTTTCCGCCTATGACGAGCAGCGCATCGGCGAGTCCATCATGCGCGACATCCGCTGGCAGGACGCGGCCTATCTCGACGACGTAGAAGTCGAGGATTACGTCGGTTCGATCGGTCGGCGCATGGTCGAGGTGAGCTATCAGCCCGACCGCCCGTTCGAGTTCTTCGTCATCAACAACCCGCAGATCAACGCGTTCGCTCTGCCCGGTGGCTACATCGGCATCCATACCGGGCTGTTGCTGACCGCCGAGACCGAGTCGGAATTCGCCTCGGTGATGGGGCACGAGATCGCCCACGTCACGCAGCGTCACATCGCACAGCTGTTCGGCACACAGGGGCGTTCGATGGCGCTGGTGCTGGGGTCCTTGTTGCTGGGCGCTTTGGCGGCCAGCAGCAGCCCGCAAATGGCCGAAGCGGCCATCGTGTCGGGTCAGGCGGGCGCCATTCAACAGCAATTGGGCTATTCGCGTGCCTTTGAGCGCGAGGCCGACCGCATGGGACTGCAGTTGCTCGAGCGCGCCGGTTTCGATCCGCGCGGCATGCCGGTTTTCTTCACCCGTCTGCAGCGGGCCACGCGCGTGTATGAAAGCAACCTGCCGGGCTACCTGCGCACCCACCCCATGACGCAAGAGCGTTTTGCCGACATGGAGAACCGCGTGGCGCAGATGCGTTACCGACAAGTCGTCGATTCGCCTGACTTCGCTTTCGTGAAGGCCAAGCTGCGCGCCATTGCCTCGTCCCCGGCGGAAGCCGTACGCGAGTTCGAGGCTCGCGTGGCAGAGCGCCCCGATGACGTGTCTAGGTACGGTCTGGCGCGTGCTCAGATGCGCGCCAATCGCATCGATGCGGCTATCAGCACACTCGCCGAAATCAGCGAAGAGGGGCGCGACACCAGCTTCGTGACGCTGCTCACTGCCGAGTTGAAGCTGGCAGCACGCGATGCCCGGGGCGCCCTCGAAGTGCTCGAGCCGGCGGTGTTGCGCCATCCGCAGAGCCGTGCCCTGCGCTACGCGCGCATCGACGCCGAATTTGCCGCCGGCCATACTCAGCGGGCGGTCGAGTTGGCCCGCACGGCGGTCTCGAACGATCGCACCGATCCGCGCTTGTGGGAGCGCCTGGCGCGCACCGAAGAGCGCGCCGGCAATCGCACCGCCTATCACCGCGCGCTGGCCGAGGTGTATGTGCTGCGTGGGGCATTGCCGGCGGCCATCGAGCAGCTCGAGTTGGCACGGCGCGCAGACAGCAAGGATTTCTACGAGCAATCGGCCATCGACGCACGCATGCGTGAAATCAAGGCGGAAGATGCCGTGCGCCGCGCCGAACGGCGTGATCGTTGACAGGTTTTCCTCGTGCCGGCCTGCGTTTATACTGCGCCGTCCCGCAGAGAGGAGTACGACGGAATGGAGTTTCACAAGGATGTAGATGCGCGCGGTCTGAACTGTCCGTTGCCCATCCTGCGCGCCAAGAAGGCCCTCGCTGAAGTCGAAAGCGGTCAAACAGTCCGCGTGCTGGCGACTGACCCCGGTTCGGTGAAGGATTTCCAGGCGTTTGCACGTCAGACCGGCAACGAGTTGCTGGGCCAGAACGAAACGCCCGAACGCGAGTTCGAGTTTTTCCTGCGCCGCAAGTAAGCTGCAGTGCAGAACAGCAAAAAGGCCATCCCGCGGGATGGCCTTTTTTCAGGGCTTAGCTCAGCACGAGAAGCGGGCCACTGCCAGGTGCATGCGGCTCGCCATGGTCTCGAGTGTTTTCACGGCCGACGACGTTTCCGTCAGGGCAGCGGCATTTTCGTCACTGGAGCGGGCAATCGCTTCGATCTGGCTGGCCAGCGTGTCACTGGCCTGAGCTTGTTCGCGCAGTGCGTTGGCAATTTCTTGCGCAACGCTGACCACCTGGCGAGACCCGTGTTCGATACGGTCTATCGCCTCGCCGGCGGCACGCGCAAGTTCGGAGTCATCGGCCACCTTGTCGACCACATGATCCATGTCACTGACGGCGGCTACGGCTGAATGTTGCATGGCGCCGATGTTGTCGGTGATCTCTCTTGCGGCTTGCGCTGAGCGCTCGGCCAGCTTGCGGACCTCGTCCGCCACGACGGCAAAGCCGCGACCCTGTTCGCCGGCGCGTGCCGCTTCGATGGCCGCATTGAGGGCCAGCAGGTTGGTCTGTTCGGCCACCTCGTGGATGACCCTGACGATCCCGCCGATGGCGTCGGATTGCTGGCCGAGACGCTTTACCGCTTCGGCCGCGGCGCGTACTGAGTCCGCTGTCTGCACCATGCCATCGGCGGTGCGTCGCACGACTTGACCACCCTCGCTGGCTGCATGGGCCGAGGTCTCGGAAATGCGCAAGGTTTGCTCGGCGTTGTCGCGCACATGATTGATGCTGACCGTCAGCTCTTCTACAGATGCAGCCGACGTGGATGTGGAGTCATTCAGCGTCCCGACATGCTCGTTGATCTGCGCCACGGCCGAAGCGACTTCGGCGCTGGTCTGCTGAACCTGTGCAGCGTGCTGATTGATTTCGCGCACGAGGTTCTGGAATTGCTCCAGCATGGCGTTGAGGCCTTGTGCGATGGCGGCGATCTCGTCTCCCCCGCGCGTGTCTGCGCGCAATCGAAGGTCCCAATCGCGGCAAACCGATGCCATGGTGCCGGCAAAGTTGCTCAGCGCGCGGTCGATGCGACGGATGATCACCCAGGCCAAGAGCCCGACGATTATGGCCCCGACCAGCAGCGTGCCAAGAATGCCGTTTCGTGAAGATAGATACGCAATTTCAGAGGATGCAACTTGCGTTTCCATTCGCGCAGCTTCGGCTTGCTGGATCGCATCGACGAGCTGATCAAGACCTTGGCTGAAATCGCGGTCCATGCCGCGTACTGCTACGTCGACCTTCTTGCCGGCTTCGGGGTCGAGTACGTCGAAGTCGCGCAGCGCGGTGCGGTAGCGCTCGCCGAGCGTCGTGTGGTCGCCAAGCAGTTTTGCGACCGTTGCCGATGCCGGATCGGTTGCCCGCAGATACGGCTCAACCAGCGCAAGGTTCTCGCGCACGATGGCCTCCTGCTTTTCGAAGCCTTTGACGTAGCGCTCGAAGAGAGCCTGATCGTTGCCTCGGATCAGGATGTTCTTCCACTCCTGTACCTGTGTCTTGAAGGCCGAATCGGCGCGGCCGACTGCGACCAGTGCGCTGACGCCGCTGCGTACCTGCCCGAGGCCGCTTTCCATGGTTTGGTTGAAATTGCGCAGTTGCATGACGCCCAGCAGGCCGACCACGATGAGGCCAACACAGGCAACCACGGCTAGCGCGATGAGTCGTGTTCGCACGGACAAGGACATGACGTTCTCCACATTTTTGGGTTCATCCGGCCGTGATATCCGGCATTTGTTCTGTTAACGGATCAAGTCCGCATAACTTCAGAAAAGAAAGGCATTTTTATCTCTGCCAGTTGAAAGCGCCTCGATCACAAAAACAAAGCCCCGGCAGCACCTCAAAGGTGCGTCCGGGGCTTTGTGGCGTCGTTTCAGCGTGCGTCGAGTCGTTCGAGTTGCGGGCGCAACTGATTCAGCGTTGCCTCGAAGCCGGCCAGGCGCTCACGTTCCTGCGCCACCACGGCCGCCGGTGCGCGCTCGACGAAGCTGGCGTTGCCGAGTTTGCCGTTGGCTTTGGCGATCTCGCCCTCGATGCGGGTGATCTCCTTACCAAGGCGCTCGCGTTCGGCGGCGATGTCGATCTCCACCTTGAGCATCAGGCGGTGCTCGCCGACCACGGCCACCGGCGCCAGTGCGTCCGCCGGGATGTCGGTGGTCAGCTCGACTTCTGAGAGGCGCGCCAGCGCCGACAGGTAGGGCACGAAGTCTTCTGCGGATGCAGCTTTGCCGGCGATGATCAGCGGCAGCTTCTGTGCCGGCGACACGTTCATCTCGCCACGCAGGTTACGGCAGGCGTTGATCATGGCCTTCAACGCCGTCATGCGTGCCTCGCACTCTTCATCGATGCGCGCAGCGTCGGCGACCGGGTAGGGCGCCTGCATGATGCTGTCGGTCTTCTTGCGACCGGCCATCGGGGCGACCGTCTGCCACAGCTCTTCGGTGATGAACGGGATCAGCGGGTGGGCCAGACGCAGCACGGTTTCGAGCACGCGCAGCAGGGTGCGGCGCGTGGCGCGCTGCTGTGCTTCGTCTCCCTGCTGGATCTGTGCTTTGGCCAGTTCCAGATACCAGTCGCAGTACTCGTCCCATACGAACTCGTACACCGCTTTGGCGGCGAGGTCGAAGCGGTATTCGGCGAAATGCTTTTCGACTTCAGCTTCCGTGCGCTGCAGTTGCGAGACGATCCATCGGTCGACGAAGGAGAAGTCGAGGTAGCCGCCCGGCACGCATTGCTCGGCGGTGTGCGGGTCGAAGCCGCAATCCTGCCCTTCGCAGTTCATCAGCACGAAGCGCGTGGCGTTCCACAGCTTGTTGCAGAAGTTGCGATAGCCCTCGCAGCGCGACAGGTCGAACTTGATGTCGCGGCCCGGGCTGGCTAGGCTGGCGTAGGTGAAGCGCAGCGCATCGGTGCCGAAGGCTTGGATGCCGTCGGGGAATTCCTTGCGCGTTTTCTTCTCGATGCTGGCCGCCTGTTTGGGGTTCATCAGGCCGGTGGTGCGCTTGGCCACCAGGTCGTCTAGCGAGATGCCGTCGATCAGGTCGATGGGGTCGAGCACGTTGCCTTTGGATTTCGACATCTTCTGGCCTTCCGCGTCGCGGATCAGGCCGTGCACGTACACGTGCTTGAACGGAATCTTGCCGGTGATGTGCGTGGTCATCATGACCATGCGCGCCACCCAGAAGAAGATGATGTCGAAGCCGGTGACCAGCACCGTCGAAGGCAGGTAAAGGTCCAGCGCGTCGTTGGACTTGGCGGGCCATTCGGGCGTCCAGTCCAGCGTCGAGAACGGCCACAGCGCCGATGAGTACCACGTGTCGAGCACGTCTTCGTCGCGTGCCAGCTCGCCGCGGTAGCCGTCTCGCTCAGCCAGTGCGGCGGCCTCGTCGAGGTCGTGCGCCACCCACACGCGGCGCGTGTCGCCTTCGAGCGCGTACCAGGCCGGAATCTGGTGACCCCACCACAGCTGACGCGAAATGCACCAGTCCTGGATGTTGTTGAGCCACTGGTTGTAGGTGTTCACCCAGTTTTCGGGATAGAACTTGATCTCCCCCGAGGCGACCACGTCGAGCGCCTTCTGGGTGATGCTCTTGCCGTCCGTACCGGGTTTGCTCATGGCGACGAACCACTGATCGGTGAGCATCGGCTCGATGACCACGTTGGTGCGGTCGCCGCGCGGCACCATCAGCTTGTGGGCCTTGACCTCGATCAGCGCGCCGGCAGCTTCCAGATCAGCCACCACCTTCTCGCGCGCCGGCACGCGGTCAAGCCCGGCGATGCCGGCGGGCATCGCCAGCGTGCCCTTCGGCTGGCCCTGCGTGTCGAACACCTCGGCCTGAGCGGGAATGGCGGCGCCCAGTGTCAGGATGACGATCATGTCGAGTTTGTGGCGCTGTCCCACGGCATAATCGTTGAAGTCGTGCGCCGGCGTGACCTTCACACAGCCGGTGCCGAATTCGCGATCAACGTAGTCGTCCCCGATGATCGGGATGTCGCGGCCCGCGATCGGCAGGCGCACGGTCTTGCCGATGAGGTGGGCGTAGCGCTCGTCTTCCGGGTGCACCATCACCGCCACGTCGCCCAGCATGGTCTCGGGGCGGGTGGTGGCCACCGTCAGGCCGGCGAGCCCGTCGATCAGGCCGTCGGAGAAGGGGTAGAGGATGTGGTACAGCTTGCCGTCTTCTTCTTCCGATACCACTTCGAGGTCGGACACCGCGGTGCCCAGCACCGGATCCCAGTTAACGAGACGCTTGCCACGGTAGATCAGGCCCTCGTTGTACAGGCGCACGAAGGTTTCGGTGACGGTCTTCGACAGGCCTTCGTCCATCGTGAAGCGCTCGCGCTTCCAGTCCGGGCTGGTGCCAAGGCGGCGCATCTGACGCGTGATGGTGCCGCCGGAGTATTCCTTCCACTCCCAGACCTTCTCGAGAAACTTCTCGCGGCCGAGGTCGTGACGGCTGATGCCCTGCGCATCGAGCTGGCGCTCGACGACGATCTGCGTGGCGATGCCGGCGTGGTCGGTGCCCGGCTGCCACAGCGTGTTGTCGCCACGCATGCGGTGATAGCGCGTGAGGCTGTCCATCAGCGTCTGGTTGAAGCCATGCCCCATGTGCAGCGTGCCGGTGACGTTGGGCGGCGGCAGCAGAATGCAGAAGGAATTGGACTTCGAGGTGTCGAGCCCGGCGTCGAAATAACCGCGGGACTCCCACTCAGGATACCAGCGGGATTCAATCGCGGTGGGTTCGAAGCTTTTGGCGAGTTCCATGATGGGTCGGGAGCCGGAAAAAAGTTCCGATTATAACGGACCCCCGTGTCGGCTGGATGACGCTCTGCCGATGAAGCGCCGGCTCTGCTAGCATCGCCCCATCCAAGAAGCGGGGCAGGGAATGAGTGAAGCGGAGTTCGAGCGTTGGTGGAACATTGATGGCGCCTGGGTCGAAGAGCCCAACCACCGTCGCAACGGGTGGAGCGGCATGATGCGGGCGCAGGTGGATGGCCGCACGCTGTGCGTCAAACGCCAGCTCAACCACCTCTGCCGCACCTGGTCGCATCCGCTGGGCTGGCCCACCGCCAGCCGCGAGTGGCATTACCTGCACCGTCTGCGCGATCTGGGCATCACCGCCCCCGCGCCGGTGTTTCATGCCGTGCGGCGGACTTCCGAGGGTGTCGAGGCGGTGCTGGTCACCGAGGAGCTCACCGGGTTTCGTGACCTCACGGGCTGGCAGGATCTCGATGGTGATGCCCGTTCATGGCTTGCCGTGGCCACCGGCAGCATGCTCGGCAAGCTGCATGGAGCCCGCCTGCAACACAGCAGCCTGTACGACAAGCATGTGATGGCACGTCGTGACGGCGAGCGTGAATTCGTCGTGGCCCTGATCGATCTCGAAAAGATGCGCCCGCGACTGACGGCCGGCATGGGCGCCGGCCATGATCTGGAGCAGCTCAAGCGCCGTCAGTTTCTGTTCAAGGAAGAGGGCTGGGTGGCATTGCGTGCATCGCACGCAGCGACCTTCAAGGGCCGGGACGGGTGATCTGCGTCTTGCGGGTCAAGCGCTGCGCGATTTCCTCGGAGAGCTTCGGCAGCAGCGTGGCGCGCAATTGCCCAAGCACTTCGGCGCGAATGCGCGAACGCAGGGCATCGAGCTCGCGCCCGACGATTTCCGGCAGTTCACGCCCGAGCCAGGTTTCGATCTCGCGTTGCAGCATGGTGTCGAGGTCGATGAGCTGCTCAGCGATCTGCACTTCGCCGTGAGGCTGCTGCGGGGCAGCGCTTGGTGACGCGGCGGCAGGCGCTTCGGCCGCTGCGCTGCGAGGGGGCAGGGCCGTCTCGGAGATGATTTCGGTGACAAGCGGCAGGTCGTCGTCCTCGAAGCTCAGGCCGACGGCGGGCGCAGCGACCTCACTGGCTACCCGGCCGCGCGACAACAGTGCATCGGCCTTGCGCAGCAGCGCGTCGGCTTCACGCAGGTCGCGGTCGTCATCGAAATCGTCTGCCATCACAGGGCCTTGCGCAGTTCGGAGTCAAAGGCCTGCAACTCGTGCCCTTGCTGCTTGTAGGTCATCCAGCGGCTGCGGGCGGGCGCACGCAGCGCTTCGTCCTTGCCGATGATCTCAACCAGCATGCGGAAGTCCGCATAGCCCGGTGGCACGTCTGAGGCCAGATTGAACAGCAGATCGGCGTGCGGCCATTCGGTCGGCGTGCCTGCATCGGAAAGTATCACCGGCGTCTCGGCGGCAAGCGGGCTGCCGGCCGCCACGTGCGGTACGAAGGCCAGCGGGTCGAAACTCCACAGCAGTTGGTCAGCGCGGCGTGCGCTGGCAGCGTCGGGCAGGCGCAGGGCAATCTTGCGGCCGCCCTGCTGCGCACGCGCGATGAGCTCGCAGGCCAGCGCCAGCGGGTCTTCAGTGTTGTGATAGAACTGGACCCGTGTCATCCGCCCCCCTCAGCCCTTGGCGCGACCGATGAGGAATTCGGTCAGCAAGGGCACGGGCCGGCCGGTGGCGCCCTTCGCCTCACCTGACACCCAGGCCGTGCCCGCGATGTCGAGGTGCGCCCACTTGTAGCTCTTGGTGTAGCGCGCGAGGAAGCAGGCGGCGGTGATCGAGCCGGCGCCGCGGCCGCCGATGTTGCCCATGTCGGCGAAGTTGCTCTTGAGCAGATCCTGGTACTCGTCCCAGATCGGCAGGCGCCACGCGCGGTCGCCCGCGCGCTGACCGCAATTCAGCAGTTCGTCGGCCAGATCGTCATCGTTGGCCATCAGGCCGCTGGGGATCTTGCCGAGTGCGATGATGACCGCGCCGGTGAGGGTGGCCACATCCACCACCGCAGCCGGTTTGAAACGCTCGGCGTAGGTGAGGGCGTCGCACAGCACCAGACGGCCTTCGGCGTCGGTGTTGAGAATCTCGATGGTCTGGCCGCTCATCGACGTCACCACGTCGCCCGGCTTGGTGGCGCCACCGCCAGGCATGTTCTCGGTGGTGGGCACGATGCCGACGACGTTGATCGGCAGCTCCATGCGCGCCAGCGCCTTGAAGGTGCCGATGACGCTGGCAGCGCCGCACATGTCGTACTTCATCTCGTCCATTTCGGCTGCCGGCTTGAGCGAAATGCCGCCGGTGTCGAAGGTGATGCCCTTGCCGACCAGCACCACCGGCTTGTCCTTGGCCTTGCCGCCCTTGTAGTGCATGACGATGAATTTCGGGGGCTGATGCGAGCCGCGCGCGACCGACAGCAGCGAATTCATGCCGAGCTTCTCCATGTCCTTGCGCTCTAGCACATCGACCTTGAACTTGAACTCGTGGCCCAGCGCCTGGGCCGTTTCGGCCAGATGCGTCGGCGTGCAGATGTTGGCTGGCAGGTTGCCCAGTTCGCGTGTGAGCGCCATGCCTTCGGCAATCGCTGCGCCCTGGGCGAGCGCCGTCTTCATGGCGGCGCTTACCTTGTGTGCGGTCAGCATGGTGACTTTGCTGGCGCCGCGCGTGCGCTCGTTGCCGGACTTGCTGCGTGTGGTGTCGTAGCGGTAGGTTGCATCGCCCAGGATGCGCGCAGCGTTGAGCAAGCCCCAGCCGAGGTCGCGGCCCTTCGGCAGCTCATCGGCCAGAGTGACCAGAGCGTCGCCGGCCGGCCCGTTGGACAGCCATTTGGCGGCCGCCGCAACGGCGTCGCGCCAGGCCTTGTCGTTGAAGTCGTCTTGCTTGCCGAGGCTCACGATGAGAATGCGCGCCGCACTGCAGCCGTCGATGCCAGGCACCATCAGCAGCGAGCCGGCGCGCTCTTCGAGGTCGCCACGGGCGGCGAGCACTTCGAGCTTGCCGCCGGAGGCCTTGTCCAATGTGGCGTACGCGGTGTCCGGCATGTCCCGATCGGCATATCGCCCCACCACGATTGCACCGCTGGTGAGCTTCGCCGGGTTGCCGGTCTTTATGGTAAATTCCACCGCTGTTCTCCTTGAGCATTCCTCGTTGATGATGCGGCTGATTATGGCTGCGCAGTGCGAGGCCGTCAAAACCGGCATGTCCGCGAAATCCCCTGCTGCGGGTGATGTCGTCACGTTTCGCCGCATCGGGCGGTGCTCATGGCTTCGATTGAGTGAGCGCCCGGCACGATGATCTTCCGTAACGCCATCCTGAAAGAGTTTCGCACTACGGCGGTGGCCCTGTTCGTGGCCCTGTTCGCGATTCTCACCAGTGTCGTCCTGATCCGCATGCTCGGGCAGGCGGCGGGTGGGCGGGTGCCGGCCGACGCCGTCATGGGGCTGATTGCCTTCGGTTCGCTCGCCCGTTTGCCGGTCATTCTCTCGCTGACGCTGTTCGTGTCGGTGCTGATCACGATGTCGCGCTATTACCGCGACAGCGAAATGGTGGTGTGGTTTTCGTCAGGCCTGCCGCTGACAGCCTTCATTGCGCCGGTGATGCGCTTTGCCGTGCCGATGTCGGTGGTGATCGCGGCGCTGACCCTGTTCATCACGCCCTGGGCGGACCAGAAGAGCGAGGAATTCCGCGCCAGCCTGGAGAATCGTGATGACACCACCCGGGTGATGCCCGGCGTGTTTCGCGAGTCTCCGGGGGGGCAGCGGGTGTTTTTCGTTGAGAGCGGCGGCGCGGAAGGCGGCAAGCTGCGCAACGTGTTCGTCAGCTCAATGCAGGACGGCCGCGCCAGCATCATCGTGTCGGAAGAGGGGCAGATCGAATCCGATGCCAACGGTGACCGCTTTCTGGTGCTGGAAAACGGCAAGCGCTACGACGGCGCGCCGGGGGCGGCTGATTATCAGGTGATGGAGTTCGAAGCCTATCGCGTGCTGATCGACCAGCGTCGCATGGCAGCACCGACCGCGCGCATGCGCACCACGCCCACCATCGAGCTGCTGCAGGAGCGCACGCCGCGCACCCTGGGTGAGTTGTCGTCTCGCATCAACGCGCCGTTGGCGGCCCTGCTGCTGGCTTTCCTGGCGATTCCGTTGTCGTTCGTCAATCCGCGTGCAGGGCGGGGCATGAATCTCATCGTGGCCGTGCTGGCCTACCTCGTGTACAGCAACGCCATCAGCATCGGAGATGCCTGGGTGGCGCAAGGCAAGCTCAGTTTCTGGTTGGCCACACTGCTGCCTCACCTGATCATGCTCGGCATGCTCGCCTTGCTGTTCTACAAGCGCCTCTCGCTGTCGCCGTTCTGGAGGGCGAGGGCATGAAGTTGTCGATCCTCACCCGTCACCTCGCCCGCGAGATATTCGCCGGAACGGGCATCCTGCTGGCCGCTTTTCTCGGTTTGTTCCTGTTCTTCGATTTCGTGAATGAGCTCGAAGACATCGGTCGCGGCGGATACGGCGTGGTCGAGGCGGCCGTGTATGTCGTGCTGCTGCTGCCGGGGCGCGTCTATGAGTTGCTGCCGGTGGTCGTGCTGATCGGTACCTTGTACGCGCTGACGACGCTGGCGCGACACTCCGAAATCACCGTAATGCGTGCTTCGGGCATGTCCACCGGCAGCATGCTGCGCACGCTTGCAGCCATCGGCTCGGTGTTCGTCGTGGCGGCTTTCATCTTCGGCGAATTCATTGCGCCGCCATCCGAGCGCGCCGCGCAGCAATGGCGCCTGGCTGCCACTGGTTCGGCCGTGTCGAATCAACTCGAGTCCGGTCTGTGGGTCAAGGATCAGGATGACTTCGTTAACGTGGCGACGATCTTCCCGGATGGCTCGATTCACGGCGTGCGCATCTACGACTTCGACGGCGAGCGCGAGCTGCAGTCCGTAACCCTTGCGCAGAGCGGTCGCTATGACGGCGCCAGCGGCTCATGGACGCTCAGCGAAGTCACGCAAACCCGCCTGCTTGGCGACAGCGTGCAACTCTCGCAGCAAGAGTCGATGGTGTGGCCGTCGCAACTCACGCCGGATGTGCTGAGCGTGCTGCTGGTGTCGCCCGACCGCATGGCCTTGCGCACTTTGTTCACGTACATTTCCCACCTGCAGGACAACCGCCAGGACACGCGCCGCTTCGAGATCTCGATGTGGCGCAAGCTGACCTATCCGTTTGCTTCGCTGGTGATGATGGCGCTGGCGCTGCCGTTCGCGCTGGGCCATGACCGCATGAGCGCGGTCAGCGTCAAGGTCTTCCTCGGTGTGATGCTGGGTGTGGGCTTCTACATGCTCAACGGCTTGTTCGGCAATCTGGGCATGATCAACGCTTGGCCGCCGGTGCTGGCGGCGATCACGCCACCGGGCGTCTTCCTGTTCGCTGCGGGCATCATGCTGTTTCGCGTGGAGAGGCGCTGAGCGCGCCTCTGAGGGCGCCTGTCAGCTGCGGGGCGGTTCCGCAGGCTGGTAAGGGCACATCGCAGCTTTGAGGTAGAAGGGTGTTGCTTTCACAGGCGGCGTAGCAAACAAAAAGGACTTCCCGAGGGAAGTCCTTTTTTTCTGTCCGAGGCGCCCTAAGGTGCCTGAAGCAGTGGCGATCAGGCGCCCTTGTAGTTCAGCTTCTCTTTGATACGTGCCGACTTGCCCGAACGCTGACGCAGGTAGTACAGCTTGGCGCGACGGACGTCACCGCGGCGCTTCACTTCGATGCTGGCGATCAGCGGCGAGTAGGTCTGGAACGTACGCTCCACGCCTTCACCCGACGAAATCTTGCGCACGATGAAGTTCGAGTTGAGGCCACGATTGCGCTTGGAAATGACAACGCCTTCGTAAGCCTGCAGACGCTCGCGCGTGCCTTCCTTGACCTTCACCTGAACGATCAGGGTGTCACCCGGGCCGAAAGCCGGGATGGTTTTGCCTTCGGTCAGGCGAGCGATTTCTTCTTGCTCGAGTTTCTGGATCAGATCCATGGTTCAACTCCGTTTGTTGTGTGGCCCCGAAGGGCGCTTGCCGGCAGAGCAGTGTGACCTGATGCGGGCGCTTTTTACCGGGCCGTTTCAGACCCTTCTCGGTGGTTGCTCAGGCGTCAGCCCTTGCTCCCGTGTTCCTGCCTGAATTCATCAAGCAGTTTCGATTCTTCGCGGCTTAGTGTGCGCGCCTCCAGCAAATCGGGGCGCAGCAGCCAGGTCCGCCCCAGCGATTGCTTCAGGCGCCAGCGCCGGATGGCGGCGTGGTTGCCTGACAGCAGCACGTCCGGCACTCGCTGACCGTCATGCACTTCCGGTCGCGTGTAGTGCGGACAGTCGAGCAGTCCGTCTACGAACGAGTCTTCCTGAGCCGAATCCTCGTCGTTCAAAGCACCCGGCAATTGCCGGATGATGGCGTCCAGCAGCACCATCGCTGCCAGTTCGCCGCCCGAGAGCACGAAGTCTCCGAGCGATATCTCTTCATCCACGCAGCGGTCGAGGACTCGCTGGTCGACACCTTCATAGCGCCCACACAGCAAGATCGCGCCGGGTTGCGCGGCCAGTTCCACCACCTTGGCGTGATTCAGTCTGCTCCCTTGCGGGGAGAGATAGATCACGCGGCCGACGTGGCCCGTGGCTTGAATCTGGGCTGCCTTTGCTGCGGCGATGGATTGCTCCAGCGGCTCGGGCATCATCACCATGCCGGGACCACCGCCGTAAGGCCGGTCGTCCACCGTACGGTGAGCATCGTTCGCAAAGTCCCGCGGGCTGTGAAAGCCCAGTGCGTAAAGGCCACGATCCTGTGCGCGTCGCGTGATGCCGCTGCCGGTGAGGGCAGAGAACATCTCGGGAAACAGCGTCACGACATCGAAACGTCGGAGCAGGGTGGTGCCGGTCACGCTTACCAGTCTTTCTGCCAATCGACAGTGATGCGGCGGGCTGCAGCGTCGACGTCGAGCACGTAGGCCGCGACGAAGGGAATCAGCCGTTCGGTGTCACCATCCACCGCGCGCAGAACGTCATGCGCGCCGGTGCTCATCAGCCCGGCCACTTCGCCGAGCGCTTCGCCGTCTTTGTTGAGGACGGACAGGCCGATGAGATCGGCCCAGTAATACTCTTCGTCGCCAGGCTCGGGCAGGGCTTCGCGCGGCGCGCCGACGAACCAGCCTTTAACAGCCTCGGCGGCGTTGCGGTCGGGGACTTCGCGCAGTGCTGCGATGAGCCCGGTGCCGTGTGCGCGACATTCGGTGATTTCCACCGCCTGCCAAGCATCGTCTGCTGCGCCGTCGTCGCGGCTGATCCACCACTGCGACATTTCGCCCCAGCTTTCGGGGTCATCTCCGAAAGGGGCGATACGAACCCAGCCCTTGATGCCGAAAGGGGCGACAATGCGCCCCAGTACGATCATGGCGAGTCAGTCAGCCGTGACTGACTCAGGCAGCCGCTTTGGCGGACTGCTTGACCAGGCGGGCAACCGTGTCGGAAACCTTGGCGCCGTTCTGGATCCAGTGCTCAAGGCGCTCGGCGTTGATCACGAGGTTTTGGGCGTTGCCGGAAGCGACCGGGTTGTAGTAACCCACGCGCTCGATGAAGCGGCCGTCACGACGGTCACGCTTGTCGGCAGCGACGATATTGAAAAAGGGGCGCTTCTTGGCGCCACCACGGGCAAGACGAATGACGACCATGGGAATTTCCTGCAGGTGAATTCGGAAAACGCGTGAATATAGCCGATTAGCTCGCGGCAAGCAAGGTCGGTCGGGCTTTTCGAGGTCGGAGCGGGCGGGGGCTGTCGTATAATTGCGCCCGTTGCAGTGGATGGTCCGCCGATGAAGGAAATTCTCGTCCTGTATTACAGCCACCGCGGTTCCGTGCGTGCGCTGGCCGAAGAAGTCGCTCGTGGTGTGCAGGCGGTTCCGGGTGTGGCTGCGCGCGTGCGAACGGTGCCCAAGGTGTCGGCCGTGAGTGAGGCGGTGGAAGACGAGGTGCCGGCCGAGGGGCCGCCTTATGTCGAGCCAGCGGACCTTGAAGAGTGCGCCGGCATCGTGATGGGTAGCCCGACGCGTTTCGGCAACATGGCCGCGCCGATGAAGTACTTCATCGACGGCTTGGCGGGAGCTTGGGTGAACGGGGCGCTGCAGGGCAAGCCGGCTGCGGTATTCACATCTTCCGGCAGCCTGCACGGCGGCCAGGAAGCCACCTTGCTCACCATGATGCTGCCACTGCTGCACCACGGCGCGGTGGTGGTGGGCATTCCGTACAGCGAATCCGATCTTCATTCCACGCGCAGTGGCGGCACGCCATACGGTGCCAGCCATGTGGCCGGGTCGGACGGCAGTTCGCGCCTGACCGACGAAGAGAAGCGACTGGCTGTGGCGCTGGGTCGTCGCGTGGCCGAACTGGCCGTCAAACTTTCCTGAGAATCATGACTCCTCGAAGCCTGAACCTGATTTCCAGCGTCCTGCTGATTGCCTTGATCGTGTTGTGCGTGGTTTGGGAGGCCTGGCTCGCGCCGCTGCGTCCCGGTGGCTCGTGGATGATGCTCAAGGTGTTGCCGCTGCTCGCGGCGGTGTTCGGGGTGCTGAAGGGGCGCCGGTACACCTACCAGTGGCTGTCGATGCTGGTGCTGCTGTATTTCACCGAGGGCGTGATGCGCGCGTGGGATCCGGGCTTGGGCGGCGTGCTGGCGATGATCGAAGCGCTGCTGTCGGCCGCCTTGTTCCTCAGCGTCATCATGTACGCCCGCAACACCGCGCCGTCGCGTCAGCGCCCGCCGCAGGCCTGAGGCTTATTCCTCGCTGGGTGGTTTGTTTTCCTGCGCCGCGGCGTTGGCACGGCGACGCCGCAGCCAGCGCCAGGCGAGAATCACGTAGCCCGAAGCGGCGTACAGCAGGAACAGCGCAAACAGCACGCCGGCCGGGTAGGTCGACACCAGCGCGAAGCCGAGCACCACCGCGATCACCACGATGAACGGCACGCTCTTGCGCAGGTTGATGTCCTTGCCGCTCCAGAACAGCACGTTGCTGACCATCGACAGGCCGGCAAAGACCGTCAGGAAGGCGGTCAGCCACATCACGTCCGTGCCCGGAATGTCGTTGTCCGTGACCACCCACACCAGACCAGCAACCAGCGCCGCGGCAGCCGGGCTGGGTAAGCCCTGGAAGAAGCGTTTATCCACCGAATCGATGGTGGTGTTGAAGCGCGCCAGACGCAGTGCCGCGCCGGCGCAGTAGATGAAGGCGGCGATCCAGCCGATGTTGCCGAGGTCTTTCAGCGCCCATTCATAGACGATGAGCGCCGGTGCCGCGCCAAAGGAAACCATGTCGGCCAGCGAGTCGTACTCCGCGCCGAACGAGCTTTGCGTATTGGTCAGGCGTGCCACGCGTCCGTCGAGGCCGTCGAGCACCATGGCCACGAAGATGGCGACGGCGGCGATGTCGAACCGCCCCTGCATAGCCTGCACGATGGCGTAGAAGCCGGCGAACAATGCGGCGGTGGTGAACAGGTTCGGCAGGATGTAGATACCCCTGCGACGGCTGGGCGGGGAGGCGGGCGGCGAGTAGTTGTCTTCCTGCACGTTGTGGTCAGCTCGTTCGTTCATATGACTCGATTGTAGCGCAGGCCGGCTGCGCAGCGCGCCGAGGCGTAAACGGAAGCGGGGCGGGGCGCGCGGAAAACCGCGTCGCACCCGCCCCGCTTTGTCAGCGTGAGCCGATCAGTTCTTCGACTGGTCGACCAGCTTGTTCTTGCTGATCCACGGCATCATCGAGCGCAGCTGCGAGCCGACGACTTCGATCTGGTGGGCAGCGTTAAGGCGACGATACGCCGTCATGGACGGGTAGTTGGTGCGGCCTTCGGAGATGAACATCTTGGCGTATTCGCCGGTCTGGATGCGCTTCAGAGCCTTGCGCATGGCAGCACGGGATTCGTCGTTGATGACTTCCGGGCCGGTCACGTACTCGCCGTACTCGGCGTTGTTCGAGATCGAGTAGTTCATGTTGGCGATGCCGCCTTCGTACATCAGGTCGACGATCAGCTTGAGCTCGTGCAGGCACTCGAAGTAGGCCATTTCCGGAGCGTAGCCGGCTTCCACGAGAGTCTCGAAGCCAGCCTTGATCAGCTCGACGGCGCCGCCGCACAGCACGGCCTGCTCGCCGAACAGGTCGGTTTCGGTTTCTTCACGGAAGTTGGTCTCGATCACGCCGCCCTTGGTGCCGCCGTTGGCAGCCGCGTAGGACAGGGCGATGTCGTGGGCCTTGCCCGACTTGTCCTGGTGGATGGCGATCAGGGTCGGCACGCCGCCGCCTTTCAGGTACTCGGAGCGCACGGTGTGGCCCGGGCCCTTCGGGGCGATCATGATCACGTCGAGGTCGGCGCGCGGCACGACCTGGTTGTAATGCACGTTGAAGCCGTGGGCGAACGCCAGCACGCCGCCTTTCTTGATGTTCGGCTCAACGGCGTTCTTGTAGACCTCGGGGATGTTCTCGTCCGGCAGCAGCATCATGACCAGGTCGGCACCCTTCACGGCCTTGTCGATTTCCTCGACTTTCAGGCCGGCGGCCTTGGCTTTTTCCCACGAAGCGCCGTCCTTGCGCAGGGCCACGGTGACCTTGACGCCGGATTCGGACAGGTTCTGGGCGTGGGCGTGGCCCTGGGAGCCGTAACCGACGATGGTGACCTTCATCTTCTTGATGAGGGAAAGGTCGGCGTCCTTGTCGTAATAAACTTTCATCGTTTCCTCGCTTTGTTCGGGTGCTTCTTCAGGCAGAAAGGGTGCAGCCCTTCGCGCACGGAGTGCGAAGGGCCACGGTTCAAATCAGATCTTCAGGATGCGGTCGCCGCGGCCCACGCCGCACACGCCCGATCGCACGGTTTCCAGGATCAGGTCGGTGTCGATGGCCGCCACGAAAGCGTCGAGCTTGCCCTGGTCGCCGGTCAGTTCGATGACGTATGAGGCTTCGGTGACGTCGATGATGCGCGCACGGAAGATGTCGGCCATGCGTTTGACTTCTTCGCGGTCCTTGCCGGTGGCACGGACCTTGATCAGCATCAGCTCGCGTTCGACGTGGGCGGACTCGGAAATGTCGACCACCTTGATCACCTCGACCAGCTTGTTCAGCTGCTTGGTGATCTGCTCGATGATGTCATCGGAGCCGGTGGTGACGATGGTCATGCGCGACATCGAAGGGTCTTCGGTCGGCGCGACGGTGAGCGATTCGATGTTGTAGCCGCGGGCCGAGAACAGGCCCGAGACGCGCGACAGGGCGCCGGCTTCGTTCTCGATCAGCAAGGAGATGACGTGTCTCATGTTCAATTCCCGGGGAGGGTCGTATTGAGCCGCTCTGCTCACCGCAACGGAGCACCGCCAGAGGGTGCTCCGCGCCGACGGGGCCGGGTGGGGCTCCGTCGGAGACTGCGGCATGGGTGAGTCGCAGCCCGTTGGCGCGTCGGCAGGTTAGAGGTCTTCGGCCGACAGGATCATCTCGGTGAGACCCTTGCCGCCCTGAACCATCGGATATACGTTTTCGGTCGGATCCACGAGGAAGTCGAGGAACACCATTTCATCCTTGTGCTCGACGAATGCCTTGCGTAGCGCGCCCTCGACATCGGCCGGGCTCTTCACCTGGATGCCGACGTGGCCGTAGGATTCGGCCAGTTTGGCGAAGTCGGGCAGCGAATCCATGTACGACTCGGAATAGCGGCCGCCGTGGAACAACTGCTGCCACTGGCGCACCATGCCGAGGTAGCCGTTGTTCAGGTTCACGATCTTCAGCGGCAGGCGGAACTGCTTGCAGGTAGACAGCTCCTGGATGCACATCTGGATCGAGGCTTCACCGGTGATGCACGCCACCTGAGCGTCCGGGTGCGCAAGCTGCGCGCCCATGGCGTAGGGCAGGCCGACACCCATGGTGCCGAGGCCGCCCGAGTTGAGCCAGCGGCGCGGCTTTTCGAAGCGGTAGTACTGCGCGGCCCACATCTGGTGCTGGCCCACGTCGGAGGTCACGAAGGCTTCGCCGTTGGTAACTTCCCACAGCTTCTGCACCACGAATTGCGGCTTGATGATCTCGTCGGAATTCTTGTACTGCATGCAGTTGCGGCTCTGCCATTCGGCGACCTGCTTCCACCATGCGTTGAGCGCTTCCTTGTCCGGGCGGGCTTCGCCGGACTCGATCTGGCGGATCATCTCGTCCAGCACGTCGCGCACGTCGCCCACGATGGGCACGTCCACCTTTACACGCTTGGAGATCGACGACGGGTCGACGTCGATGTGGATGATCTTGCGCGGCTGCTCGGCAAAGTGCGCCGGGTTGCCGATCACGCGGTCATCGAAGCGCGAGCCCACGGCCAGCAGCACATCGCTGAAGTGCATCGCCATGTTGGCTTCGTAGGTGCCGTGCATGCCGGGCATGCCCAGGTACTGTTTGTCGCTGGCCGGGTAAGCGCCAAGACCCATCAGGGTGTTGGTGATCGGAGCGCCGAGCAGCTTCGTCAGCTTGATGAGCTGCTCCGAGGCGTTGGACAGGATCACGCCGCCGCCGGAGTAGATCATCGGGCGCTTGGCTTCGAGCAGCAGTTGCACGGCCTTGCGGATCTGGCCCTGATGGCCCTTGACCACCGGGTTGTACGAGCGCATCGACACCTCGGCCGGGTACTCGAACACCGCCTTGTGGGTGGATACGTCTTTCGGGATGTCGACCAGCACCGGGCCGGGACGGCCGGTGCGCGCCAGCATGAACGCCTTCTTCATGGTGGCAGCGATGTCTTTCACGTCCTTCACGAGGAAGTTGTGCTTCACGCAGGGGCGGGTGATGCCCACGGTGTCGACTTCCTGAAAGGCGTCCTGGCCGATGGCGGCGGTCGGCACCTGACCGGTGACGATGACCATCGGGATCGAATCGCAATAGGCGGTGGCGATGCCGGTCACGGCGTTGGTCGCGCCCGGGCCGGAGGTCACCAACGCTACGCCCACCGTCTCGGTGCAGCGCGCATAACCGTCGGCAGCATGCACGGCGGCCTGCTCATGACGAGTCAATACGTGACGGACCTGCTCCTGGCGGAAAAGAGCATCATAAATATAGAGAACAGCGCCGCCCGGATAGCCGAATACGTACTCGACCTTTTCTTCCTGCAGGCACCTGATTACAATTTCCGCACCGGTGAGTTCCATTTACATGACTCGCTTTCGCACAAATCAGAAACGGCGAAGAGTAGCTTCAGCGCGCCCCGCGGTCAAGGGTTGTTGCGGTGCGCAAGGCCGCTTCGCCTGTCTATTTCCCCCTGAATCTCAAGGGTTTTGCGACCCTTTCGTTTGTTAGGTCCCAATGAAGAAGAAGCCCCCCGTACAGGCGCCTGCGGCGACCGAGCGCCCGGTGGTCGAGCTCGCCGGCCTGCGCCGTCGCCTCGCCAGCATGCTGTATGAAGTGCTGTTGCTGCTGGGGGTGCTCGGGCTGTTCTACATGCTGCCCAACGTCTTGCTGGGCATGGCGATCCAGATCATTCCGGGGCCGTTGCTGCAGCTCGCGTGGGTGTTTCTGGTGTGCGGGGCGTACTTCGTGTGGTACTGGCATCGCCATGGCGCCACGCTGGCAATGCAGACCTGGCGCCTCAAGGTGCTTGATGCGCGCACGGGGCGCCCGCCCACCCTGGGGCGCGCAGCCTTGCGCTACGCTTTGTCGTGGCCTTCGGTGCTGTGCTTCGGTGCCGGTTTGTTGTGGATGATCTTCGACACTGATCGGCAGTTTCTGCACGACCGTCTGGCGGGCACCTGCATCGTCCTGACCCCGCCGATGAAGAAAGGCTGAGGCGGCTGCCCTCGCCGGTGGCCTGCGGGGCGCTGGAGTATCATCGGCACAAGAGTGGCTGTGCTTCTCTGCGTGCGCGGGGCTTTGCGCATGAGCCCCGTTGCAGGGGCCCCTCTCTGCCTGACGCTTCATTGCCTTGATGGTGCACGCCCGGACCGGATGCGGTGTGCCTCTGCTTCGTTGGCAGACAAAGCATGGCTGCGGCATCGTGAATCCAAGACCTGAACTGGAAGACCATGGACAACTCGCTCTCCACCCCCGTCACCATCCAACGCGCTGATTACTCCCCGATGCCGTGGCGCATCGACAGCGTTGAACTGCATTTCACGCTCGACGCCGAAAGCACGTTGGTGAAAAGCCGGCTGGCTTGCGTGCGCAAACGCGGCGAGGACGGCCCGCTGGTGCTGTTCGGCGAGGCCATGGAGCTGGTGTCGCTGCGCATCGACGGCGTCGATGCTGGCGATGCGCTGGAGCGCACGGAGGCCGGCATCGAGCTCGACATCCCCGGCAGCGTAGCCATGGTGGAGATCGTCACGCGCGTGAATCCCACAGCCAATACCACGTTGTCGGGCCTGTACGCCTCGAAGAACGGTCTCTTCACGCAGTGCGAGGCCGAGGGCTTCCGCCGCATCACCTATTTCCCCGACCGCCCGGACGTGCTGTCGCGCTTCACCGTGCGCCTCGAAGGCGACAAGGCGCGTTACCCGGTGCTGCTCTCCAACGGCAATTTGGTGGCCTCCGGCGACTTGCCGGATGGCCGTCACTTCGCCGAGTGGGAAGACCCGTTCCTCAAGCCTTCGTACCTGTTCGCGCTGGTGGCGGCCGACCTCGAAGTGCTTGAGCGCACCGTCACCACCATGAGCGGCCGCGACGTGCTGCTGCAGGTGTGGGTGGAGCACGGCAACCTTGATCGCGCCGGCCACGCCATGGATTCGCTGGTGCACTCCATGCGCTGGGATGAAGAGACCTTCGGCCTTGAGCTGGACCTCGACCGCTTCATGATCGTCGCCGTAGGCGACTTCAACATGGGTGCGATGGAGAACAAGGGCCTCAACATCTTCAATGCCAAGTTCGTGCTGGCGCGCCCCGACACGGCCACCGACGTGGATTACGAAGGCATCGAAAGCGTCGTGGCGCACGAGTACTTCCACAACTGGACGGGCAACCGCGTCACCTGCCGCGACTGGTTTCAGCTCACCCTGAAAGAGGGCCTCACGGTCTTCCGTGACCAGCAGTTCTCGGCCGACATGCTGGCCAACGCGGCCGGCGCGGAGAGCGCCGACTCGGCCCGCGCCGTCAAGCGCATCGACGATGTGCGTGTGCTGCGTGCTGCCCAGTTCACCGAAGATTCCGGCCCGATGGCACACCCCATCCGCCCGGATAGTTATCAGGAAATCAACAACTTCTACACCGCCACGGTGTACGAGAAGGGCGCCGAAGTCATCCGCATGCAGCACACGCTGCTGGGCGCCGAAGGCTTCCGCAAGGGCATGGACCTGTACTTCCAGCGCCACGACGGTCAGGCCGTGACCTGCGACGATTTCGTGGCCGCCATGGCCGACGCCAGTGGTCGCAACATGACGCAGTTCATGCGCTGGTATTCGCAGGCCGGCACGCCCATCGTGACCGCCGACGGTACGTGGGACGCCGCCACGCGCCGTTACACCCTGACGCTAGCCCAGCGTACGCCGCCCACCCCCGGCCAGCCCGACAAGCTGCCGCTGGTGATCCCGTTCGCCATCGGTCTCATCGGCCCCGACGGCAACGACGTACCGCTGCGTCTGGCTGGCGAAAGCACTGCTGGCGCCACTACCCGCGTGCTGGAGTTGGTGGAGGCCAAGCAGAGCTTTGTCTTCGAAGACGTTGCCGCCGAGCCCGTGCCGTCGCTGTTCCGCGGCTTCTCGGCGCCGGTGATGCTGGAGATCGACGAAGACGACGCGCGCCTGGCCTTCCGCATGGCGCACGACTCCGACCCCTGCAACCGTTGGGACGCCGCGCAGCGCTTCGGCGAGCGCGTGGTGCTGGCGCTGGCCGCCAACCCGTCGGCGCCGGTGCCGACGGCTTTCCTGGATGCCTGGGGCGTGCTCATCTCCGACGAGCGCCTCGACCCGGCCTTCCTCGCCATGGCGGCCACGCTGCCGGGCGAGGGCTGGCTGCTCGAACGCATGGGTAAAGCCGATCCGGCCGCGCTGCGCGCCGCGTTGATGCGCACCATGCGCGCCATCGGTGAGCGCTTTGCCGACCAATGGCTGGCGCTGTACGCCCGCCTTGAAGTGAAGGGAGCGTACCGCTACCACCCGGGCGACGCCGGCTGCCGCGCGCTGCGCAACCTGGCCCTGCGTTACCTCGCTGCCGCTGCTCACCCGCGCGGCCTCGCCATGGCCGAAACCCAGTTCGACCACGCCGCCAACATGACCGAGCAAATGGGCGCGCTGGTGGCCCTGGTGCACAGCGCCAGCCGCGCCGCGCAGCACGCGCTGGCCAGCTTCTACACGCGCTTCTCGGCGGACGCGTTGGTGATGGACAAATGGTTCGCCCTGCAAGCCGGCGCCTGGCGCTGGGACGCTGAATCCGCCCCGGTGCTGGAACGTGTGCGCGGCCTGATGGCCGACCCGGCCTTCGCCATCACCAACCCCAACAAGGTGTATTCGCTGCTCGGCACCTTCTTCCGCGGCAACGCGGCGGAATTCCACACGCCGGCCGGCCACGCCTTCTGGGCCGATCAGGTCATCGACCTCGACCGCCGCAACCCGCAAGTGGCGTCGCGCATGGCGCGCTCACTGGAAAACTGGCGCCGCTACACGCCGGAGCTGCAGGCCTCCATCCGCAAGCAGCTGGAGCGCGTCAAGGCCGCGCCGGGCCTGTCGCCGGATGTGGCCGAGATTGTCGGCAAGGCGCTGGCCGACTGACCGCCAACGCCGGATAGCACCAAGGGGCGAATGCCCCTGCATTCAGGACCTGAGGTATGAAGAAAGGCTACGGTGAAATCCGCTGCAAGTTCTGCCAGCAGTGGCAGCGCTCCGAGGTGCAGCACTACGACGAAGAGAGCTTTCTCGCCGTGGCGCCGGGCACCGACGGGCAGGAATGCATCAACCCGTGGTGCCAGCAATGGATTCCGGCGGACAACGACAACTTCCGCTGGCGTACAACAGAGGTGGTGGGCCCGCCGAGCACGGGTTAGGCGCGCGGCATTTGGAAAGGAATGGGGGAGCGAGAGCTCCCCTGTTCGGTCAACCTTGGCCTCCGTGCGCTGGCTGGCCCGGTCGCCATCCACTTGGCAGGAAGATTTCGGGTGAGCCCGGCACGATGACCCTGCCTGATGCACTGCATTTTCTCGGCGAGTGAAGTGCGGCCAAGCAGGTGGAGAAATCAATATCCATCTCGCAGCGCTCCGTGCCTGACCCGAAGGCCCGAGGCAGCAGGGTCCCGAGTGGATTACGCCTGTGCCGACACCGGAAGCCGGAAAGGCGCTCCGAGGCGGTTGAATGCGTTCATGGCTGCAATGGCGATTGTGAGATCAACCAGATCCTTATCGCTGAAGATTGAAGACGCCTTTGCATACGCCGCATCGGAGGCATGTGTTTCGCTGAGCAGGGTCACTTCTTCTGCCCACGCCAAGGCGGCAGCCTCTTGCTCGGAAAAAAGATGCGGCACTTCGTGCCACACCGGGATCAACGCAATTTTCTCGACCGTCATCGTTGCCCTGAGATCACGCGTATGAAGGTCGATGCAGTGAGCGCAGCCGTTGATCTGCGAAATGCGCAGGAACACCAAGTGAATCAGTTGCTCTGGTAAGTTTGTATTGTGGGTGATGTAGCGATGCACGCCGAATAACGCCCTGGCGCCATCCGGCGATATTTCGTGCCAATTCAATCGCGTCATGTTTGCGGTCCTTTTGTTGAAACGGAAGACAGCCGGCATTCGTTGCGGCTTCGGGTCGATCACGCAAAGTGTCGACAGGGGTGACAAATCTGATGGGCAAAGTTACTCCCGCAGATTCACTTGGAAAAGGCCCAAAAATCAGCGTCATGACTGGCCCAACGATCCTTGATGCTGCTTCCATTCAGGTTGAGCGGACGCTTGCTGAACCGCTTGGAGAGCAGATTTATGCCAGCCTCCGTTCGTCGATCCGGGACGGAACGCTCGCTGCAGGCAGTCGCTTGCCGTCCGGTCGGGCATTGGCTGCCCAACTCGGTGTCTCCCGCGGCACCATTCGATTGGCCTACGATCGCTTGATTGATGAAGGCTTGATTTACGGTGCCGGCTCCGCCGGTACGCGGGTGTGTTCGACGCGTCCCCTTGAGCCCGCTGAACAACAATTGTCTTTGGATCGCCCTCTGGCGAACTTCACGCGCCCCTATTCAAGTGCCCCGCTGCCTTTTCAGGTGGGGGTGCCTGCTCATGACGCGTTTCCGGCCAAGACGTGGGAGCGATTGCGGGCGCGTGCGGTGCGTGCGGACGCACATTCCTACAATACGTACCCCGACCCACGGGGCGAGCCGGAGCTCCGCTCCCAAATCGCGAGCTACTTGGCGGTAAGCCGGAAAATTCAATGTCACGCCGATCAAATCATCATTACGGGCGGCTACCGACAAGGTCTGATGCTCACCTTGACCGCGCTGCAGGCGCGAGGCCACAAGGCCTGGTTGGAGGATCCGGGCTATCCATTGGGGCGGCGGGCCTTGGAGCTTGCAGGCTTGACGGTAGAGCCGATCCCGGTCGATTCCGAGGGACTGTGCGTTCGGGAGGGCGTCGCCCGAGCTGTGGATGCATTCGTTGCGTTGGTGACTCCGGGGCAACAGGCCCCGTTGGGAAGCACCTTGTCGGAGGCAAGGCGACGCGATCTGCTCGCTTGGGCGAAGACCCAGGGCGCATGGATTGTCGAAGACGACTATCTCGGGGAGTTGCAGCTGGATGGTCGGGCCGTTCCCGCGCTGGCTTCCGGCGCTGGCGCTGAACGTGTCGTTCACCTTGGCACGTTCAGTAAATCGCTGAGCCCGTCTCTGGGTCTTGGGTTCGTGGTGGCGCCCAAAGCGGTCGCCGAGAAATTTGTCGAAGTTGCCGCGGTGATGTTGCCCGCGCCCAATAGAACCACTCAACTGGCCGTCGCGGAATTTTTGGCTGACGGTCATTTCCTGCGCCATCTTGGAAAAATGAAAGACCTGTATTGCGAACGCCGGGCGCTCGCGATGGAGCATCTGGGCGACCTTTTTCCTGAGCTCGTGCGCTCTGGTCTGGGGCTGATTGCTTACCTTCCGGGCACCGTCGATGACCTGAAGCTCGTGATGTCGGCACGAGAACAAGGGCTGTCACCTTCGGCCTTGTCGTCGTGGTACTCGAGCCCTACGGCGTGCAAGCGCGGCTTTATTCTGAGTGTGACGAATCTTCAATCCAACAATATCGAAGCAGCGTGCGAAAAGCTGGAAAGCGTGATTGCTCAGGCAGCCAAAGTCAGAGCGTGAAACTTTGACCACACCCGTCAGCCGCCGGAGTTGGTGCATTTAGCGCCGCGCCGTCCATTTCGGATCAATATACGGCGCAATGCGCTTTGCTTATTGCGCCCTACGTGAGCTGGAATAACGAAGATCATTCGTCAATTGCATACCAAGACTGGTAACGCCCCGATGTGATAGGGGCGCCATCGCGCTTGTCGCGCTGATTGCAGGGAGCACACAGCAACTGCAAGTTAGTAATGTCGTTGATCCCCCACCTCGATAATGAAACGATGTGGTCGTAATTCTCAACATTCTCAATGCTCATGAGCCCCGTGAGATCGCTATCGCAAAGTACGCAGCGACCGCGGTCGCGAAAAAAAAACGGCGCGTTGCGCCCATCGGGGAGGTCGTACGCGCGCAAGCGTGCCATTGGATGCTAACAGCGAGAGATCAAGGTCTCCGACCTGATCCCGCTGAGCACCCTGAAGTATGCCAGAGACGTAGGAGTTGAAATTCATCATGAGCTCTCGGTTTTGAAAGACGACATGAAAAACCTCATTTACCGTTTGCTTCATAAGGTCTTCGTATGCCGCCGATAGCCATATTTCATTCATGTACTCGTAGATGTCGTCAGCATCGGCTTCGTCGAATTTCGTGTCTTTGTCCTTTAAGAATTCAAAGAAGGTTTGGTGATCGATTCCGTGGTGCTCAAAGGCATGCTCAATCGGTAACTTGTGCGGCTGCAAGTCGGCGATCGCGGGCGGAATATTCTTGAAGTTTGAGTAAATCTTCTTTTGCTTGTCGATGTCAAAGCTGTCGGCTTGCTCCGAGTGCACTCCCTGCACTACGAAGCCGATGAACTGGTGCAAGACCGACTGCTTTTGATAGGGCACGATCCAGTCTGCCCATCGGTCATCGCAATGGAAGCCTTCCAGAAGTAGTGCCTGGTCGAATGTGTTTTTCAATAATCCGCTGACAACATCGCAGATGCTGTAGGTCTCGTAGAACTTGGCCACGATATGCATGCTCTTTTCCCTCCATTCTCGACCATCGACCGCTTTTGTTGAGCCCCAGCCTTCCGGCTGATTCTCTCTCGCCACCATCAACTCCATACGCGCGACAAGCCATTTACTCACCTATCACTATCTGGGCGGCGCAGCCCGCGTAGCGCGCAGTAACCGAAGAGCATTGCGCCGCATGTCGGTCCAAAGTCGGCAGTAACAGCCCCGTCATCCTCCGCGCCTCTTCTTTGGACAAACCCCTCTCAAACACTCAACCGCCCTTTGCGCCCGTGCCGTCAGCGGCCATTCCGCTCGATGAATCAACCACAAGGTATCAATCACCGGCGTGCTGCACGGCACGATCTGGATGGCGTCTTGCCGTGGGTAGGCTTCGCAGGCGTGGCGGGGGAGGACGGTGAAGCCGAGGCCGCGGGCGACGGGTTCGGGCATGAGGGCGATCTGGTTGGTGAAGCCGCGAGAAGGAATGCGGCTGACGCCGGGGTTGCCGGGGTACCAGCGGGCGAGCAGGCGGGCGAGCATGGCGCGGCCGTCGGGGTGGTCGATGAAGCCGATGCGCTCGAGGTCATCCCAACCGCGCACCTGTTCGCCGGCGGGGATGACGAGTTCGAGGGGTTCTTCGGCGAAGTGGCTGGCGGCAAGGCGCGGGTCGTCGGGTTTGAGGGTGACGATGCCGAGTTCGAAGTGGTTGCCGAGCACGGCGTCGAGCACTTCGCGGTCGGGGGCGAAGCGGTAGCGCACCGACAGGCCGGGCACCGCTTGCTGCAGGTCGAGCAGGGCGGGGTAGAGCGACAGGCCGATGCTGCCGGGGGTGATGATGCTGATTTCGCCGCAGTCGGCCTCGGCGGCGGTGAGGCGGGTGTCAAGGCGGCGGTTGGCGTTTTCCAGCTCTGCGCAATATTCGAGCAGCGCGGTGCCGGCGGGCGTGAGTTCAATCTGCCGAGGGCGGCGGATCAGCAGCGGGCCGGTGTGTTGTTCAAGGTGGCGCACGTGCTGGCTGACGGCGGCTTGCGTGAGGTGCAGGCGCTCAGCGGCGCGGGTGAAGCTGCCGGCTTCGATCAGAGTGGAAAAGCTCTTCAGCCACTGCGGGTTGAGCATAACGATCTCTTATCCAAGTGATAAGTGGTGGTGTGTTTTCATTATACGTTTGCCTGCCTAAACTCCGTGGTGTTCGCCGTTGTGGCGTGAAGATCAAGGAGTCCCGCATGTCCGCGTTGTTTTCGCCGTTCCAACTCAAAAACGTCACCCTAAAGAACCGCATCGCGGTGCCGCCGATGTGCCAGTACAGCGCTGTCGATGGCCTGACCAACGACTGGCATCTGGCGCATTACACGGGGCTCGCGCGCGGTGGTGCAGGCCTGGTGATCGTCGAGGCCACGGCGGTGTCGCCGGAAGGGCGCATCACGCCGGGCTGCACGGGCTTGTGGAACAACGCGCAGGCCGAGGGCATGGCGCGCATCGCCGCCGCCATCAAGCACAACGGCGCGGTGCCGGGCATCCAGATCGCCCACGCCGGGCGCAAGGCCAGCGCCAACCGGCCGTGGGAAGGCGATGACCATATTGCCGACAGCGACCCGCGCGGCTGGCAGACCATTGCCCCGTCCGCGGTGGCTTTTGGCGCCGGCTTGCCCAAGCAGCCCAAGGCCATGACGCTGGATGACATTGCGCGCGTGAAGGCGGATTTCGTGGCGGCCGCCACGCGTGCCCGCGACGCCGGCTTCGAGTGGCTGGAGTTGCACTTTGCGCACGGCTATCTGGCACAGAGCTTTTTCAACGTCGATTCCAACCAGCGCACCGACCAGTACGGCGGCGATCTGGCTGGCCGCAGCCGCTTCCTGCTCGAAACCCTGGCCGCTGTGCGCGAAGTGTGGCCGGCCAACTTGCCGTTGACGGCGCGCTTCGGCGTCATCGAATACGACGGCCGCGACGAACAGACGCTGGCTGAGTCCATCGAACTGGTGCGCCAGATGAAGGCGGGTGGGCTGGACATGCTCAACGTCAGCGTCGGCTTCTCCACACCCACTGCCAACATTCCTTGGGGCCCGGCATTCCTTGCCCCGGTGGCCGAGCGTGTACGCTGCGAAGCCGGCCTGCCGGTGGCTTCGTCGTGGGGCATTGACGTGGTGAGCGACGCCGAGCGTGTGATTGCCAGCGGCCAGATGGACCTCGTGATGGTCGGCCGCGCCATGCTCGCGAACCCGCACTGGCCGATGCAGGTGGCACGCGAACTCAAACTCGACAAGCCCACCTGGGTGCTGCCGGCGCCGTATGCGCACTGGCTGGAGCGGTATTACCGGGCGGCTTGAGAGGGCTGTTCCTGTGTAGAACGGCGGGGGCAGTAACAGGTAATGCGCCGATCCCGCCCGCTCAAGAGCGAAGCATTAGAGTAAGCTGAAATAGATCGTATGACTTGAGCGAGGGTCGCCGTGCAACTCAAAGAGCATTGGGAGCAGGTCTATTCTTCAAAACCGCCGGATGGCGTGAGCTGGTTTCAGGAGCATGCAGAGCAATCGCTGCGCCTGATTCGGGAGTCGAAGGTGCCGCACACGGAGCCGATCATCGATGTAGGTGGCGGGGCGTCGACCTTGGTCGACGATTTGCTGGCGGATGGCTACGGTGACGTCACCGTGCTGGACTTGTCTGCGGCGGCACTGCAAAAAGCGCGTGATCGGCTGGTTGAGCACGCGAGAGCGGTGCGTTGGGTGGCCGGGGACATCACGCGTGTGGGTTTGCCCAAGCATGCTTTTGAGGTGTGGCATGACCGCGCGGTATTCCACTTCCTGACAGATCCGCAAGACCGACAGGCCTACGTACAGCAGGTATTGCACGCGGTGAAGCCGGGCGGGCACGTGATTGTGGCGACCTTCGCAGAGGATGGGCCGCTGGAATGCAGCGGGCTGCCCGTGGCGCGCTACAGCCCGGATGGCCTGCACGCGGAGTTCGGCGCACCGTTCAGGCTGGAGGCGCATCAGCGCGAGGAACACCAAACACCGTTTGGCACCAAGCAGAAGTTCATTTATTGCTATTGCCGCAAGCTGGCTGATTGAGCCTGCGTTGTTGAATAAATGGAGCCCGGTTGCGCCGGGCGCCTTCAAGCCCCTTGATGTCGGCTGTTTTCCCGAAGTTGCCATCGGGGCGTTTGCGGCCACTATGCGTGAGCCAATGTACCGTCGTTTGGCGATGATCAGGCTTTGGCGGGATGGCTTGCAGCAAAGTGTTCTGACTGAAGAGGCTGCGTTATGCGCCCCGCAGGTGTTTCAAGGAGGCGCTTAAGCGGTCGATGCGGTCGCTGCTCTCGCCAATCAGGTGCGTTATCTGTTGGGCCGAGGACGAAGACTGCTGAGCCAGCTTGCGCACCTCGTCCGCCACCACGGCAAAGCCTCTGCCGGTCTCTCCGGCACGGGCGGCCTCGATGGCCGCATTCAGCGCCAGCAGGTTGGTCTTCTCTGTAATCTCGTTGATGCTGCCAATGATGTCCGCCACCTTTCGGCTCGATTCCTGTACCTGGCTCATCTCGCGATCAGTGACCTGCGCGGCCTCGTGCTTGGCCTGCTCGTCAGTGCAGTACGCCACCACGAGCCGAATCAGACCTTCCGAGTCCGTGATCGGACAAAACGTACCTTTGAACTGATTAGGGCTGCCCTGCGCGTTGTTCATGGCGAATTCGCTGACGATTTGCTCACCAGCAAGCAGGCGTTGCATGTTTTTTTCGCCGACGATGGCTGTCAGCGCGCTCGATTGCTTGAGGAGCTGCTGTTCTTCAGCGAAGCCCAGATGCTCGAGCATGTAGCGGTTTGTCTTTAGCAGCTGACCGCTGGTGGCGAACTCGGCGATGCCGTTGCTCACACTGATGGCGGCAAAGCGGCGCGCGGCTTCGAGTGACATTTCTTTGGTGGTGGTGATGTTGGCCTGGATCGAGATGAAGTGCTCGAGTTTGCCGTCCTTCCCGAAAACCGGGTTGATGGCCATCGATATCCAGTATGGGCTGCCATTCTTGTCGTAGTTCAGGATTTCGTCGTAGAAAGGCTGGGCGGCGCTAATGCATTTTCTGACGCGCGCAACGGTGTCGGCGTCGGTTGCCTGGCCTTGAAGTATCGGGCCGGGCTTCTTGCCGCGTACTTCGTTCAGTGAATAGCCGGTGAGCTTTTCGAAGCCACTGTTAACGTACTGCACCAAACCGTCGGCATCCGTGATGATGATGGAATTGTCGGTTTCATTCGCCACAAGCGAGAGCACTTCGAACTCCTTTTTGCGCTTCATCTCTGCGGTAATGTCATTGGCGAACTTGATGACCTTCACGACCCGCCCCTCCGGGTCGAGGATCGGGTTATAGGTGGCGTGAATCCAAACTGGCCGGCCACCCTTGGCAAGACGACGGTATTCGGCAGTCTGGTATTCGCCGTTGCGCAGACGATCCCAAAACTCCTTGTACGCGCGGGAATGCGCCTCCTGTTCGGAGATAAACAGGCTGTGCTTTTGGCCCTGCACTTCCGCAAGCGTATAGCCCATCAGGCCGAGGAAGTTGTCGTTGGCGAGCAGAATGGTTGCGTCCGGCAGGAACTCGATGACCGCTTGGGCTCGATTGATGGCGGCGATTTGAGATTCGAGGTCGGCACGAGCAATGACCTGTGCCGTGATGTCGGTGGCGAACTTGATGATGCGTGTGACGCGGTTGCCTTGGCGGATGGGAGTGTAGGTGGCCTGTATCCACACCGGCTCTCGGTTACGGTTCAGCCGGCGGAATTCTGCAGTCTGCGACTTACCCTCACGCAGGTCGCTCCAGAAGTTCCGATACTCGGCGCTGTTGGCTTCGTCGTCAGGCACGAACATGCGGTGGTGCTGGCCGCGAACCTCCTCCAGCGAATAACCCATGAGGTGCAGGAAGTTTTTATTGGCACGGAGGATAGTGCCGTCGAGTGTGAATTCAATGACGCCTTGGGTTTGCTCGATGGCAGACAGGATGTCCGAGGAATTGCGGCTGAAAAGGCTGAGCATGCGTGCATCCGTTGGGAAAGAGTCTTGAACTTGACGACATGCTCCTTTACGGCACGAACTGCCGGATAGGAGGCGGGGAGAGTTGGAGATGCCTTCTGCCCGGCGCGGGAGGTCGCGAACGGTCCCCGTTTGCTTCGCCAGCTCCAGGGCCGAACTAGATCTCCAGATTGTCGATCAGTCGGGTGGTTCCCAGTTTGGCGGCTGCCAAAATCACCAGAGGGTCGCTTTCACTGGCCGGGGGCTGCAGGTCGGCCTGACGGCGCACGGTGATGTAGTCGGGCTGCCAGCCGTGTTCAGCGAGGTGTCGCATGGCCTCGGTTTCGAGGTGCAGGAAGTCGTGGTTGCCGGCGCGCACGGCGTCGCGGATGGCCGAGAGTGCGCGGTAGAGCGCAGGGGCTTCGGCGCGCTCAGCTTCGCTTAAATATCCGTTGCGCGATGAAAGCGCCAGGCCGTCGGCGGCGCGCACGGTGTCGCCGCGCACGATTTCGATGGGCAGGGCGAATTCACGCACCATGTTCGAGATCACCATGAGCTGCTGGTAATCCTTCTTGCCGAACAGCGCGACGTCGGGCTGGACGATGGCGAAGAGCTTGAGCACTACGGTGGCGACCCCACCGAAGTGGCCGGGGCGGAATTCGCCCTCGAGGATGCCAACGTGGGCCGGGGCAGGGTCTACGTGGTACTGCTGCGGCGAGGGGTACATCACCGATTCGTCTGGCGCGAAGAGCAGGTCGACGCCGACGGCACGCAGCTTGTCGCAGTCCGCCTCGAAGGTGCGCGGGTAGCGGCCGAAGTCTTCACCCTGACCGAATTGCAGGCGATTGACGAAGATGCTGGCGATCACGGTGTCGGCGTGCTCGCGCGCTTGCTTCATCAGCGCGATGTGGCCGTCGTGCAGGTTGCCCATGGTGGGTACGAAGGCCACGCGGCCCGCGTTGCGGCGGGCGCTGCGGCAGGCGTCGATGGTTTCGAGGATGTGCATGCCTGGATTCGGTGAGGTTGGCGGATGAAGGGTTTGATTCGAGGCTGCGGGGTTGCCGCGTCGCTGCGCGTCTCGCAATGACAGCCCTCTCTCAGTAGCCGTGTGCTTCGGTGGGGAAAGCGCCTTCACGCACTTCGCGCACGTAGGTGGCGATGGCGTCCTCGATGCTGCTGGCGCCCACCATGTAGTCCTTCACGAAGCGGGCTTTCTTGCCGGGGAAGACGCCGATCATGTCGTACAGCACCAGCACCTGGCCGTCGCAATCCGGGCCGGCGCCGATGCCGATGGTGGCCATGGTGGTGAGGCTGGCAGTGATTTCGGCTGCGAGTTTGGAGGGCACCATTTCGAGCACGATGAGCGCGGCGCCGGCCTGCTCCAGCGCCAGGGCATCGGCCTTCATCTTGGCTGCGCCGGTTTCGTCGCGGCCTTGCACGCGGTAGCCGCCGAGTTGGTTCACCGACTGCGGCGTGAGGCCCACGTGGGCGCACACCGGGATGCCACGCTCGACCAGAAAGCGCACGGTCTCGGCCATGTATTCGCCGCCTTCGAGCTTGACCATCTGCGCGCCGGCTTCCATCAGTTTGGCGGCGTTGCGCATGGCCTGCACCGGGCCTTCCTGGTAGCTGCCGAAAGGCATGTCGGCAATGATGAAGGCGCGGTTGCTGCCGCGGGCGACGCATTCCGTGTGATAAGCCATCTGTTCCAGCGTGACCGGCAGCGTGGATTTGTGGCCCTGGATGACGTTGCCGAGCGAGTCGCCGATGAGCACGGTATCGACGCCGGTACGGTCCATCATGGCCGCAAAGCTGGCGTCGTAGGCAGTGAGCATGGTGATCTTGCGGCCTTCGGCGCGCATCTTGCCGAGTTCATGCAGCGTGATCGGCTTTTCGTTCTGCAGATAGGTCATGGCGTGCTATTCCTCCGAGGGCGCGAGTGTTTCGCAAAACACTGCGTGGCACAAGTGCAGGGCGGGGTTGCGGCTGTCACGCAGCCGGGCCGCGGCCATCGGCTGCGATGGCCGGGCAGGTCACGCCGCGTAGTTGAAGAATTCGCGGAAGCTGCGCATGGCGCGCAGGCGTTCAAGCAGCAGGTCGAAGTCGTCGTCCTGGTCGACCGGGTTGAGCACTTCGGCATCGACGATGAATACCGGCGCACCGTCGTATTCATAGAAGAAGCGAGCGTAGCGCTCTGCAACACGTTCAAGATAGCTCTCGGTGATGCGCCGCTCGGCGTCCATGCCACGCTGGAAGACCCGGCCGATGAGGGTTTCGGGCTTGGCCTGCAGGTAGATCACCAGATCGGGCTTGAGCGGTGACACCGGCGCCATCGAATCGTGAATGCGCTGGTACAAGTCGTATTGGTCAGCGGGCAGGTTGAGCTCTGCGAACAGCGGGTCTTTGTCGAACAGGAAATCCGAAACGATGCGCTCGCCGGTCTCGCAGGCCGTGCCGAGGTCGCGCAGTTGTTCCGTGCGCTGCAGCAGGAAGGACAGCTGCGTGGGCAGCGCCCAGCGCTCCATGTTCTGATAGAAGCGGCCGAGAAACGGGTTGAGCTCGGGTTGTTCCAGCACGGTCTGGGCAGAAAGGCGCTCGGCAAGGCGGCGGGCGAGTGAAGTCTTGCCGGCCCCGATCGGGCCTTCGACGACGATATAGCGGGCCTTGTCGAGCATGTCGCGACTCCTCAGAGGCGGGTGATGGCTTGATCCGTTACGTCCGACAGCAAATCGGCCACCGGGCCGTGGCCCGGGATGACGACCTCCGGCGCGATTTCGGCCAGTGGTACCAGCACAAACGCACGCTGGTGCATGCGCGGGTGCGGTACGTCGAGCGTAGCGGTGTGAATCTGCTGAGCATCATAGAGCAGCAGGTCGAGGTCGAGCGTGCGGGGAGCGCAGTGGCCTTCGCGCACGCGCCCGGCCTCGGCTTCGATGTGCAGGAGATGATCGAGCAGCACGGTGGCGGCAATGCTGGTGCTGAGTTCGATCACGCCGTTGATGTAGTCGGGCTGGCCTTCCACGCCAACAGGCGCGGTGCGATACAGCGATGAGCGCTGTATGAGACGTGTGTCCGGCAAGGCCGCGAGAGCAGAGCAGGCATGGTCGAAGCTGGCGGACGGGTCGCCGAGATTGGCCCCGAACGCGATGAAGGCGCGCGCGGAGGCTGCTGCTGCACTCATGTTGCGTCGGCCGGCTGGGCGGGCTTTGCGTTGGGTTTGCGGCGACGGCGGCGTTTGCGCGGCGCGCCTTCGCTCGCGGTGGGCGCCTCGCGGATCAGCGCCTCGCGCTTTTCCTGGCCTGCGCCGGCGAAGTCGTCCCACCATTCGACCAGCGCCATGTCGATTTCGCCAGCCTGCGCGCGCAGACGCAGGAAATCCCAGCCGGCACGGTAACGCGGTTGTTCGATCAGGCGGTAGGGCGCGTGGCCGGCGCGTTTCTCGAAGCGCGGCTGGATGGCCCAGATGTCCTTGATGTCGCCGGCGATCTTGCGTGTGATGGCAAGCTTGCGGGCCTGCACGTCGAGCACGTAATCCATGGCGTCGAACAGTGCGGGCTGGGCGGGCGCGCCGTCTTTCTTGCGCGCTTCCCAGGCGGCCAGCACCTCGTGCCACAGCAAGGTGGCGAACAGGAAACCGGGCGAGACGGATTTGCCGTCCCGTACGCGTTCGTCGGTGTTCTCAAGCGCGAGCCACACGAAGCGCTCGCCCATGGGCTGTTCGAGAATGACGTCGAGCAGCGGCAGCACGCCGTGGTGCAGGCCTTCTTCGCGCAGCTGTTGGAGGCATTTCACTGCGTAGCCCGACAACAGCAGCTTGAGGATCTCGTCGAACAGCCGTGCAGCCGGCACGTTCTCAAGCAGCGAGGCCATTTCGCGGATCGGCGTGCGCGCTGCCGGGTCGATGATCAATCCCAGCTTGGCGCCCAGGCGCACGGCACGCAGCATGCGCACCGGGTCTTCGCGGTAACGCGTGCGCGGCTCGCCGATCATGCGCAGGGTTTTCTGCTGCAGGTCGGCTACGCCGTGGTGGTAATCGACGATGACGCCGGAAACCGGGTCGTAATACAACGCGTTGACGGTGAAGTCACGCCGCGTGGCATCTTCGGCCTGACTGCCGAAGACGTTGTCGGCGAGCACGCGGCCGTGTTCGTCGGTGGGCGTGTCGCCTTCTTCACGCAATGCGCGGAAGGTGGAGACTTCAATCGTCTCGCGCCCGTTCATCACGTGCACGATGCGAAAGCGTCGGCCGATGATGCGCGAGCGGCGGAACAGCGCGCGCACCTCCTCGGGCGTGGCGCTGGTGGCAACGTCAAAGTCTTTCGGCGGCAAGCCGGCCAGCACGTCACGCACGGCGCCACCCACCACGAAGGCCTTGTGGCCGGAATCCTGCAGCACGGAGCACACCTTGACCGCGGCCGGCGAGATGTCGGAACGGCGCATGCCGTGCGTCTCGGGCGCAATCAGGGCGGGTTCGTTGAGGGCGGTCTGGCCGGATCCGGCGCCGCGAAACACTTTGCGCAGCAGCTTGCGGATCATCGGTGGTGGAATGTGATGATGTTCATAAGGGACGAATCATAACCGAAGCAGGGCTCCGTCATGGCGTGCAGATGCAGCGGAGACGGCGATGGTCAGGCCGCGCAATTGAGCGCCAGCACCGGCCAGCGAGCTTGCTCGGCGTGCGCGCGCAACGTGTCGTCGGGGTCGACCGCCACCGGGTGGCTGACCAGCTTGAGCAACGGCAGATCGTTGAGCGAATCGCTGTAGAACCAGGTGTTGTCGAAGCTGCCCCAGTACATGCCGATGCTCTCCAGCCACTCTTCGACGCGGGTGATCTTGCCGGCTTTGAACGAGGGCATGCCGCGCGGTTTGCCGGTGAATTGGCCGTTCTCGTGCGCGGGGATGGTGCCGATCAGATGCGGAATGCCGAATTCGCGGGCAATCGGTCCGGTCACGAAGCTGTTGGTGGCGGTGACAATGGCCACCACGGCGTCGCTGGCGAGGTGCTTGTTGACCAGTTCGCGTGCGGCGTCGCGAATCATCGGGCGAATGCGCTCGCGCATGTATTCGGCGTGCCAGGCGTCGAGCTGCGCGCGGTCGTGGCGCGCCAGCGGAGCCAGCTGGAATTCAAGGAATTCGAAGATGTCGAGCGTACCGGCCTTGTATTGCTCGTAGAAAACCTTGTTGCGTGCTTCATGCACCTCTGGGTCGACCACGCCTTTGCTGATGAGGAATTGGGCCCATTCGAAGTCCGAGTCGCCTGCAAGCAGGGTGTTGTCGAGGTCGAAAAGCACGAGATCCACGGAAAATCCTTTGTAGGTTTCAGGTTTGCAGGGCGGGTTGCATGACCTCGCGCAGCAGGGCGAGGGTTACCGGGCGTTTGCGTTCAAGCGAGGCGGCGTCGAGCGCTTCGACGGTCGCGACGAGACTTGGCAGGTCGCGGCGTCCGTGACGTAACAGGTAGGCGACGGCTTCATCGGGCAGTTTCATGCCGCGGCGTTCGGCCAGCGTGGCCAGAATGGCCGTGCGTGTGGCGTCGTCGAGCGGGCGTAGTTCGAACACTAGCGTCTGACCGACGCGCGTGCGCAGATCTTCGCGCACCGCCAGCTCGCGCGGCGGCCGCAGGCCGGCCATCAACAGGGTCTGATTGTAGGTGGTCGCCCGGTTGAAGGCGTTGAACAGCGCGATCTGCGCCTCCTCACCAAGTTGCTCGATGTCGTCGATGGCCATCAGCAGCCCGGGCGTCTCCGGGAGCGCGCTGCCGACCAACTGTGCCTTCAAGTGCAGTGCCGGACGGCCAGCTTGTGCTGCGGCGTCCACGGTGGCGGCCAGCAGATGGCTGCGGCCACTGACGCCGGGGCCCCACAGGTACAGGTGGCCCGCGCCGAGTACGGTTTCATGCAGTGCAGCGATCAATTCGCCGTTTTCGCCGGGAATGAAGTTGTCGAGTGTCGGCGGCGTGTCCGAGTGCAGATCCAGCAGCAATTGCTTCATTCGATGCGTTCAACCTTGTCGATGCGTTCGACCTTGTCCGGGTCGCCGAGGTAGATCGGACTGAGCAGCCAGGCGCTGCGCACCTCGCGCAGTCCGACCAAGGCGGCAGCACTGACGGGCAGCGCGATGAGCATGCCGACGAAGCCGAAGAGCTGACCAAAGGCCATCAACGCGAAAATGACGGCCAGCGGGTGGAGGCCGATGCGCTCACCGACAAGGTAGGGCGTCAGGGCGTAGCTCTCGATGAGCTGACCAAGCGTATAAACCACCGCAACACCGATCAGCAACGACATGCCGTCACCTTGCAACAGCGCGGTGATGGCCGCGAGCACCAGGCCCCCGCCGAAGCCGACGAACGGTATGAAGGACAGCAAGCCGGTAATGATGCCCACCGGCAGGGCGAACGACAGCCCGGCAACCCACAGAGCGATGCAGTAATACACCGCCAGGATCAGCATCACCGACAGTTGTCCGCGCAGGAATTCCGACAGCACCTTGTCGATTTCCCGGGCGATATGCGTGGTGCGGGCGAGCGCAGGGCGTGGAATGGCGTCGCGCAGGGCCGGGATGATGCGCGGCCATTCCTGCAACAGGTAGAACATCACCACCGGAATCAGCACCAGGTTGGTGACCATGCGCACCAGCGCCATGCCGCCTTCGCGGGCATGCACGAGAATGGCTGGCACGAGATCGCCTGCTTGTTCCTTGTTTTCCTCGAACACGCGCCGGGCGGATTCGATGTCCATGCGCAGATCGGTGCCCAGGCGCTCATTGACGATGGGGAGTACCCGTGCATCGATCAGGTCGAGCAGCTCCGGCAGGCGTGAAATCAGTGCGGCCACTTCACGCCAGAACAGCGGTACGAGAATCAGCAGCAGCAGCGTGATGGTGGCCCCGACGGCCAGAATGACCACGACCACCGCCAGCGTGCGCGGCCAGCGACGCTTCACCAGCCAGCGCACTGCCGGGTCGCTGAGGTAGGCGAACACTGCGCCGACGATGAACGGCATCAGGATCGGGCCCAGTAGCCACAGCAGGATCAGCGCAGCGATGCCGGTGGCGCCCCAGAGGAGGGAGTGCATGAGGTTGGCACGGGGAAATGGCATTTCGAGTAAACTCTCGGGTTTGAGCGACGACCGGTGCGGATCGTCGAGCCCCGTAATGTATCCCCTGGCTGTTACGCCCTCAAGCGCGGCGCGCGCCAGAGGTGTTCCCGACAAGAAGGAATCGCCTTGACCTCTCTGACTTATCGTGATGCCGGCGTGGACATTGATGCCGGCGACGCACTCGTCGATCGCATCAAACCGTTTGCCAAAGCCACCATGCGGCCGGAGGTGATGGGCGGGATCGGCGGCTTCGGGGCCTTGTTCGAACTGTCAAAGAAATATCGTGAGCCGGTGCTGGTGTCCGGCACCGACGGCGTCGGCACCAAGCTGCGCCTGGCGTTCGAGCTCAACCGCCACGACACCGTGGGGCAGGATCTGGTGGCCATGAGCGTCAACGACATCCTGGTGCAGGGTGCAGAGCCGCTGTTCTTCCTCGACTACTTCGCTTGCGGCAAGCTGCACGTGGATACCGCCGCCGATGTCGTCAAAGGCATTGCCAAAGGCTGCGAGCTGGCGGGTTGCGCACTGATTGGCGGCGAGACGGCCGAGATGCCCAGCATGTACCCGGACGGCGAATACGATCTGGCCGGCTTTGCCGTCGGCGCAGTCGAGAAAGCCGACATCATCGACGGCAGCAAGATCGCCGCCGGTGACGTGGTGCTCGGCCTGGCTTCGAGCGGCGCGCACTCCAACGGTTATTCGCTGATCCGCAAGGTCATCGAAGTCAGCAAAGCCGACCTGAACGCCGATTTCCACGGCCGCCCGCTGGCCGACGCCGTGCTGGCGCCCACGCGCATTTACGTCAAGCCGTTGCTGGCGCTGCTGCAGGCGCATGCCGGCATCGTGCATGGCATGGCGCACATTACCGGCGGCGGCATCACTGAAAACGTGCCGCGCGTCATTCCCGATGGCCTGACGGCGCGCATCGATTCCAAGAGCTGGGACCTGCCGCCGCTGTTCCAGTGGCTCAAGCAGGCCGGCAACATCGCCGATGCCGAGATGCACCGCGTGTTCAACTGCGGCATCGGCATGGCCGTCATCGTGTCGGCCGACAACGCCGACACGGCCGAGGCCTTCCTGCGCGAGCAGGGCGAGACGGTGTTCCGCATCGGCCGCATCGAAGGCCTCGAAGGCGATCAGCCCAAGACCATCGTCGAGTAATCGCGATGGCGGCCGATACCCCGCGCAGCATCCTGATCACCGGCTGCTCCAGTGGTATCGGCGATGCGGCCGCCCGCCGCCTGCGTGATCGCGGCTGGCGGGTGTTCGCCACTGCGCGCGCTCAGGCGGACGTGGCGCGCTTGCGTGAAGCGGGCTTTGAAGCGTTGCAACTCGATCTGGCCGACAGTGCCTCGATTCGTCAGGCGGTCGATGAGGTGCTGCAGCGCACCGGCGGCACGCTCGACGCCTTGTTCAACAACGGCGCCTACGGCCAGCCCGGCGCCGTCGAAGACCTCACCCGCGCGGTACTGCGCGAACAGCTCGAAACCAATCTGCTCGGCACGCACGAACTGACCTGCTGCGTGTTGCCGGCCATGCGTCGTCGGGGCCATGGCCGCATCGTGCAAAACAGCTCGATCCTGGGTTTTGCCGCCTTGCCGTATCGCGGCGCCTACAACTGTTCGAAGTTCGCGCTCGAAGGGCTCACCGACACACTGCGCCTCGAACTGCGCGGCAGCGGCATCGACATCAGCCTGATCGAGCCGGGTCCCATTGCCACGCGCTTTCGCGACAACGCCTACGCGGCGTACGAGCGCCACATCGACCGTGCGAGCAGCGCGCACGCCGTCACCTACCGGACGCTGGAGCGCCGCCTGCGTGGCGAGGCCGGCAAGACACCTTTCACGCTGCCTGCCGACGCCGTGGTAGACAAGCTCATCCACGCCATCGAGTCGCCGCGTCCGCGGGCGCGCTACTATGTGACCTTTCCGACGCATCTGTTCGGCGTGCTCAAGCGGCTTCTGCCCACGCGCTGGATGGATGCCGTGCTGCTGCGCTCGACTGCAAGCGAGCGCCGGCCCTGAGTTGGCGGCGGGGCTGCGCGTTCAACCGGCAGCGGTACGCCAGGTGAGCAAGAAAAGCTCATTCGGCGCAATGCCCTTCGGTTATTGCGCCCTACGAAGCAATGACGCGAGACTGGCGGCGTTCAGGCCTCGATGAAGCGCCGGGCGCGAGTCAGCACCGTGTCCGCCAGTTTCCCGTCCAGGCAATCCATCTCTTCCAGATCGGCCCAGTTCTCGCGGAACTGGCGTTGCCACGTGAGCTGGCGTTTGGCGAGCTGGCGCGTGGCGGCGATGCCTTTGAAGCGCATGCTGGCGAAGTCGTCTTCGCCGTCCAGATGCGCCCACGCCTGGCGGTAGCCGACGCAGCGCATCGACGGCAGGGCGGGGTCGAGGCGGTATTTTTCGCGCAGCGCGCGCAGTTCGTCGAGCAGGCCGGCTTCGAGCATGGCGTCGAAGCGCTGCTCGATCCGGCGGTGCAACACGGCGCGGTCAGACGGCGCCAGCGCCAGCGTGAGGGTGCGATGGCGGATGCCGCCTTCCTCTCGTCGGGCGTAGCTGTCCGCCAACGGTCGGCCGGTGAGCTCGACGATTTCGAGTGCTCGCTGGATGCGCTGGGCGTCGGTCGGCTCCAGTGCGGCGGCGGCGTGTGGGTCGAGCGTGGCCAGACGGGCATGCAGGGCCGGCCACCCGAGGCGCTCGGCGTCGCGGTCGATGGCTGCGCGCAGCTCGGCGTCGGCTTGCGGCAGATCGGAGATGCCGTCGCGCAAGGCCTTGAAGTACAGCGACGTGCCGCCGGCCAGCACGGGGATGTTGCCGCGCGCGCTGATTTCGTCCATGAGGCGCAGCGCGTCGCTGCGAAACTGCGCGGCGGAGTAGCGCTCTTCGGGCGACACGATGTCGATCAGGTGGTGCGGGCACACCGCACGCTCGGCAGTGTCCGGCTTGGCCGTGCCGATGTCCATGTCGCGATACACCAGCGCCGAATCGACGCTGATGATCTCCACCGGAAAGTGCTGTGCGAGCGCCAGCGCACTGGCGGTCTTGCCGCTGGCGGTGGGGCCGAGCAAAAGGATGGCGGGCGGGGCTTCGGTCATGAGGCTGCGATTATAGGGATGCCCGCGACACCTGGTGCTCGCGATGGCAACTTCTGCTCACGTTCGGTGGCGCGGCTTGCCCGGAGTGATTGGTATGATGCCGCGTCGTCCATCGCATCGAGATCACCTTGAAGCTGTTTTCCTCTCTCTACGCGCGCACCATGCAGTGGTCGCGTCACCCGCGTGCGCCGTGGTATCTGGGCGGTCTGAGCTTTGCCGAATCCTCTTTCTTTCCGATTCCGCCGGATGTGATGCTGGCGCCTATGAGCCTCGCCAACCCATCGCGGGCGTGGCTGTTTGCACTGATCACCACGGTGGCGTCGGTGGCGGGCGGTGTGCTGGGCTACTTCATCGGCATGTTCGCGTTCGAGATGATCGAGCCGTGGCTGGCGACTACCAAGTATTGGGACAGCTACGTGCTGGCGCAGACGTGGTTTGAGCAGTACGGCTTCTGGGCAGTGTTCATTGCCGGCTTCTCGCCGATTCCCTACAAGGTGTTCACGATTGCAGCCGGCGTCGCATCAATGGCCCTGCTGCCGTTCATTGCCGCTTCGCTGATCGGGCGGGGCGCACGCTTCTTTCTGGTGGCTGGCCTGATGAAGCTCGGCGGCCCGCGCATGGAGGCCGTGCTGCAACGCTACGTTGAATGGCTGGGCTGGGCGGTTGTGGTCATCGTGGTCCTGGCCGTGGTGATTCTGCAAACGGGCTCGGCGGGTTGATCACTGCCCACGCATGAAGAACTTGTCCATTTCAGCCAGCGAGAACTGAGTCCAGGTCGGGCGACCGTGGTTGCACTGGTCGGCGCGCTCGGTGGCTTCCATGTCGCGCAGCAGCGCGTTCATTTCGGGAATCGACAATTGCCGGTTGGCGCGCACTGCGCCGTGGCACGCCATGGTGCCGAGCAGCTCGTTGCGGCGTGCGGTGACGACCTCGGTGGCGGGGTACTCGCGCAGTTCGGCGAGGAGATTGCGCACCAACTCACCCACATTGGCCTGTGCCAGCAGCGCCGGCACGCTGCGAATGGCAAGTTGCTCCGGGCCGGCCGGCGCTACCTCGAAACCCATGCCAGCCAGCACTTCCCCATGCTCTTCGGCCGCGGCCATGTCGCGTGCGCCGAGCGAAATCACCGCAGGCATCAACAGGCGTTGGATCGACGGCCGTCCGTCCAGTACGGTCTTGAGCTTTTCGTACAGGATGCGCTCGTGCGCGGCGTGCATGTCGACGATGACCATGCCCTTGGCGTTCTGCGCCAGCACATAGATGCCGTGAAGCTGGGCGATGGCGTAACCCAGCGGCGCTTCATCGGCAGCAGGCGGCTGTACGGGCGTTGCCGAGGGTGGCGCGTAGGGCATGGCCGCCGTTGCGGGTGTCGAGGCAGGTGCTTCGTCGGGGCGTGCGGCGGCAGCGAAGTCGAAATAACTGCGCGACGCCGATTCCATGGCCAGACGCGTCTGCACCGGCGGCGCCCAGCGGGCTTCGGGTGCGGCGTAGCGTACGGCATCGGTGGGCGGCGTTTCGCGTTCGGCGGCCAATGCGGCGCCGGATTCGGCCAGTGCGCGGCTGATGGCGTGAAACACGAACTGATGGACGGCGCGTGATTCGCGGAAGCGCACCTCGATCTTGGCCGGATGCACGTTCACATCCACACCGGCCGGGTCGAGTTCGAGAAACAGCACATAGGCAGGATGGCGCTGACCGTGCAGCACGTCGGCGTAGGCCTGGCGTGCGGCGTGCGACAGCAGCTTGTCGCGCACGTAGCGGCCATTGACGAAGAAATATTGCGCGTCGCGGTTGGCGCGCGAGTAGGCGGGTACACACGCGAAGCCGGTGAGGCGCAGGGCGCCGGCATCGGCTTCGACTGCGCGGGCGTGTTCGAGGAAGTCGTCGCCCATCAGCGCGGCAATGCGGCGCGCCGGGTCGGACGGCTGCAGGCGGTGCGACACGCGGCCGTTGTGCGCGAATTGGAAGGCAACATCCGGCCGCGCCAGCGCCGCGCGGCGGAACATCTCGTCGCAGTGGGCGAATTCGGTGCCTTCGGTCTTGAGGAATTTCCGCCGCGCCGGGGTGTTGTAATACAGGTCGGCCACATCCACCACGGTGCCCGCATTGAGGGCGGCCGGGGCCACGCTGCGGTCGGCGCCGTCGATGCGCCAGGCGTGCGCCGCGCCGCCGGCGCGGCTGGTGATGACGGTGCGCGATACCGCGGCAATGGCGGCCAGCGCCTCGCCACGAAAGCCCATGGTGTTTACGCGCTCGAGGTCGTCGAGGCTGGCGATCTTGCTGGTGGCGTGGCGGTCGAGCGCCAGCGCGAGTTCTTCCTTGTCGATGCCGCAGCCGTCGTCGCTGATGCGGATGCGGCGCACGCCGCCTTCTTCGAGCTGGATCTCGATGGCGCGCGAGCCTGCGTCCAATGCGTTCTCCAGCACTTCCTTGACCACCGACGCAGGGCGCTCGACCACCTCGCCAGCGGCGATCTGGTTGATCAGGATGTCCGGCAGGGGGCGGATCGTCGGCATCGGGGCTCCAGCGCCAAAACCTCGATTATACGTGCGTGGCGGGCGGCCCCGGAGGGCGCGCCTTCCGGTATCATCGCGGCGTTTTAACGAGCGTGAGTGCGCATGAAACCGACCTCATCGCCAGAGTTGTCCCGGCGCAGCTTCATGGTCTTGATGGCCGGTCTGGCCGCGTCGGCGGCAGGGTGCAGCATACCGGGGACGTCACCCGGCGCCGCATCGCGCAGGCCGACCTTCGGCGAGCAGCTGTTCAAGACCGACGTCGATCACTACATCGAAGCCAGCCAGCGCCGCATCTTCATGAGCCTGCGGCGCTTCACCGAAAAGCTGTATCGCCGTAACCCGCGTGAATGGCGCAAAAGCGCTGATTCGCTCGAGGAGGCGATGAGTCTGATCTTCGACGTCAACCACGGCTGGCGGCTCGCCTCGCTCGATAATCGCCGCAACATCGAGGCCCTCACGATGGCGTTCACCCCCGAATTTCAGGGGGACCGCGTGCAAGCGCTGATGGTGGGCATGTCGAGCATGATCCAGTCGGCCTTCGGCAACATGGTCGGTTTCTATGTGCTCAACGATCTGTCGCCACAAGGCTTCTACAACGCCGCGCGCAACGTCGAGATTGCTGCCTGGCGGCTTGGGACCGTGCGTGACGAACAAGGCAATCTGTTGTTGCTGTCGAACGAGATGGGGGACATCAACAACCTCAGTTTCGAGCGCGAGCTGGGGCGCATGATCGGCATTCTCGAAGCCTTGAGCGACCTGCTCGAGATCAAGACCGAGCGACTGGTCATCCGCATGATGCAAGGCGTGGCCACCGCGGCCTTCCTGCCGATTCCTTGAGGTGCTGCAATGACGTCGATGGTGGTGTTGATTTCGGGGCGTGGCAGCAACCTAGAGGCCATTCTGAGCGCCCGAATACCCGGTGCAAACGTATTGGCGGTGGTTTCGAGCCGTGCTGACGCGGGCGGGCTCGAGATTGCCCGGCGCCACGGCATTCGCACCGAGGTGGTGGAGGCAGCCAGCTACGCGCAGCGCGCCGATTTCGATGCTGCGCTGGCGCGCGTGGTGGATGGGTTGCAGCCGGAGCTGGTCGTGCTGGCCGGTTTCATGCGTTTGCTCGATGCGGACTTCGTCACGCGGTATGCGGGGCGCATGCTGAATATCCACCCCTCGCTGCTGCCGGCCTTCGCCGGCCTGCACACGCACCGTCGGGCGCTCGAGGCGGGTGTGCGTGTTCACGGAGCGACGGTGCATTTCGTGACCCCCGAGCTTGATGTCGGGCCGATCGTGGTGCAGGCCGTCGTGGCGGTGCGCGATGACGACGATGAACAAAGCCTCGCCGCCCGGGTCTTGAAAGAAGAGCATCGCATCTACCCGATGGCGGTGCGTTGGTTCGTCGAAGGGCGTTTGAGGATTCAGGGGGCACGCGTGCACGCTGCCGGGGCAGAAGCCCCGCAGGTGCCGTTGGTGTCGCCGCATGAAAGAGAGGTGTCGCAGTGATTCGATGGGTTGCGTTGTTGATTGCAGGAAGTGCGTTGCTGGCTCAGCCCCTGTGGGCGGCCGCACCGCAGTGGCCGACGAGTGGTGAAGTGGTGTTCGACGTTTCGCAGGGTGATCGGGGCATGAAGCTCGGCGAGGGCGTGCATCGCTGGAAGCACGACGGCCGCAGCTACACCATGAGCACCGAACTCAAGACGACTGGCCTTGCAGCCATGCTGGCCGATTTCGAATACACGCAATCGAGCGAAGGCGAAGTGACGCGTGATGGCTTGGTGCCGCGCCGCTTCGTGGTCGAGCAGAAGGGGCGCGAAACGGAAACGGCCACCTTCGATTGGCGCAGCAACTCGGTATTGGTCGAGCGCCGCAAGGGGCGCAAGGAAACCGATTCGGTGGCACGCGGTGATCTCGACGTGCTGAGTGCGTGGCACATGGTGGCGGTGCGTCCGGGGCGTGAGCATCCGAGCGAAATGACGCTGGTCAGCAACCGTGGCGCCGACCCGGTGAGCTTCGAGGTGCTGGGCATGAAGGAAATCTCGCTGCCCGTCGGTACGCTGCGCACCCAGCACGTCATGTTCAAAGCGCATTCGGGCAAGCTCGACGTGGAATTGTGGTTGTCCGAGCAGCACGGTTGGGTGCCGGTGCGTGTGCGCCTGAAAGATCAGAAGGGCAAGGTGCTTGACCAGCGTGCGGTCAGCGTGAATGTGGCTCCCGCCACGCAGAAATGATTTTTGGCGCGCTGAAGCGCGCCTTTCCGACATGCAGAAAACTTCCAGACCTACTTCGGGTGCCCGCAACTCGCGTGGCAAGCCCCCAGTGAATACCGTGCGTGGGCCGTTGGCCCACGCGGCCATCGTGCTGAGCGAGGTGCTCTCGTTTGCGCACCCGGCCGATGCGGTGTTGTCGCGTTATTTTCGCGAGAACCGCGCGCTCGGGCATCGGGACCGTGGCTTCGTGGCGGAAAGCGTGTACGGCATCTTGCGCCGACTGCGCTGGCTGCGCGGCCTGTGCGGAGAAGATGCCTCGCCTCGGACGCTGCTGTTGGCGTGGTTGTCACGTGGCGAAGGATGGTCGGCGCGGCAGTTCGATGGCCTGGCGTCGCCGAAAGAGCTGGAGTGGATTGCCACGTTGAAGGCAGTGGAGGTGCCGCAAGAGACCCTCGCCGAGCGTGCAGACATGCCTGACTGGCTTGCCGCCAAGCTCACCGAAACGCTTCCGGCCGAGGACATCCTGGCATTGGCGGCAGGACTGAACCGACCGGCGCCGCTGGATCTGCGCGTCAACATCGCGCGCATTTCGCGCGACGAGGTGATTGCCGACCTGCGCTCGGACGGCATCGCCGCTGATCCGTGCCCGTACTCGCCGCACGGCATCCGCCTGGAGGCCAAGCCAGCTCTGCAGAACCACAAGCGCTTTCTGGATGGCAGCTTCGAGGTGCAGGACGAAGGCAGCCAGTTGCTGGGCTTTCTGATGCAGCCGCGTCGAGGCGAGTTGGTGGTGGATTTCTGTGCCGGTGCCGGTGGCAAGACGCTGCATCTGGGCGCCATGATGCGCTCGACCGGGCGGCTGTATGCCTTCGATGTCTCGGAGCGCCGTCTGGCCAACCTCAAGCCGCGCGCGGCGCGTGCCGGCTTGTCGAACGTGCATCCGGCGTTGATCGCCCATGAGCGCGATACGCGTGTGAAACGCCTGAGCGGCAAGGCCGACCGGGTGCTCGTTGATGTGCCGTGCAGCGGCCTCGGTACCTTGCGCCGCAACCCCGATCTGAAGTGGCGCCAAAGCCCCGCTTCGATCGAGGAGATGACCATGCTGCAATCGCGCATTCTGGCCGCGGCGGCATCGCTGGTGCGGCCAGGCGGCCGACTGGTGTACGCAACCTGCAGTTTGTTGCGCGACGAGAACGACGCCATCGTCGATGCCTTTGCACTGACCCACCCGGAGTTCCGTCAGGTTGATGCGGGCGAATTGCTGAAGAAGCAGGGCATTGATCTCGAGATGGGCGCGCGTTTGCAGCTGCTGCCGCACGTGCACGACACCGACGGCTTCTTCGCGACCGTGTTCGAGCGTGCAGATGCGCCTGCCGTTTGAGCGGCTGTTGCGGCTCGCAGCATGCGCAGGGATGTGTGCGGCGGCTGCGCTGGCGAGCGCGAGCGAGGTGTTGCCGGCGCGAGGTGAAGTCGAGGTGGCGTTCTCGCCTTCCGATGCGCCGGAGAAGATGCTGCTGCGTGTAGTCGAGTCCGCGCGCAGCACCCTGCACGTGCAGGCCTACGTATTCACCAGCAAGCCGATTGCCAACGCCTTGATCGCCGCGCATCGACGTGGCGTGAAGGTCGAAGTGCTGGCCGACGCGAAGATGAATGCGCGCGAGCGCGGCAACGCCATTCCCTTGCTGCTGGCGGCCGGTGTGCCGGTGGCGTACGAGACCAAGTACGCCGCAGCACACAACAAGGTGCTGATTGCCGATGCCGACGGCCCCGGTTGCGCGGTGCTGACGGGGTCGTACAACTTCACGTGGTCGGCGGAGAACCGCAACTCCGAGAACATGATCGTGCTGCGCGATCACTGCGAGCTGGCGCAGCTGTATCGCAGCAACTGGCTGCGGCATCGCGCCGAGGCCGTCAAGGTCACCCGCCTGCCGTTCGAGGCACGCTGAGACCTTCCGCACGCAAGCGATTTGTCGGCTGTCCTGCAATTTTCAGGGGATGGCGTAGAATCAAATTATTGCAACTCCCGGATGTACAGCCGAATGTTCAGTGGTTTGATTGATCTCCCCTGGTGGGGATATGTGGTCGTAGCGCTTGTTTTGACCCACATCACCATCATCTCCGTCACCGTTTATCTGCATCGTCACCAGGCGCACCGTGCGCTTGAGCTGCACGCGATTCCGAGTCACTTCTTCCGCTTCTGGCTGTGGCTGACCACCGGTATGGTCACGAAGGAGTGGACCGCCATCCACCGCAAGCACCACGCCAAGTGCGAGACCGCAGAAGATCCGCACAGCCCGCAGGTCAAGGGCATCCGCAAGGTGATGTGGGAGGGGGCCGAGCTGTATCGCGCCGAGTCGAAGAACCTCGAGACGCTGGAACGCTACGGGCACGGAACGCCGAATGATTGGTTGGAGCGGAACGTCTACAAGCACTCGGTGCTGGGCGTGAGCTTGATGCTGATCATCGACGTGCTGTTGTTCGGCGCCATCGGCTTGACGATCTGGGCCGTGCAGATGATCTGGATTCCGTTCTGGGCTGCCGGCGTCATCAACGGCCTGGGGCACTTCTGGGGCTATCGCAACTTCGATTGCACCGACGCTTCGACCAACCTCGTGCCGTGGGGCATCATCGTGGGCGGCGAAGAGCTGCACAACAACCACCACAGCTTTGCCACCTCGGCCAAGTTGTCGGCCAAGTGGTACGAGTTCGATGCTGGCTGGATGTATATCCGCCTGCTTGAAATGGTGGGGCTGGCCAAGGCGCGCCGCGTGATTCCGACGCCGCGTTTTGCCGACGACAAGAGCGTGGCCGATCTGGATACGCTGCAGGCGGTGCTGACCCATCGCTACGATGTGATGACGCGCTACGTGCGCTCGCTGCGTCATACCTGCGGTGAAGAGATCGAGCGCCTCACGGCGGGGAGTGGTGAGAGCTTCAACCCCAAGAGCCTGCGCCGCCTCATCCTGTCGTCGAATACGCGCAAGCTGTGCGACAAGGAGCGTGCCCATCTCGAAAGCGTGCTGCAGAACAGCCAGGCGCTGGCCACCATCAAGTCGATGCGGGAAGAGTTGAGCGCCATTTGGGGGCGTTCGACGGCTACCAGCGAGCAGCTGCTGCATCAACTGCAGGATTGGATAACCCGCGCGGAGCAGAGCGGTATCCACCAACTGCAGGAGTTCTCTATGAAGCTGCGTCGTTACGCGATGTGATCGAGTGACCCGCAGCAGCAAAAAAGCCCGCGAAAGCGGGCTTTTTCATTTTTGGCCAGGGCGCAAGCTCAACACTCGTCCGGCTTGATCTCGGAGCGCAGCGCGTCGGCCCAGCAGTTGGGCGTTTCATACATGCGCACGCGCTCCAGACGCAGGTCATTGCCGTACACATCGCGATAGTGCCGGTCGAGGATGCGGAAGGCTTCGGTGGCGAGGTTTTCAACTGTCGGAACGACATCCAGCAGCACCGTTTTGTGGCCGGGCATGGAGGCCAGAAAGTCGGTCACCACGGTGTCGTTGCGCCAGGCCAGAAAGGCATGATCCCAAGGATCGACCACATGCTTTGCCGCCACCGCCTTGACGTCGGCAAAGTCCATCACCATGCCGTTAACGGCTTGGCCGTCGGCACGGATGATGTCGCCCGCAAGGGTCACCTCGAGCACATAACGATGGCCGTGCAGGTGCCTGCACTGACTGGCGTGGTCGGGTATGCGGTGACCGGCGTCGAATTCGAGTTTGCGGGTGATGCGCATGCTGCGCGAATCCTGAGAAAACAGGGCGTGCAGTATAGCATCGTCAGGCGTGGGGCCGGATCGGCTGCGGTAAACGGCAAGCGGCCAGTTCGGGCATCAGCCGAACTGGCCGCTTGATCCGGCAAAGCGCTCAGCGGGAGGCTTTTTCCTTGCGGGCGGCGCGAGCTTCTTTCTTCAACGTCTTGTAGGCGTCCGGGTCGCTTGCTTTCAGGTATTCGGTGACTTCGACATCTTCCTTGCGGATCTTGCTGATGTCGATCTGCTCGATATGTACCAAGCGCAGCAGAGCCTGGACCGGGCGCGGGATGTTGCGGCCGCTTTCGTAGCGGGAGCCGCCACTCTGAGTTACGCCGATCTTGGACCAGAACTGCGACTGATTCATGCCGAGCTTGCGACGGATTTCCCGCACGTCGATCTTGTCGGTTGCTTTCATTTCCGTTTCCTCTATGGTCTTTTTGGGTTGTGCCCAGCCGCTTTCGCGACGCCTGACATGTATGACTAAGGTCATAGTGACATGGCAGTATAGGGCGCATTCGTTTCACATACAAGAACTAACTGATATGGGTTTTTACTAACCCTGATGGCGTCAAAGATGCTTTGTAGCAAGGGATTTGCCGGGCTCCAAATTGTTCCGGAAGACGGGTAAAATCATGAACTTTTGCATTTAGCAGGTTGGTTGCAGACATGGCTCTGATAGTTCAGAAATACGGCGGTACCTCGGTGGGCTCGCCGGAGCGCATCCGAAATGTCGCCAGGCGCGTGGCGAAGTTTCATGCGCGCGGCGACCAGGTGGTCGTGGTGGTTTCCGCAATGAGCGGGGAGACCAATCGCCTCATCGGTCTGGCCAAGGAAGTTTCGCCCAATCCGCTCGCGCGTGAGCTTGATGTGGTGATCTCCACCGGCGAGCAAGTCACCATTGGTTTGCTGTGTATGGCCCTGAACGAGGAGGGCGTGAGCGCGAAGAGTTACACCGGCGGCCAGGTGCGCATCCTGACCGATTCGCTGCACACCAAGGCGCGCATTCTCGAGATCGACGACGCTCCGATCCGCAAGGATCTCGAAGCGGGTTCCGTGGTGGTGGTGGCCGGTTTCCAGGGCATGGATGCTGCCGGCAACATCACCACACTGGGTCGTGGCGGCTCCGACACCACGGGCGTGGCGCTGGCCGCCGCGCTGAAGGCTGACGAATGCCAGATTTACACCGACGTCGATGGCGTCTACACCACTGACCCGCGTGTCGTGCCCAAAGCACGCAAGCTCGACACCATCACCTTCGAGGAAATGCTGGAGCTTGCCAGCCAGGGTTCGAAGGTTCTGCAGATTCGCTCGGTCGAGTTCGCCGGCAAGTACAAGGTCAAGCTGCGTGTCCTGTCCAGCTTTGAAGAAGAGGGCGAGGGCACGCTCATCACCGTTGAGGAAGATAGCAAAATGGAACAACCCGTCATCACCGGTATCGCGTTCAGCCGCGACGAAGCCAAGATCACCGTGGTCGGCGCGCCTGACGTGCCGGGCATTGCCTACAAGATTCTCGGCCCCATCGCGGATGCCAACATCGACGTAGACATGATTGTGCAGAACGTCGGTCATGCCGGTGCCACGGACTTCTCCTTCACCGTTGCCCGTGGTGACCTGGCCAAGGCCCGTAAAGTGCTTGAGGCCAGTACGGCCGAGTTCAAGCCGAAGGAAATCGAGATCGACGACACCATGGCCAAGATCTCGGTGGTCGGGGTCGGCATGCGCTCGCATCCGGGCGTGGCGTCTAAGGTGTTCGAGACGCTTGCCAACGAGCGCATCAACATCCAGATGATCTCGACTTCCGAAATCAAGATCGCCGTGGTCATCGAAGAGAAGTATCTCGAACTGGCAGCGCGCGTGCTGCACAAGGCTTTCGGTCTGGACAAGGACTGAAGCCGCATTGCAGGTTTGACCGGGGGGCGCGGAATCGCTATGATCGCGCCTCTTGTTTGAGGAGACGTGGCCGAGAGGTCGAAGGCACTCCCCTGCTAAGGGAGCAGACGGGCAAAACCTGTCTCGAGGGTTCGAATCCCTCCGTCTCCGCCAGTACGAGAAAAAACCGCCGGTTCCGGCGGTTTTTTTTCGTCTGCGCAATCCATCCCCGCCCACCTTCCCCGGGATTCAAATGCTTGTCTTGCGTGCCGAGAGCCGCGGGACGGTCGCCCGCCGCGAAAAGCGGTCCATACCGAGACTGTCTGCATCGGACTTTGGTCGCAGGTCCGCTGCTTGAAGTCCTTGCCCGGAATGGCCAGGCTCGAACGTGAGTGTCACGGTTCAACCCCAGGCGTTTTCAGGGGGCTTCAACGCCTATGACAAGTGGGCGCGCGATCAGCGCAGGACTTTCGCGCTACGTCATAAAAGCTCCGCTTCATTAGTCGATTTTTCAGAATCTTCAGCCTCGTGGAAGCCGCGCCCTGCTTGAAAAGGCAGGGTTTCCCAGCCCTTCTGATGCGGTAAAAATTACCGTTGTAAAAGGGCTGCAGTTTTTTGTGATTTTCGACAACTACATCACGTTTTTTTCGAGTTGCTCGCAAGTTTTAAGAAATTAATCCGTACTCTCACAAAAATTCTCGCGGCATGTCTCCAAATGTAAATTTGGGGCTGCAGCCACCCGCTCCTTCAAGCAAAGCTGTTGCGTCGTTTCGGTTCAGAGGCCGGGCGACCGGAAGGGCCTTCAATCTTCACCCTGAATCCATATGCTGCCTCGTCTGAAACTTGCACTCACCACGATCCTGCTCGCTCCGGTTGTTTGCGCACACGCGCAGCAGTTGCCCGACGCAAGTGTGTTGTATCCCGAGACGAAGCCGCGCCTGGCGCCGCCGGAGCCCTCTCCGTCGTTCAATCTGGATGGTTCGCCGTTGCCGGGCGCGACCGCGCCGGGGGGTGAAACATTCACCCTCGCGGATGTGCGGTTTGAGGGGAACACGCAATTCAGCGATGAGCAGTTGGCTGCCGTGGTTGATCCCTTCATCGGCAAACCGGTGGATCTCGCCGGATTGCAGAACATCGCCAGGTTGGTGAGTGAGCGCTACCGTGCCGCTGGTTATCCCTTCGCTCGGGCGTACTTGCCGCGGCAGGATATCTCCGGCGGTGTGGTCGTCATGGCTGTGGTCGAAGGGCGCTTCGGTGATGTGGCGGCAACGGTCGAGTCAGACGGCGTGCAGCGCCCCGACGCTGCGGCGCAGAAGTACCTTAAGCCGCTGAAGTCGGGCGAAGTGATCTCCGCCGCGGAAATCGAGCGCATCGCCTTGATCATGAACGACCTGCCCGGTTACACCGCCGTGCCCATCGTGCGGCCGGGTGCTGAAGTGGGTACCGGCGATCTTGAACTGCGCATGGTGGAGGGCCAACAGACGCGTGGCTCGATCGGCCTGGATAACCACGGTAGCCGTTTCACCGGCCGCAATCGCGCACGTGTTGATGTAGCGCGTTCGCGCAATTTCGTCTTCGGTGACGAATTGCGTGTCACCGGGTTGCTGACCAACGGCGACACCGGCCTGGCGGCGCTCGGCTACAGCGTGCCGGTGGCACCGAATGGCTTGAGGCTGGATCTGTCCGCCATTCACAGCCGCTACGAATTGTCCGGCGACTGGATGACCGGCGCGGGGTTCAAGGGCAAGGCCGACATCATGGGGGCCGCGCTGAGCTACCCCATCATTCGCTCGCAGGGTCGCAACCTGTCGATTAGCGGTGGTTTTCAGCACAAGAAGTATGTCAACGAAATCGGCACGCGTGAGCGTTACAACGTCAATGCAGTGCCGGTCACGCTGAACTTCGATGCGCGTGACGGTTTCAACGGCGGTGCCATCACATTCGGTGCGCTGACGTATTTGAACGGGCGCGTCAGCAACGACAACACCCCCACCGCAAGTCGGGACCGCGATTTCAGCAAGATCAACCTCGACGTGGCGCGTATCCAACGCGTAACGCAGAACCTGCAGGCCACCGTTCGGCTGTCCGGTCAGCACACCGATGACGACATTGATGCGACCGAGTTTCTGTCGATCTCCGGCCCGAACGCCGTGCGTGCATTCCCCGTGGGTGAATTCAGCGGGCATCGTGGCTGGGCCGCTCAGACGGAGCTGGCCTACAACATCGCCAAGTACAACGTCTCGCCGTACGTTTTCTATGACAAGGGCTACGCCCGGAACACCACCACCACCTTGAGTCGCACCTTGGCGGGCTACGGCGTCGGTGCGCGCTACTTTAACGGCGACTGGAGCTTCGACGTGATGGCGGCGTGGGCCGAAAGAGGCTCGCCGTCGCAAGTCGACCGGAAGGATGGCGGAGCGCGCGTTTGGGCGTCGCTGGTCAAGCGCTTCTGATTTTCCTGACCGATCCAATCGCAGCAGTCACGACTTAAAGATTTCACCTCTAGGGTAAAAAACAATGAACGGCCACGGCTCACTCAATCGTATCTTCCGCATCGTCTGGAACGTCGCTCTTGGCCAATGGCAAGTGGCCTCCGAGCACGCGCGTGGCCGAGGAAAAACCAAGGCGCAGCGCAGCGGTGCGCGCGGTCTGGCAGCGTTGGCTGCTGGCAGCATCCTGATGCTGTGCAGCACAGGGGCACTGGCGGAACTACCTACAGGTGGGCAGATCACCGCCGGCAACGGCCAGATCGGCACGCCGACCAACGGCCACCTGGTGATCAACCAGAACAGCAACAAGATGGTCATCGATTGGACCAGCTACAGCATCGGCAGCGGCAACAGCGTCCAGTACATCCAGCCCTCGGCTGATGCGATCGCGCTGAACCGCGTGCTCGGTGGCGACCCCTCGGTCATCCGCGGCACGATCAGCGCCAACGGCCGTGTCGTGCTGTTGAACCCCAACGGCATCATGTTCGGCCCTACCTCCAACGTCGAAGTGGCGTCGTTGCTGGCATCGACGCTGAACATCACCAACGAAGACTTCATGTCGGGCAACTTCCGCCTGGAAGGCGACTCGCTGAAGTCGGTCGTCAACCAGGGCTCGATCACGGCGGCCGACGGCGGTTTCGTTGCGCTGATCGCGGCGAAGATCGAGAACGTGGGCGACATCAGCGTGCGCGGCGGTGAAGTGCTGATGGGCTCCGGCCGCAAGGTGCGCCTGGACCTTGGCGGCCCGGCCAAGATCGAAGTCGATGAAGCGGTGGTGGAGGGTTACATCCGCAACGGCGGTCTGATCAGGGCTGAAGGCGGTACCGTCATGATGACGGTCAAGGCGGCCGGGGAGCTGGCCAGCTTCGCCATCAACAACGAAGGCATGATCGAGGCTACCAGCCTGGCGCGCGGCGATGGCGGCACGATCAGCCTGTTCGCGGACGGAGGCACCGTCGCCAACAGTGGTGTGCTGAACGTGAGCGCGGCCGACGGCAAGGGTGGCCACATCGAAGTGACCGGCGAAGTCGTCGGCATTCTTGATGGCAGCGTGGTCGATGCGTCCGGTGCCACCGGTGGCGGTACCGTTTTGCTGGGCGGTGATTATCAGGGCAAGAATGCCGAGGTGGCCAACGCCAAGCGCACCTTCGTGGGTGAAAGCGCGACAGTCCGCGCCAATGCAACGCGCGAGGGCGATGGCGGCCAGGTCATCGTCTGGTCGGACGACCGTACGGCCTTCAGCGGCACGATCGAGGCAAAAGGTGGCGCCGCGAGCGGTGACGGCGGCTTCGTCGAGGTGTCGGGCAAGCAATTCCTAGATTTCCAGGGTACGGTCGATACCTCTGCCGCGAACGGCCGCAATGGCACACTGTTGCTCGACCCGACCAACCTGACCATCGGGAACGTCGGTACGTCCGGCTGGATCACGAATGAAAACAACACGTTCGGCGACTTCACTAACGACACCGACCCGAACCCCGCGCACGACTTCTCTTTCCTACGCGTAGACGTGCTGCTGGCCGCGCTGGCCAACAACGACATTACTGTTCAGTCCGCGTGCGATATCTCCGAATGTGCCGGCAACATTACGGTTATCGATGCCATCACCTGGAACAGCGGCCGCGCCTTGACGCTGGACGCGACCGGCAGCGTGACCATCAACGCAGCCATCACGTCGATCGGCGCTGACGGTGCGAAGGGCGGTGACTTCAACGTTATCGCCGGCACGACGCAACACAACGGCGACATCTACGTTAACGCCAACATCACGACCAGCGGTGGTGCAGCCACCGGGGCGGGCCTGGTGGGTGGTAACGTCAATCTGACTACCGGCAACGGCGCCGTCGTATTCGGCAATGGTGCTGTCATCAACACTGGCGGTTCGGCCGCCGTGGCGGGCAGTGATGCCGCTGGCGGTGCGGCAGGCGCCATTACACTCAACAGCACGGCGGGTATCCGACTGAACAATGGGCAGCTGCTTGCTCAGGGTGGTGCTGCCGATGGCAGTGGCGCGACCGGCGCAGGCGGGCGCGTCAGCCTCATCTCCACCAACAACGACATTACTCAGAACGGGGGCAGCCGCATTGTCGGGCGTGAGTTGCTCGTGCAGGCCGGTGCCGGTTCCATCTATCTGGATGACGGCAGCAACCAGGTTGAGGCCTTCGCAGCCTCGTCCGATTCGGGCGATATCTACTTCCGCAATGTGGGGACGGCCGGTTTGACCGTGACCGACATCGAGGGCACCAGTGGTGTGTCCACCGGTGGTGCTGGAGCCATTCAGCTCAGCGCACGGAATCTGCTGATCAACTCCCGGGTCTCCAGCCAGAACGGCTCGATCACGCTCGACGGCGATCAGGGCCTGCAGCCCGGGGATTTCAGCGGGGTGGTCATCAACGGTACCGAGGTCAGCACGACCAACGGGCACATCTATATCTACGGCCGAGGCGGTGATGCTGCCGATGGTGGTCAAAACGGTGTGATGCTCACCAACGCGACCGTATCGGCAGGCGGTCTTGGCAGCCTGGAAGTGGTTGCCGCGGGTGGCTCCGGTGAAGCGGGTGAAAACCACGGACTCGTCATCGAAGGCAGCAGCCTCCTCACGGACGGTGGCGACATTGACCTGCGGGCGACGGGTGGCTCGGGTGGCGACGACAACAATGCAATCGTCTTCCGCAATTTCGCGCGAATCGGCCGTGAGGATGGTGATCAGGCCGTGTCCATCACCACCCAAGCGGGCGCTGGCGACAGCAGCACGGCATTCGCCACCGACGCAGCGGGGGCTGTCATCACGGCCGGCTCCAGTGACTTGACCCTGCAAGGTAATACGCAGGGAGTGAGCGGTGATGCCCAAATCAGCCTGAACACCACAGGCACGCTGGCCGTGAAGGCCGCATCGAGTTTTGAGTCGCCGTTCAAGCTGTCGGAGTTCACCGAAGGCTTCAACGTCAACAATGGCGGCACCACCAGCAGTGGGTTCAGCGAGTTGGGGGCGCTTGCGATCGGGCAGAGCGGCAACACGGCGGATATCGAGATCGATCAGTCGCTGGCGCTCGATATGGACAGTGGTTCGATCACGCTGATCGGCGGAAACATCGATCTGAATGACGCGATTGCCGCCAGCAACCTGACCGCGACGGCATCCGGCAACATCAACCAGTCCGAAACGGGCGGCAGCTTTACGCTGGGTTCGGCCAATTTGCGCAGCAATGGTGGCCACATCACGCTGGAAGGTGCCAGCAACTCGGTTGGTGCTCTGGCGGCGACGGCAACCGGGGCAATCACCTTCGACAACGGTGGAAACCACCTCGACTTGAACGGCAACTTGTCAGGCGCTTCGGTGCACCTGCATGCTGGTTCCATTGACCAAAACTGGGGCTTGATCACGACAGAAGCGCTGGAGGTCACCACCTCCAACGGCGGTGTCTCGCTCAACCAGGGCAACAACGTCGGTACGCTGGCCGTGGATGCCAACGGTGGCAACTTCACGTTCAATAACAGCGGCAAGATCTCCGGCGCGCTGACCATCGGCACAGTTGGCGATACCGTCGGCGTGAGCAGCACCGGTTCCGTCACCCTCAACAACATCCGCGACCTGGAGATCACGGAAAACGTCAGCGCCGGCACAGGCGTGACCGTCACGACCAGCCGCAATATCGATCTCGGCACTGAAGACGAAGCCAGGCTTTCGCTGACCGACGCTGAAATCGACCGTATCTCGGCACAGTCGCTGACGCTGAAGACGAGCGGCAACGTTACCAACTCTGCAGATGTGCGCGCAGGCGCAGTGGCGGCCATGACGATCGAGGCCGGTCAGGGCATCACCCGCTCGGGTACCGGCCAGCTCGGTTTCAGTCATATCGACAATGGCTCGCTGACCCTGGCGAGTACCGGCACTGCCGACGGTCAAGGCATCGGTACCTCCGCCGCCAACCGCCTAGTTACGGTGGGTGCATCGGAGCTCACCCTCACCTCGTCGCGCGACATCCATGTTGATGCCCGCACCCGTTTGGGCGGCTCCGGCTCAGCCAATCTGGACAAACTCCACATCGATTCGAAGTCAGCCGCAGCGAGCAACAGTGACTTCAGTATTTTGTCGAGCGCCACGCTTGCTTTGACAACCGACGCTGGACCCACTTGGTACCGGGGAACGAATCCGCCGGCGCTTGGCACCTATAACCTTGACTTGAGCAACGCCGACGGGCTCGATTTCCGTTTTATCGGTAACGCACCGATCAACGTTGGCGCTTCGAACATTGGAGCCGCCGATTTTGCCGTGCAGACGACCTACGGTATCAATGTCCTGGGCAACATCACGGGTACTACCGGAGCAATCTCGCTCAAGGCTGGCGGTACGACCGGCAATTACATCGGTATCAACCTGAACGGCACTTCGATCGCCACCACGAACGGCAGCGTTACGCTCGACGGCAGGGGCGGCACCGGCCAGAACAGCGACGAGTATTCGACGAGCTCCAACCAGATCGGTGTTCAGATCGCCAACGGCGCCAGCGTGCGCGCGACCGGTTCCGGCTCGGTAGATATCACCGGCCGGGGCGGCTCTACCGGTGCCAACTACCAGACCGGCCAATATGGCGGCAACAGCGACGGCGTCGTCATCACCGGTACCAACTCGCGCGTGGAGGCGGCGGGCGGCACCATCGCCATCAGCGGCACGGGAGGGTCGGGGTCCGGGCATGTGTCCACGGGCACCAGCGACGGCATCGTCCTGGCATCGGGCGGCGCGATCACCAACTCCTCCGGTAGCGTCAAGCTGACCGCCACGGCAACCTCCGGCATCAACAATACTCCGGCACGGGCAATCGACCAGTCCGGCGCCGGCATCATCACTGCAGCCGGCCTGGAAGTGGTGACGACCAGCGGTTGGGCTTATCTGACGAACAACAACAACGTCGGCACGTTGGCCGGCGACGTGCGCGGCGGCTTCCATTTCGACAACGGCGGCAACAACCTGACGATTGGCGTAGTCAACGGCCGTGAAGGCTTCTCCGATACCACCACGTCCGAAGTCGGCCTCTTTGACATCAACACGCTGACGGTCAATGAATCGATCGAAATGGCGTCAGGCACGTTGAAGATCGCAGCCAACACGGTCGGCATCGCCGACGGCAAGCGAATTGGCGACCGCGTAACCAATGACGACAACCGCAACGTGAAAGTCTGGATGACCGGCCGTTCGGATGGTGCTACGGCCGCCCGGAACATCGATGTCGGCAGCAACAACGGAGCGGCGCTGGGCTTCACCAGTGAGCTGCTCGACAAGATCCACGCCAACGAACTGGAGCTGGCGACCACAGGCACGGCCACCGTTACCGCCGATACCGAGTTCAAGCACATCAACGCGCTGACGCTCAGCGCCACCGGTGCAATTTCCAATGCAGGGGCAAACTATCTGACCCTGTCGGACACCAACAACCAAGGCACGCTGACGCTCAACGGCGCCAGCGCGGGTTCCCTCGCCAACGCAATCCTCGTACGCGGTGCCAACCGGCTGAACGTGTCCTCTCCCGGGCAGTTCAATGTCGAGGCATATACCGATGACACGTCTGCAACAGACCTGATTGACCTGCGTTCGGTGAGCATCAACTCGTCGTCTACCGGTCTGGACCTGACGTACCGCATTGTCGGCGGTGGCTTGAGCTATATGGCTACCGGTACCGGTAGCAGCTATGCCGTCAACGCCAACGCGACGGGCTCTTCGCCGATTGATTTCAGCTTCGTGGGCAATCGCTCGATTGCGGTGGATGCCAGCTCGAACCTGAATGGTGGCGCACTCACTCTGCGCGCCACGTCCGGTGATGTGACGGTCAACAACGGTGTCGCGATTTCCAGCGGCAATACCAGTCTTCAGGCGGCCGCAAACATTGGCTTCAACGGCACCGCTTCCCTCAACGCGGCCGGCACTCTGGGCTTGCGCGCGGACGGGGTCGGCGGCGTATTTGAGGTCGGCAGCGGAACGCTGTCGAGCACGGGCAATATCAACATCTCGGCGGACGATGTCGCGCTCGGTTCGGGCAGCAAGTTGATCGCGAATGGCGGGGATGGAACCGTATCCATCGACACGCGTGCTGAAGTTTCCTCCAGTCGGGCCATTCAGATCGGTGGCGCATCCGACGCGGCGGGCAGCCTGTCGCTGACAGCGGCGGAACTCGGTCGGATCGAGGCCAGCAAGCTAGTGATTGGTCGCAACAGCCAGACCTACGCCACGAGCGGCGCCATCACGCTGGCCGTAGCGGATCTGACGAATGCGCATATCCAGCAGATCGACTTGCGCAGTTGGTCCGGCTCGGTGGGGCAGAGCGGGGCGTTCAAAGTCGGCGCACTCGACGTCTCGCTCAACAGCGGCAACGTCGTCTTGAATCAGACCGGGAATGAGCTTGCAGGCTTCACGGCAAGCACCAGAGGGAACGTTTCCCTGGTTAACAGCAGCGGCTATCTCGATGTAAAAGGGATAACCAGCAACGGCGGCAGTATTGACGTCATCACGAGCGGCAACATGATTGTCAGCTCGGCCGTCAATGCCACGGCAAGCGGAAACGGAGTAAATGCAACGGGCGGCACTATTACGCTCACTTCGAGTGGCGCCACGCTGCGGGTGCAGGGCGACATTACCTCCAACGGGTACTCGTACAGCAGTAACCAAGCGCAGCAGGGCGGGGCGATCAGGCTGTACGGCCGCATCGTCGAGCTTGGCAATGCCAAGATCAACAGCATCGGAACCTACAACTCGACTAACGGCGGCACCGGTGGAGCCGCCGGCTCGCTGATCGTTGATGCAACCGAGGTTGGCGGCACCATTCTGCTCGACGGCACCGAGATCAACCTGACTGGCGGCTACGGCCAGAGCGCATACGGTGCGGGCAGTAACCTCACCTTCAACGACATCGTCATGCTCGGTTCGCTGACGGGGACCACCTCCAGCGCGAAGATCGATGCCGGTGGCGGCAACGTGACGTTCAACAGCGTGGTGAACGGCCGCGATGGTGTCGGCAGCAATCTCACGATCAGTTCCATGCGTTCGGGCACCACGCCGTCGTATGGCAGCGTCACCTTCGGTTCGACGATAGGAAATGGCGAAGCGATCGGCAACCTGACGCTGAACAACGTGCAGGACGTGAGCCTGACGAGCTTCCGCGGCGCCGGCCTTTCCATCACCAACAAGGGCACCGCAACGGCAAACGGCAATCTCACGACGAGCGGCACAAACGGCATCAGCATCGACAGCAATGCCATCAGCGCCAATCCGAGCATGGTCTACACCGCCACGGGCGGCGACATCAAGCTTGCCACCAAGGGTGTGCTGACCCTGGCGAACACCTCGGCCTTCAACGCAAAGGGCAACATCGACCTGAAGGCGGACGGCGGCATCACGCTCTCCGGCGGAACGATGCAAACCGCGGGCTCGGGCGTCATCTTCCGCTCGGACACGACGGTGCAGAACAACCTGGCGATCGATACCACCGGGGGCGGCACTGTCGCAACGGGCGGCAATGTCGAATTCCGCGGCAAGCTCGATTCGAGCGGCGGCGCGCGTGATCTGACGATCACGGCCGGCACCGGCGGTGACGTGGTCTTCAACGGCCAAGTCGGTAATACCGGCAAGATGGGCGCCGTGACCGTCAATTCCGCCAACAACGTGACGACGTCGAGCACCTTCCAGGCCGCGTCGTTCACGCAGAACGCGGGTGCGGGCACCACGACCTTCGGCGGCACGAGCACGCTGGACAACGCGTTGAGCTTTACCGGCAACGCGCTGACCATCAATCAGGCTCTCACCGCGGCTAGCGCTACGGTGACCAACTCCGGGCTGTTCACGACCGGCCCGTCTGCCAACATCACCACGAACGGCGGCTTCATCCAGAACGGTGCAGGCGACAACCTGTTGGCCGGTAGGATTACCACCGACGACACCAACATCAGCTTCACGGGTGCGACCCGGACGAACGGCAACCTCAACCTCTACACCGGTTCGACGGCAAGCGGCAACGTCGTCTTCGGCAGCACGCTCGACAGCGCACTCGCATCGGACAACAGCACCCTGTCCATCATCACGGGCGGCGGCAAGATCGTGTTCAACGCTGCGGTCGGCGAGGACAAGGCGCTGGGTAATGTGGGCCTGACTTCGGGGCAAGATCTTGAACTGAACGCCTTCAGCAGCCGCAGCCTCACCCGCGGTGGTGGAACGACTACGCTGGCTGGCGGCGCGGAAGTCAATACGACTCAGGGCCAGAGCTACAGCAGCGCGGTCATTCTGGGCGGCGACGCCACGCTGAACGGAGGCTCGGGAGAGGTCACGCTCTGGGGTACCGTCAACGGTGCAGGCAACCTGGCCGTTAATACCAGCGGCACCACGACTTTCGGCAGCGCGGTCGGCGGCACGACGGCCCTGACCAGCCTCGCAACGGATGCAGACGGGACCACCGTGTTCAACGGTAACGTCACTACCACCGGCAGCCAGACCTACGCCGACAACGTGCAACTGGGCGCGGACACCACCTTCACCAGCACCGGCGGTGATGCCGTCACCTTCGGTGGCACCGTCAACAGTGTTGCCGGCAGCCACTACGGTCTGACGGTCAATACTGAGGGAACCACGAGCTTCAACGGTGCGATGGGTGCGAGCCGCGCGCTGTCGTCCATCGCAGTAGCCGCCCAGCACGGCACGCTTCTGATGAACGGCGGCAACTTCATCACCACGGAAGGGCAGACCTACAACAGCGGTACCATCATCCTCGGTGGAAACACGACGTTGCAGAGCACCCTCGGCGGTTCCATCGCGCTCAACGGTGACGTCGATGCGGCAATCTGCACCGTGGCGTCCCTGAATGTACTGACCCAGGGCGAGACCGTCTTCGGCGGTGCAGTCGGCACCTACAGGCCGTTGTGGAGCGTAACCACTGATGGCGCACCGTCGGCCACCAACACGGTTCGCTTCGCCAATGGCACCGTGATCACGCTGGGCGACCAGACCTACGGCGAACTGGCGATTCTTGACACTGACACCTCGCTGAAGAGCCTGGGGCAGGGCACGATCAGTTTCCAGGGGCCGGTGCGCGCGAAGGACGACGGCGTGCAGTCGCTGACCGTCGATACCTCCGGCGACATCGTCTTCAACGGCGCAGTTGGCGACAACGACCAGCGTCTGGCCAGCCTCGACACTGGCGAAAGTATCGACGGCACCGTGCGGATCAACGGCGGAGGCGTGAATACCGCTGGCACGCAGGTGTATCGCCAGCAGGTGGCACTTGGCAACGACGCGATTCTGACCGGCACCACCGGTACGTTTGACGTCGGCCTCAACGGCCAAGGCAATGACCTCACGCTGCGCTTCTCCGGCCCGACCGAGCTGGAGGGTGAGAAATTCACCGGCGTGCGCAACCTGACCAGCGACGGCGAGGGTGTCACCAACGTCACCGGCACCATCGCCACCACCGGCACGCAGACCTACATCAGCGACGTGGTGCTCGGCTCGGATGTCGTGCTGCAGAGCACGGGCATTGGCGCTGCCGGCGACATCACGCTGGGCAAGGTCGATGGCGCGCACGGCCTGACCATCAATACCGCCGGCACCACCAATCTGGCCGGTATCGTGGGTGGCGACACGGCGCTGAGCAGTCTGACGACCGATGGCCCCGGCCTGACCACGATCAGCGGCGGCAGCGTGACCACCACCGGTGCGCAGACCTACAACGATGCGGTACAGATCACCGCGGACGCAGTGCTGACCAGCGAATACGGCGAAGACATCGTCTTCGGCGATACCGTCGATGGCTCGGGCGCTCTGACGGTAGCTACCTCCGGCGTGACGCGCTTCGACGGCATGGTCGGCGGCACGACCGAACTGGCCAGCCTGACGACCGATGAGGGCGGCAGTGTCGAGGTCAACGGCGGCGGTGTGCGCACCTCGGGTGACCAGAGCTTCGGCGACGCAGTCACCTTGGGCGCTGATGCGACCTTCTCGAGCACGGGCAGCGGCGACATCGTGTTCAACGGCACGGTCGACGGGCCGCACGATCTGGCGGTGAATACCGCTGGCGAAAGCGTGTTCGCGGCAGCGGTGGGCGGCACCATCGCGCTGGCCAGTCTGAGCACCGATGGCCCGGGTGTCACCAAAATCAGTGGCGGCAGCGTGACGACCACCGGCGCGCAGACCTATGGCGATGCCGTGGAAATCACCGCGGACGCCGTGCTGGAAAGCACCGACGGCGGCGACATCACCTTCCAGAGCACGCTGGATGGCCCGGCTGGCCTGACCGTCAATACCGATGGCAAGACGGAGTTCGAGGCACAGGTGGGTGGAAATACCGCGCTGGCGAGCCTGACCACCGATGCCGGCGGCAGCGTTGTCATCAGCGGTGGCGGGGTCATCACGACCGGTGAGCAGACCTACGGCGATGCAATGACCCTGGGCGCAAACGCCGTCCTGGAGAGCACCGACGACGGCGACATCGTGTTCAACGGCACGGTCGATGGCCCGCATGATCTGACGGTGATCACTGGCGGCACTGCGCGCTTCAATGAGGCGGTTGGTGACACGAGTGAGCTGCTCAGCCTGACCACCGGCGGCGCGGGCAGCGTGGCGATCAACGGCGGTGGCGTGAAGACCCGCGGTGATCAGACCTACGGCAATGCCGTGCGGCTTGGCGCGGATACGGTGCTGGCAAGCAGCCACCAGGGCGACATCACCTTCAACGGTACGCTGAATGGTGCGCACAACCTGATGGTTGAAACCGGCGGCGCCTCGGTCTTCAACGGCGCAGTCGGCAATGTCACGGCGCTGCGCAGTCTGACCACCGATGCCGATGGCGAGGCGGTGATCAACGGCGGCCTGATCCGCACGACCGGCGCGCAGACCTTCAACGACGGCGTCACGGTCGGCGCGAACACGGTGTTCTCGTCCAACGGCCCGATCACCTTCGTCAGCACCTTGGACGGCCCGTGGGACGTCACCGTCAGAACTCCGGGCGTGACGACCTTCGGCGGGGCCATCGGCAGCACGGCACCGCTGGCCAACCTGAACGGAGGCTCGGGCAGGGGCAAGATCGATCTGCAAGGTCCGTCCATCACGCTGACCGGCACGCTGACCTTTGAAGAGCCGGTGCATGTGCATAATCCGGTGGTGGTGAACGTCGGTGGCGACGCGCTGTTCTACGGCGATGCGAAAACCGGCAAATCGCTGCTGGACGTGACGGCAGGCGGGCGCATTCAGTTCGGTCGCCCGGGCAATCTGGACAACCTGAAGAGCTACCTGCCGACCTTGTTCTCGCTGGGTAACCAGCATGCACAGAGCAATGGCACCCTGCCGCCCACGGCCTTTGCGCAGCAGAACAACACTGGTTCGCAACAGCCAGGCGTCGGTGATCTGAATCTGGTGAATGTCACGTCTCCGGGCGGAGCTGGGGTGGGTTCTTCAAACCAGTCCAGCGAATCCTTGCTCAATCTGGCGGTAGCGCAGATCGCGGCCGATGAGAACTCTCGTTTGAGGACGTACATCGTCAGCCTCGACGGTGGGTTGCGCATGGAGGAGGAAAGCGCGGAAGAGAGCACGGAGCAGGCACAGTGATCATGAGACCGCTTGCTGTTCGCAAGGCTGCGCTGTTGGCGTGCTGGATGGCTGGCCTGGGGGTGGGTGGTGCGACGTTCGCACAAGCCCCCTCGGCCACGCCCACCCGGCCGGCACCGGCGCCGGAGTGGAAGCAGAAAGCGACCCACGGGAAGTGGGAGGTGATCTGCGCCACGCTGGGCGGCAAAGAGCAATGCCAGGCCGTGCAAGTGCTGCAAATGACAGGTGAAGGGGAGGGGGCGGCCACCGGCCGCCGCTTGCTGCGGGTTGTCGCCCAGCGCGGGGCGCAAGGCATGGTCTTCAGTTTCGAGTTGCCGTTGGGCCTCGACCTGCGGCCGGGCATGGTCTATCAGATCGATGCAAACGCTGAAGCGGCGCTTCCCTTCCTCGTATGCACGCCGGGCGGATGCGTTGCAAGCACCCTGCTGTCTGATGAATTGCGGCAGCAGCTCAGAGCAGGCAAGCAAATGAAAGTCGGCTTCCGCCCGCTGGGCTCGGAAAACGTGATGGTGGTGGAGGTGTCGCTGGATGGCGTCACCAAGGCATTGGCCGGTATTTGATCCGACGTGCCGAACACACATCGTGACTTCCGTACCCTGGAACGAACTTGGGCGTGGTCTTCACGAGTGGTGATGCTTGTGAGCTGAACGAACAAGTCTTTGATTCCCGACACCGGCCTTGAGCCGGTGTTTTTTTGTGGAGTCACATGCCTGGCTGAGCCGGTTTGCGCCCAGTGCGTTTTGGCCGGGTGACAAGACCGCTGTGGCATGTTGAATGAGCGCCTGTACGGACGCCGGGGCCGTGCGAGGACCAACGGACCGCTCGGCTCAAGGATGCCGGCGCCGCGCAAAGAGGCGCGGGCAGAGCTCAGTCGAGTGCAGCCGTCAGAGCCGGGCGCTCGGCCAGCAGCCGCGCGAACGCCTCGGGTGGAATGGGTGGGCTGAAGTAATACCCCTGAATTTCGTCACACGCCTGCGACCGCAGGAAGTCGAGTTGCAGCGCGTTTTCGACGCCTTCCGCGACCACGCGCAGGTCCATGCGATGGGCCAGCGCAATGACTGAGCTGGCGATCGTGGCGGCGTTGGGGTCGGTGTCCAGGTTGCGGATGAAGCTGCGGTCGATTTTGAGCAGATCCACCGGGAAGCGGTTGAGGTAAGCCAAGCTGGAATAGCCCGTGCCGAAGTCGTCGATCGAGATGCTCAAGCCGATCGATTTGAGGCGTTGCAGGGCGATGACGGCTTCTTCCGGGTTGTCCATGACCGTGGTTTCGGTCAGTTCGATCTCGAGATGCCCTGCGGTCAGGCCGGTTTGCTGCAGGGTGTGCGCGATCTGTTCGGGCAGGCTGCGCTGTTGCAGTTGCAGCGCCGAGATATTCACGGCCACAGTGATGGCCGGCAGGCCGGCGTCTTGCCAGGCGCGGTTCTGTCGGCAGGCTTCACGCAGAGCCCATTCACCCAATGCGTGAATCAGGCCGCTTTCCTCGGAAATTGCGATGAAGCGGTCGGGCGGCACGTATTCACCCGTCTCCGGGTGGCGCCAGCGTGCCAGTGCTTCTGCGCCGATGATCTGCCCCGACGACAGATCGACCCTGGGCTGGTAGTGCAGCTCCAGTTGTTCGGTTGCCAGAGCCTGACGTAACGCCGATTCGAGCGCGAGTCGTGATTGCGCCTCGGCGTTGAGCGCTTGGGTGAAGAACATGAAGGCCTCGTTGCCTTCGCGCTCGGCTTGGTGCAAAGCCATGCTGGAGCTGGCGAGCAACTGATCGAGCGTGTCGCCGTCGGCCGGCAGCATGGCGATGCCGGCGTGCAGATTGGGCTGCAGCACGTGGTCGTCGATGTTGAGCGGCTTGCGCAGCCAGTCGAGCAAGGCACGCGTGCGTGCCGTGGCCTCTTCGATGCTGTCGATGTGCGTCAGCAGCACGGCGAACTCGCTGCCCGACAGGCGCGAGACGGTGTCGTGCTCCCGCGTGGCGTGGCTCAGGCGCGTTGCGATTTCGCACAGAAGCTGATCACCTACATCGTGGCCGAGGCTGTCATTGATGCGTTTGAAGTGGCGGATGCCGAGGGTGAGCAGGGCAACTTGCTGCTGCATCTGGCGGGCGCTGGAGCGTGCTTCACTGAAGCGCAGATTGAGCAAGGCCCGATTGGGCAGACGGGTCAGCGGATCGTACGACGACATGAAATCCAGGCGCGCCTCGATGCGTTTGCGTTCGGAAATGTCGTGCTGGATGCTGATGAAGTGGATGGTGCGCCCCTCTTCATCGCAGATCGGGCTGATCGACACCGCCTCCCAGTACAGCTCGCCATCCTTGCGACGGTTCAGCAGATCGCCCTTCCAGGCTTTGCCGCCCTGCAACGTGCCCCACATCTCCTGATAATGGCCGGGTGGCGTGTAGCCCGATTTCAGAATGCCGACGTGACTTCCGATGACTTCCTCGGGGCGGTAGCCGCTGGTGATGGTGAACTGCGGGTTCACGTACTCGATGATGCCGAGAGCATCGGTGATGATGATGGAACTGACGCTGTTCTCAATGGCCGTGCTGAGCTTGCGCATCTCATGCAGGGTCACTTCGTGCTCCTGCATGACGGCCAGCAGTGACTGGCGCATGTGCTCGAAAGCGTTGGCCAGCCGCCCCAACTCGTCGTTGCCGAAGGGCGGAATGGGGTGGTCGAGCTTGCCCGAGGAGATCTCCCGCGCAGACTGTTCGAGCGTAAGCAAAGGGCGCAGCACGCGCCGCTGAATCACCAGGGCGGCGATTACGAAGGCCCCCAAGGTCAGCAGCAGAGTGGCCATGGCCAGCAGGAACTCGGCGTTGGCTTCTGCGCGCAGGCGCTTGGCACGCAATTCGATCTCGGTCCCGAGCGCATCCGACAGGGCCAGCACGGCCTCGATGCCGCGGGTGGCGTCGGCGAACCACTGGCTCGCTGTGACGGGATAGGGCTGCCCGCTCTCGCTGGCGTCGAGCACGGAGCGGCGAAGGTCTTCGTAATGCACGAAGAGGTCTGCCCAGAAGCGGTCCACCGCTTCTTCAATGCGCGGCTGGCCCGCGAAATGCCCCAACAGGCTGTCAGCCCGCTTCCAGGTGTGGAGAATGTTCGAGCGGAAATGCTCAAGCTCGCGCTGACGTATCGGGCCGATCGCTTCTTCGCGTGCGAGCGCCGAGGCAATCAGGGCGCGCTCCTGCCCGAGCAGCTCACTCAGTGTGAACAGCGCGTCCTTGATCAGGGGTTGAGCCGTGGTGCGTGCACTGTTGTCGCCGACCGGGGCAATGCTTGTGCTCACCACGTGGTGCAGGAATTCGATGTGCCGGGTGACCAGCTCCATCCAGCGGCGTGGGTCGATCTCGGCCCCGGGCGCCCGGCCCGCCAGGCTGGCATCCACCGCAGTGCGATAGCTTTCGAGTTCGCTCTGCAGCGCGCGTACTTCCAGCAGTCCGCTCACCAGAGAATGCTCCGGCGCCATGCGCGCAGTGGTGGCCGCCTGCTTGGTAAGGGCCTCCAGCGCCTGATTGGCCGACTGGCGAACCTCGGCCAATTGCCCGTGCAGTGGTGGCGTTGGCTGGCCTGCAGACAGAAGCATCAGAGTCAGGCCGCGCTCGCGCGCCAACGCACCGCCCGCTCGCTGCGCCAGGCCAGAGACGTGGTTGCTGTGCTCGAGCCAGTCGATGGCCGAGCTGCGCGCACTCATGTCCACCACTTCGCGTGCCGCAATGGCGACCGCGAGGGCGGTGAGCAGGGCAATCATGGTGAAGAAAAGATGACGGATCGACATCCGGTGCTGCCGCCTTACGCGTCGCTGACTCGGCAACGAGTGTAGAGGTAAAGCTCAAACCATGAGACAAGCGAAAAACCCTTTATTGATTCGGGTCAATTCGCCGGAAGAATGCACGCGGCCGCTGTTGTGCAAACAACGGCCGCGTGGTGGTCATGCGCGCAGGGCTGCGGCGTGGTGCAGGAGGTGGTCGCCGATGAAGCTGGCGATGAAGTAGTAGCTGTGGTCGTAGCCGTCTTGCAGGCGCAGCGTCAGCGGGTGGCCTGCCTGGTCGCAGGCCGCCTGCAGCAACTCGGGTTTGAGCTGGTTCTGCAGAAAACCGTCGGCCGAGCCTTGATCCACCAGCAGGTGCAGGCGTTCGGGCGCGTTGGCGATCAACTCGCAAGTGTCCCAGGCTTTCCAGGTGGAGCGGTCGTTGCCGAGATAGCCGCTGAAGGCCTTTTCACCCCACGGCACGCCGGCCGGGTGCACGATCGGCGCGAAGGCCGATACGGCGCAGTAGCGGCCAGGGTTCTTCAGGGCGCAGATGAGGGCGCCGTGGCCCCCCATCGAGTGCCCTGCGACCGAGCGCCGCTCGCTTACCGGGAAGTTGCCCTCGACGAGCGCCGGAAGCTCGCTCACCACGTAGTCATACATGCGGTAGTTACGGTCGAAGGGCGCTTGGGTGGCATTCACGTAAAAGCCCGCGCCGAGGCCGAAGTCCCAGCCGCCGGCCGGGTCGCCCGGCACGTTCTCCCCGCGCGGGCTGGTGTCGGGGCACACGATGGCAATGCCGAGTTCGGCGGCAATGCGCTGGGCACCGGCCTTCTGCATGAAGTTCTCGTCGTTGCAGGTCAGGCCTGACAGCCAGTACATCACCGGCACCGGGCCGGCCTCGGCCTGCGGCGGCAGGTAGATGGCGAAGATCATGTCGCAGCCGAGCGTCGCCGCATGGTGGCGCACACGTTTGTGCCAGCCGCCGAAGCTCTTGTTGGCCGCTACGGTTTCAAGCGTCGGGGTGCTCATCAGAAGTGCACCACCGAACGAATGCTCTTGCCTTCATGCATCAGCTCGAAGGCGTGGTTGATGTCGTCGAGCCCCATCGTGTGGGTGATGAAGGTGTCGAGCGGGATCTCGCCTTTCTGGGCTTGCTCGACATAGCGCGGCAGTTCGGTGCGCCCGCGCACGCCGCCGAAGGCCGAGCCGCGCCACACGCGGCCGGTGACGAGCTGGAACGGGCGGGTCGAGATTTCCTGTCCGGCGCCGGCCACGCCGATGATTACCGATTCACCCCAACCCTTGTGGGCGCATTCCAGCGCGGCGCGCATCAGCTGCACGTTGCCGACGCATTCGAAGGAGTAGTCCACGCCGCCGTCGGTGAGGTCCACGATGACCTGCTGGATGGGCTTGTCGTAGTCCTTGGGGTTCACACAATCGGTGGCACCCAGCTGGCGGGCGATCTCGAACTTGTCCGGGTTGATGTCGATGGCGATGATGCGCGAGGCCTTGGCCATTACGGCACCGATGATGGCAGCAAGACCGATGCCGCCCAGACCGAAGATCGCCACCGTGGCGCCGGCTTCGACCTTGGCGGTGTTGAGCACCGCACCGATGCCGGTTGTGACGCCGCAGCCGAGCAGGCAGACCTTCTCCAGCGGGGCTTCCTTGTTGATCTTGGCCAGCGCGATCTCGGGCAGCACGGTGTATTCGGAGAAGGTCGAGGTGCCCATGTAGTGGTAGATGGGCTTGCCGTCTTTCGAGAAACGCGTGGTGCCGTCGGGCATGAGGCCCTTGCCCTGCGTCGAGCGGATGGCCTGGCACAGGTTGGTCTTGCCCGAGGTGCAGAACTTGCAGGTGCGGCATTCCGGCGTGTAGAGCGGAATCACGTGGTCACCGACTTCCACTGACGTCACGCCGGGGCCGACTGCCTCGACGATGCCGCCGCCTTCGTGGCCGAGAATGGCCGGAAAGATGCCTTCGGGGTCGTCGCCCGACAGCGTGAAGGCGTCGGTGTGGCAAACGCCACTGGCGACGATGCGCACGAGCACCTCGCCGGCCTGCGGTGGGGCGACGTCGATTTCGGTGATTTCCAGCGGTTGGCCGGCGGCCCAGGCAACTGCGGCACGGGACTTGATCATGCGATTCTCCTGATTTTGAGGGTGTTCAGCCGTTGCTCGGGAAGGCGAATTGCGCCTTCTCGACGCCGCGCACGGCCCAGCGCTGAGTGATTGTCTTGCGACGTGTGTAAAAGCGCACGGCGTCCGGGCCATAGGCATACAGGTCGCCGAACAGCGAACGCTTCCAGCCGCCGAAGCTCTGGCAAGCCACGGGCACCGGCAGCGGCACGTTCACCCCGACCATACCGACTTGCACCGCATCGGTGAAGTGGCGCGCCACGGCACCGTCACGCGTGAACACGCAGGTGCCGTTGCCGAACTCGTGCGCGTCGATCAGCGCAATCGCTTCGGCAAGGTCGCGCACGCGCACGATGCCGAGCACCGGGCCGAAGATCTCTTCGCGGTAGATGTGCATGTGCGGTCGTACGTGGTCGAAAAGCGTGCCGCCCAGGAAAAACCCGTGGTCATGTCCCGACACGCGCAGTGCGCGACCGTCCACGACGATCTTCGCGCCTTCATCCACGCCCTGGTCGATGTAGTTGCGTACCTTGTCGCGATGCGGACCGCTCACCAGCGGGCCCATGTCGAGGCCGCGCTGCGTGCCGTTGCCAATGCGCAGGCTTTCGACGCGTGGCGCCAGACGCCGGGCAAGCTCGTCGCCCACCGCATCACTCACCGCGACCACCACCGAAATGGCCATGCAGCGCTCGCCGCATGAGCCGTAGGCCGCGCCCATGATGGCATTCACGGCGTTGTCGAGATCGGCGTCGGGCATCACCACGGCGTGGTTTTTCGCGCCGCCCAGTGCCTGCACGCGTTTTCCGTGGGCTGTGCCGGTGGTGTAGATGTATTCGGCAACCGGCGTGGAACCGACGAAACTCACGGCCTTCACGCGCGGGTCGGCCAGCAGCGCATCGACGGCTTCCTTGTCGCCGTTGATCACGTTGAACACGCCCGGCGGCAGACCGGCTTCGGTCAGCAGTTCGGCCAGCAGGCGCGCCGCCGAAGGGACTTTCTCCGAAGGTTTCAGAATGAAGGTGTTGCCGCAGGCCAAGGCCATCGGAAACATCCACATCGGGACCATCGCCGGAAAATTGAAGGGGGTGATGCCTGCCACCACGCCCAGCGGCGGGAATTCGGACCACGAGTCGATGTCCGGTCCGACGTCGCGCGAGTGCTCGCCCTTGAGGAATTCAGGCGCGCCACAGGCGTACTCCACCACTTCGATGCCGCGTGCAAGCTCGCCATGGGCGTCTTCCCACACCTTGCCGTGTTCATTGACGATGGCCGCCACCACCTGATCGGCGTTGCGCTCGAGCAGCTCCTTGTATTTGAAGAGGATGCGCGCGCGCTTCAGCGGCGGTGTGGCACGCCATGCGGGGAAGGCCTCTTGCGCGGCCGAGATCGCGCGCTCCACGGTGGCACGCGAAGCCAGCTCTACCTGACGGGCCACCTGGCCGCTGGCCGGGTTGTGCACTGCGCTGCTGCGACCGCCGTCGCTGAACGGGGCGGCGTTGATGTAGTGACCGAGTGTCTCCATCTCAACTCCTCATTGCAGCAATCGTTTTGTCAGCGGGTAGCGTGATGCACTGCCCGGCCTTTAGGCCGGCGCTTCGGCATGTGACGGCCAGGCACGCAGTACCGCCGCTACCAGCGTCGCCAGTGGAATGGCGAAGAATACTCCCCAAATCCCCCAGATGCCGCCAAAAACCAGCACCGCGGCGATGATCGCGACAGGGTGCAGATTGACGACTTCGGAGAACAGGATCGGCACCAGCACGTTGCCGTCGAGAAACTGGATGATCCCGTAGGCGGCCAGCACGTACCAGAAGTGCGGCGAGATGCCGAATTCGAAATACGCCACCACGGCGACCGGGACGGTGGCCACTGCCGCGCCAACGTACGGCACGATCACCGACAGGCCGACGATCAGCGACAGCAGCATGGCGTAGGGCAGACCGAGCAGGGCGAAGACCACGTAGCTCACGCTCCACACGATCAGGATTTCGATGAACTTGCCGCGCACGTAGCTGCCGATGCCGGCTTCGACATCGGCCCAGACGCGGTTGACCAGGCTGCGCTCGCGCGGCAGAAAGCGCAGAAACCACGCCACGATGTTGTGTTTGTCCTTCAGCATGAAGAACACCAGCAACGGCACCAGCACCAGATACACCAGCAGCGTGACGAGGTGTACCGCCGAGTTCAGCGACAGCACGAGGATGCGCTGGCCGAACATGGTGAGGTTGTTGCGGACGGAATCCAGCAGTTCATAGACTTGCTGCTCCGAAAAAATCTGCGGATAGCGCTCGGGCAGCTGCAATGCCAGTGCCTGGAGCTTGCTGGCAATCGACGGCAGCTCACGTGCGAGTTGCCCCACTTGCCCGGCCAGCAGGGGGATCAGCAGCAGCATGGTGAGCACGAACAGGCTCAGGAACAGCGTGAACACCAGAACCACCGCAATCGGGCGATTCATGCCCCGTTTCATCAACAGGCGTACGACGCCTTCAAGCAGATAGGCAACGATGACGCTGGCGATCAGCGGGGCCAGCAAGCTTGCGGCAAACAGCGCGAGCACCACACCGATGATCAATACCAGCGCAAGAATGACGACTTGCGGGTCAGAGAAGTGGCGGTTGAACCACGCTTGCAGGTATTGGAACATTGACCGGGCCTCCGTTCGGCGGGCGGTTGCCCGCCCTGTCGATCAGCCGCGCCGGCTTACCAGAGCTGCCACCACGGGCGAGTGTCCTCGGGGCCGCCATGGAAATACACGCTGTCGGGGAAGTTCATCTTGATGATGCGCTCGGTGTCTTCACGCTGATCGGTCAAACCCATGGCGTCGTAGCTGGCGGCCATGATGAAAAGCGCCTCTTCGATGGCGGGCGCGTCCGGGTAGTTCTTGATCGCCGACTGCGCGCGGTTGACCGCGGCCACATGCGCACCACGGTTCTGGTAATAACGCGCAACGTGCACTTCATGCTGAGCCAGCGAGTTCACCAGATAGCGCATGCGCTGCAGCGAGTCCGGTGCATAGCGGCTATCAGGGAAGCGCGTGACCAACTCATTGAAGGAGTCGAAGGCTTCCTGCGCGCCTTTGGGGTCACGCTCGGACAGATCCTGGTTCGAGATGAACGCGAGCAGGCCGAGGTTCTCGTTGAAGTTTACGAGCCCTTTGAGGTAGTAGGCGTAATCGACGTTGGGATGGTTTGGGTGCAGACGAATGAAGCGGTCCGCAGCAGCCAGCGCCATTTCGCGCTCATTGGTCTTGTAGTACGCGTAGGCGATCTCGAGCTGCGCCTGCTGGGCGAAGCGGCCGTAAGGGTAACGGGCTTCGAGTTTGCCAAGCAGGTCGATGGCGCGGTCGTAGCCGCCCTCGGTCATTGCCGAGCGGGCTTCGGCGTGAATGCGCTGTGCGCTCCAGTCGACCGTTTCGTCGATCTGCTCGGGCAACAGGCCGCAGCCCGCCGCCAGTGCCGCCGAGATTACGGCTAAACTGCGCAACACTTTCATTAGTACCGCCATTGATCGCACCCGCGTGAAAAGGTCCGACGATTATAGCTCAGAGGTTGCGGTGGAATCGTTCCGCGAACTGGAGATACCTTCATCCTGTGCGGGGCTGCGACTCGATCGCGCGCTCGCGCAGCTCTTTCCCGAACATTCCCGCACTCGCCTGCAGGCCTGGCTGAAAGACGGCCATGTCGTGCTCGACGGCGAGGTGCGCGATGCCAAATCCAAGGTCTGGGGCGGCGAGCGCCTGTGCGTGCAGGAACCCGAGCCCGAAGCCGTGCTGGCCGAGCGGCCGGAAGACATTGCGCTCGATATCGTTTTCGAAGATGCATCCATTCTGGTGTTGAACAAGCCGGCGGGGCTGGTGGTGCATCCCGGTAGTGGAAACTGGAGCGGCACGCTGCTCAACGCCTTGCTGCATCACGCGCCATCGCTGGATGCCGTGCCGCGTGCCGGCATCGTGCACCGCCTCGACAAGGAGACCAGCGGATTGATGGTGGTCGCCAAGACGCTGGTCGCGCAGACCGATCTTGTGCGTCAGTTGCAGGCACGCAGCGTCGCGCGGCATTACTACGCGCTGGTGCACGGCCGCGTCAGCGGTGCTGGCAACGTGGATGCGCCGATCGGACGCCACCCGGTGCAGCGCACCAAAATGGCCGTGGTGGAGGGCGGGCGCGAGGCCCGCACTCGCTACGAGGTGCGAGAGCGCTTGGCCGCCGCCACGCTGGTCGAATGCAAGCTCGAAACCGGCCGCACTCATCAGATACGCGTCCACATGGCAAGCATCGGCCACCCGTTGGTGGGCGACCCGGCCTACGGCAAGCGCCGCTCGGGCAGCGCCGTGCTTGACGCTTTCGAGCGACAGGCCCTGCACGCTTTTCGGCTCGGTCTGCTGCATCCGTCGAGTCGCGAAGCCATGCAGTGGCAGGCTACTCTGCCGCAGGATTTCGAGGCCTTGCTGGCGAGTCTGCGCGTCCACAAGGAGGGCGCATGAGCGCACCGCACGACTGGATAGTTCCCGATTGGCCCGCGCCGCCGAATGTGCGATCGCTGGTGACTACGCGCAGTGGCGGTGTCAGCACGGGGCCGTATGCCGGCCTCAATCTGGGTTCGCATGTGGCGGATGAGCCGGCTGCGGTCGCGTGCAACCGGCGTTTGCTGGCGGCGCACTTGCCATCCGAGCCGGCATGGCTGGAGCAGGTGCATGGCACGGAGGTGGTGTCGGCCGACGACCCGACGGCCTCCCGTCGCGGCGATGGGGTGATCGCGCGGAAAGCGGGCGTTGTGTGCGCCGTGATGACGGCGGATTGTCTTCCCGTTTTGTTCTGCGACGACACGGGGTCGGTGGTGGCTGCGGCCCATGCGGGTTGGCGCGGCCTGCTCGGCGGTGTGCTCGAACGCACGGTTGAATCCATGCAGGTGCCGCCCGGACAAATCCAGGCGTGGCTGGGGCCGGCCATCGGGCCGCAAGCCTTCGAGGTGGGGGGCGAGGTGCGCGATGCCTTCTGTGCGCACGCGCAGGCGGCCGAAGAGGCGTTTGCGGCTGGGGAGCGGCCAGGCAAATGGCTGGCGGATATCTATCTGCTGGCGCGTCAGCGGTTGCATGCCGCAGGCGTGATGCGCATTTCGGGCGGAGGGGAATGTACGGTGGCCGATGCCGGGCGCTTCTATTCCTACCGGCGTGATGGCGTCACCGGGCGTTTTGCTTCGCTGGTGTGGATCGATCCGCTTGCGGCAAGGCGCTATTGATCGCCGCTTGCATCGGGCCTATCGTCGTTGAGGCGTTGTTCCTCCGCTTCGCGCCGAGCCTTGGCGCGTCGGCGTGCTGGGGTGCCAAAAATCCACAGGAACAGAGCCAACGGCCCGAGCCCGGCGAACAAAAAGGTGAGCACGCCGCCAACCCAGTTCGGGTTGACGATCGAGGCCATCAGAACAACGTAGATCCAACCGATTGCGATGAGATACATGGGGCGGGATTGTAAACCGAATTCATGATCTTGCCGGGTGAGTGGAGGAGCGATGAGCAGCGACAACTCGCATCTGGAGGCCCTGTTGGGCGAGATGAGCAAGGCTGCGCAGGCCCTGACCAACGGCATGCGGCCGTTGCTCGAGCACGTTGCTGGAACTAAAGGGCCGGGCGCCGCCGCGTTTGCCGCCTTGCAGCGCGAATTTGCCGAGCGCCATGCCATCCTGTGGCACGCCATGCTGACGCGCCCGGCGGGCACGTCGGCCGACCCGGTGGTGGTCACGCCGCCCGGTGATCGACGCTTCTCTGCGCCGCAGTGGGCGGCGAGCCCCTTTCACGATTACCTGCGGCAGGCGTACTTGCTCAATGCCGAATTCGTTACGCGCACGGTCGATGCCCTGCCGCACGGCGACGCCCGCAGCAAGGGGCGCATGGCCTACATGACGCGGCAGATGGTCGAGGCGCTGGCGCCGTCGAATTTTGCCGCGACCAACCCCGAGTTCATCCAGGCCGCGCTCGACAGCGGTGGCGAGAGCATCACCCGGGGCATTGCCAACCTGCTGGCCGACCTCGACAAGGGCCGCATCTCTATGACGGACGAGAGTGCCTTCGAGGTCGGCGGCAACCTCGCGCTGACGCCCGGCGCAGTGATCCACGAGAACGCGGTGATGCAGCTCATCCAGTACGCACCGCTCACCGCGCGGGTGGCGAGTCGGCCGCTGCTGATCGTGCCGCCGTGCATCAACAAGTACTACATCCTCGATCTCACGCCGCAGAATTCCTTCGTGCGCTTTGCGGTGGAGCAGGGCTTCACGGTGTTCATGATTTCGTGGAAGAACGCCGGTGCCGCTGAGTCCGCGCTGACGTGGGACGACTATGTGCAGATCGGCGTGCTGGAAGCCCTGGGTGCGGCGCGCGACATTGCTCGCGTGCCTGATCCCAATGTGCTGGGCTTTTGCATAGGCGGCACCTTGCTGGCCAGTGCGCTGGCGGTCGATGCTGCGCGCGGCGGTGAGGTGGCATCCCTCACCTTGATGACCACGCTGCTCGATTTCGATCAAGCCGGCGAGCTGGGCTGCCTGGTGGATGAGGGCACCGTCTCTGCCCGCGAGCAGGCCGCGGAATCCGGCGGCTTGATGAAAGGGGGTGAGTTGGCGGGCGTGTTTGCCTCGCTGCGTGCTAACGACCTCATCTGGCAATACGTAGTGGGCAACTACCTGAAAGGCACCACGCCGCAGGCGTTTGACCTGCTCTACTGGAACACCGACAGCACCAATCTGCCCGGCCCGTTCATGACGTGGTATCTGCGCAACATGTACCTGGACAATGCCCTGCGCGAGCCAGGGCGACTGCGTATGCTGAACGAGCCGGTTGACCTGGGCCGCATCAAGGCCCCAGCCTATTTGCTGGCCACGGCGGAAGATCACATCGTGCCATGGCAGGGCGCCTACTCTTCACGCGCGCTGCTGGGTGGCGACACCACGTTCGTGCTGGGGGCGAGCGGCCACATCGCCGGGGCGATCAACCCGGCCTCGCGCAATCGGCGCAGTTACCGCACGTCTTCGCATCATGGCCATGAGCCCGACGGCTGGCTCGCGAGCAGCGTGGAGCATGCCGGCAGTTGGTGGTTGCATTGGGCGGACTGGCTGAAAGGCCACGGGGGGCGCAGCGTCCCCGCGAGGAAGAAGCCCGGCAATGCCCGGTTCAAGATGATCGAGCCTGCGCCGGGGCGGTACGTGAAAGAGCGCGTCTGAATGCTTGTACAACAGCGAGCCGGAGAGGCCGACTTAGAGGAGAAGACACAATGACACGAGTAGCTTTGGTAACAGGCGGCATGGGCGGCCTGGGCGAGGCCATCTGCATCAAGCTTTCCGCGCTGGGTTATCGCGTGGTGACCACATATTCGCCGTCCAATACCAAGGCCGAGGAATGGCTCAAGTCCATGCAGAACATGGGCTACGGCTTTCGCGGTTTTCAGTGTGACGTGTCGGACTACGATTCCTGCAAGGCGTGTGTTGACGAGGTGACCAAGGCCGTCGGGCCGGTGGATGTGCTGATCAACAATGCCGGCATCACGCGCGACATCACCTTCCGCAAGATGAGCCGCGAAGACTGGGATGCGGTGATTCGTACCAACCTCGACAGCGTGTTCAACATGACCAAGCACGTCATCGAAGGCATGGTGGAGCGCCGCTGGGGTCGCGTGATCAATGTTTCGTCGGTGAATGGTCAGAAGGGCGCTTTCGGCCAGACCAACTACTCGGCCGCCAAGGCCGGCGTGCATGGCTTCACCAAGGCGCTGGCGCTTGAGGTTGCACGCAACAGCGTGACGGTGAATACGATTTCACCGGGGTACATCGGCACCAAGATGGTGACCTCCATCCCTCAGGAAATCCTCGATTCCAAGATTCTTCCCCAGATCCCGCTGGGGCGCCTGGGCAAGCCGGAGGAGATTGCCGGGCTGGTCGCCTATCTGGCCTCCGAAGAGGCGGCTTTCGTGACCGGTGCCAACATTTCCATCAACGGTGGCCAGCACATGTTCTGATCGGCGACAGGCCGCCGGAAGGCTGAATCCGAGTGCCGTCCAAGGCGTCACATAATATTTTTGCAATGCAGCGCAAAAAGATTATGTGTTTATAATTCCTGCAGAAAAGGCGTGGTGCGTCGCCGCAATTTGCGATTTTCGACTTCACGCTCGGGCTTCATCTACTGCAGGAGGTTTGTCATGGCAAACAAGGTCGCACTGGTCACCGGCGCTATGGGCGGGCTCGGCACCGCAATCTGTCAGGCCCTGGCCAAGGATGGTTTTCAGGTCGTGGCAAACTGCCTCCCGGATTACGAGCCCAAGGACGTCTGGATCGCCGAGCAGGGCAAGCTTGGCTTCACTTTCTTGGCTGCCGAGGGCGATGTTTCCGACTACGACTCGTGCGCGGCGATGGTTGCCAAGGTCGAAGCCGCCGTCGGCCCGATCGACGTGCTGGTGAACAACGCAGGCATTACCCGCGACAAGTTTTTTCCCAAGATGGAAAAAGCCATGTGGGACGCGGTGATCAACACCAACCTCAACAGCTTGTTCAACGTAACCCACCACGTTTCGCCAAAGATGGCCGAGCGCGGCTGGGGGCGCATCATCAACATCTCGTCGGTGAATGGCGTCAAGGGGCAGGCCGGGCAGACCAACTATTCCACCGCCAAGGCAGGCGTACTCGGCTTCACCAAAGCGCTGGCGGCGGAGTTGGCCACCAAGGGCGTCACGGTGAATGCGATTGCACCGGGCTACATCGCCACCGACATGGTGATGGCCATTCGTGAGGATATCCGTCAGGCCATCACCGACAGCGTGCCGATGAAGCGTCTGGGCAAGCCGGAGGAGATCGGAGCCCTCGTGGCCTATCTGGCGTCGGACCTCTCGGGCTACATGACGGGGGCCACGCTCAACATGAACGGCGGCCTGCACATGTCCTGATCGCGCAAGCGTGTAACCCGCCGTATTCAACGGGCCCTGCGGAAACGCGGGGCTTTTTGTCGCCGGGCCGTCCCAAGATAAACCCGCCCCCGTGGTCGCTGCGCCACCACGCAGTGGCAAGCGCGGGGGCTTTTCTGTCGGTGCAGCGCTTGACGCGGGCTGGCGCGGCGTTGAGACGAATGTCCGGGTAAAGCTGGGAAAGCCCAAGGTTGTCGAACTCCGGCGCGTTATAATCGCCGGTAATCTGCAAGAAATCCGCCAACGCCGAGGAGACCGCCGAGCATGGCCGACAAGATGCGACTCATCAAGAAGTATCCCAACCGCCGCCTGTATGACACGCGTACCAGTTCGTACATAACGCTGGCCGACGTCAAGCAACTGGTGCTGGAACTCGAAGAATTCCAGGTGGTGGATGCCAAGTCGGGGGAAGACCTGACGCGCTCCATCCTGCTGCAGATCATCCTCGAAGAAGAGGCGGGCGGTGCGCCGATGTTCACCTGCGACTTGCTGTCGCAGATGATCCGTTTCTACGGCAACGCCACCCAGGGCGTGATGGGCAAATACCTCGAGAACAACATCAAGGCCTTCACCGACATGCAGGCCAAGCTGCAGGATCAGGCGCGTGCGCTGTATGGCGACAACAACGCCATCAGCCAGGACATGTGGGCCCAGTTCATGAGCTTCCAGGGGCCGGCGCTAAACAGCGTGATGGGCGCGTACCTGGATCAGAGCAAGAAGATGTTCGAGCAGATGCAGCAGCAGATCGAGAGCCAGACGCGCAACATGTTTACCGGCTTCCCGTTCCCCAATTTCAACCCGCCGGCTGCGGGCAACGACGACAAGTCCGGCGACAAGAAGTGATTGCGGCCGCATCCCGCGGCCGATCAGAGTGACGATTTCATGACCCGAATTATCCAACGGGACGTGCCGCGTGTCGGTTTCGTCTCGCTCGGCTGTCCCAAGGCGACGGTCGATTCCGAAAACATCCTGACCCGTCTGCGCGCCGAAGGCTACGAGATTTCGGGCAGCTACGAAGATGCCGATCTGGTGGTGGTGAACACCTGTGGCTTCATCGACGCTGCCGTCGAGGAGTCGCTGGACGCCATCGGTGAGGCGCTCAGCGAGAATGGCAAGGTGATCGTCACCGGCTGTCTGGGCGCTAAAGAGGGCGTGGTGCAAACCGCGCACCCGCAAGTGCTGGCAGTGACCGGCCCGCATGCCACCGAAGAGGTGATGCTGGCGGTGCACTCGCACCTGCCCAAGCCGCACGACCCCTTCGTTGATCTGGTGCCGCCGCAGGGCGTGCGTCTGACGCCGAATCATTACGCCTACCTGAAGATTTCCGAAGGCTGTAACCACCGGTGCAGCTTCTGCATCATTCCGTCGATGCGTGGCGATCTGGTGAGCCGGCCGATCCATGAGGTCATGAAAGAGGCTGAAGCGCTGGTGGATGCCGGCGTGAAAGAGATCCTCGTGGTGTCGCAAGACACCAGCGCCTATGGCGTGGATACCAAGTACCGCACCGGTTTCTGGAACGGTCGCCCGCTCAAGACGCGCTTGCTCGAATTGGCCAATGCGCTGGGTGACCTGGGCGTGTGGATCCGCATGCACTATGTGTATCCGTACCCCAGCGTGGATGACCTGATTCCGCTGATGGCCGAGGGCAAGATCCTGCCGTACCTAGACATCCCGTTCCAGCATGCCAGCCCACGCATCCTCAAGGCCATGCGCCGTCCGGCCAGCTCGGAGAACGTGCTGAACCGCATCCGCAAGTGGCGCGAGATCTGCCCCGACCTGACGATCCGCTCGACCTTCATCACCGGCTTCCCGGGTGAAACCGAAGAGGATTTCCAGGAGTTGCTGCAGTTTCTGGCCGAGGCCGAGCTTGACCGTGTCGGCGCGTTTTCGTATTCGCCGGTCGAGGGCGCGACGGCCAACGAACTCGCTGATCCGGTACCGGAAGAAGTGCGCGACGAGCGCCGCATGCGTCTGATGGCATTTCAGGAAGACATCTCGACCCAACGCCTGGAGCGCTGGATCGACCGCGAGATTGATGTGCTGGTGGATGACATTGACGAAGAGGGCGCGCTCGCGCGCTCCTGTGCCGATGCGCCGGAAATCGACGGCACGGTGATCATTCCCGACGGCGAGCATCTCGAGATCGGGGAGTTCGCGCGAGTGCGCATCACCGATTGCGACGTGCACGACCTGTACGCCAAACCCATCTGACGGAGACACCGTTCGTCCATGTATGAATCCTCGCTGACTGCTCGCCGGGATGGCCGGCCGGTAATCGGGCTGGCGCTCGGAAGCGGGGCAGCGCGTGGGTGGGCTCACCTCGGGGTGCTGGCGGCCCTCGAGCGCGAGGGCATCCGGCCGGACGTGGTGTGCGGTACCTCCGTCGGTGCTCTGGTCGGCGCGGCGTATGTTTCCGGCAAGGCGCAGGAGCTGCGCGAATGGGTCTCCTCGCTGGAGTGGCGGCACGTGGTCGGCATGCTCGATCTGAGTTTCCGTGGCGGCCTCATCCGCGGCGAGAAGGTCTTGCAGTATTGCTCCAGCCATTTCTTCGCAGACGATTTCACGCAGATCGATCGCCCCTTCGCGTGCGTGGCAACCGAACTCGATACCGGTCGGGAGTTGTGGCTGCGAGACGGCAAGCTGTCTGACGCGGTGCGTGCCTCGATCGCCATGCCGGGGCTGTTCGCACCGGTCGAGCGCAACGGTCGGGTGCTGGTCGACGGTGGGCTGGTCAATCCCGTTCCGGTCTCCTTGTGCCGCGCACTCGGCGCCGAAATCGTCATCGGTGTCGAGTTGGGCTCGGGCGTGGTGGGGCGTTATGCCGCCAAGACGGCCGAGCTTTCCGCGCGCGAGAGCTTGGCGCGTCGCCTGCTTGGCAAGGTCGGACTGCGCTCATCGTCGAGCACTCAAGCAATCGATGCGTTGCCTTCGATGGGTGACGTCATCGCCTCCAGCATCGACATCATGCAGATGCGTATCACCCTCAGTCGCTTGGCCGGAGAGCCCGCCGACGTCCTGATTTCTCCGCGCGTGGCGCAACTCGACATCATGGATTTCCACCGCGCCGATGAGGCCATTGCCGAGGGTGAGGCGGCCGTGGAGCGCAACCGCGTGCTCTTGCTGCACGCCCTTGACCGGAGTGAGCGCGATGCCTGATTCGCAACTGATCGACGCTTTGTGTGAGGTGTGTGGCGCCGACCACGTATTGTCCGGGCCCGCCGATAAGCAAGCCTGGCTCACCGATTGGCGTGGGCGTTATCGCGGCGAAGCCCTGGCTGTGGTGTTTCCCGCCAGCACCGACGAAGTCGCGGCGGTGGTGCGCGCCTGCATTCAGGCCGGTGTTGCCATCGTGCCGCAAGGGGGTAACACAGGGCTGTGCGGTGGTGCGACGCCACTCAAGCACGGCAAGTCGGTGGTGATCAATCTTTCACGCATGAAGCGGGTGAGGGCGATCGATGCCGCCAACAGCGCCATGGTGGTCGAGGCCGGCTGCACGTTGGCCAGCGTGCAGCAGGCGGCCGAGCAGCACGAGCGCCTGTTCCCGCTATCGCTTGCCTCGGAAGGCAGTTGTGAAATCGGCGGCAATCTGTCGACCAACGCAGGCGGAGTGCAAGTGCTGCGCTACGGCAACATGCGCGACTTGGTGCTGGGTGTGGAGGTGGTGCTCCCTGACGGCCGCGTGTGGGACGGACTGCGCGCCCTGCGCAAGGACAATACCGGCTACGACCTTAAACAGCTGTTCATCGGTGCTGAGGGTACGTTGGGCATCGTCACGGCGGTGACGCTGAAGCTCTTCCCGCTGCCGAGGTCGCAAGCCACGGCCTGGGTGGATGTGCCGGACCCCGCGGCGGCGGTGGCTTTGCTGCGTCTGGTGCAATCGCATTGCGGCGATCGGGTGACGGCGTTTGAAATTGTCGGCCGCCAAGCATTGCAGCTTGTGCTCAAACATATCCCGGACGTGCGTTCGCCGTTTGCCGAGCCGAGTGAGTGGGGTGTGCTGATCGAGTTGTCCGACATGATTGCCAGTGAGTCGCTTGAGGCGCTGCTGGAGGCGTCGCTGGAGCAGGCGTTCGAACAAGAGTTGATCCGTGATGCGGTGATCGCTCGCAGTGGCGCTCAAGCCGAGGCCTTGTGGGCGCTGCGCGAGAACATTTCCGAGGCCCAGCGGGTGGAGGGCATCAGCATCAAGCACGACATTGCCGTGCCGGTGAGCCGGATGCCCGAGTTCCTGCAGCGGGCAGAGCAAGCCTTGCTAGAGCGTTGGCCGGATGCCCGCATTGTTGCGTTCGGCCATATTGGCGATGGCAATCTTCACTACAACCTGTCCAAGGCCGACTCGCAAGCCAACCCCGAGTTCATTGCGCGGACGTCTGAAATCAACCGGGTTGTGCACGATCTGGTGCATGCGCTGGGTGGCTCGATTTCGGCCGAGCATGGCTTGGGGCAGCTCAAGCGCGACGAGATCAAGCTGTACCGCAGCGAAGTCGAGCTGGAAATGATGCGGGCTCTCAAGCAAACCTTTGATCCCCAAGGGCTGATGAATCCCGGCAAGGTGGTTTGAAAGAAAATTGCCCGAAACAGGCTTTACACCCTGCAGGTCGGCCCCTATAATGCGCGCTCTTTCGCCGTCGGGGGTATAGCTCAGCTGGGAGAGCGCTTGCATGGCATGCAAGAGGTCAGCGGTTCGATCCCGCTTACCTCCACCAACGAAAGAAGATGTCCCCATCGTCTAGAGGCCTAGGACACCGCCCTTTCACGGCGATAACCGGGGTTCGAATCCCCGTGGGGACGCCAACACAGTGGCACGCATTGGCGAGTCGCACGCCGGCAGATGAATGTCGGCAGCAGTTCAGAAGTGTGGAGTGGTAGTTCAGTTGGTTAGAATACCGGCCTGTCACGCCGGGGGTCGCGGGTTCGAGTCCCGTCCACTCCGCCAACAGTTTTAGCCAGCAGTGCGCGATCAGCCTCAAACGCGCGGTGCTTGCGGAAGGTAGGTTCTCTCGCTATAATCGTCGGCTTCGGTTCGGGGGTATAGCTCAGCTGGGAGAGCGCTTGCATGGCATGCAAGAGGTCAGCGGTTCGATCCCGCTTACCTCCACCAACCGAAAAGATGTCCCCATCGTCTAGAGGCCTAGGACACTACCCTTTCACGGTAGGTACCGGGGTTCGAATCCCCGTGGGGACGCCAACACGGCAGCTCGTGTTAGCGCGCTGCAAGCCGGCAAAGCATCGCCGGAAGCTGTTCAGAAGTGTGGAGTGGTAGTTCAGTTGGTTAGAATACCGGCCTGTCACGCCGGGGGTCGCGGGTTCGAGTCCCGTCCACTCCGCCAACCAGATGAAAAGGAGCCGATTGGCTCCTTTTGTCGTTTACGCAGCCGTGCATATGCCGTTCGGCGGTTTGGTGATCCGTGCGCCTGCGGCTAGAATTCCGGCCTCTCCCTGTAGTTCAATGGATAGAACGAGCGCCTCCTAAGCGCTAGATCTGGGTTCGATTCCCGGCGGGGGGACCACATCGGCGCGAGCCGCTCTGCTTTCATTTTCGACTTCCTCCTCATGCCTCTGCTGACCCTCGAAAACGCCTGCCTCGCCTTTGGCCACGTCGAGTTGCTCGACCACGCCTCGTTTCAGCTCGATGCGGGTGAGCGCGTGGCGTTGATCGGGCGCAATGGCTCGGGTAAATCCAGCTTGCTGCGCGCGTGCGCCGGGCAGGCGGCACTCGATGATGGCTTGTTGTGGCGCGAGCCGGGCTTGCGCGTGGCGTATGTGCCGCAAGAGCCCGACTTCAGTCTGGAGCAGGACGTGTATTCCGTGGTGGCCGAAGGCCTGGGCGACATTGCCGGCAAGCTGGTGGCCTATCATGCCGCCATGCAGAGCCTCGGCAGCAACCCCGACGATGCCGCCATGGCCGAGCTCGAAGCCTTGCAACACGATATCGAAGCCGCCGATGGCTGGCGCGTGGGGCAGCGTGTGGACGAGATGCTGGTGCGTGTCGGGCTGGATGGCGCTGCGCGTGCGGATGCGCTTTCCGGCGGTGGTATCAAGCGTGTGGCGCTGGCGCGTGCGTTGGTGGCCGAGCCGGATCTGCTGCTGCTGGATGAGCCGACCAACCATCTCGATCTGGATGGCATCCTCTGGCTCGAAGGGCTGATTCGCGATTTCCGTGGCGCCGTGGTGGTGATCACCCATGACCGGGTGTTCCTCGACAACGTGGCCACGCGCATCATCGAACTCGACCGCGGCAGCCTCAAAAGTTATCCCGGTCGTTTCTCCGACTACGTGGCCCGCAAAGAGGAGGAGCTTGAGGCCGAAGCCAAGGCGAATGCTCGTTTCGACAAGTTTTTGGCCCAAGAGGAAGTTTGGATTCGCAAGGGCGTCGAGGCACGACGGACCCGTAATGAAGGCCGTGTGCGACGGCTTGAAAGCCTCCGCCGCGACCGCGTGGCGCGCCGGGATCGACTCGGCGATGTCAAACTCGCCGTGGACCAGGGTGAGCGCAGCGGCCAGATGGTGGCCGAATTGCATGACGTCACCAAGGCTTTCGGCGGCAAGACCGTGGTGCGCGACTTCTCCACGCGCATTCTGCGTGGCGACCGTATCGGTCTGATCGGCCCGAATGGCGCAGGCAAGACCACTTTGCTGAAACTCATTCTGGGCGAGCTTGAGCCCGATGAGGGCCTGGTGCGCCGTGGCACGCGACAGACCGTGGCGTACTTCGATCAGATGCGCGAGCAGCTCGACCCTGAGTTGCCGCTGACGGAAGTGATCAGCCCGGGGTCGGATTTCATCGAGATCGGCAACGAGCGCAAGCACGTCATTGGCTATCTCGGCGATTTCCTGTTCGCACCGCAGCGCGCGCGCTCGCCCGTGAAGTCGTTGTCGGGGGGAGAGCGCAACCGCCTTTTGCTGGCGCGTCTGTTTGCACGCCCGGCCAACGTGATGGTGCTCGACGAACCGACCAACGACCTCGACATCGAAACGCTCGATCTGCTTGAAGAGCTGCTGGCGAGTTACGACGGCACGCTGTTTCTGGTCAGTCACGACCGTGCATTTCTCGACAACGTGGTGACGCAGGTGATCGCCCATGAGGGCGAGGGGCGCTGGGGAGAGTACGCCGGTGGCTATGCGGACTGGATGCGTGTCAGGGACAACGCCGTGAGCCAACCCGCGGCGTCCAAGAACGCTGGCAAGGAATCTCGCGCCGCGGCGGAGAAACCGCGCGAAGCGAAGCGCGAGGCCAAGTTATCGTTCAACGAAAAGCGTGAGTTAGAAGCCTTGCCGCAGCGCCTTGCCGACCTGGAGTCCGAGCAGGAGGCGGTGCATGCACGCCTCGCAGACCCCGGCCTGTATCAGAGTGCCCCGGAAGAGGTGCCGGGCCTCAAGCAACGCCTGGAGGCCATCGAGAGCGAATTGGAAGAGGCGATGACGCGCTGGGTGGAGCTGGAATCGCGCGGCGGTTGAAGCGCCTAGGGTTCGTCGGCTGGGGTGTTCCAGTGCTCGACCGCTTCGGGAGGTACAGCGAGGCGTTCCAATAGTTGCTCGCGCCCTACCGGCAGCAACTTCAGCAGATCATTGAATACGTTGCGCAGCACCGGACTGCTCCAGTCCTCGCGGGCGTAATGTCGCGCGAAGTCGATGGCCAGCGCCACGTTTCGCACGCGAGGATTGCTGCCGTGGGCCTCGTCCATCAACGTGATCAGCAATGCCGGAAAATGCAGCGCATGGGCGAGCCCAAGCTGAATGTCCCGCTCGGTGCAGCCAAGCACTGCATGTTCGGCAACGAGCGTGCGAATGCGCGGGTTGTCCTTCAAATGCTTGCGGATGTCGCTTGCCAAAGTGGGTGCGAACACCCACAGCAGGATCTCGCAGGCGGGTCTTAGCAAGGTCGCCAGAGCGACCTCGTCCACATCGATGTCATGCCGCAGGATGGCCCAGTCACGTGCATGGTGTGCTGCGCGCCGTGCCCACGCGAACACATGCAGCACTTCGATCAAGGCGTCGGGGCGGTCTGCGAGCTGTTCCTCCACCGTGGGAAGGTCCGAGAACTCATCGAAGAACGGATCGAGCCCCATCATCATGATGGCTCGGTCGAGCGTGGTGATGTCGTGGTTGCGCAAGCGATTGCGATGCTCTTCCATCCACACCAGAAGGCGGATCGCAAAGAGCGGGTCGCCCAGCACCACGCCCGCCAGCTGGCGCGCATTGATGGTCTCGCGTTGCGCCCGCATGGTCTCGATCTGGCGGGCTGTCTGGCGCAGCACCGGCAGTGGTTGCTGCGAGAGGAAGTCCACATAGGCGCGGGCGGAACTCAGCGGCTTTTCGAGTATGCTCATTCGGGCTCGCAATGGATGCGTGTATGACGATGATTATGGCCAGTCTGCCCCCAAAACAGAAGCGCTGGAGGGTCTTAGCGGTGTGGCTATAATCTTTTCAACCGGGCTGCGCCAGCAGCGTACAGGGGGGCAGATGAATTCGACATTCAAGGCTTTTCTGATCACTCAGGACGATCAGCGCAACGTGTCGGGGCGGCTCACATCCATGAGCGCCGACGACCTCGACGCTGGCGAAGTCACCCTTCAAGTACGTTATTCGGGCATCAACTACAAGGATGCCCTCGCGGCCACCGGGGCTGGCAAGATCATCCGTCGCTTCCCCTGTGTGGGCGGCATCGACATGGCGGGCGTGGTGGTGGCCAGCAGCGACCCCCGCTTCGCGGCCGGCGACGAGGTCATCGCCACCAGCTTCGATATCGGCGTTGCGCATCACGGCGGCTTTGCGGAGCTTGCCCGGGTGCCGTCGGACTGGGTGGTGAAACTGCCGGCGGGGCTGGATCTGCTGGAGTCGATGTCACTTGGTACGGCCGGCTTCACCGCGGCTCTTGCCGTGATGCGCATGGAAGCTTGCGGCCTGACGCCTGCGCAAGGGCCCGTTGTGGTGACCGGCGCGACAGGTGGTGTAGGTGGTCTGGTCATCGACATGCTGGCCGGGCTTGGCTATGAGGTGGTGGCGCTCACCGGCAAGGCCGCCGAGGCCGACTATCTGATCAGCCTCGGTGCCAGCGCAGTGAAGTTGCGTGACGAAATCGACTTCGACAAGTTGCGGCCACTGGAGGCTGCGCAGTGGGCGGGCGCGGTGGACAATGTCGGTGGGCGCATCCTCCACTGGGTGTTGGCTTCAATGAAGCTCGGAGGCGCTGTTGCCAGTATTGGAAATGCTGCGGATTTCCGGCTCGACACTACCGTGTTTCCGTTCATATTGCGGGGCGTCAGCCTGCTCGGCATTGATTCCGCCAACACTGGCTTCCCGCTGCGTCAGCAGGTGTGGGAACGTCTCGCGGGCGACTTGAAGCCGCGCCATCTGCAGCGCCTGAGTCACCAGATTTCGTTCGATGAGCTGCCTGCCGCATTCGATGATTTCATCGCCGGCAAGGTCAAGGGACGCACCGTCGTGCGTATTTCCGCCTGATGAGGGCTTGATGAGTGCAGAGCAGGTAAGTCAGCCTCGGCTGTTGATCGTCGATGATTCGCGCATGGTGCGGGCCAGCATCATCAAGCAGATCCGTGGCCGTTTCGATTGTCGCGAAGAGTCCGATGGTCAGTCGGCGTGGGAAGCGCTGCTGATCGATTCGGCCATCGAGTTGGTGGTCACCGATCTCGGCATGCCCATACTCGATGGCTACGGTCTGATCGAGCGTTTGCGCGCCTCGCGCATACCGCGTTTGCAGAGGCTTCCGGTGATCGTCATTTCGGGCGACGAAGACGACGAGGCCTGTGAGCGCGCGCGGCAGCTCGGCGCCAATGATTTCATTACCAAGGGAATCGGCGCTGCCGAATTGATCGCACGGCTCGATTCCTTGAGCAAGCTCGGTCAGACCAGCCGGGAGCTTGAAGCCAGCCGAGAGGCGCTGGCCAATCAGAGTCCGCTCGATCCGGTGTCCGGGCTGGCCACGCGTTCCTATCTGAACTGGCGCGGAAGCCAGGATCTTGCACTGGCGCGCCGCAGCCGCGGCAGCATCAGCGTGATGGTGGTTTCGATCGATGATTTCGCGGGTCTGGAGGCGCGCCGGGGAGCCGAGTTGGCGGCACTCATCGCTCGCCGTTTGCGCGGAATTCTCTCCAGCAAGGTGCGTCACGAAGACACCGTGAGCGAACTGGCTCCCGGAAGATTCGCCGTGCTCTCCTCGCTGGCCGACATGGTCGCCAGTTGTGCCTTTGCCCTGCGCTTGCAAACGGCTATCGACAAGCTGACGATGACTTATCGTGACGAGAAGATTCGCATCGGGGTGTCGGTTGGTGTGGCGAGTTCGTACGTGGATGACGTCGCCACTCTGGAGGGTTTGATCGAGCGTGCCACTGCTCGCATGGAGCAGGCTCAGTCCGCTGGCGGAAGCCGGGTTGTGGGCAATGAGGGGGAGGTTACCCGCGAGGTCGTCGAGAGGCTGCTGAAGGGCTTGGTGAGCATCGATCAGATTCTCGGGCGATTGCGTCTTGGCGATGAAGACGGCGTCAGTGAACGTGTCCCCGAGGTGTTGGCCACGCTCTTGCCGCTTCTGGCGCGCATCGAACAAATCCATCCGCTCGGAATGCCGATCGAAAAGCTTGAGGCGGTGATCATGCAGCGGGAGAGCGGCAAGAACGGCAGGGAGTGAGTCAAGCTGCGGTCATCCTCCGCAAAGAGGGGAGGCCGCTCAAGCATTGAACGGTATGCGGAGGAGGGGACATGTCGGCATACACAGCATTCCATCGGCGCTCGATCGAGGATCGTGATGCCTTCTGGCGCGAGCAGGCCGAGCTGATCGAGTGGCAGCATGCGCCCCAGACCATCTGTGATTACTCCCGCCCGCCGTTTGCCAAGTGGTTCGTTGGCGGCACCACGAATCTGTGTCACAACGCGGTTGATCGCCATGCCTTGGGGCGCCCCCGCGACCCTGCGCTGATTTTTGTCTCTACCGAAACCGGCATCGAACGCACCTACAGCTACGAAGAGTTGCTGCGCGAAGTCGAGCGCATGGCGGCGATCTACCTTGATCTGGGTGTCCGGAAGGGGGATCGCGTGCTGATCTACATGCCGATGATCCCGGAAGCCTGCTTCGCCATGCTGGCGTGCGTGCGCATCGGTGCGATCCACTCCGTCGTGTTCGGCGGTTTTGCCGCGTCATCGCTGGCGACTCGCATCGACGATGCTCAGCCGGTGTTGATGGTCAGCGCCGATGCAGGCATGCGCAACGGCAAAGCCGTAGCCTACAAACCGTTGGTCGACGAGGCGTGCAGGCTCGCCAGCCACCCGCCTGAACATGTGCTCATCGTGGATCGCGGTATCGATCAGGGTTTTGCCCGAGTCGAAGGGCGTGATGTCGACTACGCGGAGCTGCGGCGCAAGCACGTTGATGCCGTCGTGCCCGTGGTGTGGATGGAGTCGAGCGAGCCGAGCTACATCCTGTACACCTCAGGTACCACCGGCAAGCCCAAGGGCGTGCAGCGTGATACCGGCGGCTACTGCGTGGCACTGGCGGCATCGATGAAGTACATCTTCACCGGGCAGGTTGGTGAGACGATGTTCGTCACCTCGGACATCGGCTGGGTCGTGGGGCACAGCTACATCATTTATGCGCCGCTGATTGCCGGCATGGCCACATTGATGTACGAAGGCACTCCGCTACGGCCCGATCCGGGCATCTGGTGGCGCCTGGTCGAGAAATATCGGGTGAATGTCATGTTCTCGGCTCCCACGGCGATTCGAGTTCTCAAGAAGCAGGCCCCGATGTGGCTGAAGCGCTCGGATCTGTCGTCGCTGAAGCATCTCTTTCTGGCGGGCGAGCCGCTCGACGAAACCACGCATCGCTGGATCGCCACCGAGCTGGGGATTCCAGTCATCGACAACTACTGGCAGACCGAGAGCGGCTGGCCGATACTCGCCATCCAGCCCGGGGTCGAGGCTTTCCCAATCAAGCATGGCTCGCCCGGTTTTCCCGTTTATGGCTACGATCTGCGCCTGTTTCGTGAAGACGGGAGCGAGTGCAGCGCGGATGAAAAAGGCGTGCTGGGCATCGTTCCGCCGCTGCCTCCAGGGTGCCTCAGCACGGTGTGGGGGCAAGATGAGCGCTTCGTCTCCAACTACTTCAGCCTGTTCCGCGAGCCGCTCGTGTATTCCTCATCCGACTGGGGGATACGCGATCAGAACGGTTACTACAGCATCCTGGGGCGCATCGATGACGTCATCAACGTAGCGGGGCATCGGCTGGGAACGCGAGAAATCGAAGAGGCCATTCAAAGGCATCCCGGGGTTGCCGAGGTCGCCGTGGTCGGCGTGACACACGATATCAAGGGGCAGGTGCCCATGGCTTTCGCCGTGCTGAAGAGTGCTGACGCGGAGGCGTCGCCCGAAGCGGTCGTGCGACTGGAGGCCGAGGTGATGCGTGCCGTTGACGCGCATCTGGGCGCCATTGCCAGGCCCTCACGGGTGTTCTTCGTGTCAGGCTTGCCCAAGACCCGCTCCGGCAAGATGCTTCGGCGGGCCATTCAGGCCTTGGCCGAAGGTCGCGAGCCCGGCGATCTCACGACCATTGAAGATCCATCGACCCTGCAGCAGATTCGCGAGCGCCTGGCCACGCGTTGAGCGTCACTTTGTATCCCAGGGTATCGAGTGGCTTCGGCGATACACGGCAACTCATTTCTCCGCATTACCGACAAATCGGGCTTACATCGATTTGATCAAATGCCCCTGTCGAAGATCGGCATGCCGCCGGTCTCGCCTTCAGGAGGAACATGAAGATGAGTATCCGCATGAGTAAATCGCTGATGATCGTTGCCCTGCTGACCGCCGGCGTGGCTACTTCCGGTTCGGCGCTGGCCCAAGCGGCGGACGGTGAGCGCTCTACACCGCGTGCTGAAAAGGTAGCCGCGATGAAAGAGCGCCACGCAGAACGCATGACCGAGCGCCTTGATGGCCTGTCGGAGCGCCTGACACTGCGTGCCGACCAACGGCCGGCATGGGACGATTTTCGCAAGACGGTGACCGACGGCCGCCCGGGACACGACAAGCGCGCAGACAAGAAAGAGACCGTGACGACGCTTGAGCGGATGAGTCACATGGAAGAAGCCGCCGAAGCCCGCCTTGAGCAAGTGCGCAAGACGCGCGCGGCTGCGGAGAAGCTGTATGCCGTGCTGGACGAAGAGCAGCGCAAGGTGTTTGACGAGCGTCCTGCGCATCCCCGCGAGGGCAAGAAGCGCCCAGCTCCGCGTGGGTGATGCGGTGACGCCGGTCTGAAACGACAAAGCGGCCCTGAGGCTGCTTTGTCGTTGGGGCTGCAGAAAAGACTCAGTGCGTGGTCTGAGCCGCTTCTTCCTCGTCGAACACCAGCTTTACCTTTCCGTTCGGGTCGAGGTCGATGGTGACATCGCCACCGTTGGCCAGGCGGCCGAACAGCAGTTCGTCGGCCAAAGCCGAGCGGATGGTGTCTTGGATCAGTCGAGCCATGGGACGGGCGCCCATCAACGGGTCGAAGCCTTCCGAAGCCAGCCACGTCTTCAACTCGTCGCTGAAGTGAGCTTCGACCTTCTTCTCGTGCAGCTGAGCTTCCAGTTGCATCAGGAACTTGTCGACCACCTTCAGGATGATCTCGTTGGTCAACGCGCCGAAGGAGATTGTGGCATCCAGGCGATTGCGGAATTCCGGCGAGAACATGCGCTTGATTTCGCCCATCTCATCACCCGACTCGCGCTTGGCGGAGAAGCCCATCACAGTCTTCTGCATTGCTTCTGCGCCAGCGTTGGTGGTCATGATGATGATGACGTTGCGGAAATCGGCCTGACGACCGTTGTTGTCCGTCAGTGCGCCGTGATCCATCACCTGCAGCAGGATGTTATAGATGTCGGGATGCGCCTTCTCGATCTCGTCGAGCAGTAGTACGCAGTGCGGCTTCTTGGTGACGGCTTCCGTCAGCAAACCACCGTTGTCGAAGCCGACATAGCCAGGAGGCGCACCGATCAGACGAGACACGGCATGGCGCTCCATGTATTCCGACATGTCGAAGCGCACCAGCTCGATACCCAGCGTGTAGGCAAGCTGACGAGCAACCTCGGTTTTGCCGACACCGGTGGGGCCGCTGAACAGGAAACTGCCGATCGGCTTCTGCGGGTTGCCGAGACCGGAGCGAGACATCTTGATGGCCTTGGAGAGCGCCTCGATGGCCGCATCCTGACCAAACACGACGTTCTTCAGGTCGCGGTCGAGCGTGCGCAGCGACTGGCGATCATCGTTCGATACCGAGCGAGGCGGAATGCGCGCGATCTTGGCAACGATCTCTTCGATCTCGGCGCGGCCGATGAGCTTGCGCTGACGTGATTTCGGCAGGATGCGTTGGGCCGCACCGGCCTCGTCGATGACATCGATGGCCTTGTCAGGGAGGTGACGGTCATTGATGTAACGCGCAGCCAATTCCGCGGCGGACGACAGCGCCGCCGACGAATACTTGATGTTGTGATGCTCCTCGAAACGGCTCTTCAGCCCTTTCAGGATCTCTACGGTCTCGGCGACGCTTGGCTCGACCACATCGATCTTCTGGAAGCGCCGCGACAGCGCGTGATCCTTCTCGAAAATCTGGCGGAACTCGGCATAGGTCGTGGCGCCGATGCACTTGAGCTGGCCCGAAGACAACGCAGGCTTGAGCAGGTTGGAGGCGTCGAGCGTTCCGCCCGAGGCCGCACCCGCTCCGATCAGCGTGTGGATTTCGTCGATGAACAAGATGGCATTGTCGGCTTCGCGCAATTGCTTCAGCACCGCCTTGAGGCGCTGTTCGAAGTCACCGCGGTACTTGGTGCCGGCAAGCAAAGCCCCCATGTCGAGCGAATACACCTGAGCACCCTTGAGGATGTCAGGCACGCGATCTTCCACGATGCGGCGAGCCAGACCTTCTGCAATGGCCGTCTTGCCGACCCCGGCTTCGCCTACCAGCAGCGGGTTGTTCTTGCGGCGGCGGCACAGAGTCTGGATGACGCGCTCGACTTCTTTCTCACGTCCGATCAGCGGGTCGATCTTGCCGATCAAGGCCTGCTGGTTGAGGTTCTGCGTGAAGTTCTCGAGGGCTCCTCCGGACGGAGCGGCTTCCTGCTCTTGCTCCTGCTCGGTTTCGTTGCGCGCCTGCGGGGCGGCGCCTTGCTGCGGCGATTTGGCGATGCCGTGCGAGATGAAATTCACTACGTCGAGACGGGAAATCTTCTGGCGCTGCAGGAAATATACGGCGTGCGAGTCTTTCTCGCCGAAGATCGCGACCAGCACATTGGCACCGGTGACTTCTTTCTTGCCCGAAGACTGAACGTGCAGGATGGCGCGTTGAATCACGCGCTGGAAGCCCAGCGTGGGCTGGGTGTCGACTTCCTCTACGTTCTCGACTTTCGGGGTGTGCTCGGTAATGAAATTGGTCAGTTCGCGGCGCAGCTCCTCGATATTCGCTGCGCAGGCCTTCAATACCTCGGCTGCGGACGGATTGTCGATCAGCGCGAGCAGCAGGTGTTCAACCGTGATGAACTCGTGCCGCTTCTGCCGGGCTTCGACAAATGCCATGTGAAGACTGACTTCAAGCTCCTGGGCGATCATTCTCAGTTTTCCTCCATCACGCATGCCAGTGGATGCTGGTGCTGCCGGGCAAAAGACACGACCTGCTCGACTTTGGTCGATGCAACGTCCTTGGGGAAAACGCCGCAAACGCCTGAACCTTCCGTGTGTACTTGGAGCATGACTCGCATCGCTCGTTCGCGATCCATGCCGAAAAATTGCTGCAGTACGATCACGACAAACTCCATTGGGGTGAAGTCATCGTTGAGCAGCAGCACCTTGAAGAGTGGAGGCGGCTTGGTGCTCGTTCGTTCCGCTTCTGCTACGTGTTCGCTCTGTTTGTGGGTGGCCATGCGAGTCATTCTAATCCAGTCGGCGCAGAGTGCAATACGTCGTAGAGGGCGCGCGGAATGCGGGTTTTGGGCACTTTCGCAACATGGTTTTTGTTGCGCTGCATGGTGCAGAGGTGGGGGCTAAGTGCATGAATTTCAACCACTGATCGCAGTGTTTCAAAGGCTGTTTTGTGGCGTCGTGACGACGCTGTGATGCGGATTGATTGAATCCGGCAATAAAGTGTTGACGCTCAGAATGCAAGTGCGTAAAAGCAGAATTCGTGTTAGGTGCAAAGTAACAGACCAAATCCGTGTCAGTCTTGGCTTTCAGGGCTGTTCAGCGGTGGCGGAAACTCACTCGGCATCCCGGCACCCGTGGGCTCCGCTCGCGCACCTCTGTTCATTTGAAGGATCTAGGCAATATGGCAACTGGTACCGTTAAGTGGTTCAACGACTCCAAGGGTTTCGGTTTCATCACCCCGGACGACGGCAGCGAAGATCTCTTCGCACACTTTTCCGCCATCAACATGGCGGGCTTCAAATCCCTGAAAGAAGGTGAAAAGGTCAGCTTCGAAGTGACCCAGGGGCCGAAGGGTAAGCAGGCTTCTAACATTCAGAAAGCCTGAAGCACGCACCAAGCCAAGTGTCTGAAAGGGCGCCTGGAAACGAAAAAGCCGCTGAATCAGCGGCTTTTTTTTGTCCGTAGCTCGATGGATTACTTGAGCTTCGTTTCTTTGTAGATCACGTGCTTGCGTACGACCGGGTCGTACTTCATGAATTCAAGCTTACCCGGGGTGGTGCGCTTGTTCTTCGAGCAGGTGTAGAAGTGACCCGTACCAGCGGTCGATTCCAGCTTGATTTTTTCGCGTGCGCCCTTGGCCATGCTGTTCTCCGTTCAGTCTTGTGGTTGCGCGTCAGATTTTCTCGCCGCGCGCACGGAGATCGGCAACGACGGAATCAATGCCGTTCTTGTCGATGGTGCGGAGGGCGGCGTTGGATACGCGCAGGCGGATCCAGCGGTTCTCGGCTTCGCTCCAGAACTTGCGGTTCTGCAGGTTGGGCAGGAAGCGGCGCTTGGTCTTGTTGTTCGCGTGGGAAACGTTGTTACCCACCATCGGTGCTTTACCGGTCACTTGGCAGACGCGAGCCATTTGATGCTCCAGGTTCGGAATTCTTGAAACGCGGAATCATACAGGATGTCGATCCTGTCGCGCAAGGTAAATGGATGATTCATTTACCTCCCTGCAGGATGTCACGCAACACGAAGGGCAGTATCCCGCCGTGCCGGTAGTACTCGACCTCGATGGGGGTGTCGATGCGGCACAGCAATTCGATGGCCTCGGTGCTTCCGTTCGCCCGATGAATGGTCAGCGTGAGTTTTTGCTGGGGCGAGAGTTTGCCCGAAATGCCCAGGATGTCGAAGGTTTCGTCACCCACCAGGCCGAGTTGTTGCCACGACTGATCACCGAGGAACTGCAAGGGAAGCACGCCCATGCCGACTAGGTTGGAGCGGTGAATGCGTTCGAAGCTGCGTGCAACCACGGCGCGGACACCCAGCAGGCTGGTGCCTTTTGCGGCCCAGTCGCGGCTTGAGCCTGTGCCGTACTCCTCGCCGGCGAAGATGATGCCGGGGGTGCCGGCGGCCATCATGGCATTCGCGGCGTCGAAGACCGGTACTTGCTTGCCGTTCAGCAAGGTAAAGCCACCTTCCACGCGGGAGCCGTCCTCTTTCGGGGGCAGCATCAGATTCTTCAGGCGCACATTGGCGAAGGTGCCGCGCATCATCACTTCATGATTGCCGCGGCGTGAGCCATAAGAGTTGAATTCGCGGCGCGTTACGCCTTGTTCGAGCAGCCACGCGCCAGCGGGCGACTTTTCGTTGAACGAGCCTGCCGGGGAAATGTGGTCGGTGGTGACCGAGTCGCCCAGCAGCAACAGCGGGCGGGCGTTGCGGATGTCGTTGATCGGCGCCGGGTCCTTCGAGAAGCCTTCAAAGAAGGGCGGGCGGGCGATGTAAGTGGATTCGGGCCAGTCGTACACTTGCCCTTGAGGGGCCGAGATGTCGTTCCACAGGTCGTGGCCCTTGGTGAAATCGCTGTACAGCCGTTGGAAGGTCGCCGGGTCTTGCGCATACGGCATGACGGCGTTGATTTCCTCGGAAGTGGGCCAGATGTCCTTGAGGTAGACGTGATGTCCGTCGGTGCCGGTGCCAAGCGGTTCATGGGTGAGGTCGATGTTGGCGCGTCCGGCGATTGCGAACGCGACGACCAGCGGCGGCGAAGCCAGGAAGTTGGCGCGGATGTTCGGGTGGATGCGCGCTTCGAAGTTGCGGTTGCCCGACAGCACCGCGGCAGCAACGATGTTGTTGTCCTGGATGGCCTTGTTGAGTTCCGGGGCGAGGTCGCCGGAGTTGCCGATACAGGTGGTGCAACCGTAGCCGGCCAGCGTGAAGCCGAGGCGCGCCAGCGGTTCCATGAGTTCGGCACGCTCGAGGTAGTCCGTTACCACGCGTGAGCCCGGCGCCAACGACGTCTTGATATGCGGCGCGACGCTGAGCCCTTTGGCAACGGCCTTCTGTGCGAGCAGGCCGGCAGCGATCAGTACGGCGGGGTTGCTGGTGTTGGTGCACGAAGTGATGGCCGCAATCAGGATGTCGCCGTGGCCGAGTGTCACATTGGGTAGATCTGTCGGTACGCGCGGGCCCAGCGCGGATTCCGGTACGCCGAAGCCATCGTCGACGGCGGGGAGCGCAAGCAGGTGCGTGAGCCGCTCGTCCATGTCTGCGAGGCGGATGCGGTCTTGCGGGCGCTTCGGGCCGGCCAGCGACGGCACGATCGAGCGCAGGTCGAGGTGCAGCGTGCGCGAGTAATCGACCTCACCACTGCGCGGCACGCCGAACAGCCCTTGGGCGCGGAAGTAAGCCTCGAAGCGAGCGCAGTCTTCATCGCTGCGTCCGGTGTTGCGCATGTACTCCACGGTCTTTTCGTCGACCGGGAAGAAGCCCATCGTGGCACCGTACTCCGGGGCCATGTTGGCGATCGTGGCGCGGTCGGTCACCCCGAGTGATCTGGTGCCTTCGCCAAAAAATTCCACGAATTGCCCGACCACTTTTTCTCGGCGCAGCATTTCCGTGACGGTCAGTACCAGGTCGGTGGCTGTTACGCCTTCAGGCAGCGAGCCGCTGAGTTCCACGCCGACGACATCAGGCGTGAGCATGTACACCGGTTGGCCCAGCATGGCCGCTTCAGCTTCGATGCCGCCCACGCCCCAGCCCACGACGCCCACGCCGTTGATCATGGTGGTGTGCGAATCGGTGCCGACCAGAGTGTCCGGGAACAGCACGGTGGTCTTGTCGAGCGTTTGGCTGCGCACGCCGCGGAAGAGGTATTCCAGATTCACTTGGTGGACGATGCCAATGCCAGGCGGTACGACGCGGAAGGTATCGAAGGCCTGCATGCCCCATTTCATGAACTGATAGCGCTCGCGGTTGCGTTCGAACTCCAGCTCCATGTTGCGACGCAGTGCGATGGCAGTGCCGTATTCGTCCACCTGCACGGAGTGGTCGACCACCAGATCCACCGGCACCAGGGGTTCGATGCGCTTGGGGTCGGCGCCTTGTGCGGCAGTGATGTCGCGCATGGCGGCGAGGTCGCACAGCAAGGGCACGCCGGTGAAGTCCTGCAGCACCACGCGTGCGAGAACGAAGGGGATTTCGCTGGTGCGCTCGGCGTTGGGCTTCCAGGCGGCCAGTTCGCGCACGTGTTCTTCGGTAATGCGGCGCCCGTCGCAGTTACGCAGCACGGCTTCGAGTACGATACGCAGCGAAACCGGGAGTCGCGAAACCTTGCCAACCCCGGCCGCTTCGAGCGCCGGCAGTGAGTAGTGCAGCGTGGTCTCTTCTGTTTCCGAAATCGGCTTGAGCGTGTCGAAGAGGTTATGGGGCGTCATCGAAGGGCTCCTATGTCGGCGGTCTGGCGAGTTGCGAAGCGGCGACGCGACGCACAGTAGTGACTGTAGTCGGCGCGACCGGTTCGCGACACAGTTTTGCAGGATGCAACGTCTGGCGTGCCCTGCGCAAGTCTTATAAAAGACATATAATCTACCCCGCCAACCCTGCGGGGCGTTTCTTTCATTTCAAGGATCCCACATGCTGCAAGCCTACCGTGACCACGTCGCCGAACGCGCCGCGCTCGGCATTCCGCCGCTTCCGCTGTCGCGTCAGCAAACCGTCGAGCTGATCGACCTGCTCTCCAGCCCGCCGGCCGGGGAGGATGCCTTTCTGCTCGAACTGCTGACCCATCGCGTACCGGCCGGTGTGGATGACGCGGCCAAGGTGAAAGCGGAGTTTCTCGCCAAGGTGGCGCGTGGCGAACTGCAGTGTGACCTTGTCTCCCGTGCCAAGGCTACAGAACTGCTCGGCACGATGCTCGGCGGTTTCAACATCAAGCCGATGATCGATCTGCTCGGCGACGCTGAGGTAGGCACGATTGCGGCCGAGGGCCTCAAGAAAACCCTGCTGATGTTCGACTATTTCCACGACGTCAAGGATCTTGCCAAGGGTGGCAATGCCAATGCGCAGGAGGTGATGCAGTCGTGGGCCGACGCTGAGTGGTTTACCGGCCGCCCCGAGATTCCGGCTTCGATGAAAGTGACGGTGTTCAAAGTCACTGGCGAAACCAATACGGATGACCTGTCGCCGGCGCCGGATGCATGGTCGCGTCCGGACATTCCGCTGCACGCGCTGGCCATGCTGAAGAACCCGCGTGCCGGCATTGAGCCTGAAGAGGCCGGTACGCGCGGCCCGGTGAAATTTCTGCAGGATCTGCGCGAGCGCGGCAACGTCGTGGCGTATGTCGGTGACGTCGTGGGAACCGGTTCGTCGCGCAAGTCGGCGACCAACTCGGTGCTGTGGTTCACCGGCGAAGACATTCCCTACGTGCCGAACAAGCGCTTCGGTGGCGTGTGTCTGGGCAGCAAGATCGCGCCCATTTTCTTCAACACCATGGAAGATGCCGGCGCCTTGCCGGTCGAAATCGATGTCGGGCAAATGGAGATGGGCGACGAGATCGAGCTGCGCATCGACGCCGCCGCTGCCACCGTCACCGCGTTGAAGAACGGCGAAGTGATCGCCGAGAGTACGCTCAAGACGCCGGTGATTCTCGACGAGGTGCGTGCTGGTGGCCGTATCCCGCTGATCATCGGTCGTGGTCTCACCACGCGTGCTCGCGAGGCACTCGGGCTGCCGCCGTCCACGCTGTTCCGTCTGCCGCAGGCGCCGGCCGATTCCGGCAAGGGCTTCACGCTGGCGCAGAAAATGGTTGGCCGCGCTTGCGGCTTGCCGGCGGGGCAAGGCATTCGCCCGGGCACCTACTGCGAACCGCGCATGACCACGGTAGGCTCGCAGGACACCACCGGGCCGATGACGCGTGATGAGTTGAAAGATCTCGCCTGTCTGGGTTTCTCGGCCGATCTGGTGATGCAGTCGTTCTGCCATACCGCCGCTTACCCCAAGCTGGTGGATGTGCGCATGCATCGCGAGCTGCCGAGCTTCATCACCAACCGTGGTGGCGTGTCGCTCAAGCCGGGTGACGGCGTGATCCACTCCTGGCTCAACCGTCTGCTGATGCCCGATACCGTCGGCACCGGCGGCGACAGCCATACGCGCTTCCCGATCGGTATCTCCTTCCCGGCCGGCTCCGGCCTAGTGGCGTTTGCGGCTGCTACCGGCGTGATGCCGCTCGACATGCCCGAATCGGTGCTGGTGCGCTTCAAGGGCCAGATGCAGCCCGGCGTGACGCTGCGCGATCTGGTCAATGCAATTCCGTACTACGCCATTCAGCAAGGTCTGCTGACGGTCGAGAAGAAGGGCAAGAAGAACATCTTCTCCGGCCGCATTCTCGAAATCGAGGGCTTGCCCGAGCTCAAGGTGGAGCAGGCCTTCGAGCTCTCCGACGCGTCGGCCGAGCGCTCTGCCGCTGGTTGCACGGTGCACCTCGACAAGGCGCCGATCATCGAATACATGCGCTCGAACATCACGCTGATGAAGTGGATGATTGCCAACGGCTACGAAGACAAGCGCACGCTGACGCGCCGCATTCAGGCCATGGAAGCGTGGATCGCCGACCCGCAACTGATGCACGGCGATGCCGATGCCGAGTACGCCGCCGTGATCGAAATCGATCTGGCCGACGTCAAGGAGCCGCTGGTGGCCTGCCCGAACGATCCGGACGACGTGAAGCCGCTGTCCGAAGTGGCGGGCGACACCATCGACGAAGTGTTCATCGGTTCGTGCATGACCAACATCGGCCACTTCCGCGCTGCCGGCAAGGTGCTCGACGGCAAGAGCGATATTCCCACCCGCTTGTGGATCGCGCCGCCGACCAAGATGGACGCGATGATCCTCAACGAAGAGGGCTACTACTCGGTGCTGGGCAAATCCGGTGCGCGCATGGAAATGCCGGGCTGCTCGCTGTGCATGGGCAACCAGGCGCAGATTCGCAAGGGCAGCACGGCCATGTCGACCTCCACGCGCAACTTCCCCAACCGTTTGGGCATTGATACGCGCGTGTATCTGGGCTCAGCCGAACTGGCGGCGGTGTGCGCTTTGATGGGCCGTATCCCGACGCCGGCCGAGTATCTCGCTCAAGTGCAGGTGGTCAATGACAAGGCTGCGGACATCTACCGCTACATGAACTTCGACCAGATCGCGGAGTTCCGTGAAGTGGCCGATAGCGTCGAAGTCTGATCGCAGGCTGCAGCAAACAAACAGGGCGCCATCGGCGCCCTGTTTGTTTTCAGCTGCAGAAAAATTCGATGGCAAACGGCGTTTCGTTGCGACTGCGCCCGAATGACAGCCAGCCTGTGCCGTGCAATACCGCATCTTCCCGGCTGAGGATGAACTCGGGGGCATTGCCTATGGTGACGTAGGTGCCGTTGCTGCTGCGGTCGGATAGCACGAATTTGTTGCCGCGCAGCTCGATTTCGGCGTGCTGGCGCGACGCGCGCTGGTCTTCCAGCACGAGGTCGGAAGTCGGCCCGCGTCCGATGCGCAGCACGGGCCTCCAGGCATTCACCATGCGCCAACCGAGGCTGTAGCGCAGGCGCAGTTCGATGCTCTCTTGCTGCGTCGGGTCGAAACCGAGCACGCTGGTGGTCTCGCCGCCTGGCTCGCAGCGCAGCTCATACAGTTCGACCGGCTGGTTGAGGCCGCGCACCGGGCGCGAGGCCACGGCGGACAGACGCTCACGCCAAGGCGCTCCCATGGCTTCCAGGCTGGTTGCGGTGGTGAGGGCTCGGCCGGCCGATGCCAGTGCGGCGATGCGCGCAGCCAGATTGACGGTTTCGCCGAACACGTCAGTGCCGCTTTGCAGCAAGGGGCCGGTGTGGAAGCCGATGCGCACCCCCAGTGGCTGATTGCCGAGCGTAGGGTTGTCGCGCATTGCGAGGTGAATGCCGATGGCCGAGTCGGCGGCTGCCTCGGGGTTCGAGAAAACGGCCATCAGGCCGTCGCCGGTGTGTTTGACGACGCGGCCACCGCGGTTGGTGACTACTGTGCTGGCGTGTTGCAGGCAGGCAGTGACCACTGAGAACGCCTTGTGATCGCCGCTCTGCTCGTAGAGGCGAACACTGTTCACAACGTCGAGAAAAAGTACCGTGTTCTCAACGGGATGGCTGGTCGGGCTGCTCATGCGCGCATTGTAATGCATCGAAGATGTGCAAAAGTGCACATCGCCGCGTTGATGTCAGGCGAAAAAGCGTCGTTTGGCTTCGCTGTCGATACCCATGCCGGTGGCGTGAGCGCGCGCCAGCAGTTCCCAGTAATAACGGTACGAGGCGCGGTCGTGCAGTTTGCCATCGTGCTGGATCGGGCCCCAGGCCATGTCCTGCGCAGCCAGCAGGATCTCGCTTGCTGCCTGCACTTCGGAGAAGTCCGGGCGCATGGCCTCGACGATCGGCACGATCTGGTTCGGGTGGATGCTCCACATGCGCAGAAAGCCGAATTCGCTGCGTGCACGCAATGCGTCGTTGCGGATGTGCTCGGTGTCGCGTAGTTCGGTGGTGACGTTGTGCGCGGGCACCACGCCGTGAGCCAGAGCAGCCGCCACCATTTCGCACTTGGCGCGCACCACCACCGGGTGAGTGAATTGCCCCGGGCTGACCATGGCGGAGCCGGGCAGGGCGCCATGATGGGCCGAGACGAAATCCATGATGCCGAAGTCCACCGACTCCACGCCGTCGATGGCCACGATCTGCCAGATTTCGCGCAGGGCGCCGTGGGTTTCGATCAGCACGTGGACCGGGATCGGGCGTTCGATGCCGTGTTCGCCTTCGATGCGGCGCAGGGTCTCCACCTGAATGCGCACATCGGCCGCAGAGCGCGCTTTCGGAAGCGTGAGAAAGGCCAGCCGGCAGCCAGCCCCGCGCACCAGAATGTCGAGATCCTGTTGCCACAGCGGGTGGCTCAGATCATGGATGCGTGCGCCGACGCGGCCGAAGCGGTTGTCCGAGCCGGCGGCAATCTCTGCGGCCATCTGCGCATGTGCCGCCTCCGCCCCGGCGTGCGCGCCGTCTTCACAATCCAGCGTCACGTCGAAAATCGGGCCGAGGTCCGCTTGCAGGGCCAGCGCCTTGCGCATGAGTTTTTCCGAGCCGGCGTAGTGGTCAACGGCGGGCAGGATGGGAAAGGGCTTTTCTGCGTCGAACAGAACGTCCGAGGGGTGTTGGGCGGAGGTCATGGTGATTTCTCGATTGCGGCTTGGGCGTATTTTCGCCCGGAATGGCGATCAATGCCCGCTTGGTGTGCTTCGTCTGCAAGCAGGGCGGCCATTTGCCGACTCGCAGGCGAAAAAAAACGCACGGCGCGCCGTGCGTTTTTGGTGTGTGACGCGGCGATCAGCCGAGCAGGTCTTTCACGCCTTCGCGCTCTTCGAGCAGTTCGTCGAGCGTGCGCTTGATGCGCTCTTTCGAGAAGTCGTCGAATTCGAGGCCTTTGACCACTTCGTATTCACCGTTCTTCGTGATGCAGGGTACGCCGAAGATGATGCCTTCGGGTACGCCGTAGCTGCCGTCGGACGGAACGCCCATGGTGACCCATTCACCATGCGAACCCAGCCACCAGTCGCGGATGTGGTCGATGGCGGCGTTGGCGGCCGAGGCGGCCGACGACAGGCCGCGTGCTTCGATGATGGCCGCACCACGCTTGCCGACGGTGGGCAGGAAGGTGTCGCGGTTCCAGGTTTCGTCGTTGATCAGGTCTTTGACGCTGTCGCTTCCCGACGTGACCAGACGGTAATCGGCGTACATGGTGGGCGAGTGGTTGCCCCACACCACCAGCTTCTTCAGGCTGGAAACGTCACGGCCGCTCTTGGTGGCGAGCTGCGACAGCGCGCGGTTGTGGTCCAGGCGCAGCATGGCGGTGAAGTTCTTCGCCGGCACGCGACCGAACTTCTCGGCCGTTTTCATGGCGATGAAGGCGTTGGTGTTGCAGGGGTTGCCGACCACCAATACTTTGCAATCCGGCGAGGCGTGCTGGCCGATGGCCGCGCCTTGAACGGTGAAGATCTTGGCGTTTTCGGAGAGCAGATCCTTGCGTTCCATGCCGGGGCCACGCGGGCGGGCGCCGACCAGCAGGGCAACCTGAGCGTCCTTGAACGCCACGTTCGGGTCGTCACTGGCGGTGATGCCGGCGAGCAGCGGGAACGCGCAGTCTTCCAGCTCCATGATCACGCCAGCCAGCGCCTTTTGCGCCTGGGGCAGGTCCAGCAATTGCAGGATGATCGGTTGATCCTTGCCGAGCATTTCGCCGCTGGCGATACGGAACAGCAGGCTGTAGCCAATCTGGCCGGCGGCACCGGTGACGGCGACGCGAACGGGGGATTTGCTCATTTCAATGCTCCCTCAAAACAGATGTTTGTAGAATCGGACTTGGCCCTGCGAAAGCAAAGAATCTGCCGGAATCACAGTGGCTTCGACGGGCGCGCAGATGTTAGTAGCGGATGCCGCAGATGTCAAAATCAATGAAATCATATCTTATGTCTTATATAAGACAAGAGATGATGGATAGACGTCACAAAATTTTTGTGCTGAAATGCGCCGATGGCTCACGAATCACCCACCTTCAGCCCGCTGTACCGCCAGATCAAAGGCCTGATGATTCAGGCGCTTGAGGCTGGTGAATGGCAGCCGGGGCAGCTCATTCCGAGTGAGCAGGAGCTTGCTGCGCGCTTCGGCGTGTCGCAAGGCACCGTGCGCAAGGCGGTTGATGAGCTGGCCGCCGAGAATCTGTTGATGCGTCGGCAAGGCAAAGGCACCTTCGTGGCCTCCCATCAGGATCCGCGCGCGCTGTTCCGCTTTCTGCGCTTGGTGCCAGAAGATGGCCCGCTGGCCACGCCCGAGAGCCTGCCGCTGGAGTGCTGGCGCGCCAAGGCGGGCAATGAGGCCTCGCGCATGCTGGGCCTGAAGCAGGGCGACCCGATCATCATCGTACGCCGACTGCTGCGCTTTGGTGGCAAACCGGTCGTAGTGGATGAAATCTATCTGCCGGGTGAGCAGTTCCAGGGTCTAACCCTCGAACTCCTGCAATCCTGGAAGAGTTCGCTGTACAGCCTGTTCGAAAACCGTTTCGGTGTGCGCATGATCCGAGCCAGCGAGAGCATTCGGGCTGTTGCGGCGGATCGCTCTGCGGCCGAGGCCTTGAAAGTGCCGGAAGGCAAGCCGCTTCTGTCGGTCGAGCGCGTGACCTATACATACGGTGACAAGCCGGTGGAGTGGCGTCGGGGGTTGTATCTCACCGACGACCACTTCTATCTGAACGAACTGAACTGAAAGATCTGGTCGCAGCTGCAGGCGGCCTCAGTACCTTAGCCTTCAAGGCTGCTTTTCGGGAGGTTGGACGAGATGTCGGATTCAACGGCGCGTAAGCGCCCCAAGTTTCTGGCGCTGCATCAGATACGCTTGCCCTTGCCGGGCATCGTTTCCATCTTGCACCGTGTCAGTGGTGCCGGTTTGTTTCTGATGTTGCCGTTGCTGCTGTGGCTGTTCGATCGCAGCCTGGGCTCGCCGGTGGCCTATGACGCCTACCGTGACGTTGTCTCCAATCCGCTGGTCAAGCTGGTTCTGTTCGGCCTGCTGTGGGCGTACCTGCATCACTTCTGTGCGGGCATCCGCTTCCTGCTGCTCGACGTGCATGTGGGCAGCGATCTTGCCGCCGCGCGCCGCAGCTCTGTGATCGTGCTGGTCGTGAGCGTTGCGCTGACCGTCGCCATCGGGGTGGCTCTATGGTGAAGCGCATTGTCGTCGGTGCTCACTACGGCCTGAAAGACTGGATCGCCCAGCGCGCCACCGCGGTTTATATGGCGTTCTACACCGTGTTGTTCGGCGTGCGCGTGTTGATGCTGCCGGATTTCAGTCATGCCTCGTGGCAAGCCCTCTTCGCGGGCGGCTTCATGGCTTTCACCACCTTCCTGTTCTTCCTGGCGCTGTTCTACCACGCGTGGATCGGTGTCCGGGACATCTTCATGGACTACATCAAACCCACCGGCCTGCGGCTTGCGCTGCACGTCATCGTGGTGTTCCTGCTCGTCGGCTATGCCGGCTGGGCGGCGCAGATTCTCTGGAGGCTGTCGGCGTGACTATTGCGAAGCACACTTTCGACGCAGTGATCGTCGGCGCCGGTGGTGCCGGCTTGCGTGCCGCCCTGCAACTGGCTGAATCGGGCCTGAAAACAGCCGTGCTGACGAAGGTCTTCCCGACGCGCTCGCACACCGTTGCGGCGCAGGGGGGCGTGGCCGCTTCGCTGGGCAACTCCACCGAAGACAACTGGCATTGGCATATGTACGACACCGTCAAAGGGTCGGACTGGCTGGGCGACCAGGACGCCATCGAGTTCATGTGCCGTCGTGCCAACGAGGTGGTCGTCGAACTCGAGCATTACGGCATGCCGTTCGACCGTCTCGACAACGGCAAGATCTACCAGCGCCCGTTCGGCGGTCATTCGCAGAACTACGGCCAGACGCCGGTTTCGCGCTCCTGTGCGGCGGCCGACCGCACCGGCCACGCCATGCTGCATGCGCTGTATCAGCGCAACGTGCGCGCCAACACGCATTTCTTCGTCGAGTGGATGGCGCTGGACCTGATCCGCGACGCCTTCGGTAACGTATTGGGCGTCACCGCGCTGGAAATGGAAACCGGCGAGGTCGCGATCTTCCACAGCCGTGCCACGATCTTCGCCACCGGCGGCGCCGGGCGCATCTACCACAGCTCCACCAATGCCTTCATCAACACCGGCGACGGCTGCGGCATGGCGGCGCGCGCCGGCATCCCGCTTGAGGACATGGAGTTCTGGCAGTTCCACCCGACCGGCGTGGCCGGCGCGGGCGTGCTGATCACCGAAGGCGTGCGCGGCGAGGGCGGAATCCTGCGCAACGCCTCGGGCGAGCGCTTCATGGAGCGCTACGCGCCCAACCTCAAGGATCTGGCCTCGCGCGACGTGGTTTCGCGCGCCATGACCACCGAGATCAACGAAGGCCGTGGTTGTGGCCCGGACAAGGACTACGTGCTGCTCGACATCACGCACCTGGCGCCGGAAACCATCATGAAGCGCCTGCCGGGCATCCGCGAGATCGCCATCCGTTTTGCCGGCGTCGACCCCATCCGCGAGCCGATTCCGGTGGTCCCGACCTGCCACTACCAGATGGGCGGCATTCCGACCAACTACAAAGGCCAGGTGGTCGTTCCGAAGAACGACGACCCCTCCGCGCCGGTGGTCGGCTTCTATGCCGCGGGCGAATGCGCCTGCGCTTCGGTGCACGGCGCCAACCGCCTTGGCACCAACTCGCTGCTTGATCTGCTGGTGTTCGGCAAGTCGGCGGGTGAGACGGTGGTGGAGGACATCGAGTCGGGCAACCTGCCACTGCGCCCGCTGCCGGTGGACGCCTCCGAGCGTTCGATGTCGCGTCTGAACCGCCTCGACAATCAGAAAGACGGCGAGAGCGTGTTCGAGGTGGGCCAGGACATGCGGCGCACCATGCAGAAGCATGCCGGCGTGTTCCGTTTTGCCGATCTCCTCAGCGAAGGTGTCACGCACATGAAGGAAGTTGCGGAACGTGCGCGCCGCACCGAGATCAAGGACAAGTCCAAGGTCTGGAACACTGCCCGCATTGAGGCGCTGGAACTCGACAACCTGATCGAAGTGGCGCGCTCCACCATCGTCTCGGCCGATGCGCGCAAGGAGTCTCGCGGCGCCCACGTGCGCGACGATGCGCCTGATACGCCGGAATTCCCCAACGGCCGCAACGATCACGAATGGCTCAAGCACACGCTGTGGTTCAGCGAGGGCGACCGCCTCGAATACAAGCCGGTGAACCTCAAGGCATTGAACGAGGACACCAAGCCGATCGCGCTCGCCAAGCGCATCTACTGAGTGCCGGAGAACGATGACATGAGTACTCGCGAACTCCAGTTCAAGATTTATCGCTACGACCCTGATCGTGACGAAAAGCCGTGGATGCAGGACATTTCCGTTGAGCTTGATCCGGCGGACAAGAAACTGCTCGATGCGCTGGTGCGCCTCAAGGCCAAGGACGACTCGCTATCGTTCCGCCGCTCGTGCCGCGAAGGCGTGTGCGGCTCGGATGCCATGAACATCAACGGCAAGAACGGTCTGGCTTGCATGACCGACATTGCCGATCTGAAGCAGCCCGTGGTGCTGCGCCCGTTGCCGGGCCTGCCCGTCATTCGCGACTTGATCGTCGACATGACGCAGTTCTTCAAGCAATACCACTCAATCAAGCCGTACCTGATCAACAACGACGCAGCGCCCGAGCGCGAGCGCCTGCAGTCGCCCGAAGATCGCGATGAGCTCAACGGCCTGTACGAATGCATTCTGTGCGCATGCTGTTCCACGGCCTGCCCGTCGTTCTGGTGGAACCCCGACAAGTTCGTGGGGCCGGCCGGTCTGCTGGCCGCGTATCGCTTCATCGCGGACACGCGTGATCAGGCCACCAGCGAGCGTTTGGATAACCTCGAAGATCCGTATCGCCTGTTCCGCTGCCATTCAATCATGAACTGCGTGGATGTCTGCCCGAAGAGCCTGAACCCGACCAAGGCCATCGGCAAGATCAAGGACTTGATGGTGCAGCGCGCCGTATGACGAGCCCGAAAGGCCGTGTTCGCTGGCATTGCCGCAGGGCGCTTCTGGAACTCGATCTTGTTCTTGAGCGCTTTATTGAGCGACACTTGGACGGTCTTGACGACGTACAGCTGGCGAATCTCGAGGATTTGTTGCTCTGCGAAGACCATGAGCTCTGGGCCATGGTGAATGGCAGCGAGGCATGTCCGGAAGAGCGCTGGAAAGAAATCATCGCGCTGCTGCAGCGGCTGTGACGCCGCAGCGGGCAGACGCCGACAACAAGAAATATTTGGCAAGCATAAGGGAAAGACAATGAGCAATGAACGTAATGCAACGCTGACCGTGGACGGGAAAACCTACAATTTCCCGATCCTGAGCGGCACGCACGGCAACGATGTCATCGACATCCGCAGCCTCGGTGGCCAGACCGGTCTGTTCACCTACGACTCAGGCTTCCTCTCGACGGGCAGCTGCAAATCCTCGATCACGTTCATTGACGGTGACAAGGGCGAACTGCTGTATCGCGGTTACCCCATCGAGCAGCTTGCCGACAAATGCAGCTTCCTCGAGGTCGCCTATCTGCTGCGCAAAGGCGAACTGCCCAACGAAACGCAAAAGGCCGAGTTCGAGCGTTCCATCAAGAACCACTCGATGCTGCACGATCAGCTCATGCGCTTCTACAACGGCTTCCGCCGTGATGCGCACCCGATGGCCATCATGGTCGGCATCGTCGGCGCGCTTTCGGCCTTCTACCACGAAGCCATGGATTTCTCGGACGAAGAGCACCGCACCATGTCGGTGTATCGCCTCATCGCCAAGCTGCCGACCATCGTCGCCATGGCGTACAAGTACAACACCGGGCAGCAGTTCATGTTCCCGCGCAACGACCTGAGCTACTCCGAGAACTTCATGCACATGATGTTCGCCACCCCGTGTGAGGAGTACAAGCCGAACCCGGTGGTCGCACATGCGCTCGACGTCATCTTCACGCTGCATGCCGATCACGAGCAGAACGCCTCGACCTCGACCGTGCGTCTGGCCGGCTCGTCGGGCGCCAACCCGTTCGCCTGCATCTCGGCCGGCATCGCATGTCTGTGGGGCCCGGCCCACGGTGGTGCCAACGAAGCCTGCCTCAACATGCTCGAAGAGATCGGCGACGTGTCGCGCGTGGGTGAATACATCAAGCGTGCCAAGGACAAGGACGACCCGTTCCGCCTGATGGGCTTCGGTCACCGCGTCTACAAGAACTACGACCCGCGCGCCAAGCTGATGCGCAAGGTCTGCTACGACGTGCTGGGCGAACTCGGTCTGGAAAACGACCGTCTGTTCAAACTGGCGATGGAACTCGAGCGCATCGCGCTGGAAGACGAGTTCTTCGTCGAGCGCAAGCTTTACCCGAACGTGGATTTCTACTCCGGCATCGTCCAGAAGGCGATCGGCATTCCCACTTCGATGTTCACCTGCGTGTTCGCCCTGGCGCGTACCGTCGGCTGGATCACCCAGTGGGAAGAAATGATCACCGATCCGGAATACAAGATCGGGCGTCCGCGTCAGCTGTACACCGGTGCAGCGCGTCGCGACGTCCCCGACATGGCCAAGCGATGAACGCCATGTCGCAGGAGCAGGAAGCTGCCTGCCATTCCTGATTCTTAGACGGGATGGCCGCGCTGTGCGGTCGTCCCGTTTTCACATCAGGAAGGCGTTGCAGCACTGCAAGTCGTGAAGTACCCAGCGAGCAGGTGATCAAAATGATGCAAGAGCGCAGATCGACGTCCTACCTATTCGGCAGCAACGCCCCGTTTGTCGAGGAGCTGTACGAATCCTACCTGGCCGACCCGGCCTCGGTAGAGGACAGTTGGCGCGAATACTTCGACAAGTTGCAGGCGCAGGCAGGTGCCGCGGTGCGCGATGTCGCCCACAGTCCGGTGGTCGAATCCTTCGCGCAACTGGCCAAGAAGCCACGCATGCGCACGGTGTCGGCCGGCGACGACGACAAGCTCCAGGTCAAGACGCTGCAACTCATCAATGCCTATCGCTTTCTGGGCAATCGCTGGGCCAATCTCGATCCGCTCAAGCGCAATGAGCGCCCCGATGTGGCCGAGCTGGAGCCCTCGCATTACGGCTTCACCGAAGCCGACCTCAACCGCAGCTTCAATGTAGGCTCGTTCCACGGTTTCAGTGGCGAGCACGCGACGCTGCGCGAAATTCTCGAAGCCATCCGCCAGACCTATTGCGGCTCGATCGGCAGCGAGTACATGTACATCTCCGAGATCCAGCAAAAGCGCTGGATCCAGAAGCGCCTCGAAAGCCTGCGCGGCACGCCGCGCTTCTCGGTCGAAGACAAGCGCCGCATCCTAGGCCGCGTCACCGCTGCCGAGACGCTTGAGCGCTACCTGCACACCAAGTACGTCGGCCAGAAGCGCTTCTCGCTCGAAGGCGGCGAATCCATGATCGTCGCCATGGACGAGATCGTGCGCGTGGCCGGCAGCAATGGCGCGCAGGAAATCGTCATCGGCATGGCCCACCGTGGCCGCCTGAACCTGTTGGTGAACGTGCTGGGCAAGTCGCCCTCGATGCTGTTCTCCGAGTTCGAGGGCAAAGCCGCGGCCGACCTCGCCTCGGGCGACGTGAAGTACCACATGGGGTTTTCCAGCGACGTGATGAGCCCCGGTGGCCCGGTGCACCTCACGCTGGCCTTCAACCCCTCGCACCTCGAGATCATCAACCCGGTGGTGGCCGGCTCGGTGTACGCACGCCAGCAACGCCGCGGCGACACCGAGAAGAAGCAGGTGGTGGGCGTGCTCATCCACGGCGATGCCGCCGTGGCAGGGCAGGGCGTCAACCAGGAGATGCTCAACTTCTCGCAGACGCGTGGCTACGGCACGGGCGGCACCATCCACATCGTGGTGAACAACCAGATCGGTTTCACCACCTCCGACCCGCGCGACATTCGTTCGTCGCTGTACTGCACCGACATCTTCAAGATGGTCGAGGCGCCGATCTTCCACGTGAACGGCGACGACCCCGAGGCAGTGGCCTTGGTGACGCAGATGGCGGTCGAATTCCGCAACGAGTTCAAGAAAGATGTCGTCATCGACATCATGTGCTTCCGCAAACTCGGCCACAACGAGCAGGACGAGCCGATGGTCACGCAGCCGTTGATGTACCGCAAGATTGCGGCGCACCCCGGCACGCGGCAGATCTACGCTGACCGTCTGGTGGCGGAAGGCTCCATCCCGCCGGAAGAGCCCGACAACGTCATCCGCGACTATCGCGAGCACCTCGACCGCGGCGAGTTGCTGTCCAACCCGGTGCTGTCGGGCCACAGCAGCAAGTACGCCGTTGATTGGACACCGTTCCTCGGTCAGCCCTACACCGACGAGGCCGACACCGCCATTCCGATGTCCGAAGCGCAGCGTCTGGCCGAGCGCCTGACGGCGGTGCCCGAAGGCTTCGCCCTGCATTCGCGCGTCGAGAAAATCGTCAACGACCGCGCAGCCATGGGCAAAGGCGAATTGCCGCTCGACTGGGGCATGGGCGAAAACCTCGCCTACGCCAGTCTGGTGGCGCAGGGTTACGGCATTCGCGTGTCGGGTGAAGACGTGGGCCGCGGCACCTTCTTCCACCGCCATGCGGTGTTCCACGACCAGAAGCGCGAACGCTGGAACGATGGCGCGTGGATTCCGCTGCAGGAAATTCGCGACGGCCAGGGCCCGTTCAACATCTTCGATTCCGTGCTGTCCGAAGAGGCCGTGCTGGCCTTCGACTATGGCTACGCCACCGCCGAGCCCAACCAGCTCGTGGTGTGGGAGGCGCAGTTCGGCGACTTCGTGAACGGTGCGCAGGTGGTGCTCGATCAGTTCATCAGCTCGGGCGAAGCCAAGTGGGGCCGTCTGTGCGGTCTCACGATGATGCTGCCGCACGGTTACGAAGGGCAGGGCCCGGAGCACTCGTCGGCGCGTATCGAGCGCTTCATGAACATGGCCGCGCAAACCAACTGGCAGGTGTGCGTACCCACCACGCCGGCTCAGATTTTCCACCTGCTGCGCCGCCAGATGCTGCGCAAGGTGCGCAAGCCGCTGGTCATCATCACGCCGAAATCGCTGCTGCGTCACAAAGAGGCCATTTCCACGCTCGACGAGCTGGCCACCGGGCGCTTCCAGACGGTCATCGGCGAGGTCGATGCGCTGGAAGCCAAGAAGGTCAAACGCGTCGTGCTGTGCCAAGGCAAGATCTACTACGAGCTGCTGGCCTACCGCCGTGAGCAGGGCATCACCGACACCGCGCTGGTGCGCATCGAGCAGTTGTACCCGTTCCCGGCCGAGGCGCTGGGCAAGGTGCTCGACGGCTTCCCCAACGCCAAGGAATACGTGTGGTGTCAGGAAGAGCCGCGTAACCAGGGTGCCTGGTACTGGCTTGCCTCTCGCCAGCATCTGGCCAACGTGCTGGGCGCCAAGCGCACGCTCAAGCTGGTCAGCCGCCCGGGCGCAGCGTCGCCGGCGGTGGGGTATTACGCAAAGCACAACCTGCAGCAGAAAACCATCATCGAAAACGCATTCAGTCCGCTCAAGGATTGATTCGTCCCCCTCGGCAAACAGAACAGGCAACAGGGAGAAAACTCCATGCTGATAGAAGTGAAGGTGCCCCAACTGTCGGAATCGGTGTCTGAAGCGACGCTGGTGAAGTGGCACAAGAAGGAAGGCGACGCGGTTTCGCGTGATGAGAACCTGATCGACATCGAAACCGACAAGGTCGTGCTCGAAACGCCGGCACCCGCCGACGGTGTGATCATCAAGATCGTCAAGGGCGATGGCGATACCGTCGCATCGGGCGAGCTGATCGCCCAGATCGACACCGAAGCCAAGGGCGCCGCCAAGGCCGAGAGCAAGTCCGCTGCTGCACCGGCTAAAGCCGAGAGCAAGCCGGCGGCCGCCTCGACATCGTCGTCTTCTTCGTCGTCCGCAGCCAGCCCGGCGGCACGCAAGATTCTCGAAGAGAAAGGCGTGTCGGCCGACAGCGTTTCCGGCACCGGCCGTGGTGGCCGTGTCACCAAGGAAGACGCCGTGGCAGCCGGCAGCAGCGCGCCTGCGCGCTCCGAGCGCACCATCGAGCGTGACGCTGCCGACCGCCCGGAAGAGCGCGTGCCGATGACGCGCCTGCGCGCCCGCATCGCCGAGCGCCTGCTGCAGTCGAAGAACGAAAACGCCATCCTCACGACCTTCAACGAAGTGAACATGGCGCCGGTGATGGAGCTGCGCAAGAAGTACGGCGAGCGCTTCGAGAAGACGCACGGCGTGCGCCTGGGCTTCATGGGCTTCTTCGTCAAGGCGGTGGTGGCCGCGCTGAAGAAATTCCCCATCATCAACGCCTCGGTGGACGGCAATGACATCATCTATCACGGCTACATCGACGTCGGCATCGCCGTCGGCAGCCCGCGTGGTCTGGTGGTGCCGATCATCCGTGACGCCGATCAGATGAGCATCGCCGACATCGAGAAGAAGATCGCCGAGTTCGGCAAGAAGGCGCAGGAAGGCAAGCTCAGCATGGAAGAGCTGACCGGTGGCACCTTCTCGATCTCCAACGGCGGCGTGTTCGGCTCGATGCTGTCGACCCCGATCATCAACCCGCCGCAGTCGGCAATCCTGGGCATCCACGCCACCAAGGATCGCCCGGTGGTGGAGAACGGTCAGGTCGTCATCCGCCCGATCAACTACCTCGCGCTGTCGTACGACCACCGCATCATCGACGGCCGTGAAGCCGTGCTGGGCCTGGTCACCATCAAGGAAGCGCTGGAAGACCCTGCGCGCCTGATCATCGACATCTGATTCACGCTCTCGCCGCACCGGCCGTCATCCGGCCGGTGCGCGTCTCGCACACCCCACAGGAGACACACACCCATGTCCACCCGGGAATTTGACGTACTCGTGATCGGCGGTGGCCCCGGCGGTTACGTGGCGGCCATCCGCGCTGCCCAACTCGGCCTCAAGACGGCCTGCTGCGAATCCAACCCCTATGCCGACCCCAAAGGCGAACCGCGTCTGGGCGGTACCTGCCTGAACGTCGGCTGCATTCCGTCCAAGGCACTGCTGCACACCTCGCATTTGTTCGAGGAAGCCGGCCACACTTTTGCCGACCAGGGCATCGTTGTCGGCAAGCCCAAGATTGACGTGGCGCAGATGCTCAAGCGCAAGAACGGCATCGTTGATCAGCTCACCGGCGGCATCAAGGGCCTGTTCAAGAAGAACAAGGTCACCTTTGTCGCCGGGCACGGTCGCTTCATCGCGCGCGAGGGTGATCGCTGGCGCATCGCCGTGGGTGACGAAGAGGTGCTCGCCACGAATGTCATCGTGGCCACCGGCTCGCGCCCGCGTCACCTGAAAGACATCGAAGTCGACAACAAGGTGGTCTGCGACAACGTCGGCGCGCTCGATCTCGAAACCGTGCCCAAGAAGCTCGCCGTCATCGGCGCCGGTGTCATCGGTCTGGAAATGGGCTCGGTGTGGCGCCGCCTGGGTGCCGAAGTCACCGTGCTCGAAGCCCTGCCGGATTTCCTCGGCGCGGCTGACGTGGATGTGGGCAAGGAAGCGCTCAAGATCTTCACCAAGCAGGGTCTCGACATCCAGCTCGGCTGCAAGATCGGCGAGGTCAAGAAAACCCGCAGCGGCGTGTCCATCGACTACACCGACAAAGACGGCAAAGAGCACAAGCTCGCCGCAGACCGCCTCATCGTGTCGGTGGGCCGTGTGCCCAACACCGACGGGCTGGATGCCGACCGCGTCGGTCTCGAGCTGGATGATCGCGGCTTCATCAAGGTCGATGATCACTGCGCCACCGGCCTGCCCGGAGTGTGGGCCGTGGGCGACGTGGTGCGCGGCCCCATGCTCGCGCACAAGGCCATGGAAGAGGGCGTGATGGTGGCCGAGGTCATCAACGGCCAGGCTGGCCACTGCGACTTCAACACCGTGCCGTGGGTCATCTACACCGCCCCCGAAATCGCCTGGGTCGGCAAGACCGAGCAGCAGCTCAAGGCTGACGGCGTGAAGTACCGCGCCGGCAAGATCCCGTTTGCCTTCAACGGCCGTGCCATGGGCATGGCCGCCCCCGAGGGATTCGCCAAGATCCTCGCCGACGCCGAAACGGATTGCATCCTCGGCGTGCACATCATCGGTGCCGGTGCCTCGGAGCTCATCGCCGAAGCCGTCGTGGCCATGGAGTTCGCCGGTGCAGCCGAAGACCTCGCCCGCATCTGCCACGCTCACCCGACCATGTCGGAAGTGGTGCACGAGGCCGCCCTGGCCGTCGACAAGCGCCCGCTGCACTTCTGAGCGGCGTCCCGCCATTGCCATCGTGTGAGCCTGCCGCAAGAGGCTCACACGATGGCAGGGCGCTCAAGAATCTGTCATTGCGAGAAGCGCAGCGCCGAAGCAATCCAGTGACCGCGTCGCAGCACTCGGGCCCATGTCGTGCGAGTCACCCGCGCCGTAGCAATCCCGTGCGCTACCATCCCCACCTGCAGCCTCGCTTGCAGTCGCGCCATTCCCGCATGGCCCAACGCCCCTGAACCCGCCTCGGCGCTTATCCAGCCTGCCCACATGACTGAACCCGCATCCGGCGTCATCGTCTCCGCCTACCACACAGCCCTCGCCGAGCGCGGCTTCACTGCCGACGCCTCGCAGCAAACCGCCATCACCCGGTTGCAACGCCTGGCAGACGAGCTTGCCTCACCCGCAGCCGGCTTCCTCAGCCGCTTGTTCAGCAAGCCTGCTCCACCGCGCAGCGTCTATCTGTGGGGCGGAGTAGGGCGCGGCAAAAGCTTCGTCATGGACCGCTTTCACGAGGCCGTGCCGGAGCCCAAAAAGCGCCGCGTGCACTTCCACGCCTTCATGCAAGAGGTGCAGAACGACCTGCGCCGCCTCAACCACGCAGCCGACCCGCTCGCCAAAGTGGTCGAGCGCATCGCGGCAGAAACACGCCTGTTCTGCTTCGACGAATTCCACGTCTCCGACATCGCCGACGCCATGATCCTCGGCCGCCTGCTCGAATCGCTGCTGGCCGCCGGTGTGGTCTTCGTCATGACCTCCAACTACCCGCCCGACGGCCTGTACCCCCACGGCCTGCAGCGCCAGCGTTTCATCCCCACCATCGAGCTGATGAACCAGCGCTTCGACGTTCTCGAAGTGGACGCCGGCAACGACTACCGCCTGCGCGCGCTGGTCGACATGCAGACCTGGGTCGTCCCCGCCGACGCAGTGGCCGAAGCCCGCCTCGCCGCCGACTTCGAGCGCCTCACCCAGACCCTGCCGGAGCCCGGTCACGTCGAAGTGCAAGAGCGCACGCTGCCTGTGCTCGGCCGCGCCGCCGGCGTCATCTGGTTCGATTTCGCCACCCTGTGCGACGGCCCGCGCTCGCAGAACGACTACCTCGACATCGCCCGCCAGCACCACACCCTGTTGTTATCTGCCGTGCCGCGCATGACGCCGGCCGAAGCCTCTGCCGCGCGCCGCTTCACTTGGCTCATCGACGTGCTTTACGACCAGCGGGTGAACCTTGTAGTCAGCGCCGAGGTGGAGGCGCATGAGGTGTATGTGGAGGGGCAGAACGCGCACGAGTTTGTGCGTACGGTGAGTCGCTTGGTCGAAATGAGGGGCAGGGAGTATCTGGCCGAGGCACATCGGGCGTAGCCCTTTGGGGCCGCTTGGAGGCGCTCTCGCTTTATGCCGTCTGGCATTCAAGCCGCCGCTATCGCGGCCACTTAACTCAGTCGTGAGGTCGTTTGTGAGAGTTCATGCGTTGGTCTTTGTCCTTCTTCTCGCGGGGCAAGCTAAGGCTGAGGGTCTCCATGGTCCGGTCGTTACCTTCGACATGCCCCATGGCGGCTGCCGCCTTATCGTCAATAGCGATGGTTCTGGATTGTTAACCTATGGCGCGCTGCCTGCTTGGATCAGCGTAAAGCCAGGCACTTTTCAAGCCTCTGCTCTCGCTGACGAACTCCGAAGAGCTGCCATTCCGCAATCTGACGGCGCGCACCCACGGCCGCCGGGCTCTGTAAGCTTTGGCACGTCGGAGGAGTTGTTCCTTTTTGGTGACAGGGAGTTGGCGCGCGCAAACTTCCTCAAGGCCTTGTCCAACGCGGAAGTGCCAGGGCAGATGGAGGCGGCGAGAACCCCCGTCATAGAGCAGGCCTGTCGCGACGTATGATGCGGCCTGACTGCTCGGGCAGGCTGGAGTGAGCGCAGGACATTGCGCCGAGTTTTGCATGAAGTCCGAATGGGGGAATCAGTCACATGCTTTCATCGCGCAAGACCTTCCTGAGTGCGGCTTTCGTTCTATCGCTGCTCGGCGCGTCCCAAAGTGGTTTTGCCTCGCGGGAAGCGATCTTGCTTTTCGATGCTTTCAGTGTTGAGTCGAAGGGCGTCGCGGGTTCGGGTTCTGTAAACATCTCCGGTACTCAGTCGGAAACGGGCATCGCATCGCTAGAGGTGGAAGCTTTCGGGCAGCATTTCTCGTTGGCGGCGGAGCACTTGAAGGCGCTCGAAGGTTTCACCGCCAATGGAGTGCAGATTGCCTATGAGTTGGGCCATGAGCGAGTCGGTAGCCGCAGCGTCCATGTCATTTTTTCTCGAGGATTCACTTCGGGGCAGGTGGCTCAGCGGTACGTGACGGTGACTGAGAGCGGCAGCGTTGCGGTGAGCCAGCAGAAGTGAGCTTGCGGGGCAAAGCCGGGGCGGCCGTCTGCTCGGGGAACAACCGTGGTTATCGCAGTGAGCTACCTCGGTTAGGCGCTTCTTTCCGGTGCGCAGGAATACAGAACATTACTCCCAATGACTGAAGGCATTCCCATCGAGATTACCGCTCAAGTAAAGCAAGCCGTCTCCGTGATCGAGCGACACCTTGAGTCGGCTTTGGTAGCCGTGCATTTGTATGGTTCGGCGCTGGATGGCGGGCTCAAGCCGTTAAGCGATGTGGATTTTTTGGTCACGGTGGCTGCGCCGCTTGATGCGAAAGTGCGGTTGAAGTTGGTGAGCGACTTGTTGAAGGTGTCCTCTTTCCCCGGTGAGAGTGAAGCGCTGCGCGCGCTGGAGGTGACGGTCGTCGTGCGCGACGAGGTTGTGCCGTGGCGGTATCCGGCCAAGCGGGAATTGCAGTTTGGTGAGTGGCAGCGAGAGGACATTCTTTGCGGAGTGGTCGAGCCGGCTCAGGTGGATGCGGATTTGGCGGTTTTGCTGGCTCAGGTTAGGCAGCACGGCATCGCGTTGCGGGGGGCGAGCGCGAAAGACCTCTTCGAGCCGGTGCCGCACAGCGACTTGTTCGAAGCCTTGGCTGCTGCGCTGACGGTCTGGAGCTCGCCCCCCGACTGGGAAGGCGATGAGCGCAATGTTGTGCTGACCCTGTGCCGCATCTGGTACAGCGCGGAAACGGGCGAGATTGCGCCGAAGGATGTTGCGGCCGATTGGGCGCTGGCGCGCTTGCCGGCCGAGCATCAGCCACTGATGCGTGCAGCACGCGATGCGTATCTCGGGCGGGCGGAAGACCGCTTGGCATCGCGGTCAGGCGAAGTGGCGGCGTTCATTCAGTTTGTGAAACATCAAACTGCAGGCTTGCTCGGCGCCCGCTGATATCTCGGGGCCCAAGCCCAGGGGGCTGTGGGCGGGCCATTCGACCGTCGCCGGGCTTGAGTTTTGCTGCGTTCTGGCGGTTCGATGCATTGCCTGGGAGTACCCATGAAAGAACTTCCGCCGATTCCGACGAGCTTCAGCCATGTCGTGGCTGAACGCACATTCGAACTGATCAGCGCGTCGGGCGCGGTGAGCCTCACCGTTGAGATCGGGGCGCCTGTTCAAGCTGTGACTACCGTGACGGGCATGGACTGGCGCTGCCCGGTTCGGATCGCGCGCGGTGCCGAGGTGGAAGCGCTTTTCGCCTGTGGCGTGGATTCGCTGCAGGCGCTGTGTCTGGCTTTCAACATGGTGCGGCAAAAGTTAGAGGCGCTATCGGCCGAGCCGGGCGTCAGCCTTTATTTGGGGATGCGCCGTATGACGCGGCCGTCGATTGGCCATGGCGCGAGGGTGGGCCCTGAGTGTTGTATCGAGTGTAGGGAGCGTGCGTTTTGCAGCCGAGGCTAGGAACCCGGTAGCCCCGCGTAACCCACCCTATGCTCGGGCGGGCCTGCGCTTTGCTTACTGTCACTTCATTGATATTGCGATGGGGACCAGCATGAGCCCGCTTAGGGCGCAACAACCGCAGGGCATTGCGCCGCATGTTTTTACCCTTCCGATCTTTGTTCGTGACCCACGCTTCATAAGTTGCGAGCTTTAGTCATTTTTCGCTACTTCTTGGAGTTGGCACCCGCCCGCCACAAGAGGCAACATTGAGCGGGTAGCGTTGCAGCCATCGCAACCCGCCTGCCGAATCCGGTGGGCACGGCCAGGAGGTTCTGCCGCATGAATGCGCCCACCACGTTTCAAGTCGGGCAGGAGTTGTTCGAGCAGTTCGACCGCAATCGTCGTCGCATGCATTCGCTGTACGCGATGCTGTCGGACGATGCCTATTTCCGTCGCCCGATTCCCTTACGCAACCCCCTCGTGTTCTACGAAGGCCATGTGCCGGCGTTCAGCCACGCGCATCTGGTGCGCAAGGCGCTGGGCGGGCCAGCGATTGATGAAGAGCTGGAGCGGTTGTTCGAGCGCGGCATTGATCCGCATGAGGACACCAGTGATGTGAAGGCGCGGGGCAACGAGGCGGATGAGTGGCCGGATCGAGCCACCGTCATCGCCTTTCGCGACGAGGCGGACCGCCGCGTGCGGGCGGCGATTGAGATCGTAATGCGCGACCCGGCGGGGCCGGTGGATGTGGTGCACCGCGTGCTTGAGCACGAGACCATGCACCACGAGACGTTGATGTACCTGTGGCATGCGCTGCCGCACGAGCACAAGCGTGCGCCGGCAGGTTACGCGGCGAAGGTGGGCGGGGCGCCGCCGGTGCAGCAAATGGTCGAGGTGCCTGCCGGGCGTGCGGTGTTGGGCGTTGCGCCCGGTGATCTGCCGTTTGCGTGGGACAACGAGTTGCCGGCGCACGGTGCGGATGTGCCGGCGTTTCGCATTCAGCGCCACAACGTCACTAATGCCGAGTACCTCACCTTTGTCGAGGCCGGCGGCTATGAGGACGAGCGTTGGTGGCAGGCCGGAGATTGGGTGTGGCTGCGCGAGAAGGGCATTACGCACCCGCATTTCTGGCAGCGCGAAGGGCAGTCGTGGCAGTGGCGCGGCATGTTTGAGACCTTGCCTTTGCCCTTGGCGTGGCCGGTGTGGGTGACGCGTGCGGAGGCCAGCGCCTATGCGCGATGGCGTGGCATGGCCTTGCCGACCGAGGCGCAGTACCAACGCGCGGCGCTTGGTCAGCCGGGCGGCCCGCAGCGGCGCTACCCGTGGGGCGATGAAGCGCCGCAGGCTCGTCACGGCGCGTTTGGCTTCGACGGTTACGACCCCGAGCCCGCCGGCAGCCACCCGGACGGCGCGAGCGCCTGGGGCGTGGAGGATCTGGTGGGCAACGGCTGGGAATGGACCTGCACGCGGTTTGCGCCGTTTGCCGGCTTTACGCCGATGGCCGAGTACCCGGAGTATTCGGCCGATTTCTTCGATGGGCAGCATTACGTGATGAAGGGCGCGTCACCGGCGACGGTGGTGGAACTGATCCGCCCGTCGTTCCGTAACTGGTTTCGCCCGCGCTATCCCTATGTGTTCGCGAGTTTCCGTTGTGTCGAGGAGTGTGGCCGATGAATGCACGCATGCCGCTGGATGCTGAAGTCGCTGCCTTTGCACGCGACATCCGCGCAAGCCTTACCGCGTCGCCACGGCATCTGCCGTCGCGTTACCTGTACGACACCCTCGGCTCGGCGCTTTTCGAAGCCATCTGCGCTTTGCCGTGGTACCGCCTGACGCGCGCCGAAACGGCGGTGCTGGAGCGGCACGGCGCGGATATTCTGGCGGCGTGCCCGCACGTGCGCTCGGTGGTGGAGCTAGGCCCCGGTAACGGCGCCAAGCTCGCCTGTCTGTTGGGCGCGCGAGATGCGCAGGCGATGCCGCTGGATGTGCATCTGATCGACGTATCGGCTTCTGCACTGGAGGCGGCGGATGCGCGGCTGAGTGCCATGCCCGGCCTGCACGTCTTCCGCCATGAAGCCAGCTACGAGGCCGGCCTGACTGAAATGAAAGCCGCCCTCGGCCCAAAGCTGGTGCTGATGCTGGGCTCCAACATCGGCAACTTCGACCGCCCCGGCGCGCTGGCCATGCTGCGCAAAGTGCGTGCCGCCATGAGCCCAGGCGACCGCGTGCTGCTCGGTGCCGATCTGGTGAAGAGCGAGCGCGACATGCTGCTCGCCTACGACGACCCGCTTGGCGTCACGGCCGCCTTCGACCGCAACCTGCTGCTGCGCATCAACCGCGAACTCGGCGGCGATTTCGAGCTGTCGGCCTTCGATTACCGCGTGCACTGGAATGCCGAAGCCTCGCGCATCGAAGCTTGGCTGGTGAGCCGCAAGGCGCAGACGGTGCGCATCCCGGCGGCAGAATTGGAATTGACGTTGGCCGAGGGCGAGCCGATCTGGATCGAGAGCGCTCACAAGTACACCCGGGAGGGAATCTTCGCGCTGCTCGGCGAGGCGGGCTTTGTCGAGCAGGATTGCTGGGAGAACTTGGACGACGGCTTTGCGTTGGCTCTGGCCGGGTGCGGGGCGGATTAAGGTGGCTGCCGTAGGGCGGATTAGCGCGGCGTAGTCCGCCGAATGTTCGACACATCCGGCGCAATGCCCTGCGGTTATTGCGCCCTACGATACTGTCGCTTGCTACCATTACGCCTTTCCCGCGACACATCTTCTCCATGACCGATCTTGCCCACGCTTTTTCGCCCGACGGGCCTCTCGCCCGCGCGATTCCGGGGTTTCGGGCACGGCCGCAGCAGATCGAGATGGCGGGGCGCATTGAAGAGGCGCTGAAGAACTACGGCGTGCTGGTGGCCGAAGCCGGCACCGGCACCGGCAAGACCTTTGCTTACCTTGTGCCGGCGCTGCTGGCGGGCGGTAAGGTGATTGTCTCCACCGGCACCAAGACCCTGCAGGATCAGCTCTTCAAGCGTGATTTGCCGACCGTGCGCGATGCGCTGAAGGTGCCGGTGCGCATGGCGCTGCTCAAAGGTCGGGCCAACTACGTGTGCCCGTATCACTTGGAGCGCAACGCCAGGGAAGGGCGGTTTCAAAGCCCGCAGGACGCGGCCGACCTGCGCAAGATCGTGCGCTTTGCGCAGATCACCACTACCGGCGACAAGGCCGAGTGCACCGACGTGCGCGAGGATTCGCTGGCCTGGATCGCCGCCACCTCCACGCGAGACAACTGCCTGGGGCAGGAATGCCCGAACGTGAAGGATTGCTTCGTGATGGCGGCGCGGCGCGAGGCCATGGACGCCGATGTGGTAGTGGTGAACCACCACCTGTTCTTCGCCGACGTGATGCTGCGCGACGTGGGCATGGGCGAGTTGCTGCCGGCCTGCAATGCGGTGATCTTCGATGAGGCGCATCAGTTGCCGGAGACGGCCAGCCTGTTTTTCGGCGAAAGCGTTTCCACGGCGCAACTCCTGGAGCTGGCTCGAGATACGCGCTCCGAAACCATCGCATCCGCCCCCGATTGCCGTGACTTGATCGACGCCACGCGTGCGCTGGAGAAAGGTGCGCGTGATTTGCGGCTGGCCTTCGGCCCCGAATCGGCGCGCATGGCTTACAGCGTGGCGGCCGAGCGCGAAGGCTTCGACGAGGCGGTGGATGAAGCCGAGAATGCGCTGATCGCCTTCGAGACGGTGCTGGAGACCCAGGCCGAGCGCTCGGAAGGACTGGGCAACTGTTTGCGCCGCACGCAAGAGATGCGCGAGCGGCTGGCGCGCTGGCGCGGCCCCGAAGACACCGAGATGGTGCGCTGGGTGGAGGTGTTCAGCCAGTCGGTGGCGCTCAACGCCACGCCGCTGCATGTGGCGAGCGTGTTCAAACGCCAGCTCGAAGGCCAGTTGCGCGCGTGGGTGTTCACCTCGGCCACGCTGGCGGTGGGCAACGACTTCACCCACTACTGCAACGAGATGGGCTTGTCGTGGCTCGAGAAGCCGCCGGTAACAGCGGTGTGGGGCAGCCCCTTCGAATACGCCGAGCAGGCCGTGCTGTACGCCCCCAGCAACATGCCCGACCCCAATCACCCCGACTACGCCGATGCTGTGGCGCGCACCGCACTGCCGCTGATCCGCGCCTCGCGCGGCCGCGCCTTCGTGTTGTGCACCTCGCTGCGTGCCATGCGCCGCGTGCATGCGCAGATTGCCGATGGGCTGGCGGCTTCCGGTGACGACTTGCCGATGCTGCTGCAGGGCGAGGGCTCGCGCACCGAACTGCTGGCGCGCTTTCGTAGCCTCGGCAACGCCGTGCTGGTGGCCAGCCAGAGCTTCTGGGAGGGCGTGGACGTGCCGGGTGATGCACTGAGCCTGGTGATCATCGACCGTCTGCCGTTCGCACCGCCCGACGACCCGGTGCTGGCGGCGCGCATCGAGCACATGCAGAAAGCCGGTTACAACCCCTTCATGAGCTACCAACTGCCGCGTGCGGTGATCAGCATGAAGCAGGGCGCCGGGCGCCTGATCCGCAGCGAGAACGACCGCGGCCTGCTGTGCGTTTGCGACCCGCGCATGATCAACAAACCCTACGGCAAGATGGTGTGGCGCAGCCTGCCACCGATGCGCCGCACGCGCGTCGAAGCCGAAGCGGTGGAGTGGCTCGAAGCGCTGCCGCCACCGTTGTCACAAACACCCGAAAAAGCACCTGCCGAGTAAGGGTTTTTACGCTATGCGCATGGCCCACGACTGATCCATTCTTTTCTCAGGCTGAAGACGTTCGCCCCAGAAGCGACGCCGGCCGTTCGAGGAGGAGGGTGCCATGATCAAAGTACGCAACTCGCAGCACTGGCGCGTGTGGCTTTGCAGCGCGCTGTTGGCCGTCAGTCTGCCGGCCGCGGCCGGCATGTACGGAGCGCAGCCGCCTGCGTCCCTGCCGATGCTGTCCGAGCGCATCGAGCATGACGTGCGCGAAATCATGATGCGCCACGGCATGCCGATCAGCCAGGAAGGCGAAGACCCGTGGTTCAGCTTGCGCACCGTGCTCAATCTGGTCGGCGTCGGCGAAGTGTCGTACCTGCTGTATCTCGACCGCATGAACGAGGTGCCACTGGCCGCGCGTATCGAGATCATCGAATACTGCATGCGCCTGCACGAAGCACGCGGGCGCAACGAATACATGCGCCTGCAGATGCGCACCACTCCACGGCAGCAGACCTTGATGCGCCCCAAGCCGGAGTTCGAACTGGTGCTGGGGGATTCGCGTTAGCGCGCAGCGGGCGCGCTGCACGTCGAGCTTGCGGCGAGATGCGGCCCCGTCGGCACAGGCGTAACGGCGAAGATAGTCCGGGGGAGGGGACGGAAGTGCGGTATCATCCGCCCCGTTCGTGTCTCCAATCGGCACGGGCGCAACTTTCCTATCCGGTGGGTCCGCAACGGGCTCCCGACTTCCCGCCAGCCTGAGATTGGTGTCTCGCAGACGCGCGACAGGCCCGGCACGAGTAGCTCAATAGATGACGATTCAAACCGATTTCACCGGTCTCGGACTGGCCGCTCCCCTTTTGCGTGCGATTTCCGAAGCTGGTTACACCACGCCTACGCCGGTGCAGGCGCAGGCCATCCCGCTGGTCATTGCGGGCGGCGATCTGCTGGCCGCCGCGCAGACCGGCACGGGCAAGACCGCCGGCTTCACGCTGCCGGTGCTGCACCGCCTGCTTGAGAAGCCGGCCGCCAACGGCAAACCGGGCCGCCCGCGCTGCCTGATCCTGACCCCGACGCGTGAGCTGGCCGCGCAGGTCGAAGAATCCGTGCAGACCTACAGCAAGCACGTTGATCTGACGTCGATGGTGATGTTCGGCGGTGTTGGTATCAACCCGCAGATCGCTGCGCTGCGCAAGCGCGTGGACATTCTGGTTGCCACGCCGGGCCGTCTGCTCGACCACGTTGGTCAGCAGACGCTGGACCTTTCGGGCGTCGAGATTTTCGTGCTCGACGAAGCCGACCGCATGCTCGACATGGGCTTCATTCGCGACATCCGCAAGGTGCTGGCCCTGCTGCCCAAGCAGCGTCAGAACCTGCTGTTCTCGGCGACCTTTTCGGATGAAATCCGTCAGCTTGCCAACGGCCTGCTGAACAACCCGGGTTGCGTCGAAGTGGCGCGCCGCAATACGGCCAACGAGCTGGTGGACCAAGCGGTGTACATGGTCGGTCAGAAGCAGAAGCGCGAATTGCTGGCGTGGCTGATCCGTCAGAACAGTTGGGAGCAGGTGCTGGTGTTCACGCGCACCAAGCACGGCGCCAACAAGCTCTCCGAATATCTCGAGAAGAACGGCATTCCGTCCGCCGCCATTCACGGCAACAAGAGCCAGTCGGCGCGCACGCGTGCGCTGGGTGACTTCAAGGACGGCAAGCTGCCGGTGCTGGTCGCGACCGACATCGCCGCGCGTGGTCTGGACATCGATCAACTGCCCCAAGTGGTTAACTTCGAACTGCCGAACGTGCCGGAAGACTACGTGCACCGCATCGGCCGTACCGGCCGTGCCGGCGCTTCGGGCGCCGCCATCTCGCTGGTGGATGTTGAAGAAAACAAGCTGCTGGCAGCCATCGAGCGCCTCATCAAGCGTCGTATCCAGCGCGCCGAGGCAACCGGCTTCGTGCCGGCCGCGCCGGGTACGCACGTGGAAGTGTCGGATGCACGTCCGCCGCGCCCCGGCCCGCGCAGCCATGGTCGTCCGGGTCAGGGCGGCGGTGCGCGTGGTCAGCAGCCGGGCGGCGGCCGTCGTGCCGGCAATGGCTCCGGTGGCGGTCAGGCGCGTGGCAACGGCGGTGGCCGTGGCGATGGCCCGCGTGGTGACGGTGCCGGTGCGCGTCGTCCGCGCAATCCGGGTGGTCCGCGCGGCTGATGTGTGGCCGCCCGCCGTGAGGTGAGGCGGCCGGCAGATCACAAAAAAGGGGTGCCCGAGGGCACCCCTTTTCAATGTGCGCGTGGGGCGGCCTCAGACGCCTTGCTTGAGGCTGGCTGCGATAAAGTCGTCCAGATCGCCGTCGAGCACGGCCTGGGTATTGCCGACTTCATGGTTGGTACGCAGGTCCTTGATGCGCGACTGGTCGAGCACGTATGAGCGGATCTGGTGGCCCCAGCCGATGTCGCTCTTGCTGTCTTCCAGCACCTGCTGCTCGCTCTGCCGCTTGCGCAGCTCTTGCTCGTACAGGCGCGCCTTCAGCATGGACATGGCTTCTGCACGGTTCTTGTGCTGCGAGCGGTCATTCTGGCACTGCACCACGATGCCGCTGGGCTCGTGCGTGATGCGCACGGCGGAGTCGGTCTTGTTGATGTGCTGGCCACCGGCACCGGATGCGCGGTAGGTGTCTACGCGCAGGTCGGCCGGATTGATCTCGATCTCGATGGAGTCATCGACTTCCGGGTACACGAACACCGAGGTGAAGCTGGTGTGGCGGCGCGCGTTGGAGTCGAACGGGCTCTTGCGCACGAGGCGGTGAATGCCGGTCTCGGTGCGCAGGAAGCCGTAGGCGTATTCGCCATTGACCTTGATGGTGCAGCCTTTGATACCGGCGACTTCGCCTTCAGACTCTTCCATGATCTCGACGTCGAAACCCTTGCGCTCGCTGTAGCGCAGGTACATGCGTTCGAGCATGCCCGCCCAGTCTTGCGCCTCGGTGCCGCCGGCACCGGCCTGGATTTCGATGAAGCACGAGCTCGGGTCCATGGGGTTCGAGAACATGCGGCGGAACTCCAGCGCATGCACCTTGGCTTCGAGCTCGGCGAGGTCGGTCTCGACCGCGACCATGGTTTCCTCGTCGTCCTCGGCTTCGGCGAGTTCGAAGAGGTCTTTCAGATCGGTGGACATCTGCTCGATTTCATCGAGCGTGACAACGATGTTCTCCAGCGCGCGTTTTTCCTTGCCCAGCTCTTGCGCCCGTTCGGCGTTGTTCCACACCGCCGGGTCTTCCAGAGCGAGGTTCAGTTCGCGCAGCTTGGTAGCGTTTTCATCGTAGTCAAAGATACCTCCGGAGTTCGCGACCGCGTGCGGCGAGGTCGGCGAGTTTTTCGGAGAGGGCGTTGATGCGTTCGGCTTCCATGATCTGCTCGGTATCCGGATTCATTTCGAAGCGCAACAGTATACCGGCCGAGGCGGGGCATCGCACTGGCGTGTTTTTTTTAAGGGGGCGCCCTTCAGAATCGCGGAGGGCCGCCGATAGGAGGGGTAAGTAGTAAAACTCGCATCTGCCTCGGAGTCTGAAAGTGAACAATCTATCGGTACGTCACAAGCTCATGCTGGCCTTCGGCATCATTCTGGCGGTGATTGCGACCGTCATAGCGATTGCGTTGTTCAGCTTTGATCGTGCTAAGGCGGCGGGTGAGCGCACGGAAATAACCTACAAGATCATCGTCCAGGTGGAGCAGATCCGCATTGCGCTGGCCAATATGCAGGCCGGTGTTCGGGGGTATGCGCTCTCGGGGGACGATGTTTTTCTCGGGCCTTACCAAGATGGGCAGAGGGAGTTTGCCGAGCTCGTTGCCGACCTCAAGAGCCTGCTTGCCGACACCCCCGAGCAGCTTGATCGTTTGCGCTTGCTCGAGGAGCAGCTGGCCGAATGGCAGAACAACACTGTCGTGCCGATGATGACCATCCGTGAGCAGATCAACTCTGGGCTCGACATCATGCAGAGCATGGAAGGCTTCGTGCGCCGAGGTACGGGGCGCGTAGGGATGGCCCGGATGCGTGATCTGGCGAAAGAGCTGGTCGATCACGAGCGCGTGCTGCTCGCGGAGCGTATGGCCGCGCAGGATCGGCAGCAGAACCAGGCCGTGACGGCCATCATCGTCAGCGGCGTTCTGGCGGCCCTGCTGGCCATCGGGCTGGCCCTGGTGATTTCCGGCAATCTGTCTCGTCGGTTGGCCAATGCCGTGGATATCGCGCGTCGCACCGCAGCGGGTGATCTCACCGTGCAGGTGGCGGCCGATGGTCGCGACGAGGTCTCGCAGTTGCTTGCTGCCAACGCCGAAATGCAGCAAAGCCTGCGCGGCATCCTCAGTCAGATCGCGTCCGGCTCCGAGCGTCTGGCTGCCGCCGCCACCGAGCTGTCTGCCACCACCGAGTCGCTTGAAGAGTCGTCCGAGCAGCAGAGTGAGGCTTCGTCGAGCATGGCTGCCGCGGTGGAGGAGCTCACCGTCAGCATCAACCATGTGGCCGACGGTGCCAACGAAACCGCTCGCATCGCACGCGAATCGGACAGCATCGCGGGTGAAGGGAGTGCCGTGCTGACGCGCACAGTGACCAGCATCCAGCAAATTTCCGAGCGCGTGTCCGTGACGGCGCAGGACATCGAAGCGCTGGTCGAACAATCCGACCGCATCTCCTCCATCGTCAATGTCATCAAGGAGATCGCCGAGCAGACCAACCTGCTGGCGCTCAACGCCGCCATCGAGGCTGCGCGGGCGGGTGAGCAGGGCCGTGGCTTCGCCGTTGTGGCGGACGAGGTGCGCAAGCTGGCCGAGCGCACCGCGGTGTCCACGCACGAAATCGGCGGCATGATCGGCTCGATGCAGGCTGGCACCAACCGTGCGGTGGAGGCCATGCGTTCGAGCATCACGCAGGTGAATGAAGGCGTGTCGCTGGCCAACGAGGCGGGCGAGGTCATCCAGCGTATCGCTGGCGGTGCGCGTGATGTGGTGGAGCACGCTGCGGGCATCTCGGACGCGCTGAAGGAGCAGACCGTGGCCAGCAACGACGTGGCCGGCAACGTCGAACGCATCGCCCAGATGGCGGAAGAGAACAACCGCTCGGTGCGTGAAACCGCCGACACGGTGCGCGAGCTGGAGCGCCTCGGCACGATGCTGACGGAAACCGTCGGGCGCTTCCGCCTGAGCTGATCTTCACTGCATGGATGCAAACAAGAATGGCCGGGCATTGCCCGGCCATTTGCTTTTGGGTGTGTGGTTCAGAAGCGGTAGCCCAGACCCACCATGAACACCCACGGGTCGATATCCACATTGACCTTGGTCTTGCCGAGTGTGGCGTGGCGCAGTGTGGCCTGGGTGTCGATGTCGATGTGCCATACCGCTGCGTTGAACATCAGCTTGTCGGTGATCATGTAGTCCATGCCGGCTTGCAGTGCGAGTCCCCATGAATCGCTCAGGCTCAGGCTGGAGAAGCCGTTGGCCTTCTGCGTGCTGGTGAGCTTTTCACCGAAGAAGGTGGTGTAGTTCAGACCGGCGCCCACGTACGGCTGCCAGCGCGATTCCTTGGCCAGCGGGTAGTACTGCAGGCTGAGGGTGGGTGGCAGGTGTTTGACGTCGCCCAGCTTGCCGTCGATCGGGGCGCCCAAGCCACCGACGCTGACGCGATGGCTGAACGGCGTCGCGGCCACCAGTTCCACGCCGAGGTGGTCGGTGAGCTTGTAGACGAAGGTCAGACCCAGCTGCGTGTCGCTGTTGACGCTGGCCTTGGTGCCGGCAATCGGGCCGGTGGCGGCGGTGGCGATGCGCGAGCTGCTGTCATTCGGCGCAACGTGCGCAGCGCCTGCGCGAATGATGAAACTGCCTGCCTCGTGGGCCAGAGCGGGGGTGGCTGCAGCGAGTGCCGCAGCGATGACCAGAGCCTTCTTCATGGTGCCTTTCCAGTGGTTTGATTGGAAAGGCCATGGTAGTGGTATGGCTTTTTGACGCTCTGATCCAGATCAAACGCAGGGGCGAATCACGCCGGCTCGAAGTGCTCGAGCATCAGTTGCAGGCTGGTGACGCCGTTGTACTCGTTGCTTGCCAGCCGATACGCGGCGTGGATTTCGCCCGGCGCGGCCTCGGCAAAATTGAACTGGATGGCATCGAAGCGCTGACCGTTCTTCGAGACTTGCAGTTTCAGGTGCTTCTCTTTGAGCAGGCGCTGGTTGTCGACGCGAAACACGTCACTGAACACCGGCGCCGGGAAGCCGTGGCCCCATACGTCCTGCTCGAGCATGCGCGCAGCGTCGAGGCTCATCCAGGCCGATTCGAGACCGCCATCGGTGTCGATGCGGCGGGTGATGTCGGTGTCGCCGAGCAGTTCCTGCACCACGTCTTCGAATACCGAGGTGAATTCGGCGTGGTCGGTTTCGCGAATGGTCACGCCGGCCGCCGCCGCGTGGCCGCCGAAGCGCAGCAGCAGCTCGGGACGGCGTTTGCTGACGAGATCGAGCGCATCGCGCAGGTGCAGATCGGGGATGGAGCGGCCCGAGCCTTTGAGCTCGCCGTCGTTACCGCGTGCAAAGGCGAAGGTGGGGCGGTTGAGGCGCTCCTTGATGCGGCCGGCGACGATGCCGATCACACCCTGATGCCAATCCGCTTCGAACAGGCTGACCGACAGCGTATTGCCGGGGTCGAAATCCATCAGCCGCAGCAGCGCGTCTTCCTGCATGCCTTGTTCGATGCTGCGGCGCTCGCGGTTCAAGCGGTCAAGCTCCTGCGCGATGTTGAGCGCGCGGGCCGGGTCGTCGGTGATCAGGCATTCGATGCCCAGGCTCATGTCCGACAGGCGGCCGGCGGCGTTCAGGCGCGGGCCCAGGCCGAAGCCCATGTCGAAGCTCGAAGCCTTGGCCGGGTCACGCGAGGCTGCGGCGAAGAGTGCCCGCACCCCCGGTTGCATGCGCCCCGCACGCATGCGCGCAAGGCCCTGCGACACCAGAATGCGGTTGTTGCGATCGAGCTTGACGACGTCGGCGACGGTGCCCAGCGCAACGAGGTCGAGCAGGTCGCCCAGATTCGGCTCGGGCCGTTCGCCAAACGCGCCGCGCTCGCGCATCTCGGCGCGCAGCGCGAGCAGCACATAGAACATCACGCCCACACCGGCCAGTGACTTGCTGGGGAAGTCACAGCCCGGCTGGTTGGGGTTCACGATCACGTCCGCCTCGGGCAGCGTGTCGCCCGGCAGGTGGTGGTCGGTGATCAGCGTGGCGATGCCGAGCGAACGCGCGGCGGCTACGCCGTCGACGCTGGCGATGCCGTTGTCGACGGTGATCAGCAGTTCCGGCTCCATGCGCGCAGCTAGCTCGACGATGGCCGGCGTGAGGCCGTAGCCATACTCGAAACGGTTGGGCACCAGGTAATGCACGTCGGCCCCCATGGCGCGCAGCCCGCGTACGGCCACGGCACATGCAGTGGCGCCGTCGCAGTCGTAGTCGGCAACGATGACCATGCGTGCGCCGGCTTCGATGGCGTCGGCCAGCAACTGCGCCGCTTCGTACGTGCCGGTGAGGGCGCCGGGCGGCAGCAGATCCGAGAGCTTGTAGTCCAGCTCGTCACGCCGCTTCACGCCGCGCGCCGCGTAAATGCGCGCGAGCAGCGGGTGCACGCCGGCATCGACAAGGGCCTGCACAATAGGGAAATGGGCCTGACGCGGCTGGATGACGGGCATGGAATTCTTCTGGAGTGGGGGGGTGCGGGAGACCGCCGGAGTCTAGCACGCAGCCCCGCGCCCGCTGCGCCGTGACGGCCGTTGCAACTCGTAGCCACACGCCCGCCACGGGCTTGCGGCACAATGGCATCTTTGTCTGAACGCGAGCACGGATGCGCTACGAAGTCCTCGTCGGTTTGCGATACACGCGCTCACGCAAGCGCGCCCAAGGCCGCAACCGCTTCATCTCCTTCATTTCATTGGTGTCGATGCTATGCACCGGCTTGGGTGTCATGGCGCTTATTGTCGTTCTGTCGGTGATGAACGGCTTTCAGGAAGAGTTGCGCACGCGCATCCTCGGCGTGGCCTCGCACATCCAGATCACCAGCCATGGCGAAGGCATGGATGCCTGGCAGCAGGTGTCGGACGAATCCATGCGCCATCCCTCGGTGCTGGCCAGTGCGCCCTATGTGCAGGAGCAGGCCATGCTGTCGTACAACCAGACGGTGCGTGGCACGCTGGTGCGCGGCATCCTGCCGGCGGACGAAGAGCGTGTCGCGGACTTTTCGGAGTACATGCAGGAAGGGAGTCTGGATGGACTGGTACCGGGCCGCTTCGGCGTGGTGCTGGGGCGCGACATGGCCTTTGCGCTGGGTGTGCGCATGGGCGACAAGGTGACGCTGATCGCGCCGCAAGGCATCGTCACGCCGGCGGCAGTGATGCCGCGCGTGCGTCAGTTCGAGGTGGTCGGCATCTTCGAGGCCGGCATGTACGAGTACGACTCCGGCCTTGCGCTGATTCACATGCGCGACGCGCAGGTGTTGTACCGCCTGGGTGAGTCGGTGACGGGCGTGCGCCTGAAGCTCGATGACCTGTTTTCTGCGCCGCGCGTGGTGCGTGAGCTGGCGGCGGCCATCACCGTGCCGGCGATGGTCACCGACTGGACGCGCAGCCATGCCAACTTCTTCCGTGCCGTGCAGCTCGAAAAAACGATGATGACCATCATCCTGTTCCTCATCGTGGCGGTGGCGGCGTTCAACATCGTGTCGATGCTGGTGATGGCGGTGCAGGAGAAGAACGCCGACATTGCCATTCTGCGCACGCTCGGCGCCAGCCCCGGTTCGATCATGAAGATCTTCGTGTTGCAGGGGGCGGTGATCGGTTTCGTCGGTCTGATCGGCGGCGTCATCGGTGGCCTGCTGCTGGCGAGCAACCTGGACGTGGTGATCCCGTGGCTTGAAGCCATCACTGGCGCCACGCTGTGGAACAAAGAAATCTACTACATCCAGGATCTCCCCTCGAAGGTGCTGGCGAGCGATGTGATTTCCATCGTGTCGGTGTCCTTCGTGCTGATTCTGGTCGCCACGCTGTACCCGAGCTGGCGCGCCTCGCGCGTCAATCCGGCGGAGGCGCTGCGTTATGAGTGAAGCAATGAAAGACACCGTGCTGGCCTGCGAAGGGCTGAACAAGGTTTTCCGCGAGGGGCCGGGCGCGCTGGCGGTGCTGCGCGACGTGAGCTTGTCGATCGCGCGCGGCGAGCGGTTGGCCATTGTCGGCTCGTCGGGCTCCGGGAAGAGCACCTTGCTGCATCTGCTGGGCGGGCTGGATGTGCCGAGCTCCGGTCGGGTGCTGATCAACGGCCGTGATTTCTCCAGCATGAGCGACGCGGAACGCGGCCATCAACGCAATCAGGTGCTGGGCTTCGTGTATCAGTTCCACCATTTGCTGCCGGAATTTTCGGCGCTCGAAAACGTCGCGATGCCGCTGTACATCCGCCGCATGCCGCGCGCCGAGGCCGATGAGCGGGCGGCGGCAATGCTCAAGGAAGTCGGGCTGGCCGCGCGGCTGGATCACGCGCCGGGCGAGTTGTCGGGCGGCGAGCGTCAGCGCGCGGCGATTGCGCGCGCGCTGGTGACTTCACCGGCCTGCGTGCTGGCCGACGAACCCACCGGCAATCTGGATCGGCGCACCGCTGAGTCGGTGTTCGACCTGATGCTGGGGCTCAACGAGCGCCTCGGCACCAGCTTCGTGATCGTCACCCACGACGACACTCTGGCACGCCGCGCCGAGCGCACCGTGCGTCTGGTGGACGGCCAGCTTCAGGCCTGACGCTGGCGCTGGCGGCGTTCGCGCCGCTTGTTCCAGGCACGCACCAGTTTCCAGCGATAGATGCCGCGGGTGGCGAAATAGCCGCCCACGGCAAGCACGCTTGCCAACACCACCAGCCCGATGGCCAGCGGCTTGCCCAGCCCGATGGTCCATATCAGGAATTCGCTCGCCCAATCCTGAAGGCTCATGTCGCCCAGCGCGGGTGGCTCGACGAAGTCGTCCATGTGTCCGCCGGTGACGAAAATGCCCATGAAATAGGCGATGAAATACAGCGGCACGATGGTCAGCGGGTTGGTGTAAAGCGTGGTGACCATCGCCAATGGCAGGTTCGCACGCAGCACCATGCAGGCCACCGCTGCGGAGATCATTTGCAGCGGCCCTGGAATCAAACCGCAGAACAGGCCGATGCCAATGGCCCCCGCAACCGAGTGACGGTTGAGGTGCCACAGGCTGGGGTGCAGCAGTGAGCTGGCAAACGGCCTGAGCCAGCGGTTGCCGTTGATCGTCTCCTGGCTGGGGAGAATACGGCGGAAGAGTTTGCGCATGTGAGGGTCTGGTCTGGCCGGGGGAGCCGGCCCTTGTTCCATATTCATGGCTGCGAGATGATGATGTCATCATGCGTGCAGCCGTCTTTGCTTTCTCGCTTGGGATACTGTCGTTGCAGCAACTGCCGACGTTGCCCGGTCACTTCGTCGTTGTCATGGCGACGATTCTAGTCGTTGCCGTGCTGTCAGGGGTTCGCTTTTGTAAGGGACGCTGGCGCACGGCGGCATGTCTGCTTGCGGCAATGGCCGGTGGTTTCGTTTGGGCGGCGTGGCGTGCCGAATGGCGGCTGGCGGACGCGTTGCCCATGACGGCCGAGGCCCGTGACCTGCGTGTGGTGGGCGTCATCGACGGTTTGCCGCAGCAGCTTGACGGCGGCGCCTGGCGTTTTGTCTTGAACGTTGAGTCCGCCGATGCCGATGTGCCGTCGCGTATTCAGCTCGGTTGGTACGCCTTTCAGGGGCGCGGCAGCCTGCCGGAGGCGCTTGCGCCGGGCGAGCGCTGGGCGCTCACCGTGCGTCTCAAGCGCCCGCACGGCTTCAGCAACCCCGGTGGTTTCGACTACGAAGCCTGGCTGCTCGAGCGTGGTCTGCGAGCCACTGGCTACGTGCGGCAGGACGTGGAAAATCAGCGGCTCGACGCATTCGTGCCAGGATTCATGGCCGGTGTGCACCGGGTGCGTGACGCCGTGCGCGCGCGCTTTGCGCTTGCACTGGAGGGGCGGCCGTATGCCGGCATTCTGACTGCGCTGGCCATCGGTGATCAGCGTGCCATTGGTGCCGAACAGTGGGAGGTGTTCCGGCGCACTGCGGTAGGGCATCTGGTGGCGATCTCCGGCCTGCATGTTTCGTTGGTGGCGTTGGCCGTTGGCGGCATTGCGGGCTGGGCCTGGCGGCGTGTGCCGCGTCTGGTCGAACGCATCGCCGCACGGCGCGTGGCGGCCGTTTGCGGCCTGCTTGCGGCGGCGGCCTACGCCTTGCTCGCCGGGTTGGGTCTGCCGGCACAGCGCGCGCTGATCATGCTGGGTGTGGCTGCGGTGGCGATCGCCAGCGGTCGGCAGTCACGCCCGACGCACGTGCTGGCGCTGGCCTTGTTCGTGGTGTTGCTGGCGGACCCGTGGGCCGTCTTGTCGGCCGGCTTCTGGCTGTCGTTCGGGGCCGTCGGGGTGATTCTGCTGGTGGTGTCGGGGCGGCTGGTGGCCGACAAGGCCTGGCTTGCGGCGGTGCGCATTCAGCTTGCTATCACGCTGGCACTGGCGCCGGTGCTGTTCATGCTGTTCGGTACCGTCTCGTTGGCAGGGCCATTGGCCAACGCTTTTGCCATTCCGCTGGTGAGTTTCGTGATTGCGCCGCTGGTGCTGCTCGGCATCGTCGTGCCCTATGCCGGTTTGCTCGAGCTTGCGCATGCGGTTACGGCCTTGATGATGAGCGGGCTTGGCGAATTGTCCGCTCAACCCTGGGCCTTATGGCATGGGCCGGGTGTGCCGACGCCGTTGATCCTGTGTGCGCTGGTCGGTGCCGCGTGGCTGCTGTTGCCGCGTGGAACTCCGGCGCGTGCCGCCGGCGTTCTGGCGATCATCCCGATGCTGATGTGGGCTCCCGAGCGGCCTCGCGAGGAAGCATTTCGCGTCACGGTGCTGGACGTGGGGCAGGGGCTGGCGGTGCATGTGCAGACCGCTGGTCACGACATGATGTACGACACCGGGCCCACCTACGGCCCGGTGACGGATGCCGGCCAGCGCGTGTTGGTGCCTTATTTGCGGGGCCAAGGCGTGCGCAAGCTGGAGGCGATGGTGCTATCTCATGGCGACAGCGATCACATCGGCGGTGCGCAGAGCGTGCTGGATGTAATGCCCGTCGGACGTTTGTGGTCGGGTCTGGATGACGAGCCCGTGCGCCTGGCGCCCACCTCGATGCCGATGGTGCCATGCCGGGCTGGCGAAACATGGGAGCTTGATGGCGTGCGCTTTGCATTCATGCATCCGGCCGAGGGTGCGTCTGCTCTAGCCCGCCATAACGAGCGCTCCTGCGTGTTGAGAATCAGCTCTCGCTACGGGAGTGTGCTGCTGCCCGGAGATATCGGCGCCCCCACCGAGAGGGCATTGGCCGCCGATGAGCAACTGGACCTCACGGCGGACGTGGTCGTCGCGCCGCATCACGGCAGCCGCGGCTCTTCGTCTCCGCGGCTGGTGGAGGCGGTGGGAGCCGGCCACGTGATCTTTCCGGTGGGCAATCTCAACGCCCATCGCCACCCGCATCCCGATGCGTGGTCGCGCTGGGCGCAGGCCGGTGCGCGCAACTGGCGCACCGATTCGCAGGGCGCCATCACGGCAAACTTCGATGAGCAGGGGGTGAGCCTGGAAGCGTGGCGCGAGAAGGCGCCACGCTATTGGCACGGCCGCTAGGCGCTAGGGCAGCGCGCTTCAGTCCTTGCTGTCGAAGGCGCGGAAGCGGATCGAGGCCGAGTTGATGCAGTAGCGCAGGCCGGTGGGCGGCGGGCCGTCTTCGAAGACGTGGCCGAGGTGGGCGCCGCACTGCTCGCACAGCACTTCGGTGCGGACCATGCCGTGGCTGATGTCGCGCTCTTCCTCGACGTTCTGCGGCGCGGATGGAATCCAGAAGCTCGGCCAGCCGCAGCCGGCGTCGAACTTGTGCTCGGAGTGGAACAAGGGCGCATCGCAGCATACGCAGCGGTATTCACCGATCTTCCAGTGATCCCAGTATGCGCCGGAAAAGGCGAATTCCGTGCCCTTGTGACGGGTGACACGGAACTGCTCCGGCGTCAGTTGGCCGGCCCATTCGGCGTCGGTCTTTTCGATCTTGCGGCTCATGGCGGTCTCCGTTCAGTGCAGGTGGCGCGGCGTGGGTTCGCCGTGCTCCTCGGGCATTTCGGCGTGCACCACCTCGCCCTCTGCGGACGGGTACATCGGCGCGCCGCAGTCGTCGCAGAATTCGAGGGGGAAGCGGTGATCGAGATACACCACTTCGCCCACACCGCAGTCGCGCAGCACGGCTTCGATCTCTGCCGGAATGTCGGATTGGTCGTCTTCGGCACCGAGCAGCGGCCACACCACGCCATGCACCACCTTGTCACCGTCGCGGCGGGCGAAGCCGATGCGGTACTCCTCCAGATCGCGCTCGTGGAAGGGTGCGATGACTGCGCGCAGGTTGCTGGCGGGCGTTTCCAGTTCTGCGCCCAGAAAGGCTACCGAAGCGCGAATGGCGTAGGGACGGCTCTCGCGGTCGGCCTGACGGCTGGCGGCGAAATAGGCTTCGGGCAGCACCACTTCGGTGGCGCAGCCGGGCAGAAGCGGTGCCAGGCTGGCGCCGCCCTGGCTGCGCCAGCGGTCAAGCGCGTCGTCGCGGCTGCCGCCGGTCTCCTGCCAACTGAAGAAGGGCTTGCCTTTGGGTACCGTGATGGCGGCCAGCAAGTAGCGCGTGTCAGACAGGAAGTGCGCCGTCTCGGGCATGCCTTGAGTCTCGATGCGCAGATCCTGCCCGGCCAGTGCGGCACGGCCGATGGCCTGCGTGAACTCGCTGGTGGCGCAGTAGCCGCGCGGCAGCTGATCGGGGCTGAACAGGTAATCGGCCAGCGCCAGCTTGGCGTCGCCCGACAGGATGTGCGCCTGCAGGTGCACGCGCAGGTTGGAAAGCACGGCTGGCGGAATGGTGCTGGCCGGAATGCGGAAGCGCGACCACGCCAGAATCGGCGCGCCGATCAGCAGCACGTCGTGCGCGTCGTCGAGCTTGGAAGCGGTTTCGGAGCGCGATTCGATGAAATCGGCGAGCTCTTCATAGCCGCGCGCATCCTTGGCGTACAACTGGTCCAGCGCGGCATTGAGCGCTTCTTCGTCGTGCTCGGAGAGCACGCGGTCGACGTTGCTGTCGAGCTGGCTTTCCCAGTAGCGATCTTCGGCAAGGCTGCCGGATTCGGCCAGGCCAGCGGCCAGCCAGATGAGGAGTTCGGTGTCGCGGCCGAGGCCGCCACGGCGTTTCTGTCGGGTTCTTGTCATGAGACGGATGGTTTCCGTTGGGGAGAGCGGGGCGCATCGAAATGCGGCCGGAGACTACCAGATGTGCCGTTCGAGTCCGATGGCTTGCATGATGGTAGCGGAGATTTCCTCGATTGATTTGGTGGTGGAGTCAATCCAGGGGATGTTCTCGCGGCGCATCAGTTTTTGCGCCGCAGCAATTTCGTGCCGGCAGTTGGCCAGCGAAGCGTAGGTGCTGTTCGGTCGGCGTTCTTCGCGTACGCGAGCGAGGCGTTCGGCGTCGATGGTAAGCCCGAAGAGCTTGCCGCGATGCTCCATCAACGCGCCGGGCAAGCGGTTGCGCTCGAAATCTTCCGGAATCAGCGGGTAGTTGGCGGTCTTGATGCCGAACTGGATGGCCAGATAAAGACTCGTGGGCGTCTTGCCTGAGCGCGATACGCCAACCAGAATGACATCAGCGCTATCGAGCCCGTTGTGGGAGGACACGCCGTCGTCGTGCGCCATGGTGTAGTTGATGGCTTCGATGCGGGCCTGATATGCGGTGTTTTCGGCAATGCCGTGAAAGCGTCCGACCGTGTGGGTGGAGCGCATGTCGAGTTCGCTCTCCAACGGGCCGATGAACTGCTCGAAGAGGTCGATGAACAGCGCATCGGCTTCGCGCAGGCCGGCAACCGTCTCGGGGTTGACCAGCGTGCTGAAGACAATCGGGCGCACGCCGTCGCGCTCTGCTGCAGCGCGGATCTGGCGAGCGCAGTCGAGCGCACGCTCGCGGTCGGTAACGAAGGGAATGCGCGTTTCGCGGAACTGCACGTCCTTGAATTGCGAGAGCAGGCTTTGCCCCAGCGTCTGGGCCGTGATGCCGGTTCCGTCGGAGATGAAGAAGGCGGTGCGCTGATGGGGCATAGGCTTCGATTGGTTCAAAAAAATTGACCTGGGTCAATACGGGAGACTACCGTACTGCACCGCAACAAAGATGAATAGAATCCGCGCCAATCGGCCCTTTGTCCAACCGCAAGCGAGGAAGTCTACATGACCCGCTATGTCATCCCCTTTACCGAACTGCGCATGACCGATGTCGAGCAGGTCGGCGGAAAAAACGCCTCCCTGGGGGAGATGATCAGTCAGTTGCCCGGAAGTGTACGCGTGCCGGGCGGTTTTGCGACAACGGCCGAGGCCTATCGCGAATTCCTCGCTCATCAGGGTCTGGCAGATCGCATTCGCGAGCGCCTCGCCAGTCTGGATGTGGATGATGTGGTGGCGTTGGCAAAAACCGGTGAAGAGATCCGCGGCTGGATCGTCGATACGCCGTTCCCCGCCAAGCTCGAACAAGAGATCAAAACCGCGTACGAAGCGCTTACCGCCGACGGCGAGGGCAGCTTCGCGGTGCGTTCGTCGGCCACGGCGGAAGATCTGCCGGACGCCTCGTTCGCCGGTCAGCAGGAGACCTTCCTCAACATCCACGGCTACGAGAACATCCTGCATGCCATGAAGGAAGTGTTCGCGTCGCTCTACAACGATCGCGCCATCGCCTACCGCGTGCACAAGAATTTCGAGCACGACGTGGTCGCGCTGTCGGCCGGCGTGCAGCGCATGGTGCGCTCCGATACCGGCGCTTCGGGCGTGATGTTCACCATCGACACCGAGTCGGGCTTCAAGGAGGTAGTGTTCATCACCGCTTCGTACGGTCTGGGTGAGACGGTGGTGCAGGGCGCGGTGAACCCCGACGAGTTCTACGTGCACAAGCCCAAGCTCGCCGAGGGCAAGCCGGCCATCGTGCGCCGCAGCCTGGGCTCCAAGATGATCAAGATGGAGTTCTCGGCCACGCGTGAAGCCGGCAAATCCGTGCGTACGGTGGATGTGCCTGAAGCCGACCGTCACCGTTTCTCGCTTTCAGATGCCGATGTGCTTGAGCTCGCGCGCTACGCCGTGATCATCGAGCAGCATTACGGCCGCCCGATGGACATCGAGTGGGGCAAGGACGGCCAGGACGGCAAGCTGTACATCCTGCAGGCGCGCCCGGAGACGGTGAAGTCGCAGGAATCCGGCCACGTCATGGAGAAATACCGCCTCAAGCAGTACGGCAAGGCCCTGACGCAAGGCCGCGCCATCGGCCAGAAGATCGGCGCCGGCACCGTGCGTGTGGTGGCGCATGCCTCTGAAATGAGCCGCGTGCAGCCGGGAGACGTGCTGGTGACCGACATGACCGACCCCAACTGGGAGCCGGTGATGAAGAAAGCCGCGGCGGTGGTCACCAACCGCGGTGGCCGCACCTGTCACGCCGCCATCATTGCGCGTGAGCTGGGCATTCCGGCCATCGTGGGTTGCGGCAACGCCACCGAGGTGTTGGACGAAGGCGAAAGCGTCACCGTCTCGTGCGCCGAAGGCGACACCGGTTACGTTTACCGCGGCAAGCTGGATTTCGAGGTGGTCACCACCGATACCGGCAACCTGCCGGAAATCCCGCTCAAGATCACGATGAACGTCGGCAACCCGGAGCTGGCCTTCGAGTTCGCGCAGATCCCGAACCACGGCGTGGGTCTTGCCCGCCTGGAGTTCGTCATCAACAACATGATCGGCATCCACCCGAAGGCCATCCTCGAGCTCGACCGCGTACCGGCCAGCCTGCGCGAGGAAATCCTGCGCCGTTCGCGTGGCTACGCCAGCCCGCGTCAGTTCTACATCGACAAGCTGGCCGAAGGCGTCGCCACCATCGCCGCGGCGTTCTGGCCCAAGCCGGTGATCGTCCGCACCTCCGACTTCAAATCGAATGAATACCGCAAGCTGCTTGGCGGCAGCATCTACGAGCCGGAAGAAGAGAACGCCATGCTCGGCTTCCGCGGTGCCTCGCGCTACATTGCGCAGAACTTCCGCGATTGCTTCGAGATGGAATGCGCTGCGCTGAAGAAAGTGCGCAACGACCTCGGGCTGACCAACGTCGAGATCATGATTCCGTTCGTGCGCACCCTGGGTGAGGCCGATGCGGTCATCGCTCTGTTGGCCGAACACGGCATCGAACGCGGCAAGGACGGCCTCAAACTGGTGATGATGTGCGAGATTCCGTCCAACGCGCTGCAGGCGGATGCCTTCCTTGAGCGTTTCGACGGCTTCTCCATCGGTTCCAACGATCTGACGCAGCTCACGCTGGGGCTGGACCGCGATTCCGGTCTGGTGGCGCATGCTTTCGACGAGCGCGATCCGGCGGTGAAGATGATGCTGTCGATGTCGATCCAGGCCTGCAACCGCGCCGACAAGTATGTAGGCATTTGCGGACAGGGGCCGTCGGATCACCCGGACTTCGCCGAGTGGCTGATGGACGAGGGCATCCGCAGCCTGTCGCTCAACCCCGACACGGTGGTCGACACCTGGCTTGCGCTGGCCTCTCATCGCAAGAGCTGAGCGCCCGTGTAGCGCACGGCTCGGGCCGCTGCGGGCCATGCGCCGCGGCTCGAGTTTCTGCAGACGGTAAAAATCCCGCCCTTCCGCAAAATTCCACTTGCGGGAGGGCAGTTTTTTGGTGGTAGACTGGTTCCTTTAATGATGTAACGGAATTTGATTCGTACGAATTCAAATGTCGTTGCGCTGTCCGATTTTCCCCAATACGGACAGGCTTTTTTGTCCGTAGGAGCTTGGATGGCTTTCGTGATCCTCTCTGCCGGCTCGCTGGCCACTTCCAGGTCGCGTACGCTGAGCATGCGAGCGGTGGTGGTGGTGATGTCGCTCGCCACCGTCGCCATCCTTGCCGCGGGTGCTGCCATCGGCTACGTAGTGAGCCGCGGTTCCAGTGCCATCGTCGTCCAGACCCCTGCCTCGCTCAATACGCCTGCTTACACATCCGACAGTCGTCTGCTCATTGATCGCATCGGCGAATTGACTGGCCGCATGAGCCAGCTCGAGAACGAAGCGCGCGATCTGGCGTTTCGTGTGGGCGTGCTGGCCGAAATTGATGGCCGTGCCAACATGGCCGAGTCGGTTGAAGGGCGTCTTGCCAAGACGCCTCCGGGAAAGCCGGCCGGTGGTCCCTTGCTCAAGCCCGTGCAGAATGAATCCGGCGTTGTCGATCCTTCCTTAGAAAATCGTGTGGAAGACGCGTTGGGCCTTGGAACGGTTGAAGGCAGCATGGAGCGCCTCTCCGAGTTGATGCGTGAGCTCGATCAAGCCGTGGTTGCGCTCAACCTCGCTCACATGGCCTTGCCGGGCCGCGAGCCCGTGCGTGATCGTCCGGTGGTGTCGTCGTTCGGTAACCGCGTCGATCCGTTCACCCGCAAGCGCGCGTTTCACAGCGGTGTCGATTACCCGGCGCCCACGGGTACGCCGATTTATGCAAGTGCCGGTGGGCGTGTGATTTTTTCCGGCTACCGCCCGCAGTACGGTCGTACCGTCGAAATCGACCACGGTGGTGAGCTCGTGACCCGCTATGCTCATGCTTCGGCCTTGCTGGTAAAGGTGGGGCAGGTGGTCATGCCGGGCGAGCAGATCGCCCGAGTCGGCAGCACTGGCCGATCTTCCGGCCCCCATCTGCATTTCGAGATACTGCGCGACGGTCGCTTCGTCGATCCGACCACCTACATGGCCCAGTTTCGCGGGCTCTGATTGACGATGCAGTCGCGATCTAACACCGCAAATCGTCATCTCACTTCAGGAAAGATCGTGCTCGCCTCTCGCGAGCCAGCCGGGTCGGGGCTGCTCAGAGGCCTCGTCTTCTTCATCACCTCTGCCTTGATCGGGGCTGCAGCGCTGTTTTTCGGTGCCCAGCGCCTTTCGCTCTCCTTGCTCGACGACCGCTTTGCCAGCATTGAGGCCGAGCTGGTGCAGACGCGCGAAGCGCTCGACTCTGCGCGCATGGATCTCGAAATCTCGCTGGGCGCTCGCGCCGAGCTGGAGCGGCAATTGGCCGCCTTGAACGAGCAACACAAGCAAACACGTGAAGAGCTTGAATTCATGAGGTCAGCGAACAAGCCTGCGGCTGCTCGCTGACTTCGCCGCAACGGGAGTAGCACATGTTCGGCAAGAAGAAAAAAGGCGGCATCGAGGTCACGAAGCTTTCCAGCCTCGTTGCGGACAATCTGCACATCGTCGGTGACGTGCATTTCTCGGGCGGCTTGCGTATCGACGGGCATGTCGAGGGCAATGTGTTCGGCAAGCCGGGCACCAAGGGCCTGCTGGTCCTGAGCGAGAAAGGCGTGATTACCGGCAAGGTGCATACCTATGATGCGGTGATCAACGGCAACATCACCGGCAACCTCGAAGTCGAGCATTTTGCCGAGCTTCAGGCCGGAGCCGTGGTAGTGGGGAACGTCCGCTACCGCCAACTGCAAATGGACTGCGGCGCCACGGTCGAAGGCAACCTGTTGCGGATTCAGGAAGACGGGTCTGGCTCACGTGTCGAGGTTCCCCCCGCGGTGCGCCCGAACGCGGCCGAGCCACGAGTTGCATCGGTCCCGCGTCCGCCCTTGGGGGGCTCGGCTTCGCAGCCTGCTGGCGAGCGTGCCGAGGGGGCGGCCATTGCCGCTGCGCAGGATAACGACCGGGTTCTCGCATCGCGTTGATCCTCTGGCCCGAATCGGACACCTCGGGCTGCCAATGGAAGGGGGTGGGTCGGTTATAATGCGATCCTTTCCCGGGTTGTACTGACGACCCGCTTCAAACCCTCTCCGATCGCACCTACATGGCCGAAATCCTCAAGCTGCGCGGTGGCGCAGCCTTGTCTCCCGCCCGTCTCGCCCGCCTCCAGCCCTCCATCGCCGAGCATCTGCCCGGCGTGTCCTCGGTTGCCGCTCTTCATTGGTACTTCGTTGAATTGAGCGCTCCGCTCTCGGACGCCGAGTGCGCGCGTCTGGCCGATCTGCTCGGCGCTGAAAGTGTGGCTGCAACGGTGGCCGACCCGATGTTGCTGGTGGTGCCACGCCTCGGCACGATTTCGCCGTGGTCTTCCAAGGCGACCGACATCGCGCGTCAGTGCGGGTTTGCTCAAGTCGTGCGCGTCGAGCGTGGCACGGCCTGGCTGTTCGCCGACGCCAAGCCGCTCACGCAGCCGCAGCGCGAGGCTCTCATGCCCGTGTTGCACGACCGAATGACCGAATCGGTGCTGGCCACGCTGGACGAGGCCGATGCGCTGTTCCACCACTACGAGCCGCAGCCGCTGACCACGGTTGGTGTGCTGGCCGGTGGCCGTGCAGCGCTGGTGGCTGCCAATACCGATCTCGGGCTGGCGCTGTCGGATGACGAAATCGATTACCTCGTCGACAACTTCACGCGCATCCAGCGCGACCCGACCGACGTCGAGTTGATGATGTTCGCGCAGGCCAACTCCGAACATTGCCGTCACAAGATCTTCAACGCTGACTGGGTGATTGACGGGCAGGCCATGGGCAAGACCCTGTTCGGCATGATCCGCGAAACGCACAAGGCGCATCCCGAAGGCACGGTGGTTGCGTATTCGGACAACGCCTCGATCATCGAAGGCGCCGAAGCCGATCGCCTGTACCCCGATGCCGACGGCCGCTGGAGTTACCACCGCGAGCTGACCCACATCCTCACCAAGGTCGAAACGCACAACCACCCGACGGCCATCTCGCCGTTCCCGGGCGCGTCCACCGGCGCCGGGGGAGAGATTCGCGACGAAGGCGCCACCGGTCGCGGCTCACGCCCGAAGGCCGGCCTGACCGGCTTCTCGGTGTCGAACCTCAACATTCCCGAATTCACGCAGCCGTGGGAAGCGCCCTACGGCAAGCCTGAGCGCATTGCCTCGGCGCTCGACATCATGATCGAAGGCCCGCTGGGCGGCGCCGCGTTCAACAACGAATTCGGGCGTCCCAACCTCGCCGGCTATTTCCGCACCTTCGAACAGGTTGTCGAAGGCGAGATGCGCGGCTATCACAAGCCGATCATGATCGCCGGCGGTCTGGGCAACATCCAGGCCGAACAGTCGTTCAAGGTCGAGTTCGCGCCCGGCACGCTGCTGATCCAGCTGGGTGGCCCCGGCATGTTGATCGGCCTGGGCGGCGGCGCGGCCTCCAGCATGGCGACCGGCACCAACACCGCCGACCTCGATTTTGCCTCCGTGCAGCGTGGCAACCCCGAGATCGAGCGTCGTTGTCAGGAAGTCATCGACGCGTGTTGGCAGCAGGGCGCCAACAACCCGATTCTGGCGATTCACGACGTCGGTGCAGGCGGCTTGTCGAATGCCATGCCCGAACTGGCCGATTCGGCCAAGCTGGGCGCGCATTTCGAGCTGCGCGAAGTGCACATCGAAGAGCCCGGCATGAGCCCGCGCGAGATCTGGAGCAACGAGTCGCAAGAGCGCTACGTGCTGGCCATCTCGCCCGAGCGCCTGGCCGATTTCCGCGCCATCTGCGAACGCGAGCGATGCCCGTTCGCCGTGCTCGGCGAAGCCACCGACGACGGTCACCTGACCGTCAGCGATCGCCATTTCGGCAACAAGCCGGTCGACATGGAAATGCAGGTACTGCTCGGCAAGCCGCCGAAGATGACGCGCGAGGTTTCGCGCCGCGCCGTGCATTTGCCGCCGTTCGATCTGACTGACATCGACCTGCGTGAAGCCGCGTTCCGCGTGCTGCGTCTGCCCACGGTGGCCAGCAAGAGCTTCCTCATCACCATCGGTGACCGCTCGGTCGGTGGTCTGACCGCCCGCGACCAGATGGTCGGCCCGTGGCAGATTCCGGTGGCCGATGTGGCCGTCACTTCGCTTGATTTCCACGGTTACAAGGGCGAAGCCTTTGCCATGGGCGAGCGCACTCCGCTGGCGTGTCTGGACGCTCCGGCATCGGGGCGCATGGCGGTGGGTGAAGCCATGACCAACCTCGCGGCGGCTGACATTTCCGACATAAACCGGGTCAAGCTGTCGGCCAACTGGATGGCCGCCGCCGGTCACAAGGGGGAAGACGCACGCCTCTTCGATACCGTTGCCACCGTATCGCGCTTCTGCCAGGACGCCGGGCTGGCGATTCCGGTCGGCAAGGACTCCCTGTCGATGCGCACGGCTTGGGCCGAGAACGGCGAAGACAGGCAGGTGGTTGCGCCGCTGTCGCTGATCGTCACGTCTTTCGCCCCGGTGGAAGACGTGCGCCGCACGCTGACGCCCCAACTCATTCTGGAAGACGGCGTAGAGACCGAGCTGCTGTTGATCGACTTGGGTGAGGGCGCCAATCGCCTTGGCGGCTCGGCGCTGGCGCAAGTGTGTGGCTCGGTCGGCGAAGTGGCGCCGGATGTCTCCGCCGACAAGCTCAAAGCCTTCTTCACGACCATCCAGGCTCTGCGCCAGGATGATCTGCTGCTGGCTTATCACGACCGCAGCGACGGCGGCCTGTTTGCCACGCTGTGCGAAATGGCCTTTGCCTCCAAGTGCGGCCTGTCGGTGGTGCTTGATACCGTGTGTTATGACGCCAGCGCCAACGATGTCGATGGTCTCGACAAGCACCCGGATACTCTCAAGGGTCGGTTCAACGACCGCATCTTTGCCGGCCTGTTTGCTGAAGAGCTTGGCGCCGTGGTGCAGATCCGCCGCGCCGATCGCACGCGTGTGGCCGGCACCCTGCGTGAGGCCGGGCTGAGCTGCCATTTCATCGGCGAGCCGAACGAGCTGGATTCCGTCCGCCTGCGCCGCAACGCCAAGCTGGTGTTCGAGGCACCGCGTGTCGAGTTGCTGCAGGCCTGGTCCGAAACTAGCTATCGCATTGCGGCGCTGCGTGACGACGCCGAGTGCACGCGCGAAGAATTCGAAGCGCTGGCCGACGCGGGCGACCCCGGCTTGTCGGTGGCGCTGAGCTATGACCCGTCGCTGGACGTTGCTGCGCCGATGATTGCCAACGGTGCGCGACCGAGGATTGCCGTGCTGCGAGAGCAGGGCGTGAACTCGCAGATCGAGATGGCCGCAGCATTCGAGCGTGCCGGATTTGCCCCGTACGACGTGCACATGTCCGATCTGCAGGCCGGGCGCTACAAGCTGGAAGACTTTCATGGTCTGGCGGCCTGCGGCGGCTTTTCGTACGGCGATGTGCTCGGTGCTGGTCAGGGCTGGGCCAAGTCCATTCTCTTCAACCCGGCGCTGCGCGATTCGTTCGAATCCTTCTTCGGACGTGACGACACCTTTGCGCTGGGCGTGTGCAACGGCTGCCAGATGATGGCCCATCTTGCCGAAATCATTCCGGGCGCCGAGCACTGGCCGACCTTCCAGCGCAACCGCAGCGAGCAGTTCGAGGCACGCTTCGTGATGACCGAGATCGTCGACAACCCGTCGATCCTGTTCGCCGGCATGGCCGGCAGCCGGATGCCGATCGTGGTCAGTCACGGTGAGGGGCAGGCGGTGTTTGCATCCGATGCCGACCGCGCAGCGGCGCTGGCAGCCGTGCGTTACGTCGACAACCGCGGTGCCGTGGCCAGCCGTTACCCGGCCAACCCCAACGGCTCGCCCGACGGGCTGGCGGGCTGCACGACCCCTGACGGTCGCATCACCATCATGATGCCTCACCCCGAACGCAGTTTCCGAACGGTGCAGATGAGCTGGGCGCCGCGGTCTTTGGGTGAGGATTCGCCGTGGGCGCGCATGTTCCGCAACGCACGCGTTTGGCTGGATTGATTTATGCAAGATGTAAGCGAGATGATCGGTTTGTAACCTCTTCCCAATTTCCCGAGATTGCTCGATAGACTGCAGCCTCACTAACAAAAAAGGGAGCAACTCATGCGAAACCAAATCCGCTATCTGCCGATGCTGCTGGCCATTCCGTTTGCTGTTCTGGTTGGTTGCTCGGACAAAGGGCCAGCACAGGAAGCTGGTGAAGCCGTCGATGAAGCGGTCGAGGATGTTCGCGACGCGGTTAACCCTGCAGGTCCGGCGGAACGCGCTGGCGAGAGCATCGATAACGCTGTCGATAACGTGAAGGATACGTTCGATAACGACGGTCCGGCCGAGAACGCTGGCGAGGAAATTGACGACAAAGTCGAAGAAGCAACCAACTAAAAATTAAAAGGAGCTGCATATGCTGGGATGGACTCTGATCTTTCTAGGCGTCGCGCTCATTGCCGGTCTGCTGGGCTTTACCGGCGTGGCCGGGACCGCGGCAGGAATTGCCAAGGTGTTGTTCTTCATCTTCGTGATTCTGTTCATCGTGTCGTTGTTCACCGGTCAGGGTGTGCCAACCTGAACCGCAGTCAGTAAAGCCAAAAGCCCCCGGTTTCCGGGGGCTTTTTTTGTGCTTGCAGTATGGGGATGCCCTTGGGCTAGAATGCGCTGATTCCCTGACTGATTTGAATGCATGCGCCGTTTCGTCACCTTGCAACGCTTGACTGCCCGGCTGGTCATCCTCGTGATGCTGGCTGCAGCCCTGTTGCCGTCGCTGGGGCATGCTTTTTCTGCGGACAAGGTCAGCGGCTTCGGCTGGATGGAGGTGTGCACTGCAGGTGGCATCGAGGTGCGCAGCGTCGCGCCTGATGACAATGCGCCGGCCAAGCCTTTACTGCTGGTCGAGCATTGTCCGTATTGCCTGGTGTCATGGTTCGATGACACTTTTCTTCCGGTTTTTGCCTCACCGCTTTTCTCTGCAGAAGATGTCTTGGCGCTGTCCGTCGGCGCCACCTTCGAGGGCGTATCCGCCCCCATCCGCTCCACAGCGCTCCCTCGCGCTCCGCCGGTCGCCCTCTGAAGCATTCCGGCTCGCCGTCCTGGCGCGGGCCGTCTTTACTTCCCAGTTCCCGATGTAAGCCGTGCGCGTAAGTGCGTGCGGTTGCTGTCCCATGTATTCAACCCGTTGTGAGGTCATCATGAAGAAAATGTTCGCTCTGTCCGCCTTTGCCCTGTGTCTGACGTTCGCCGCTCAAGCGCATGATCACGCTCATGCCGGGCACGGGGCCGTCCAGGTAAGCGATGCCTGGGTGCGAGCCACGGTACCGCAGCAGCGTGCGACGGGGGCCTTCATGACGCTTACCGCAAAAGACGGTGCTCGTCTGGTAGGGGCCGATTCGCCGGCAGCCAAGGTCGTCGAGGTGCACGAAATGACTATGAGCGCCGACAACGTCATGCGCATGCGTGAAATCGAGAGGTTGGATCTGCCGGCGGGCGAGGCTGTCGAGCTCAAGCCGGGTGGCTATCACGTGATGCTGATCGATCTGGTCGAGCAGGTGAAGGAGGGCGCTCATGTGCCGCTGACATTGACCATCGAAACGGCGGACGGCAAGCGCGAGTCGGTTGAGGTCAAGGCCACCGCACGTGCGCTGACGCAACAGCACGGTGGCTCGTCTTCCGGGCACGGTGAGCACAAGCATCATTGAGTGCTGAGCACGCGATGCACCACACCTCCCTGATCCGCATGCACGCCTTGCGCCGGTGGCTCGCCTGGACGGTTGCTCTCACTGTCTTGTTCGGCGCGTTGCTTCCGGCCATGGCCAGCGCGGCCGCGCGGGGCGCGGGCGGGGATGTGTGGCTGGAAATCTGTACTGCCTACGGCATCGAGCGGGTTGCGCTCGATGCCGACCCCTCCGAAGATGCGCCCGCGCATCGCGAGCCGGTCTGTGAATGGTGCAGGCTGCATGTTGCCGCGCCAGCGATCCTCCCCGAAGTCTCCGGCATGCCGGTGCCTGTGCAGATCTGTGCCGGCTTGAGCATGCTTCGCCCGGTTGTTCCAGTCTGGAATTCCTTCGACTGGCAAGTCGCCAGTTCTCGCGCCCCTCCGGCGCACGCCTGATTTTTCCGCTTTTCCCGTTTTGCCGACGCATTGTCTTCGGCCGTCCTTGCGCATTCCGCTTGTTCTCTCCCCCGTGGCGGATTTCATGGACGGTCGTGCTTGTGTCGATGCGTCGGCTTTTTTCTGACCGTACAAGTCAGGCATTGAGGATGAGCCCCCCGCCTTGGGCGTGGACGTGGCCCCTCCGGAGATCAGGCAGATGAAGAAGGTATTTTGTTTTGCAACGGCGGTGGCTGTAGGGTGGTCAGGCGTCGTTGCGGCACAGTCGCAGCCCCGGGTGACGCAGCTCGACAGCGTAATCGTTACCGCTACCGGGCAAGAGTCGGCCGTACGCGACGTTCAGGCCAGCGTTGAGGTGATCGACCGCGAAGAACTCGAGCGTCATGGGGACGGCACGGTTTCTCAGGCGCTCAAGCATGCGGCTGGAGTGCAGACGTCCAGCAACGGAGCCACCGGCAGCATCGCGATTCGGGGCTTCAACACCAACCATACGCTGGTGTTGGTGGATGGTTTCCGGCGTACCAACAACTATGGCAGCAGCAACCCGGCGCAGATTTCGTTCTTCGACGTTGAACGCATCGAGATCGTGCGCGGCCCCTTGTCGTCCCTGCACGGTTCCGAGGCCCTTGGTGGTGTTGTGAACGTCATTACCCGTCACCCGGGCGAGAACCCGGGATCCACAGTGTTCGTGCAAGCCGGCGCCAGTGAGCAGGGGCGTGAGAGTCTGCGCACCGGGCTGAACGTGCGAACCGGCAGCCAGGCGCTTGGGCACAGCTTCACTCTGGAGCAGGACTACCGAGATGCCATGCGTTATCGCGGCTCGCTGGAGGATGACCGCGGCAAGCTCAGCAACTGGGCCGGCAGCTATCGTGGTCGCTGGAGCCCCGATGCCACACGCAGCATCAGCTGGGCGCTGGAGGCGTTCGATCGGGATGGCCGAACGCGCGTCGATGATCCGGCCGGCGATTACGAGCGCATCGAGGATGAGCGCCGTTACTTTGGCAGCCTCGATTATCGTCAGATGCTCGGTGACGGAGAGCTGGTTCTGCGGGGCAGCGCAGGGCAGAGCAAGGGCGAAGCGATCCGAAGCTACCCTACCGTGGAGCGCACCGAGTTCCGCCAGTACCAAGGTGACGGCGTGTATCACTTCTCGCCGCATGACGATCATCTGGTGTCGGTCGGCGCCGGCGCCATGCGCGATGAGATCGACGTCACTATCCACAGCCGCGAGGCATCACGCAACAACTACTTCATGCTGGCGCAGGATCAGTGGCAGATCAACCCGCAATGGCAACTTGTGGCCGGTGCCCGCTTCGACCGATTCGACGATTTCGGCAGCAGCGTCAATCCGCGCGTCTCGCTGGGTTGGAGCAAGGATGCGTGGAGCGCGCGCGTCGGGTACGGCACGGCCTTTCGCGCGCCTTCGCTGGGTGAGCGCTTCTCGTTGTTCACGCGGGGCAGCGGTGCCCGTGCCAGCTCCATTCGCGGCAATCCAGACCTCAAGCCGGAAGAGTCGAAAACCTGGGAGGCGATGCTAAGGCGTGAGTTCGCCCGCGGTCACGTCGAACTCACCGTGCACCGCAACCGCATCAAACAGTTGATCGAGACAGTGCGGGTTTCGACCGTGCCGAGCGTGCTCGAGTATCAGAACGTGCAGCAGGCCAAGATCGACGGCGCCGAGCTGCTGGCGTCGTGGCGCTTTGGCCAGCACTGGTCACTGTCTGGCGGTCTCGATATCACCGATGCTCGCAATGCCAACACCGGCGAGCGCCTCACCGGCCGAGCTGAGCGGACTTGGCGCCTCGAGCTGATGCATGTTCGCGGTCTGTGGGAGACCTCGCTACGAGCACTGCGCCTCGAGGATATTCTCGAAGCCGGTACCAGCGCACCACGCGGCAGCCCGCCGTACAACAGCAATCTCACGCGCTTCGATCTCGGGGTGAAGTACGCCTGGAGCGGCAGCGTGAGACTCTTTGCCGGCATCGAGAACCTGTTCGATGAACGCGAGCCCGACAACGTTTCCGGCCGGGTTCTGGGCAGTGATCTGGATGCGCGCTACGCCTATGTCGGCGCGCGTTTCGACTTCTGACGGAGGTGCGCCATGAGCAGAGTCATTCCGATCAAGGTCGAACTGCCGGCGGCCGAGCATGCGCCGGTGTGGATCACTCGCTGGCCCGTGGTGGGCAGTTTGTTGCGCAAGGGCTGGCTGATGACCGGCTTGAGGGTGGTGGCGCTGGTCCTGCTGGTGGCGTCCATCGCCACCGGTCTGATCACAGAGGACGCGCGCATCGGCCTGAGCGTGTTGCTGATGTGGGGCATTTTCTGGCCGTTGTTCACTGCGGTGGTTACGCCTACGCTGGGCAATGCCTTCTGCGCGGTTTGCCCGCACGGGTTCGTCGGGAAATGGTTGAGTCGTGTAGGTATGCGGCGCAGCTTTCCGACGCAGTTGCGAGGGGTCTGGATCAGTCTGGCCGTGCTTGTGCTGGGCTACTGGGTCGTGTCGTTCGCCATGCCCGGCCTGCTGAGCAATTCGACCCGCGACACCGCTTGGTACTTTCTCGGCTTCACGGTGATCGCCTTTGGCGTGTTCTTCGTTTTCAAGGACATGGCCTGGTGCAAGCATCTTTGCCCGCTGGGGCGATTGCTGGCCAGTCACGGACGCATCGGCATGCTACGCATCGAGACGGACCAGCAGGAGTGCAGCCAGTGCCGCAGCTTCGATTGCGCCAAGGCGTGCAGCTACCATCTGTCACCGTTTCGCTTTGCGGAGCGCAACGACATGGGCGCTTGTACTTTGTGCACCGATTGCGTGACGGCCTGTGACAGCGTGCATGTGTCAGCCGCCAGGCCTGGGAGTGCGCTCAGCAAGCCGATTCAAGGCCAGGACAGTAACGAATCATGGATCTTTATCGTCATTCTCGGCGTCGTGATCATCGGGCTTCAGTTTCTGCATGGTTTGCGCCACACGTCGTTGGAGCCTTACCTGCCCTGGTTCCGGGCGGGTGAGTGGCTGCACAGCGTGTTGCCGCTGGATGCCGCTTTCTTCGACCTCGGCCGCTTTCTGGCGCTGGTGTCGGCGGTGATGCTTACGGCGCCGGTTGCGGTGTGGGGCTACGGGCGGGTTGCGCGCCTGAGCGGGCTGCCGTGGCGCAGCGCCGCGAACAGCATGGCCTGTGCGCTGGCGCCGCTGGTATTACTGCCGTTGATTCCGCGTGCTTTGAGCCGTTTTGCGACCAACACCGCGCATGAGTTGGTCAATCACAGTGGGGCGCTGATGGGGCTGCAGTGGAACATCGCGCCGTTGGCACAGAAGGGCGATGCCTGGCTGGAGTGGCTCTCCGTGCTGCCCTATGTTGGCGCGGCCTGGGCGTTGTGGCTGGTGTGGCAGAGGGCAGGGGTAATGGTGGCGATCGTGCCGCTGCGCCGACAGGTGTGGCTCTACGGCAGTGCGCTGGTATGGCTGTATCTGGCGGTGATTGCGCTCAAGTTGGCCGCGCCGTGGTTGGTACCGGAGGCGGGCCCCCACGTGCACTGAGGTATGTTGCGACGGAAATGAAAACGGGGCGCCAAGGCGCCCCGTTTGTTTACAGCCAGGCCGATCAGCGCTTCCGCGGCGCCGGCAGGTCGGTGCAGCTGCCGTGAGCCACTTCGGCGGCCATGCCGATGGATTCGCCCAGCGTCGGGTGCGGGTGGATGGTTTTGCCGATATCCACCGCGTCGGCGCCCATCTCGACGGCGAGGCACACTTCGCCGATCAGATCGCCGGCATGCGTGCCGACGATGGCGCCACCGATGATGCGGTGCGTGTTCTTGTCGAACAGCAGCTTGGTGAAGCCTTCGTCTCGGCCGTTGGCAATGGCGCGACCCGAGGCCGCCCACGGGAACACGGCTTTCTCGTACTCGATGCCCTTGGCCTTGGCTTCGAGTTCGGTCAGACCGGCCCAAGCCACTTCCGGGTCAGTGTAGGCCACCGACGGGATCTGCAGCGCATCGAAGCTCGACTTCTGGCCTGCGGCAACCTCTGCGGCCACGTGGCCTTCATGCACCGCCTTGTGCGCCAGCATTGGCTGACCGACGATGTCACCGATGGCGAAGATGTGCGAGACATTGGTGCGCTGCTGGTTGTCGACTTCGATGAACCCGCGCTCGGTCACCGCCACGCCGGCCTTGTCGGCGGCAATCTTGCTGCCGTTCGGGCTGCGGCCGACGGCCACCAACACCAGGTCGTAACGCTGTGCTTCGCTCGGGGCCTTTTCGCCCTCGAACTTGACCCAGATGCCGTCCTTCTTGGCTTCGGCCGAAACCGTCTTGGTCCTGAGCATGACGTTGTCGAAGCGGTGGGTGTTAACCTTCTCCCACACCTTCACGAGGTCGCGGTCGGCGCCTTGCATCAGGCCGTCCTGCATTTCGACCACGTCGATGCGTGCGCCCAGCGTGGAATACACCGTGGCCATTTCCAAGCCGATGATGCCGCCGCCGATGACCAGCATTTTCTTGGGTACGGACTGCAGTTCCAGCGCCCCGGTGGAGTCCACCACGCGTGGGTCTTCCGGCATGAAGGGCAGCTTCACCGCCTGACTGCCGGCGGCGATGATGACCTGCTTGAACTTGACGACCTTCTTGTCAGCGGTGACATCCTTGCCATCACCCGAAGTGAGCCGCACCTCGACGTGATGCGGGTCGAGGAAAGCACCGATGCCGCGCACCACCTCGACCTTGCGGCCCTTGGCCATGCCGGCCAGACCGCCGGTGAGCTTGCCGACCACTTTTTCCTTGTGGGCACGCAGCTTGTCGATGTCGATCTTGGGCGCCTTGAACTCGATGCCCAGTTCGGCAAAGTGGCTCACCTCGTCCATCACGCCAGCAACGTGCAGCAGCGCTTTGGAGGGAATGCAGCCCACGTTCAGGCACACGCCACCCAGCGTCGGGTAACGCTCGACGATGACCGTCTTGAGGCCGAGGTCGGCCGCGCGGAACGCCGCCGAGTAGCCGCCGGGGCCGGCGCCGAGGACCAGCACGTCGCACTCGATGTCGGCGCTGCCCGAATGGCTGGCAGCGGCCGGGGCGGCAGCGGGCGCGGGGGCCGGTTTTGCATCCTTGGCGGGCGCTGCAGCGGCCGGGGCTTCGGCCGCGCCGGCGGCTTCGACCTTGATCAGCACCGAGCCTTCGGCCACTTTGTCGCCGACCTTGATCAGCACTTCCTTGATGACGCCATCGGCGGACGAGGGGACGTCCATCGTGGCCTTGTCGGATTCAAGGGTGCAGATCGCTTCTTCTTTCTTGATCGAGTCGCCCGCTTTGACGAACAGTTCGATGACCGGTACGGAGTCGAAATCGCCGATGTCCGGAACTTTCACTTCGATGAGTGCCATGATGCGCCTCCGGCTCAGATCAGGGTGCGGCGCATGTCGGCCAGCGCCTTGCTGATGTAGTCGATGAAGCGCGTGCCCTCGGCGCCGTCGATGACGCGGTGGTCATACGACAGCGACAGCGGCAGCACCTGACGCGGTTGGAATGCCTTGCCGTCCCACAGCGGTTTGATCGACAGCTTGGACAGACCGAGGATGGCCACTTCCGGCGCGTTGATCAGCGGCGTGAAGTAGGTGCCGCCGATGCCGCCGAGGCTGGAGATCGAGAAGGTGCCGCCCTGCATGTCGGCCGAGCCCAGCTTGCCGTCGCGTGCCTTCTTCGAGAGCTCAGCCATTTCCAGCGCGATATCGGTGACGCTCTTCTGGTCAGCGTTCTTGATCACCGGCACGACCAGACCGTTCGGTGTATCTGCCGCGAAACCGATGTTGAAGTACTTCTTGAACACCAGGTTGTCGCCGTCGAGCGAAGTGTTGAACTGCGGGTACTTTTTGAGACCGGCAACCACCGCTTTGATGACGAACGCGAGCATCGTGTAGCGCACGCCCGAGGCCTTGGCCTCGCGGGTTTCGTTGAGTTCCTTGCGCAGTGCTTCCAGATCCGTGACGTCCGTCTCGTCGTACTGCGTGACGTGGGGGATCATGACCCAGTTGCGGTGCAGGTTGGCGCCGGAGATCTTCTTGATGCGCTTCATAGGCTGCACGTCGACTTCGCCGAACTTGGCGAAATCGACCTTCGGCCACGGCAGCAGGTCGAGCCCGCCACCACCGCCAACGGCCGGCGCAGCCGCAGACGTCTTGCCCGGCACCACACCGGTGCTCATGGCGCCTTTAATGAAGGCAGTGACGTCTTCACGCTGAATGCGGTTTTTCGGGCCGCTGGGTTTCACCTGCGACAGGTCGACACCCAGCTCGCGTGCATAGGCGCGCACCGAGGGGCTGGCATGTACGGCACCGCCGATGGCCACCGGAGTCGGGGCGTTCGCCGGGGCGCTGGCGGGCGCAGCGGCGGGTGCCGGTGCTTCGGCTTTGTGTTCCGGTGCTGCGGCCGGGGCAGGTGCGGGCGCCGCGGCAGGCGCCGGAGCTGCATCCGCTGCCGGAGCGGCTTGCTGTGCGCTGCCAGCCGTTTCCACCTTGATCAGCACCGAACCTTCGGCAACCTTGCTGCCGACCTTGATCAACACTTCCTTGACCACACCGGCAGCGGGAGAGGGCACGTCCATCGTGGCCTTGTCGGACTCGAGGGTGCAGATGGCCTCTTCTTCCTTGATGGTGTCGCCGACCTTCACGAAGAGCTCGATCACCGGGACCTCGTCGAAGTCACCGATGTCCGGCACCTTCACCTCGACAACGTCACCGCCGGATGCCGGTGCGGACGCGGTCTTGGCCGGTGCGGCGGGCGCAGCAGCAGGTGCCGCCGGGGCCGGTTTGGCTTTTTCGGCGGGCGCTGCAGCGGCCGGGGCTTCGGCCGCGCCGGCGGCTTCGACCTTGATCAGCACCGAGCCTTCGGCCACTTTGTCGCCGACCTTGATCAGCACTTCCTTGATGACGCCATCGGCGGACGAGGGGACGTCCATCGTGGCCTTGTCGGATTCAAGGGTGCAGATCGCTTCTTCTTTCTTGATGCTGTCACCGACCTTCACGAACAGCTCGATGACAGGGACTTCGTCGAAATCGCCGATGTCCGGAACCTTCACTTCAATCAACTGGCTCATCGCAGCGTTCTCCTCAAACCGTCATCGGGTTGGGTTTGTTCGGGTCGAGGTCGTACTTCTTGATGGCCTCGGCAACCTTGGCCGCTTCGATGGTGCCGTCGTCGGCCAGCGATTTCAGTGCCGCCACGGTGACCCAATAGCGGTTGACCTCGAAGAAGTGACGCAGCTTCTCGCGCGTGTCCGAGCGGCCGAAGCCGTCGGTGCCGAGCACCGTGTAGCGATTCGGTACGTACGGGCGAATCTGTTCGGCAAACAGCTTGATGTAGTCGGTGGCGGCGATGACCGGCCCCTTGGCGCCGTCGAGCAGGCTTTCAACATGCGACTTCTTCTGCTTGTCGGTCGGGTGCAGCAGGTTCCAGCGCGCGGTGGCCTGACCGTCGCGGGCCAGTTCGTTGAAGCTCGGGCACCCCCAGATGTCGGACTCGACGCCCCAGTCGCTCTTGAGTAGATCGGCCGCAGCGATGACTTCGTTGAAGATGGTGCCGGAGCCCAGCAGTTGCACGCGGGGGCCCTTGCCCTTGCCACCTTTGCGGAAGGCATACATGCCCTTGATGATGTCTTTCTCGGCACCCTTCGGCATCTCGGGATGTTCGTAGTTCTCGTTCATCACCGTGAGGTAGTAGAAGACATCCTCCTGCTCGGCAAACATGCGGCGCATGCCGTCCTGCACGATGACGGCCACTTCATACTGAAAGGTCGGGTCGTAGGTGACGCAGTTGGGGATGGCGCCGGCCAGGATCTGGCTGTGGCCGTCTTCATGCTGCAGGCCTTCGCCGTTGAGCGTGGTGCGCCCGGCCGTGCCGCCGATCAGGAAGCCGCGGGTGCGTTGGTCACCGGCGGCCCAGCACAGGTCCATGGTGCGCTGCAGGCCGAACATCGAATAGAAGATGTAGAACGGCACCATCTGCACGCCGTGCACGCTGTAGGCAGTGCCGGCGGCGATCCAGTCGGACATGGCGCCCGCTTCGTTGATGCCTTCCTGCAGCACCTGGCCGTCGACGCTCTCTTTGTAGAACATCAACTGGTCGTGGTCTTCCGGCAGGTACTTCTGACCTTCCTGGCTCCAGATGCCGTACTGACGGAACATGCCTTCCATGCCGAAGGTGCGCGATTCGTCCGGCACGATCGGCACGATGTGCTTGCCGATCTGCTTGTCGCGCAGCAGCGTGTTCATGATGCGCACGATGGCCATGGTGGTGGACAGCTCGCGACCTTCACCGGAAGCCTTCAGCAGTGCGTCGAAGGCTTCCAGCGCCGGCACCGGCAGGGCGTCGGCGCTGCGACGGCGCTGCGGCAGGAAACCGCCGAGGTTCTGACGGCGCTCGAGCATGTACTTGTACTCGGGCGAGTCTTCGGCGAATTTCAGGTAGGGGATTTTCTCGAGCTGGTCGTCCGGCACCGGCAGGTCGAAGCGGTCGCGGAAGCGGCGGATGGCATCGACGTCCATCTTCTTCTGCTGGTGCGAGATGTTCATCGCTTCACCGGCAGAACCCATGCCGAAGCCCTTGATGGTCTTGGCGAGGATCACCGTCGGCTGGCCGGTGTGGGTGGTGGCCTGGTTGTAGGCTGCGAAGATCTTGAACAGGTCGTGGCCGCCGCGGTTCAGGCGCCAGATTTCCTCGTCGGTCCAGTCATCCACCAGCGCCTTGAGTTCGGGGGTATTGAAGAAGTGCTCGCGCACGTAGGCGCCGTCTTTGGACTTGTAGGTTTGGTACTCGCCGTCCACCACTTCGAGCATGCGGCGCTTGAGCGCGCCGGACTTGTCCTGCGCAAACAGGGTGTCCCACTGCGTGCCCCAGATGACCTTGACGACGTTCCACCCAGCGCCGCGGAACTCGCCTTCGAGTTCCTGGATGATTTTGCCGTTGCCGCGTACCGGGCCGTCGAGGCGCTGTAGGTTGCAGTTGATGACGAAGATCAGGTTGTCGAGCTTCTCGCGCGCGGCCATGCCGATGGCGCCCAGCGATTCGACTTCGTCGGTTTCGCCGTCGCCAAGGAATGCCCACACCTTGCGCTGCGCTGCCTTCTCGGCGTCGATCAGGCCGCGGCTCGCCATGTACTTCATGAAGCGGGCCTGGTAGATCGCCTGGATCGGGCCAAGACCCATCGAAACCGTGGGGAACTGCCAGAAATCGGGCATCAGCCAGGGGTGCGGATACGACGAGATGCCGTTGCCGTCGACTTCCTGGCGGAAGTTGTCCATCTGCTCTTCGGTGAAGCGGCCCAGCATGTAAGCGCGGGCATAGACGCCCGGCACGGCGTGGCCCTGGAAAAAAATCAGATCGCCGTCGTGCTTGCCGTTGGGCGCATTCCAGAAATGCGAAAAGCCGACGTCGTAGAGAGCGGCGGCTGAGGCGAAGCTGGCAATGTGACCGCCGACGTTGGTGTGCTTGTTGGCACGCACCACCATCGCCATGGAGTTCCAGCGGATGTAGGAGTGGATCTTCAGTTCCATGTCGGCGTCGCCGGGGTACTGCGGCTGCAGATCGACAGGGATGGTGTTGATGTACTGCGTGGTGGCCGAATACGGAATGTCGGCGCCGTGCTGCTGCGCAGAGTCGATCAGGCGTTCAATCAGATAGTGCGCGCGCTCGGGGCCTTCAGCGGCGATGACGCCGTTCAACGCTTCGAGCCATTCACCGGTCTCCTGCGTGTCGGGGTCGTTTTGCAGGGTGGCGTGCTGGTTGGCGGTCATGGATTGTCTCCTCATGCCGTTCTGTTTTGCGGACTCTGCCCGGATCGGGCGGAGTGTTGTTCTGCGAATGCGCGGTCGGGTAGGTCGCCCATTCAGGTGTTTCGTAATATAAAACGATGTTTCGTAAGGCGCAATCGTGCGCCGCACCATAGAATGCAGGTGCTCGGCCGGCAACTTGAAAGCGTAGGGGAAAAACCCGATTCCGTCCAAGGCGCCGGACTGCCACACTCGGCAAACTTACCCTTATTCCAGGCACTTGATGTCCACCCCGCCAAGCCCCGGCTCGAATTCATCCCAGCGTTGGTACTGGACGGCTCCTTACGTGGCCATTGCGCTGCTGGTGGTCACCGCCTGCGCCATCGTCTGGCAGTTGCAGCAACGTGAAGCCGAAGCTGCGCGCGGCATGATCGTGCGTGACGTGCAGTGGGCGGAAAAAACCATCCGGCTGCACAAACAGAGCGCCGAGACATTCCTGCTGCAGTTGGCCAATGATCTCGCCAACGGCTCGATCACCGGCGAAGAGTTCGACCAGAGCGTGACGCGCCACATTGCCGTGAACGGGCAGCTTGTCGAAGTGGCCTGGGTGGGCGATGACGGCCGGGTGCGCTGGGCCGCGCCGGTTTCGACGGCCAATCTGCGCCTTTCCGAGATGCTCGACGTTCAGCAGATGATGGCGTTCCGGCGCGCGGAAGATCTCGGGGTGATCGCCTACGGCGAACCCCGTGTGACGCCCAACGGCCAGACCATCCTGCAGGTGCATGTGCCGGTGCGCAACGGCGAGCTCTTCGTCGGCACCATCGTGGGCATTTTTTCGGCCGAGCGCATGGTGGCGGAACTGGTGCCGGACTGGTTTGCCGAGCGATATCAGATCAGTCTGGTGGATGCGCGCGGGCAGTCGGTTGCCGTCAATCCAAGCACGTTGCCGCTCGATGAGCGCATTGCGTTTGAATTGCCGCTTGACCTGCCGGGCGCGGGGCTGGTGCTGCGTGCAGTGTCATTCAAGATTGCCGACCCCACGCCGTATGCGATCTTCCTCATCGTCATCAGCGGGCTGTCGCTGATCATCCTGTGGAGTTTCTGGCTGCTGCGTGAGCACATGGGGCGTCGGCGCGATACTGAAGACGCGTTGCGCGAGGAATCGGCGTTCCGCAAGGCCATGGAGGAGTCGGTCATCACCGGCCTGCGGGCCATCGACCTGTCGGGGCGCATCATTTATGTAAACCCCGCGTTCTGCCGTCTGGTCGGTTTCGACGAGAGCGAGTTGCTTGGCGCCATGCCGCCGTTTCCGTACTGGCCTGAAGACGCTCACGACGAATGCCGCCGCGAGCTGGAGATGTCGGTGGCGGGCAGGGCGCTCACCAGTGGTTTCGATTTGCGCATCCGCCGTCGCAGCGGCGAGCGCATCGATGTGCGCTTCTACCTTTCACCGCTCATCGACGTGCATGGTCACCAGACGGGCTGGATGGCTTCGGTGGCGGACATTACCGAGCCCAAGCGTGTGCGCGCGGCGCTGGAGGCCTCGCAACGCCGCTTCGAGGCGGTGCTCGACGGGCTCGACGCAGTGGTGTTCGTGGCCGATGCCACCGACGACACCATTCTGTATGCCAACCGCGCCTTCAAGATCGTGCATGGCTACGACGTAGTCGGACGCACCATTGCCGGCGTGGCCGCGCCGCAGCCGGAAAGCGTCGAATACAAGACCGACCTCAGCCGTCTGGACACCATCAGCCTGCCGCGCGAGCTGTTCGACGGCGAAGTGCAGCACCGTATTTCCGGCCGCTGGTATCACTTGCGCGAACACGCCTCGCGCTGGGTGGACGGGCGTATCGTGCGCATGGGCATCGCCACCGACATCACCGACCGCCGCCAGGCCGAAGAGATGGCGCGCATGCAGGACGAGCGCCTGCAGCACACGGCGCGCCTGATCACCATGGGCGAGATGGCTTCGACGCTGGCGCATGAGCTCAACCAGCCGCTGGGCGCGATCGCCAACTATTGCATGGGCTGCGTCACGCGCCTGCAAAGCGACAACTACCGTGCCGAAGATTTGCTGCTGGCCATGACCAAAGCCAGTCAGCAGGCCGAGCGTGCCGGCAAGATCATCGGCCGCGTGCGCGACTTCGTGCGCAAGAGCGAGCCACGTCGTGCGCCCATCACGGTCGCCGAGACGCTGGAAGATGCCATCGGGTTTGCCGAGATCGACGCCCGACGCAGCGGCGGGCGCATCGAGCTGCAGGTGGAAGAGGGCCTGCCGCAGGTGTTTGCAGACCGCATCATGATCGAGCAGGTAGTGCTCAACCTCGTGCGCAATGCGCTGGAGGCCGTTTCCACCATGCCGGCCGTGCGCCGCACGGTGATCGTGCGAGCCCGGGTGCTGGAGGGCGAGGGCGTCGAGATTGCCGTGGAAGACCGCGGCCCCGGTATCGCCAAGGGCGAGCGCGAGCAGCTTTTCATGCCGTTCCACACCACCAAACCCGAAGGCATGGGCATGGGGCTGAACATCTGCCGCTCCATCGTCGAGTTCCACGACAGCCATCTTGAGGTTGCCGATAATCCGGCAGGTGGTACCGTATTCAGCTTCGTACTTTCCACCGGAGCTGTGCGTGAGCAAGTTGCCTGACCCTGCCGAGCAGGTCATCCACATCATCGACGACGACGAAGCCCTGCGCGATTCCCTCGTGTGGCTTCTCGAATCCAACGGGTACCGCACGCGTACCTTCTCGTCCGGCGAAGATTTTCTCGCCGTGTGCGATCAGGCCAAAACCGGTTGCGTACTGCTCGACGTGCGCATGCCCGGCATCAGCGGGCTCGAGTTGTTCGAGCTGCTGCGTGCCCGTAACACCGGCTTGCCGGTGATCTTCATCACCGGCCACGGTGATGTTCCGATGGCGGTCGAGGCGCTCAAGCGAGGTGCCGAGGACTTCATCGAAAAGCCCTTCGGTGAGCGTGAAGTGCTCGCCGTCATCGAGTCTGCGCTGGCGCGCGAGCGCAACGAGCGCGGGCAACGCGTGCTCAAGGCCGACGTGTCGCGTCGGCTGGCCGATCTGACGCAGCGCGAACACGAAGTGCTGAAACTTATTCTCGCCGGCAAGCTCAACAAACAGATCGCCGATGTGCTTGGCATCAGCATCAAGACCGTCGAAGTGCATCGCGCACGCGTCATGGAAAAGATGGAAGTGCGCTCGCTGGCCGAACTCGTTCAGCACGTTCTGACGGTTGATCCGTCCATCCTTCGCAGTTGATTTCTGTGCCGCCGCGGGCGGCTTCGGACGGGCTTTGTTCAATCCGACAGGCGCCAGCCTGTCTCACTGCACTCGTCTGAATGGATTACATCAACACCATCCTGCTGTTGCTCGCTCTGCTTTTGTTCGTCAGTGTCGTGGCGAGCACCTTGTCTGCCCGTCTGGGCTTGCCGCTGCTGCTGATGTTCCTGCTCGTCGGGATGCTGGCCGGCGAGCAGGGGGTGGGTGGTGTCAGTTTCGATGACTTTGGCACAGCCATGTTCATCGGGCAGTTGGCGCTGGCCATCATTTTGCTTGACGGTGGTTTGCGCACCCGGCTGGCTAGCTTCCGCGTAGCCTTCGCCCCCGCCACGGTGCTGGCCACCTGGGGCGTGGTCGCCACGGTGCTGCTGCTGGGCGTATTTGCGGTATGGCTGTTCGATGTCGACTGGAAGCTCGGTCTGCTGCTGGCGGCCATCGTGGGCTCCACCGATGCGGCCGCCGTGTTTTCGCTGCTGCGCAACAGTGGTGTGCGGCTCAATGACCGGGTAAAAGCCACGCTTGAAATCGAGTCCGGTGCCAACGATCCGATGGCCATCCTGCTCGTCGCGGTAATGGTGGAAGCCATCATGATGCCGGGCGAGGGTGGCCCTCTCACCATCGGCCTGATGTTGCTGCAGCAGTTTTCGTTGGGACTGATCGCCGGCGCCATCGGCGGCTGGGTGCTGGCCCGATTGTTGGCCAAGCTGCGTCTGGCCGAAGGTCTTTACGCCTTGCTCATCATGTCGGGTGGTCTGATGATTTTCGCGGCCACCAACAGCATTGGCGGCAGTGGTTTTCTCGCCATCTATCTGGCCGGGCTGGTGGTGGGCAACCGCCGCTCGCACGCCACGGAGCATGTGCTGCGCGTGATGGACGGCCTGGCCTGGCTCGCGCAGGCCGGCATGTTCCTGACGCTGGGCTTGCTCGTCACGCCTTCGCATCTGATCGAGCAGGCGCCGTTGTCTGCGGCCATGGCCGCTTTCCTGATGTTCGTGGCGCGTCCGTTGGCGGTGGTCACCTGCTTGTTGCCCTTCCGTTTCTCCAAGCGCGAACTGCTGTACATCTCATGGGTGGGCTTGCGTGGGGCAGTGCCCATCGTGCTGGCCATGTACCCGCTGATCATGGGCGTGCCGCACTCCGGCTTGCTGTTCGACGTGGCCTTTGCGGTGGTGCTGATGTCGCTGCTGATACAGGGTTCCACCGTGCCGGTGGCGGCACGCCTGCTGGGCGTGGTCGTGCCGCCCAAGGATGAACCCGTCGACCGCATTGAAGTGTGGGTGGGGGAGCGTGCTGCACTGGAGCTCCTGGAATACGTGGTGGGCCGCAAGTCGCGTGCGGATGGGGCTCATCCAGATGATCTGACGCGCTCCGAGGCCAGTGCGGATGTGCGCTGCGTGGCAGTGTTGCGGCGTGGCAGGCTGATCACGCTGGATGCCGAGACCGAGTTGCGGGAGGGCGACGGCGTGTGGCTGATGGCACCCGACGCCCTGGCCGAAAAGCTCGCCAAAGCCTTCAAGGCCGGGCGCGACGACGAGTTGTCGAACAATGCAGCCTTCTTTGGCGAGTTCACCGTGGCGGCCGACAGTCTCGCGGGTGATCTGGCGACGGCCTACGGTTTGATGTTGGAACCCGGTGAAGATGGCTTGAGCCTGCGTGCTCTTTTTTCGCGCCGCCTGGGGCGCCACCCGGTCGAGGGTGATCGCATTGCCGTGGGCGGCTTTCAACTCATCGTGCGCCACACCGACGAGCGCGGCAAGGTCGATGAAATCGGCTTGAAATGCCCGCGTTAACAAGCGCTCGCCGTGCCGTCGACGCATTCGCACAAGCCGCTGATGCTGCTGTAAAATCACGCCCTTTTTCGGAGCCCCGACACTCATGACGGCTCGCACTCTCGACGGCAAGGCTCTGGCCGACCGCGTACGCGGCGAAATCGCCACCCGTGCCTCGGCACTCAAGGCGCGCGGCGTCGAACCTTGTCTGGCGGTAATTCTGGTCGGCGGTAACCCCGCATCGGCCGTTTACGTGCGCAACAAGGTGGCGGCCTGCGAATCGGCCGGCATCCGCTCGCTCAAGTTCGATTACGCCGCGGATGTGGCGCCGGACGAGGTCTTCGCGCGTATCGCCGAGCTCAATGCCGACCCCGCCGTACATGGCATTCTGGTGCAACTGCCGCTGCCGCCGCAGTTCGATGAGCAAGCCGTGCTTGAGGCGATTGCGCTGGAGAAAGACGTCGACGGTTTCCATGCCGAAAACGTCGGCCTGCTGTCGCAGGGGCGCGAATGCTTCATTCCGTGCACGCCGCATGGCGTGATGAAGATGTTCGAGGCCGAGGGCGTGAAGCTGCAGGGCGCCGAGGCTGTGGTGATCGGCCGTTCCAACATCGTCGGCAAGCCGATGGCAATGCTGCTCACCAATGCCGGCGCCACCGTCACTGTGTGCCATTCGAAGACGCGCGATCTGGCCTTCCACACGCGCCGGGCTGACATCGTCGTGGCCGCGGTGGGCAAGCCGCGCTTCGTCACCGGCGACATGGTCAAACCCGGTGCGGTGGTCATTGACGTGGGCATCAACCGAATCGAATCCGGCCCTGAGGCCGGAAAACTGTGTGGCGACGTCGACTTCGCGTCGGTAGCCGAGGTGGCCGCGCTGGTCACGCCGGTGCCGGGTGGCGTCGGCCCGATGACCATCACCATGCTGCTCGAAAACACCCTCGAGTCAGCCGAGCGCTCGCAGCGCGCAAAGGGATGAACATGAGCGAACAAAAGCCCGTTGTCGGCATCATCATGGGGTCGAACTCCGACTGGCCGACGATGCAGGCCGCCGCCAAGGTGCTGGACGACTTCGGCGTGCCGTACGAGGCGCGCGTGGTGTCTGCCCACCGCACGCCTGATCTGATGTTCGAATACGCCGAAGCCGCGCGCGAACGTGGCCTCAAGGCCATCATCGCCGGTGCCGGTGGCGCCGCTCACCTGCCGGGCATGGTGGCCGCCAAGACCACGCTGCCGGTGCTGGGCGTGCCGGTGCAGAGCAAGGCGCTGTCGGGTCAGGATTCGTTATTGTCCATCGTGCAGATGCCCAAAGGCATTCCGGTGGCCACCTTCGCCATAGGCGAGGCGGGCGCTGCCAACGCCGGGCTGTTTGCCGTGGCGCTGCTCGCCAACCAGGATGCTGCGCTGGCACAGAAGCTCACCGACTTCCGCGAGCGCCAGACGCAAACTGTGCTGGCCATGAAACTGGAGCCGCAATGATTCTCCCGCCCGCTACCCTCGGCATGCTCGGAGGCGGCCAGCTTGGCCGCTTCTTCGTTACGGCCGCCCACGCAATGGGCTTCAAGGTCTGGGTGCTCGACCCCGATCCGCAGAGCCCGGCCGGTCGCATTGCCGACCACCACCTGGTGGCTGCGTATGAAGACACCGCCGCGCTCGATCAGCTCGCAGCCGAGTGCGCTGCCATCACCACCGAATTCGAAAACGTACCGGCCGCCACGCTGGAATACCTCGCGCGAAGCGTGCCGGTGCACCCGCGTGCTGACGCCGTGGCGGTGTGCCAGAACCGCATCCGCGAGAAGTCCTTCCTCGCCGAACACGGCCTGCCGCATGGCCCGTTTGCCGTGATCCGCAGCGAAGACGACGTGCGCAACGCCGATGCCGCGCTGTTTCCGGCCATTCTCAAGATTGCCCGCTTCGGCTATGACGGCAAGGGCCAGGCCCGCGTCAGCAGTCATGCCGAAGCGCTGGCAGCGTTCCAGAAGTTCGGCGACGACTGCGTGCTCGAAAAGATGCTGCCGCTCGACTGCGAAGTGTCCGTGGTGCTCGCGCGCGATGCCGCTGGCAATGTGCAGTGCTTCCCCACCGGCGAGAACCAGCACCGCAACGGCATTCTGGATGTCACCATCGCCCCGGCGCGTGTCGATGCCGCGCTGGCTGCGGAAGCCCAGCGCGCTGCCGCCGCGATTGCCGAGAAGCTCGGCTATGTCGGCACGCTCGGCGTGGAGTTCTTCGTCACCGGCGGCAAGCTGGTGGTGAACGAAATGGCGCCGCGCCCGCACAACAGCGGCCACCACACCATCGATGCCTGCGTTTCCAGTCAGTACCAGCAGCAGGTGAGGGCGCTCACCGGCTTGCCGTTGGGCGAGCCGCGCCAGCATTCGGCGGCGGTCATGGTCAATCTGCTGGGTGATCTGTGGTTCGACGGCGAGCAGTACCGCGAGCCCGATTGGGCCGTGCTGCACCGCGAGCCCGGCCTGAGCGTGCATCTGTACGGCAAGCACCAGGCACGCCACGGCCGCAAGATGGGGCACTTCACGGTGGTCGGCAGTGACATGCCCGAAGTGCTCGAACGCGCCATGCGTGCCCGCGCTGCCATCGGCATCACCGACGAATGAGCGTTTTCGCGGCCACGCCCGACAACATCGCCCGCGCAGCCGATGTGCTGCGCGCCGGGGGCCTGGTCGGCTTGCCCACTGAAACGGTATATGGCCTGGCCGCCGATGCGCTCAACCCGGATGCCGTGCGCGGCATCTTCGCGGCCAAGGGCCGCCCGGCTGATCACCCGCTGATCGTGCATCTGCCCAGTGCCGAGCACCTGCCGCAGTGGGCCAGCGCCATTCCCAAAGACGCCATCGCGCTCGCCAAGGCCTTCTGGCCCGGCCCGCTCACGCTGATCCTGCGCCGCACGGCCGATGTGCCCGATGACGTCACCGGCGGGCAAGACACCGTCGGCCTGCGTGTGCCCGGCCACCCGGTGGCGCTGGCACTGCTTCAGGCCTTCGATTCCGGCATCGCCGCGCCCAGCGCCAACCGCTTTGGCCGCATCAGCCCCACCACCGCGCAACATGTGGTGGAAGAGCTGGGCGACAAGGTGCCCGTGGTGCTCGACGGCGGCGCCTGCGAAGTGGGCATCGAATCCACCATTCTCGACCTGTCGCGCGACTCCCCGGTACTGCTGCGCCCCGGTGCCATCTCGGCCGACGCCATCGCCGCAGTCATCGGTCGTCGCCCGCGCGTATCGGCAGATGAGGCTGCAACGGATGCGGCCGCGCCGCGCGTGTCCGGCGCGCTGGCCGCGCATTACGCGCCGCGCACGCCGCTGAAGCTGATCGAAACCAGCCGCTTGGCCGGCACAGTGCAGGTTCATGCAGGGCAGGGTGTGGCCGTGCTGGCGCGCCAGCCGCAAAGCGCTGCTTGTTTGTATTGGCTGACCGCGCCCGCCGACCCCGCCGGCTACGCGCACGACCTGTATGCCAACTTGCGGACGCTGGATGCACTGGGCGCCGACATCATTCTGGTCGAGGCGCCTGCGCAGTCGGCTGAATGGCAAGCCGTGGCCGATCGCCTGGGTCGTGCGGAAACCGGTTCGGGTGAAGGCTGAGCGGCCAGACTGCGCTGGCAATTAACAGACAAACAAATGGGCCGACCACCTCGGGGTGATCGGCCCGTTTGTTTTACGCCATCGCAACCGGGCGGCCCTCAGACCGGCCCGAGCTGAATGCCTTAGCGGTCGCGGGCGCGTCCGCCGATGGTGGCGGCAAAGCTGGCGATGAAGGCGCCCAGCAGCAGCGAGATGAATGCCCACAGCGAGAAGGCGGCAGCGGCCTTGCGCGCATCGTCGGCAGCTTCACGTGCGTTCTGCTCGAACGCTTCCACCTGGCCCCACACCTGATCAAGACGCTGACGGGCAGCGGCTTCATCCACATCGGCGTAGTCCGCCACCACGCGCACCAGATAGGTCTCGTCTTCCTGCGCCATTTCGCCGTTGATGGCGCTGCGGACCAGAATCGTGCCTACTTCGCGGCGTGTGTCGCCTTGGCGCTCGACGCCAGCCGGTTCCTCGGCGCGCAGCAGCGTGTCGGTGAAGTACTCCAACGACATGCCTTCCGGGGCATCCGTCGAGGCCACTGTGGCAGCCGCGCCGCCAGCCAGGGCCGCGCCGGTCTTGGCGGTGCCCGACACAATGGAGCTCACTGCCGAGCCCAGCAGCGCCAGCGTCACGATCACGCTCACCGCCCACACCAGAAAGCCGTGCGCGGTGTCGCGGAAGTAAACCTCATCCACTGCGGTGTCCGTCCAGCGGGTGCGCAGGCGGCCGGTAACATAGCCGGCGATGCCATACGCAATGATCTGGGTGATCAGCAGCCAGACAACGGCGCCTATGGTGACCGCCGTGGCCGAAGCGCCTTCGTTCTGCCACGGCGAGATCGACATGAAGCCAAGGCCCGACGCGCCGGCCAGCAACATGGCCGACATGGCGGCGGCAATGACGGCGCCCGCCAACACGGCGCCCCACGATACAACTGAGCGTTCGGTGCCCATCACGGGCGGGGTTGCGCCGACATGTGCGGCAGCAGGATGAGTGGTCTGCATGTTCGAATCCTCAAATGGTTGAATACCGCATGTTCAAGTCTGATGGCCGGCGTTACAGCAAGATGGCGATCAGGATGAGGATCGGCAGGGGGATGCCTAGTAGCCAGAGAAGAATGTATTGCATGACGTTTCCTCTACGTTGTATGTGCCGCTGCGGCCATTTGGGCAGATGTGTCACCGGTGGCAAGCCGCGCAGTCGTCGATCGGAAAATACGTTTCTGCACTGAAGCGATTGGCCTGGCGCCAATCAATCGGCCCGGCGGATCTCAAAGAAGGGGAGAGAGGCCGCCGGGCCGGGGGTGAAGTCAGCGAAACTCCTTAGCGCGCTTGTTCCTGAATCTTTTCGCCGCCGCGCTCAATGTCTTTGCCTGCACCATCAATCGTGTTGCAGCCGATCAGAAACGGCGTGCTCAGCAGGGCAATGGCAAACATCCAAAGGGTCTTTTTCATGATTTTTCTCCTTGAGGGGGGCGATGAGCCCCGTGAGTAGCGTCGCAAGCGCGGCTCGCAACATTCAGGTTTTTGGTGTCGACTGCTTTGCCCCTAACGGTGGGGCGCTGGTGGGCAAGTTGCCGTGGGCGATCAATCCACCGCGTCGCGCAGCTTGTCTTTGGCTTCGCCAACCTTGCGCTGCGTTTTGCCGACGGCCTTCTCGAGCTTGCCTTCCGCCTCGGTCTGGTGGTTGCCCGTGAGCTTGCCGACGGTCTCCTTGATGGAGCCTTTGACTTCCTTGCCACTGCCCTTGATACGGTCCTTGTCCATGCTCGTCTCCTTGTTGAAGTTATTACGAGTAAGTGCCCGGAAAGCGCCGTTTGCCCTCGAAACGCTGGCAACCGAGCCGTCGAACCTCCAAGCGTGCAATCAAGATACGGGAAGCCTCCGGGTCGGTGGGCGTATCTAACGGACGGTTACCCATCCTAAATTCCGGTAACACTTGGCGGGCTCCTTCGCACGGGGCGTCGGTCTTTGCAAACCCCTGAGCCGTCGCTATAATCCGCGCTTCGTGGGCCGATAGCTCAGCTGGGAGAGCGCCGCGTTCGCAATGCGGAGGTCGTGAGTTCGATCCTCATTCGGTCCACCACAGATACGCAAAAAGCCCGACCTGAGCAGGTCGGGCTTTTTGCATTGACGCCCCAGGGGCATGCCACAGACGAATGGCGGGGTTCGTCTTTTGCTATTCGCGAATTATGCTGAATGACTGGACCGATCGGGCTGCACGAGCATCGCCGGGCTCCGTCCACCAACCTGTTTTTTTATTTAATTTCAGATATTTCTTGCTATTGCCTGCTCATGTCCGGATACTGCGTTCAGCGGGTGTATGAAGAACGTCAGTAGCAGCAGCACAGCAGCCCTTAAAACGGTAACTTGTTAGTCAGCTTCTCGCCTTGATCCTCGTCAGCGGGCATTTCGCCCATCACCAATCATTGCAAGGAAGCAATCATGGCAACAGGTACCGTAAAGTGGTTTAACGACGCAAAAGGTTTTGGCTTCATCACCCCGTCTGACGGCGGTGACGACCTTTTCGCTCACTTCTCCGCGATCCAAGGCGGCGGCTTCAAGAGCCTCGCAGAAAATCAAGCTGTGACTTTCGACGTCGTCAATGGCCCGAAAGGCAAGCAAGCAGCAAACATCCAGCCCGCCTGAGCCTAGCTCGGAGCAGGATGCAGAAAAGCCCGGGAAACCGGGCTTTTTTACGTTCAGCCGCGGCAGTTTGGTGTGTGGACCGTTGCACAGTGACGTAGGGCGGATTGGCACAGCGTCACCGTGGTATGCCGGTTCATTACGGTGTGCAGATGGGAGAGCGCCGCGTTCGCAATGCGGAGGTCGCGAGTTCGACCCTTATGTGCTTTACCATCGATACACAAAAAGCCCGACCTGAAGAGGTCGGGCTTTTTGTTTGGTGGTCTTGATTGCGTCGTCAGCAGAACAGTTGTCCGGTTTGCCGTTCGCCATGACTTTGCTTGGTCTGCTTCAACCATCCCTCATCGGTAAGCCGATTCCAGGCAATCCGCACATGCTCGGCCGTCATGGTGTGCTTCTTGCGCTCGTTCCAGTGGCGGATGCAATTCAAGGCGGCTTCCGGGGCGGCGGCTCCCTCGCGCGATCCGACCCAATGAACCGTTGCGAGTAATTCCATACCGTATGGCGATTGGAATCCGTCGATCAGGGTGGCGATACGGGCTATGCGAGCATCCAAGTCGGCATCGCTCAGATCATTCAGCAGACTATTTGCTTCCTGCAGTGCGCCTGAGACCGGCTCGATTTCGGATTCCACAACGCCATCGCCGACCCCGCGGACGAAATGGCCCTCCATGCGCTGCAGCGCATGGCGCAATGCATCGGAGTAAGGCCCGTAATGGTGCTTTTCGAACTTCAAGTCCAGCGGTTGGCCGGCTTCCTGCAGGAAATAGGCAAGCTTCTGCACCTCGATGCGCGACACCCCGTAATCGAGCTCGCGATAGGTCTCGATGGCCTTGAGGATCGCGGCGCGGCCGGGTGTCATGCGGGGGCGCTCGGTATTGACTTCCATGGACTTCGGATCGGGCGCCTCGCCGGGTTCGAACAGCCGTACCTCAACCTCCGGCAATGCGGCAAAGGCCTGCTCGATCAGCGGACGTACCTGCAACCACTCCAGGCCGCCGTTGCCACAGCCGAGCGGCGGGATCGCAATCGAGCGGATGCCGAGCCTGCGCACCTGCTCCACCAGATCGGCCAGCCCGTCGCGGATGAACTCGATGCGCGACTTTCCGCGCCAGTGATCCTTTGTCGGAAAGTTGATGATGTAGTTGGGCTTCACCAGTCCGCCCGAGTCGTGCACGAACATGCGCCCCGGGCGTACTTCGCCGGCTTTACAGGCGGCCGCGTAGTCACGGAAGTTGGCCGGCCACTTGTTCTTGAACTGCAGCGCGATGCCCTTGCCCATCACGCCCACGCAATTGACGGTGTTGACGATGGCGTCCACGTTGTCTTGCTTCAGCAAGTCGCCCTGCATGATCCGGATCGTCATCTCATTGCCCCAGGAAATACCAGTCTTTCATCACTACCACAGGCAGATTCACGCCCGCTGCCTGCAGTATGGCCGAGACGTCGGCCTGTCGCTCGGCGTCGATCACGCCGATGCGCGTAACGGCGTCGAGCGCCACGCTGTCCCTCACCAGAAACTCCGCCTGTCGGCGCTCCATCCGGTCCACGTAGCGCGCGTTGGAAGGCATAGTGTGCCAGTACTTGCAGAAGCCATCGAGCCGAGGCTGCTCCGTCAGCAGGTCCCACGCCACTGCGTCGTCAATGCGGGCAAGGTCGGTATGCGGCGTGCTAAAGGCCAGCGTGGCATTGCGGTCGAAGAACACGAACTGCACGCCCGGTTCGGTGACGGCCTCCACCGTGGTTTCAATGTGCACGATGTCTGCCTGGCGCAGATCGCACCCGGCAACCTTTCCACCGTTGATGGCCATCAGCATCGGCGAGCGCGGCGCGAAATAGAACGGCACGAAGTCATGTACTCCGCCACCCGGCGGGTCCGGCAGGCGCCGCGCAGCGCGAGCACCTTGAGCGCCACCGTGAGCGATGTTCTGGTACGCAATCCCGTTGGCCGCGCCGCGGTTCTTCGACAGCAAGGCGCCCGCCGCGCAGATCGCCGGCAGGTTGGCGATGGCCGTGATGTGGAACAGCCGGATCGGGCGCGGCGCAGGCATGGTTCAGGCCGCCTCCAGCGCCGCCTGCACCAGCGTGTCGGCCAGGCGGGCGCGGTGGTTGCGGGCGGTGGCGAGGTCGGCCTGCAGGCGGTCGCACAGGGTCATCAGTTCGTCGACGCGGGCGACGATACGGTGTTGTTCGGGGAGGGGTGGGAGCGATAACGGCAGACTCAATATTTGCTCCCGAGAAACATTCTTCATTGATGAACTCGTGCCGCCAGCCACTTCTGCATAGTAGGCGCGGGCATGGTTGCATGAGTTGACGATGTTGATGTATCTGCCGGAGACGATAGAAGCCAATTTCAAGCGCACAATCTTGTCGCTCAGCATGAGTCGCGGAGCGCAGGTCTCAACGAATACGCTTCTCGCAACCAGCTCGGCTGTATTTGCGCGTGAAACCAGAAAATCACCCGGTTGCACTTCATGCTCGGGCCTCGGCTCCAAGTGCGCGGGGAGTGCCTTGTTCGCATCCGAGTCAAAGCTACCCCACGTAACGGCGCTCACTTTGAGTACACCCCACTCGTGAGCGTCGGTGCGTGATCGAGACTCGCAGGACGGACTCCAGCCCGCGCCACTATCAGTCACGACTGATCCGATTCGCGCCCACTCCCATCCGAGTGGGACCTCAAACGGCCGCTCATCCTCCCCAACCGGCTCCACCGCCTTCGGCTTGCGAATCTTCCCTTCCTTCACCATTCGCACCTTTTCGGCTTCGATGCGTTTGAGCAGTTCGTTGGCGGGTTCGTCGTTGGGGTCTTGCGGGACGAGGCGGCCCATGACGGCGAGTTGGAGGACGGTCTGCTTGAGCGCGGTGATGCTGGCTTCGGTGGTGAACAGGGTGTCGAAGTGCTCGGACAGGCGTTGCCAGTTCGCGGCGGTGTCGCGGGCGTCGCGGCTGGCGGTGAGGGTGGCGAGCAGGGCGTCGACGAGACGGGCGTGGGCCTCGGCGGCGTCGGTCTGTTCGGCTTCGAGGCGGTCGCACAGCGCCATCAGTTCATCGACGCGGGCGACGATGCGGTGTTGTTCGGGGAGGGGCGGGAGCGGGATTGCGGCTGACGCTATTTGACCTCCCGATAGGTGGTCAACGGTGGTGTAAGCCTTCACGCCTTGTAGTTCGTTGAGCCTGAACTGAAGGCTTGCTGACACGAAAGATTGGACGACTTGGTCGCAATAGAACTGAAGCCTTGAAACTCGCTGGTTGAGCAAGGCCGGCGGCCCTTGCCATGTGGCGACTCGGAATTGACCATCCATGCTGACAAGGTAGTCTCCGGCATGGACAACAAACTCGTCGCGGTAAGGCCCGTCAAAATATGTGTTCGGGTTTGAAAATCCGACATCGCGAATTCGGATAAGCGGTAAGCCGTGACCGGCCTCGTTGAAGGCCGACGATTTGAATGCAAAGCCCGCTTGAGGATTGGCTACTTCCGCAAGGCGTATCCATTCCCATGTTGCTGGCACTTCAAATGGCCGCTCATCCTCCCCAACCGCCTCCACTGCCTTCGGCTTTCGAATCTTCCCTTCCTTCACCAACCGCGCCTTCTCGGTTTCGATGCGCTTGAGCAGTTCGCTGCCGGGTTCATCCGCGGGGTCCTGCGGCACCAGCTTGCCGCGCACGGCCAGTTCCAGAATGAGCCCGCGCAGGCGCTTGATGCCGTCCGGGGCGGTGGCAATCAGCGGCAGGTTGTCGGTCACCAAGGCGCTCACTGCCGGCCCTCCAGCGCCGCGGCGAGCACGGCCTTGAGCTGATCGCGGGTGGTCTGGATGCGACCTTGCAGGTCGGCGTAGGCGGCGAGCAGTTCGTCGGGGTCGTGGGACTCCACGTCTGGGCTGTGCGGGTTCTTGATGTCGAGGTTGTAGTTGCGGGCGCGGATGTCGGCGGCGCTGACCTTCCAGGCGTGTTCGTTTTCCTCGCGTGCGTTCCACCACGCCTTTTCGGTGGCGAACTCTTCGATGCGCATGGGCCGGGTCTTGGAGTAGTTCTTGTAGCCGGGCGGGTAGGGGTGTTCGTAGAACCAGACTTCTTCGGTGGGCGCGCCCTTGGTGAAGAACAGCAGATTGGTCTTGATGCCGGTGTAGGGGTTGAACACGCCGTTGGGCAGGCGCACGACGGTGTGCAGATTGCAGGTTTCGAGCAACTGTTCCTTGATGCGGGTCTTGATGCCTTCGCCGAACAGGGTGCCGTCGGGCAGCACCACGGCGGCGCGGCCGCCGGGTTTGAGCAGGTGCATGATGAGCACGAGGAACAGGTCGGCCGTTTCGCGCGTGCGGAAGGCGGCGGGGAAGTTGCCTTCGATGCCGTCTTCTTCCATGCCGCCGAAGGGCGGGTTGGTGAGGATGACATCTACGCGGTCTTTCGGGCCGTAGTCGCGCAGCGGGCGGGCGAGGGTGTTGTCGTGGCGCACGTTGGTGGGCACGTCCAGCCCGTGCAGGATCATGTTGGTGGTGGCGAGCAGGTGCGGCAGGGGCTTTTTCTCTATGCCGAAAATGCTCTCTTGCAGGCTGCGCTCGTCTTCGACCGTTCCCCGATGGTGCTTGCGCACGTACTCGATGGCGCAGGTGAGAAAGCCGCCGGTGCCGCAGGCGGGGTCGAGGATTTTCTCGCCCAGTTCCGGGGCGAGCATGTCCACCATGAATTGCGTGACCGGGCGCGGGGTGTAGTACTCGCCGGCGTTACCGGCGTTCTGCAGGTCGCGCAGGATCTGCTCGTACACGTCGCCGAAGAGGTGGCGGTCCTGCGCCTTGTTGAAGTCCAGCCCGGCGACGATCTTGTTGATGACCTGCCGCATCAGGGTGCCGGACTTCATGTAGTTGTAAGCGTCCTCGAACACGCCACGGATCACGAAGCCGCGCTGGTCGTCGCCCTTGGGCTGCAGGTTCTTGAGGGTGGGGAAGAGCTGCGTGTCGACGAAGTCGAGCAGTTCCTCGCCGGTCATGCCCTCGGGGTTGGCCGCCCAGTTGCGCCAGCGCAGGGGCTCGGGGATGGGCGAGCGGTAGGCATCATCCAGCAGCTCGTACTCGGATTCCTTGTCGTCGTAGATCTTGAGAAAGAACATCCACACGAGCTGGCCGATGCGCTGCGCGTCGCCGTCGACGCCGACATCCTTGCGCATGATGTCCTGGATGGATTTGATGGTGGTGCTGAGGGACATGGGTCAGGCTTTCAGAAAGGGAGTGGCAAGGCCGAGCAGGCCGGCAGCGTCGTTGAGACGGCGGTCGAAACAGGCAAACGCGATTTCCATGCCGGTTTGCTGGCGCAGTATTTGAGCGGCAGCAAGATGAACGCTGTCGTAGGCACGCAGTGAAAACAATTCGGCGTAACGACCGGCCAGTTCGACCAGTGGGGCATCTACCGGGATGACCAGCCAGCTCGACCAGTCGTGGAGGAAGGCTTGCCGGTCGAGCTTGAGCGAATCGGCGCTGGCCGGGTCTTCGCGCATGCGACGCGCGAAGGTGGCCTGCATTTCGGTGTGCGTGATCAGCACTGTGGCGAGCTGTTCGCTGGTGTCACGCAGTTGCATCGTTTCTGCCCGCCCTGCTTCGGCAACGTAGAGCTTGAACAGGGCCGATGTGTCGAAGTACGTGATCATCCGCGATCTTCAAGCACCATCTCGGCCATGGTCTTGCCTTGGATGACCGTGTGCGCGGGACCGCCCTCGGGCTTTCCTCCCTTCCACAGCAGGCGCCCTTGCTGGATCAACTCGGCCACGCGGGTGCGCTGAGCTTCCGACCACGAAGCAGGCAGGTTTTCGGCCGGGTTGCCAGGGACTCCGATGATGCGGGCGATGACGCGTTTGTGGGACGTGACCGTGATCTCCTCGCCTTCCTGTGCGCTGGCGAGAATCTGTGACAGATGGGTTTTGAGTTCGCGCACGCTGATGTGCATTTGTGACCTCAATTCAATAAATTATTTTTGAATTGTAGTCTCAATCAGCCAGCACGGTACAGCTCATCTTCCAGCGCATGCACGGCGTTCAGATACGCGCTCTTGTCTCCGAAGACGCCGTTGATGATTTCGCCGGGCGTACCGATGCGGTTGAACGGGTCGAGGGTGAGGATCTTGATGTCTTCGATGCTCTCGATGCCGGCATCGGCGTACTTGTCGAGCAGGGCGTCGAGCACGGCGCGGGCTTGCTCGCCATAGCGGGCGAAGACGTCGCTTTTGCGGACTTGCTCGGCGCGCTCCTTGCGGGACAGGGCGGGGCGATCGAAGGCGACGTGGCAGACCAGATCGAAGGGGTCGAAGGTTTTTCCGGCCCTCTTGCCGACTTCTTGGGCCAGTGCGTCGAGCAGCACGCCCTGTTCTTCCAGCTCGGCGATGACGGCCTGCTTCTGCTCGGCATTGGACCAGCGGCGCAGGAAGTCGTCTAGTGAGGCGTATTCGCGGCGCACGGTGCTGCGGGTGTAGTCACGCAGGGATTCGGTGATGAGTTTGCCGTCGGGGCCATAGTACTGCACGCGCTCGGCGACGACCTGCACCTTGACCTCGCCGCCGACGACGTAGCGGGTGCGGCCTCCGGGCGGCGGGTCTTCGATGACTTCGTTGCCGGAGTCGGCGCCTTCCGGCAGGCCTTCGCCGTCAGTCTGCTGCTCATCTTCCGGCGGTACGGGCGGTTCGCCCGGCCCCGGTTCGTAGATCTGCACCGGGTCGCCGTCGAAGGCCGGGTCGGCGAACAACTCCGTGGCCTTCTTGAAGTCCATGATGGTGAACCAGTACTTGTCGAAGTCCTCGTTAATGCGCGTGCCGCGGCCGATGATCTGCTTGAACTCGGTCATCGACTGGATGCGCTGGTCGAGTACGACGAGCTTGCAGGTCTGGGCATCGACGCCGGTGGTCATGAGCTTGCTGGTGGTGGCGATGACCGGGTAGCGGCTCTCGGGGTCGATGAAGTTGTCGAGCTCCATCTTGCCCTCGGCTTCGTCCCCGGTGATCCGCATGACGTACTTGCGGTTCTCGCGCATGCGATCCGGGTTGAGGTTCACCAGCGCCTGGCGCATGCGCTCGGCGTGATCAATGTCTTCGCAGAAGACGATGGTCTTGGCGAAGGGGTCGGTGGTTTGTAGAAATTCCGTGATCTTGCTGGCAACGAGTTCGGTGCGCGCTTCCAGGATCAGCGTGCGGTCGAAGTCTTTCTGGTTGTAGATGCGGTCTTCGATGAGCTGGCCGCTCTTGTCGGCTTGCCCCTTGGCGGGGCGCCAGCCTTGCAGGTCGCGGTCGATGTCGATGCGCACGACCTTGTAGGGGGCGAGAAAGCCGTCGTCGATGCCTTGGCGCAGCGAGTAGGAATACACCGGCTCGCCGAAGTAATGGATGTTGGAAACCTCTTTGGTTTCCTTGGGCGTGGCGGTCAGGCCGATGTGCGTGGCCGACGAGAAGTAATCGAGGATCTCGCGCCAGGCGGAATCCTCGGCCGCGCTGCCGCGGTGGCATTCGTCGATGACGATGAGGTCGAAGAAGTCCGGCGAGAACTGCTTGTAGATGTTCCGCTCTTCCTCGTTGCCGGTGACCGCCTGATACAGCGACAGATAGATCTCGAAGGCCTTGTTGGCCTGGCGCTTCTCGATCTTGGTCATGGCCGCACCGAAGGGGCGGAAGTCGTTGGTGCGTGTCTGATCGACGAGGATGTTGCGATCAGCCAGGAACAGGATGCGTTTCTTCACGCGCGACTTCCACAGCCGCCAGATGATCTGGAAGGCGGTGTAGGTCTTGCCGGTGCCGGTGGCCATGACCAGCAGGATGCGCTGTCGCCCGCGCGCGACGGCTTCAACTGTGCGATTGATGGCGTTGGCTTGGTAGTAGCGCGGAGCACGCCCGGAGCCGTCATCAAAATACGGCGCTTCCATGGTTTCCTGCGCTGCACCGGCGAGGCCTTTCCATTCGCAGTAGCGTTGCCACAGCAATTCCGGCGAAGGGAATTCGCTCAGCCCGAGTTCGGTTTCGGTCTGGCCGAAGCTGCCTGAGCGGTCGTGGAGCAGGAACCCCTTTCCGTTGCTGGAAAAAACGAATGGCACATCCAGCGCGTCGGCGTAATCGAGTGCCTGCTGCATGCCCGCGCCGATGGAGTGGCCCTGGTCTTTGGCTTCGATGAGCGCCACCGGCTGATTGGGGCGTGCGTACAGGACATAGTCCGCGCGTTTGGCCTTGCCCCGGCTGTGCAGCTTGCCGCGCACGATGACACGACCCTTGGTGAAGCCGACCTCTTCGCGAACCTGAGTCTGTATGTCCCAGCCCGCGCTGACTAATGCGGGCGTGATGAACTTCGTGCAGACGTCCCGTTCGGAGAGTTTCATGGGGTAAGTGCCAGGCCGAAAAATTGGATGTGATTAGGACGAGCGAATTGGAACTTACCAGATCGGACGGCTAGCAGCCACGGTGGATGACATTGCCGAGCGGCGCAGTTCACTGCGCTCTTTGAATGGCCGCTTCGACCAGTGCTTTACTCCAGTCTGGAATCAGCGAGAACCGGGCCGGGTCGTCCGCTTTCGGCCAAACCAGCCGACCGTCTTCCATCTCCAGCACCAACACCGGGTCAGCCACCGCTTCGCCTGACACGGCGTCGGCACTGTTGTCCCACACCTGCAGATGCGCCAGATGCGGCATGAGGGCGATGAGGTTGAGTTGGGCGCGGGGGTAGCGTTCGCGGATCTTGGCTTCGGGGATGTCGTGGCCGCCGGAAGTGACGCGGGCGCGCACGCGGGCGATGTGGTGTTCGGGGGAGTCGAGGCCGCAGAACCACATCAGCACGTCGTGGCTGCGGGTGGCGTCGAGGATTTTCTGCGCGACGGTGTCGCCGCCCAGCGTCGTTTCGAAGGCGTAGTTCTGGCCGTTGGCGAGTGCTGTGTCGAGGCGGCGCATGCCTTCGTGCCAGGCCTGGCTGTTGGCGGTGGTCTGGCCGCAGCCGGTGGCGGCGATGAGTTCGCGGGCGAAGGTGTCGGGGTTGAACCAGCTCAGGCCGGCTTTGTGCAGCAGGTGGCCGCCGATGGAGCTTTTGCCGGCGCCGTTGACGCCGGCGAGTACGTACAGGACGGGACGAGCCATCAATGACCCGTGCCGGCCTTGACCTTGCCTTCGAGTTTGGCGCCACGGCGCATGACGTTGCGCAGGCCTTCAGCGGCGTCGGGTGCGTTGAGGGCGGCGAGGCGGCGGTCGAAGTCGGCGCGCAGGGTGGCGAGGGCGTCTTCGGCGCGCGGGGCGGCTTGCTCGGCAAGCTGCACGAGGCGGGCGTATTCCTCGGTGGAGAGGATGACGGCTTCGGGCTCGCTGTGGTTGGTGACGACCACCTTGCCATCGCTGCGCACGGTTTTCATCACGCCGCGCCAGCCGAGCTTCTTGACGTCGGAGGCGGCGGCGTGGGGCAGTTGGGCGAGGATGTCGCGGGGGGCGGCGAGGGTGCTCATGGAGCCTCCGCAGGGGCGTTGTGATGGCTCCATGATAGACCAAAAGGCAATTTTGGTAAAAATTGCCTTTAAGGCCTTTTTGTACGCTTAGCGGTGTGTGGCGCTGCGTTGTTCCAGCAGGTTGAATGCCGCCATGCCCGCCAGCATGGCCACCACGAAGACCAGCGCCTTGAGTTCGCCAGCGGCCATGGTGACGAGTGCCGGGCCGGGGCAAAAGCCGGCCAGGCCCCAGCCGGCACCAAAGGTCAGCGCGCCGACGATCAGCCGTTTGTCGATTTGAGTGGCCTTGGGCAGGTGCATGGGCTCGCCGAGCAGGCTTTGCTTGCGGCGTTTTGCCAGTGCGAACGGCACCACGCCAACGCCGATGGCGCCGCCCATGACGAAGGCCAGGGACGGGTCCCAGGTGCCGAAGAGGTCAAGAAAGCCGATGACCTTTGCGGGGTCGGTCATGCCGGAGAGCAGCAGGCCGAGGCCGAAGATCAGGCCGACGATGAATGCGGAGAGTCGGGGCATGGTGGGCTCCTCAGGCGAGCACGTGATGGACGACAAAGACGACCGCAAAGCCTGCCGCCATGAAGGTGAGCGTGGCGGCCAGCGAGCGCACCGACAGGCGCGACAGGCCGCACACGCCGTGGCCGCTGGTGCAGCCCGAGCCGTAGCGCGTGCCGATGCCCACCAATAGGCCGGCGAGCACGATGAGGCCGTATCCGGCGTCGATGCTGCGGTCGGTCATGAAGCCGGCGGGGGCGAGCAGGGCATACGCGAACGGCGCGGCCAGCAGGCCTAGCACGAAGGCCACGCGCCAGAAGGTGTCGCCCGGCCTGGGTTGCAGCAGGCCACCCAGAATGCCGCTGACGCCCAGGATGCGACCGTTGAGCAGCACGAACAGCGCCGCCGAAATGCCGATGAGGACGCCGCCGGCAAGCGACGCCCACGGCGTGAAGTTGGCCCAATCGATGCTCATGTGCGGGACTCCTTGTTGCAGAACTGGTCGTACAGCACCTGGATGACCGCCAGAGCTTCGTCGCTGGCGATGCGGTAATGGATGTTCTTGCCGTCGCGGCGGGTGAGCACCAGCTCTTCCTCGCGCAGCACGGTGAGCTGCTGCGACAGCGTGGGCTGGCGGATGCCCAGCGCGGTTTCGATCTCGCCCACGCTGAGCTCGCCTTGCGACAGCCGGCACAGCACCATCAGCCGGTCGGGGTTGGACAGCGCCTTCATCAGCCGACAGGCGCGTGCAGCGTTGCTCTGCATGGTTTGGAGGGTGACGGCTTGCTGGTCCATAATCGGGCGGTGTTTATCAGATAATTACAATATATTTACTAATAAACTATTAGTAAATATATTGAATCATCGCAACGAACAAGGACGTATCGTGAGTACTCCCAGCCAACGCCCGCAGGTCCGTGGCCTGTTCGAACCGCAAACCGGGACGGTGACCTACGTGGTGCATGCCGGCCGGGGCAGTCAATGCGCCATCATCGATTCGGTGCTTGATTACGATCCCAAATCGGGCCGCACGCGCTTTGCGTCAGCCGACAGGGTGATCGACTACGTGCGTGCGAATGAGCTGAAGGTGCAGTGGATTCTCGAAACCCACGCCCACGCCGACCATCTTTCGGCGGCGCCGTATCTGCGCAAGCAACTGGGTGGGCAGATCGGCATTGGCAGCCACATCACGCGCGTGCAGAAGGTGTTCCGCGACATCTTCAACCTCGAGCCGGAGTTCTGCATGGACGGCTCGCAGTTCGATCACCTGTTTGCCGAGGGCGAGCGCTTTCACATCGGCGAGCTGGAGGCCGAAATTCTCTACGTGCCCGGCCACACGCCCGCGTGCGTGGCGTATCACGTGGGCGATGCGGTGTTCGTGGGGGATACGCTGTTCATGCCCGACGTGGGCACGGCGCGCTGCGACTTCCCGGGTGGCGATGCCCGCGTGCTGTACGCCTCGACGCGCAAGATCCTGTCGCTGCCGCCCGAGACGCGTCTGTTCATGTGCCACGACTACCCGCCGGATGACCGCGCGCCGAAGTGGGAATGCACGGTGGCCGATCAGCGCGCCGGCAACATTCACGTGCATGACGGCATCAGCGAGGATGAGTTCGTAGCCATGCGCACCAAGCGCGATGCCACGCTGGACATGCCGGTGCTGATCTTGCCCTCGGTGCAGGTGAATATCCGCGCCGGCGAACTGCCGCCGGCCGAGGACAATGGCGTGCGCTACCTGAAGATTCCGCTCAACACGCTGTGAGCGGTGCCGCCGTGGTGTCCGCTCAGTCGGGCTTGGCGGCTTCGGTGGCTTCTTCTTGCTCGGGAATGGATTCGTCGGGGTAGAAGTACGGGTCGCCCGGCTTGCCCGAGGCCACGCGGCGCCCCGAGCGCAGATCGCGATACACGGCGGCACGCATGATCAGCATGGCCACCACCGGCGCCGTCATCAGCACGAAGCCGGTGATCAGCAGCTCGTGAATCACCAGCCGCTCGCTCGACACCGTGAAGTAGATCATCGAGGCCACCAGGAAGCAGCCGGCGCCCAAGGTTATGGTGATGGCCGGGCCGTGGATGCGCTGGTAGAAATGCTTCAAGCGCACCAGCCCCAGCGCACCGATGAAGGTGATGGCGCCGCCCAGCAGCAACAGCAGCGACACCAGCAGTGCAGCCCAGGCGGGCAATTCAGCCGCTGCGGTCATTCGATCACCTCGCCACGCATCAGGAATTTGGCCAGCGCGATGGTGGATACGAAGCCGATCAGCGCAATCAGCAAGGCCACCTCGAAGTGGATCAGATTGCCGAAATACACCCCCAGCACGATGGCCAGCAACATGGCGCACATCCACAGCGTATCGAGCGCCAGCACGCGGTCTTGTGCGGTGGGGCCGATGAGCAGGCGCAGCGTGCACAGCAGCATGGCGGCCACCACGCTGAACAGCGCGAAGCCGATGGAGAAGGCGAGCAAGGTGTTCATGGCTTCGTCTCCGGTACGGTGCCTTCGAACAGCTCCATCAGCGGCTGCTCGTAGCGTGTCTTGATGGTGTCGATCCACCACTGCGCGTCGTGCAGGTCGAACACGTGCAGCACCAGCTCGTGCGTGTCGGGCAACAGCTCGACCCACACCGTGCCGGGGGTGGAGTTGATCAGGCACGACAGAAAGGCCAGCCCGTGCGGGCTCTTCATGTCGAGCGGAATGCGGATGAACTGCGAGTTCAGGCCGTCGGTGCGTGCGAACAGAATGACGCGGCTGACGTTGAAGCACGAGCGCACGATTTCGATCAGGCTCAGCCACAGCAGCTTGAACAGCGCCAGCGGACGGCGGATGCGCGCATGGCCGTGCGGCAGCAGCGGGCGCGCGAACAGCGGCGCCGCGATGCCCAGCGCGGTGCCAAGCAGGATGTGCGCGAAGGCCACCGTCTGGTTCAGCAGCAACCAGGTGATGAGCAAGGCCAGCGTCAGCAGGGGCGAGGGGATGTAGCGTTTCATCGTGCGCCCTCCGGCATCAGGCGCATCACCGGTTGCTCACCCAGCACGCGGGCGGCCTGGCCGGCCGGGTCGGTCAGGCTGGTCACCGTGCGGCCAAGGTAGTCGAGCATCGGCGCGGTGAGGATGGTCAGCGCAATGCACAGGCACAGCAGCGACAGCACCGGCGTGGCTTCCGACACGCTTAGGCGTGGTGCAGCGACTGCGCCCGACGCCCAGAAGGTACGCACGCCAAAGCGCATCAGCGCCACCACGCCGGCAAAGCCCGACAGCACCAGCAAGGCCATGGTGGTCCATACGAAGACCGACACCGGGCCTTCGGGCGGAGTGAGGTCGAGCATCGCGTGGAACAGGCCGAACTTGGCCACGAAGCCAGACAGCGGCGGCATGCCGGTGATGACCAGCGCCGAGCCGGCAAAGGCCAGCCCGAGGAAGGCCAGCGAGCCGGGGATGCCCACGCCCACGGGCTCTTCGGGCTTGTCTTCGATGGCGAAGGCTTCCATGGTGACCGCCAGCAGCGCGAAGCCGGGCGGCTTGATGCGCTCCACCAGCTCGCTGAGCATCATGAAGGCGGCGGTGGCCAGCGTGGAGCCGAGCAGATAGTACAGGCCCACCGTGAGCAGTGCCGCGTCACCAAAGCCGATTACCGCCAACAAGGTGCCGGACGAGATGATGGCGCCGTAGGCTGCCATGCGGGGGCCTTCTTCACTCGCCAGCATGCCCACCGTGCCGAAGCCGATGGTCACCAGCCCGCCGATGAGCAAGGCCTCCAGCGCGAAGCCCGCCGCGTCGCCGGCCTCGGGCGAGAAGGCGGTGGTCCACAGCCGCAGCACGGCATACACACCCACCTTGGTCATCAGCACGAGCATCGCGGCCACGGACGGCGAGGCCGCCGTATAGACGCGCGGCAGCCAGAAGCCCAGCGGCCACATCGCGCTCTTGGTGAGGAAGGCCAGCGCAAGAATGGTTGCGCCGATCTGCAGGAACAGCAGCTTGTCCGGCTGCAGGCCTGGAATGCGCGCGCCCAGATCGGCCATGTTCAGCGTGCCGGTGCTCGCATAGATCAGCGCCACGCCGATCAGGAACAGGAAGGACGCCACCAGGTTGATCACGATGTACTGCATGCCGGCGCGGATGCGGCGTACGTTGTAGCCGTGCAGCACCAGGCCGTAGGACGCAGCCAGCATCACCTCGAAGAACACGAAGAGGTTGAACAGGTCGTTGGTGAGGAAGGCGCCGTTCAGACCGGTGAGCAGGAACTGGAAGAGCGAGTGAAAGTGCACGCCGACGCGCGCCCAGCGCTCCATCGAGAACACCAGTGCGGCCAGCGCAATCACCGAAGTGAGCAGCAGCATCAGCGCCGACAGGCGATCGAGCATCAGCGCAATGCCGAACGGTGCCGACCAGTTGGCCGCCAGATACACGCCGATGCCGTCTTCGAAATGCTCGCTGTCGGCCAGCCCAAGCAGCACGCAGGCGAGCACCAGCGTCACCAGCGTGCTGGCAAGGTTGATGCCGAACTTCAGACCGTGGCGCGCTTCGTTGATCGGCACCAGCACGGCACCGACAAGCAGGGGCAACAGGATGGGCAGCAGGATGAGGTGCTGCGTCCAGGCGATGGAATTCATGAATCGGAATCCTCGCCGTCAATGTGGTCGGTGCCGGTCAGACCGCGTGAGCCGATCATCATCACCAGAAAAAGCGCCGTGGTGGCAAAGCCGATGACGATGGCCGTGAGCACCAGCGCCTGCGGCAGCGGGTCGGCGATTATCGTGGGGTCGAGCCCGGGCTCGAGCGTGATGGGAGGCGAGTTGATCCACAGCCGGCCCATCGCGAAGATGAACAGGTTCACCGCGTACGACATGAGCAGCAGGCCGATGATGACCTGGAAGGTACGCGGGCGCAGGATCAGCCAGATGCCGCATCCGAACAGCACGCCGATGGCGATGGCGATTGTGGCTTCCATCAGCGTTCTCCCCCGGTGGTGGTTTCGCCGGTGTGGCGGTGGCTCCGCACCGACTGGTGAGCCAGCGCGACCAGCATCAGGATGGTGGTGCCGACGACCACCCCGAAAACGCCGAAGTCGAACACGAAGGCGCTTGGCACGTGCACCTCACCCAGCAACGGCAGGTCGAAATGCGCCGTGTGCGTGGTCAGGAAGGGGAAGCCGAAGGCCCATGCCCCAAGGCCTGTGAGGCCCGCCACCAGCAGGCCGTAACTCAACCAGCGGTGCGGGTTGAGGCGTAGATGGCTTTCCACCCACACCGCACCGGCCAGCATGTACTGCACCAGCATGGCCACGGCGAACACCAGCCCGGCAACGAAGCCGCCGCCCGGCAGGTTGTGGCCGCGCATGAAGAAATAGGCCGAGATCACCAGCATGAAGGGCAGCAGCAAACGCAGGTAGATGCCCGGAATCATCAGATAACCGCTGTTGGCTTGCTCGGCCGGCGTTTGTTGCGAGGCCGGGTCGATGGGGTTGCGTTGCTGCGGCGGAATCTCCGCGCTGTCGGGCGATGGGCGGAAGCGGCGCAACAGCGCGTACACGGTGAGCGCAACGATCGCCAGTACGGTGATTTCACCGAAGGTGTCGAAACTGCGGAAATCCACCAGCAAGACGTTGACCACGTTGCTGCCGCCGCCTTCGGTGAGGGCGCGCATCAGGAAGAAGTCGGAAATCGTGTCGGTGGCAGGTCTCACCAGAATGGCGTAGCTCAGTGCGGCAATGCCCAAGCCGCCCAGCACGGCAACGCTCATGTCGCGCGTGCGGCGCACCCACACCGTGGCCGGCGCTGGCGTGTCGAAGCCTTTTGAACTCAGGCGCGGCGGCAGCCAGCGCAGGCCGAGCAGGATCAGCACGGTGGTGACGGTTTCCACCATCAACTGAGTCAGCGCCAGATCAGGCGCCGATAGCCAGGCGAAGGTGAGGGCGGTGACGATGCCGGTGCCGCCGATCAAGGCCAGGGCGGCCAGCCGGTGGAACTTGGCCATCCAGGCGCCGGCCAGCGCGCAGGCGCAGCCGATTACCCACATGGTGACGAAATAAGGATCGGTGCCGGACAGCGGGCGGGTGATCCACTGCGGCATGGAGGTCAGCAGCAACAGCGGCACGGCGATCAGCAGGCACATCATCAGCAGCAACTGTGGCTGGGTGCGGGTGGTGCTGAGGCGGTCGAGCAGGAAGGATGCGGCGGAAGTCAGCCGCAGCATGGTGGTTTCATAGGCCTGCGCGCCGTTGAGGCGATGCAGCAGGGGCACCCGCTCGCGCGTGTCCAGCCCCAGCCGACGGCGCAGCAGTAGATAGAACAGCACGCCGCCGCCCAGTGCGATGAAGCTCATCAGCAACGGGACGTTGAAGCCGTGCCACACCGCCAGACTGAACTCGGGCGTTGCGTCGCCCAATACGGAGGCAACGGCCGAGTGCAGCAGCGGGCCAACGCTGATGCCGGGGATGATGCCGACGATCAGGCAGGCCAGCACCAGCAGTTCGACCGGGAAGCGCATCCAGCGTGGCGGCTCATGCGGTTCGCGCGGCAGCTTCTCGGTGAGCTTGCCGAAAAACACCGAGATGAAGCGCAGCGAATACGCCACGCTGAAGATGCCCATCGCCACGGCCGCAGCGGACATCCACCAGTTGTGCTCGGAGCCCACCAGCAGCGTCTCGGCAAAGAACATTTCTTTGGAGAGGAAGCCGTTGAGCAATGGCACGCCGGCCATCGCCGCGCTGGCGATGATGGCCAGCGTGGCGGTGATCGGCAGCGTGTGGCGCAGGCCCTTGAGTACCCGCATGTCGCGCGTGCCGGTTTCGTGATCGATGATGCCGGCGGCCATGAACAGCGAGGCCTTGAACGTGGCGTGGTTGAGCGTGTGGAATACCGCCGCCACCATCGCCAGCGGTGTGCCCATGCCGAGCAGCACGGTGATGAGGCCCAGATGGCTGATTGTGGAATAGGCCAGCAGGCCTTTGAGATCGTGCTGGAAAATGGCCACGAAGGCGCCGATGAGCATGGTGCACACGCCGGCGCCGGCGATGATCCACGTCCATTCCGGCGTGCCAGCCAGCGTCGGCCACAGGCGCATCAAGAGGAAGATGCCAGCCTTCACCATGGTGGCCGAGTGCAGGTACGACGACACCGGCGTGGGGGCAGCCATGGCGTGCGGCAGCCAGAAGTGGAACGGGAACTGCGCGCTCTTGGTGAGTGCGCCGAGTGCCACCAGCACCAGCACGACCATGTAGTAGTCGTGCTGCTTGACCAGCTCGCCCGCGGCCAGAATGTCGTCGATGTCATAGCTGCCGACGATGTTGCCGAGCACCAGCACGCCGGCAAACAGGCAGAGCCCGCCGGTAGCGGTGACGGTGAAGGCCATGCGCGCACCGCGCCGCGCGTCGGCGCGGTGGTGCCAGTAGGCGATGAGCAGGAAAGAGGTAACGCTGGTCAGCTCCCAGAACACCACGAGCTGGATCAGGTTGCCCGACATCACCACGCCCAGCATCGAGCCCATGAAGGCCAGCAGGAATGAGAAGAAGCGCGGCACCGGGTCTTCGGGCGACATGTAATAGCGCGCGTACAGCACCACCAGCAGGCCGATGACCACGATCAGCATCATGAACAGCCAGGCCAGGCCGTCCACCCGCAAGGCGAACTCCAGGCCGAGCGCGGGCACCCACTGGGTGCTTTCGCGCACCACCTCACCTGCGGTGACGGTGGAGTACAGTGAGCCGCCTGCGACAAGGCCATATACGGCGACGGCGCCAGCCAGCCAGGCTTCGCGATTGCGCGCGTTTTCCGGCATCAAGGCAGCCAGCAGACTGCCGATGAACGGCATCAGGATGATGGAGTGAAGCAGCATCTGGGGTCGAAATATTGATCGCGCCGGTCTGGCTTCGTGGCCGGCCCCGTGCGATCGGGACAGCTCGAAGATGCCGCAGTCATGCGGCGTTCGGGCGATGTGCAAGACCATTAGATAATAACCGCAGCGGCCAATCCTCTCAAAGCCGCAAATGGCGACAGTCGCTGGCGCGGTCGCTCCGGATAGGGGTGAAAAAATACTTTTGTTAGAATGTGGTTCTTGTATGTGTTTGTATTAAAACGATTTGCTTTTTCCGCATTCCTGCTGAGTCAGGGTGATTGAGAAGTGATTGATATTGCTGGGAGAAGAGGTTTGCAGGATTACATTGAACAGTGGCTGCTCACGGCCGGTATGCAGAACGTCGAGTTGTTGTCGACCTTGATCGTGCTTTGCGTGATCGCGCTTGTGGCGCTGGTGCTTCACTTGGTGCTGCATCGCGTCGTGTTGCGCATGTTGATGCGCTTTGCGGATGGATCGAAGCGTGAATGGCCGAAAGTGCTGGTGCACCGGAATTTCTTCAATCGGCTGGCGCTTGCGGCTCAGGGTGTCATCGTGCAGGCGCAGATGCGTCTGTGGATGGAAGAGGGCGCGTTTGCCCGCGGGGTGATCGAAGTCGGCACCAATGTCTGGATCGTGCTGTTCATGATGTTGGCGATTTTCTCCTTGCTCGACGGCATCGGCGACATTGCTCAGCGCAGCGTGCGTGGGCGTCATCTGCCGCTGCGGGGTGTGTTCCAGAGCGTGAAGCTGGTCGGCGCCATCCTGGGGGGCGTGCTGATCGTCTCACTGCTGGTCGGTCAGTCGCCGGCGATTCTGCTGTCCGGTCTGGGGGCCATGACTGCCGTGCTGATGTTGGTCTTCAAAGACCCGATCATGGGGCTGGTGGCCGGCATTCAGCTTTCGGCGAACAACATGTTGGCACTCGGTGACTGGTTGGAGATGCCAAAGTATGGAGCGGATGGCGATGTCGTCGATATCGGGCTGACGACAGTCAAGGTGCGCAACTGGGACAACACCATCACCACCATTCCCACGTATGCATTGATCTCTGACTCGTTCAAGAACTGGCGCGGCATGTCTGATTCGGGTGGGCGCCGCATCAAACGCAGCGTGATGATCGATAGCACCAGCGTGCGCTTCATCAGCCGAGAGGATGTCGAGCGTCTGCATCGCGGCCATCTGCTTGCCAAGTACCTGGATAACAAGATGACGGAAATCGAGCAGTTCAACCAGTCACTCGGCAACGATTGGGATTGCCCGATGAATGGCCGTCGTCTCACCAATATCGGTACGTTCCGTGCCTATCTGAACGCTTACCTGCAGGCGCACCCGCAAATCCACAAGGACATGACCTTGATGGTGCGGCAGCTTGAGGGTGGACCGAACGGCATTCCGATGGAGTTGTACTGCTTCACCACGACCACGCGCTGGGTCGAATACGAAGCCATTCAGGGCGACATCTTCGACCACATCTTTGCCGTGCTGCCGGAGTTCGGTCTGCGCGTGCATCAGACGCCCACTGGTCATGACATGCGTCAGATCGGACGCGGCTCGGAGGCTGAAAAACTGATCGTGGAGGCGTGAGCGCCCGATGCTTCAGCGCACTCGGGCGAGGATTCGAAAATCCTCGCCCACTGCGCGCAGGTCGGTGATGCGCAGGCGATGAGCCTTTTGCAGATCGGTGAGAGCGGCAAGGTTGAACATGCCCATGGCCGCATCGCCGACCAGCATAGGGGCAACGTAGAGCAGCAGTTCATCCACGCAGCCTTCGCGCAGCAGCGAGCCGTTGAGCTTGAAGCCGGCCTCGGCATGCACCTCGTTGATGCCGCGCTGTGCCAACTCCGCGAGCAGACCGGGTAGATCGACTTTGCCAGCCGGGTTGGGCAGCGCCACGATTTCCACTCCGAGCTTTTCCAGCGCGGCTGCCCGGCCTTCGTCGCGTGTGGCGCAGGCGATGAGTACGTTCCCGCCTTGCACGATGCGTGCGGTGACGGGGGTTTCGAGACGTGCATCGACCACCACGCGCAGCGGCTGACGGCTGCACGGCACATCACGCACGGTGAGCTGCGGGTCATCGGCCTTGACGGTGCCGAAACCGGTCAGGATGGCGCAGGCGCGTGCGCGCCACTGGTGGCCGTCACGGCGTGCGGCCGGGCCGGTGATCCACTGGCTGGTGCCGTTTTCAAGCGCCGTCTTGCCATCGAGCGTGCTTGCCGCCTTCAGGCGCACCCAGGGCCGCCCGCGCGTCATGCGCGAAATGAAGCCGATGTTGAGCTCGCGCGCTTCGGCTTCGAGCAGGCCGACCTGCCACGGGATGCCGTGCTCTTCGAGCAGCGCGAAGCCACGGCCAGCTACTTTCGGGTTGGGGTCGGACATGGCTGCCACCACGCGGCCCACGCCGGCCTCAACCAGCGCTTTGGCGCACGGCGGGGTACGGCCGTAGTGGGCGCAGGGCTCAAGCGTGATGTAGGCGGTGGCGCCGCGCGCCGCGGGGCCGGCCAACGCCAGTGCGGCGGCTTCGGCATGCGGCTGGCCGGCGCGTTCGTGCCAGCCCTCGGCAATGATCACGCCATCGCGCACGAGCACGCAGCCGACGCGAGGATTGGGCGTGGTGGTTTCCAGGCCGCGCGCTGCGAGTTGCAGCGCGCGCGCCATCATCTGGTGATCAATCGCGGAAAAGGTCATCTTCGACCGAAGTGGTGGTGCTGCTCTTGCCGGGCTGGCGACCGCGGCGCGGGCGTGTTTTGACTTCACGGATCAGGTCGGCGAAGGCGTCAACGTCGGTGAAGTTGCGGTACACCGAAGCGAAACGCACGTAGGCCACCTGATCGAGTGCGCGCAGTTCGTCCATCACCAGCTCGCCGAGCTTGTTGCTGGTGATCTCGCGCTCGCCCAGTGACAGCAGGCGTGCCTCGATGCGGTCGATGGCGGCGTCGATGGCTTCGGCCGCGACGGGGCGCTTGCGCAGCGCGAGCTTGAGGCTGGCGGCGAGCTTGTCGTGGTCGAATTCGCTGCGGTTGCCGTTGCGTTTGACGATCTGCGGCATCTTGAGATCGATGCGCTCGTAGGTGGTGAAACGCTTGTCGCAGGCCACGCAGCGGCGACGGCGACGCACCACGTCGCCTTCGTCGTTTTCGCGCGTATCGGTGACCTGGGTGTTGGGGTCACCACAAAACGGGCATTTCATTGTCGGCGGCCCGTCCCTTGCCGTTTAGTTGCCATACACCGGGAAGCGTGCGCACAGCGCCGCGGCCTGCTCGCGCACGCGCGCCAGCACAGCCTCGTCGGCAGGTGCTTCGAGCACGTCGGCGATCAGGTTGGCCACGGTGACTGCCTCGGCTTCGCCGAAGCCGCGGGTGGTCATGGCCGGCGAGCCGATGCGGATGCCGGAGGTGACCATCGGGCGCTCGGGGTCGTTCGGAATGGCGTTCTTGTTCACCGTGATGTGGGCCAGGCCGAGAGCGGCTTCGGCATCCTTGCCGGTGATTTTCTTGGCACGCAGGTCGAGCAGGAAGACGTGGCTCTCGGTGCGATTCGACACGATGCGCAGGCCGCGCTCGGTGAGCGTGCGCGCCATGGCCTGGGCGTTGCGGATGACTTGCTGCTGGTAGGTCTTGAAGCCCGGCTCCAGCGCTTCCTTGAAGGCCACGGCCTTGGCGGCGATGACGTGCATCAGCGGGCCACCTTGCAGGCCGGGGAAGATCGCGGAGTTGAGGGCTTTTTCGTGCTCGGCCTTCATCAGGATGATGCCGCCGCGCGGGCCGCGCAGCGTCTTGTGCGTGGTCGAGGTGACGACATCGGCATGCGGTACCGGGTTGGGGTACTCGCCGGCGGCAATCAGGCCGGCGTAGTGCGCCATGTCGACCCAGAAGACGGCGCCGACATCCTTGGCGACCTTGGCGAAACGCTCGAAGTCGATGCGCAGCGAATAGGCCGATGCGCCAGCCACGATGATGCGCGGCTTGTGCTCGTGGGCCAGGCGCTCCATCGCGTCGTAGTCGATTTCTTCCTTGTCGTTCAGGCCGTAGGAGACGGCATTGAACCACTTGCCCGACATGTTCAGTGCCATGCCGTGGGTGAGGTGGCCGCCTTCGGCCAGGCTCATGCCGAGGATGGTGTCGCCGGGCTTGGCGAAAGCCATCAGCACGGCCTGGTTGGCCTGCGAGCCGGAGTTGGGCTGCACGTTGGCGGCCTCGGCACCGAAGATTTTCTTGATGCGGTCGATGGCGAGTTGTTCGGCCATGTCGACGAACTCGCAGCCACCGTAGTAACGCTTGCCGGGGTAGCCCTCGGCGTACTTGTTGGTGAGCTGCGAACCCTGTGCCTCCATCACCGCGTGGGAGACGTAGTTCTCCGATGCGATGAGTTCGATGTGTTCTTCCTGGCGATGGTTTTCGGCCGCAACGGCCTTCCACAACTCGGGATCGGTCAGGGCAAGGGTGTCTTTCGCAGAGAACATTCGTTGGCGCTCGCTTGCGTGATGAAGTGCTTGGGATTCTAGCATGTCAGGCTGTATGCCCCCTTACGGGGCGCGCCTTTCAGCGCGACAGATCCTGCGCGCCCATGTACTGGTTGTAGAGGTCTTCGGCCACGGACGACCACTGCACCTGATCGCGCTGAAAGCGGCGGTAGTCGGCGAAAATCTTGCGCCACGCCGGGTTGCGTTGATCAAGCTCGGCATACAAGGCCTGCGACTCGCGAAACGCGGCATCCATGATCTCGCGCGGGGTGCGCATGAGCTTGGCGCCCTCGGCGATGAGTTGCTTCATTGCCGGCGGATTGCGCGCGTCGTAGGCGGCTTGGATCCACACGTGGGCGTCGCTCGCGGCGAGTCGCACGATGTGCTGATACTCGGTGGGCAGCGCGTTCCAGGCATGCGTGTTGATGTATAGCGACAGCTGGCCGCTACCTTCCCACCAGGCGGGCGCGTAGTAGTACGGCGCGATGCGATGCAGGCCGAGGCGCAGGTCATCATAGGGGCCGATGAATTCGGTGGCGTCGATCACGCCGCGTTCGATGGCCGAGTGTACGTCGGCCATGGGAATGCTCTGCGGCACGGCGCCGAGGCGCGAGAACACCACGCCGCCGAAGCCTCCGATGCGAAAGCGCATGCCGCGCAGATCGGCCAGGCTGCGGATCTCCTTGCGGTACCAGCCTCCCATCTGGGTGCCGGAGTTGCCCATCGCGAAATTCACGATGTCGTAGGGCGCGTAGAACTCGCGCATCAGCTTCATGCCGTTGCCCTCCAGCATCCACGCGGTTTGCTGGCGCGAGTTCATGCCGAAGGGGATGGCCGTGTCGAAGGCGAAGGCTTCGTTCTTGCCAAAGAAGTAATACGGCGCGGTGTGGGCACACTCGACGGTGTGTTGTTGCACGGCATCCACGACGCCGAAGGCGGGCACCAGTTCGCCGGCGGCATAGGTGCTGATGACGAAGCGGCCGTCGCTGGCTTCGGCCACGTTGCGGGCGAAACGGTTGGTGCCGCCGTACAGCGCATCCATCGAGCGCGGAAAGCTCGATGCCAAGCGCCAGCGGATGTTGCGGCCGGTCACGGCCATGCCCGGTGCGGTGCCGGCGGCGAGGATGCCTGCCACGCCGGTATGGGCAATAAAGCGGCGGCGTGTCGTCATGATGTGTCGCGGCAGTGCGTTACAGGCGCTGCGCGGACATGTACTGGTTGTACGTGCCTTCTGCCACAGGCTCCCACTGAAGTTGGTCAGAATGGAAGCGGCTGTAATCGTTGAAGATCTTGCGCCAGTTGGGGTTGCGTTCGTTCAGCTCGGCATACACCTCGCGGGAGGCCTTGAAGGCCGCGTCCATCACGTCACGCGGCATGCGCGAGAGCTTGGCGCCTTCGGCAATGAGCTGCTTCAGTGCGGCCGGGTTGCGTGCGTCGTAGCGTGCCTGCATCGAGATGTGGGCTTCGCTGGCGGCGCGCTGCACGATGGCCTTGTACTCCGGCGACAAGGCGCCCCAGACCTTGTCGTTCACGTACAGACAGACTTGCGCGCCGCCTTCCCACCACGCCGGGAAGTAGTAGTAGGGCGCGACTCGGTACAGGCCCAGTCGCAGGTCGTCGTAGGGGCCGACGAACTCGGTGGCGTCGATGGTGCCTTTCTCGAGTGCGGCATAGACTTCGGCCGCCGGGATGTTCTGCGACACCAGTCCCAGCTTGGCCAGCACGCGCCCACCGAAGCCGCCGATGCGCATGCGCAGGCCGTTCAGGTCGGCGACGCTGCGGATCTCCTTGCGATACCAGCCACCCATTTGTGCGCCGGTGTTGCCCATCGGGAAGTTCACGATGTTGTACTGGGCGTAGAACTCGCGCGTGAGCTTGAGGCCGTTGCCCTCGTACATCCACGCCGTCTGCTGGCGCGAGTTCATGCCGAAGGGAATGGCGCAGTCGAAGGCAAAGGTCTCGTCCTTGCCGAAGAAGTAATACGGCGCGGTGTGCGCGCAGTCCACCGTGCCGTTCTGCACCGCATCGACCACGCTGAAGGCCGGCACGATCTCGCCGGCGGCATACAGCGAGATCTGGAAGCGCCCGCCAGTGGCTTCGGCCACGCTGCGCGCGAACAACTCCGACGGGCCGAACAGATTGTCGAGGGATTTCGGGAAGCTTGAGGCCAGGCGCCAGCGCACGTTCTGTTGTGCCATGACGATCGCCGGAGCCGAACCGGCCGCCAGAATGCCGGCCATGCCGGAACCTTTCAGAAACTGGCGGCGGTTGCTCATGCGGAATCTCCTCGGATGCGTACGCGGTCGGCGCCAGCATGGCGCAATGGGCCGAAAGGGTACCGCAAACGCAGGAGAGCGTAATCAGTGCACGTCAGGTGCGCGGCAATTCGTCGCGTGTATGCGTCAGATGCCGTTGATCGGCCCAACTCAGCACGCGCCAGCCGGCGGGCTCACGCACGATCCAGTTGAGGGCGGCGTTCGGCAGCACGAAGTCGCGCTCGGTCGATAGCGGCTTGCCGGTGGCCATGCGATTGACGATGTCGAGCACGCCGCCGTGGGTGACGATCAATACTCGGCCGCCGGCATGCATGTGAGCGATGCGGTCGATGACCGCATGAATGCGCGCGGCCAGATGCGTGAGGCTCTCGCCGCCCTCGGGCAGTGTGTAGAGCGGGTCGCGGGTGGAGTGGCGTGCGAAATCCTGCGGGTAGCGCTGCTTGGCTTCGGCGTAGGTCAGGCCCTGGAAGATGCCGTAATGGCGCTCTCGCAATTGCGGCTCGGGCGTGAGTGCGATGCCCAGACGGTCGGCAGCAGCTTGCGCGGTTGCATGGGCGCGAGAAAGGTCGCTGCAGTAGGCTGCATCAAAAGCTTGCCCTTGCAGCGCATTGGCGGTGGCCTGCGCCTGACTCTCGCCGTTGGCATTGAGTGGAATGTCGAGCTGCCCCTGAATGCGGCGCTCGGCATTCCACGCGGTTTCACCATGCCGTATCAGGCACAGGGTGGTGGTGGCAGTGTGCCCCGTCACCAGGCGTTGTTTCCCCATCCGCCTTCAGCGGGCTCGGCCGGGGCAGGGACATCTCCACCCGCCGGAGCCGCGGGCTCTGCACCCCAACCACTGCCGGAGTCACCCCAGCCACCACCGCTGCCGCCATTGCCCCAGCCTTCTTGCGGGGCGATCTGGATGGTGTCGAGGTCGACGTCGACTTTGGCGTCGAGGTTGCCGGTGACCAGCTGCGGAAAGGCCATCAACAAGCCGAGCAGCGTCAGCTGGATGAGTACGAAGACCACCGAACCACGATAGATGTCCGTGGTGCGGATACCTTCGATGCGTTTCTTCGTGACCCGATCGACGTACGCTGAAACCGGCGCCACGCTGCGCAGGTAGAACAGCGCGAAGCCGAACGGAGGCGTAAGGAACGAGGTCTGCAGGTTGATGGCGATCATGATGCCGAACCAGATCAGGTCGATGCCGAGTTTGTCGGCGATCGGTGCGAGCAGCGGAATCAGGATGAAGGCGATCTCGAAGAAGTCGAGGAAGAAGCCCAGTACGAACACCACCAGGTTGACGAAAATCAGGAAGCCGATCTGACCGCCCGGCAGCTTGTCGAACAGGTGCTCGACCCATTCCTTGCCGTCGATGGCGGTGAAGGTGAAGCTGAACACCGTGGCGCCGATCAGGATGAACATCACGAACACCGACAGGCGGGTGGTCGATTCCAGCGCATCGCACAGGCGCTTCCAGTCCAGGCGGCGTCGCGCAACGGCCATGAGCAGCGCACCGACGGCCCCCATTGCACCGCCTTCGGTCGGCGTTGCCACGCCGATGAAGATGGTGCCCAACACCAGGAAGATCAGCGCCAGCGGCGGAATCAGAACGAACACCACACGCTCGGCGATCACTGACAACAGGCCCAGCTTGAGTACCTTGTTGCCGAGCGCAAGCAACAGACCCAGTGCGGTCACGACGGTCAGCGACATCACCACCGTTTCATCGGTGGCGGGGTTCACCGTGCGATCTTGCATCCAGCTGGCGATGTCGCCGTAGAAGTGCCCGAAGGCAAGGCCCACGGCGGCGAGAATGGCCATCAGCACGCCCAGCGAGCGCATGCCGGAGCCACCGTCAGGCTCTTTGTACTTGAGCGCTTCGGGCGGCAGGGCGGGCACGGTCTTCGGCGAAAAGATCGACAGCACGACGATGTACAGCACGTACATGCCCACCAGAATGAAGGCGGGCAGGAAAGCCCCTTTGTACATGTCGCCAACGCTGCGGCCGAGCTGGTCGGCCAGCACGATCAGCACGATGGACGGCGGCAGTGCCTGCGCCAACGTGCCCGAAGCGGTAATCACCCCGGCTGCGAGCGGGCGCGAATAGCCGTAGCGCAGCATGATCGGCAGCGAGATCAGGCCCATCGAAATCACCGAAGCCGCGACCACGCCGGTGGTGGCCGCAAGCAGGGCGCCGACGAAGATCACGGCCAGCGCCAGACCGCCGCGAATCGGGCCGAAGACCTGCCCGATGGTGTCGAGCAGATCCTCGGCCATGCCGCTTCGCTCGAGTATCAGCCCCATCAAGGTGAAGAACGGGATCGCCAGCAGCGTCTCGTTCTGCATGATGCCGAACACGCGTAGCGGCAGCGCCTGGAACATGGTGCCGGGCAGCAGGCCCAACTCCATGCCGATGAAACCGAAGAACAGGCCGCAGGCGGCCAGCGAGAATGCAACCGGAAAGCCCGACAGCAGGAACAGCACGAGCGCGCCGAACATGATCGGCGCGAGGTTGGCAGCGATGAATTCCATTATTTACGAACCTCGTCAGCCGTTTGAGTCATCCCTTCAACGACCGGGGGGATTTCTTCGTCACCCTGAGCGAACGGGTCGGGTGCCTGGCCGGCCAGGAAGCCGGCGCGTTTGATCAGTTCCGACACGGCCTGCAATGCCAGCAAGGCGAAACCGGCTGGAAGGGTGGCGTACACCGGCCAGCGAATGAGGCCGCCGGCGTTCGACGAAACTTCACCGAATTCATAGGCTCGCGAGACCAGCGGCCAGGAGAAATCGATCATGAAATAACACAGCGGCAGCAGAAAGATCAGGATGCCGCCGATGTCGATCATGGCGCGTGTACGGCTGGTAAAACGGCTTGCCAGCACGTCGATGCGCACGTGACCGTTGTTCAGAAAGGTAGCGGCTGCGCCAAGCATGAAAGCGGCTGCGAAGAGATACCACTGAACTTCGAGGAAGGCGTTCGAGCCGATACTGAATGCCTTACGCGCGACGGCATTGCCGGCGCTGATGACGGCAGCAGCAAAAATGAACCAGATCATGGCCTTGCCGATGAATCGGCTGGTCGCATCGATGGCTGCGGAAAGCGTGAGCAGGGGTCCCATCGCGGGCTCCATGGCGAGGCCAGAGGTTGGCCTGAAAATAAAGACTGCAGACGACAAAAAGCCGCCCGCGCTGAATGGCGCGGGCGGCTTTGGAACAATTACAGCTTCTGGGCAGCCATGTACTGGTTGTAGCTGCCTTCGGCAACGCCTTCCCACTGGTACGAGTCACGCTGGAAGGCCTCGTAGTCGGCGAAGATCTTGCGCCACTTCGGATTCTTCTCGTTGAGCTCGTCGTAGACTTCGCGGCGGGCCTTGAAGGCGGCGTCCATCACATCGCGCGGGAAGCGGTGCAGCTTGGCGCCTTCGGCGATGAGCTGCTTGAGCGAACCCGGGTTCAGTGCATCGTAGCGGGCTTGAACGCGCACGTGGGCGTCGCTGGCAGCCTGACGAACGATGGCCTTGTACTCCGGCGACAGGGCGTTGAAGGCCTTGTCATTGACGTACAGCGTGAACTGCGTGCTGCCTTCCCACCAGGCCGGGAAGTAATAGTGCTGGGCAACCTTGTGCAGGCCCAGGCGCAGATCGTCGTACGGGCCGATCCATTCGGCGGCGTCGATGGTGCCTTTTTCCAGGGTCTGATAGATCTCGCCGGCCGGGATGTTCTGCGGCAGAACGCCCAGCTTGGCCAACACGCGACCGCCGAAGCCGCCGACGCGGAACTTCAGGCCGTTCAGGTCGGCAACCGACTTGATTTCCTTGCGGTACCAGCCGCCCATCTGGGCGCCCGAGTTGCCCATCGGGAAGTTCACGATGTTGTACTCGGCGTAGAAGTCGCGGAACAGCTTGAGGCCGTTGCCTTCGTACATCCACGCGGTCTGCTGGCGGGAGTTCATGCCGAACGGAATCGCGCAATCGAGTGCGAAAGTTTCGTCCGTGCCGAAGAAGTAGTACGGAGCCGTGTGCGAGCACTCAATGGTGCCGTTGCGGGTAGCGTCGAGCACGCCGAAGGCGGGGACTAGCTCACCGGCAGCGTGCACGGTGATGTTGAACTTGCCACCCGTGGCTTCGGAAACGCTCTGGGCAAAGGCTTCAGCGCCACCGAACAGCGTACCGAGCGATTTCGGGAAGCTGGAGGCAAGGCGCCAACGGATGTTCTGCTGAGCACTGACGATGGCCGGCGCGCTGGCGCTGGCGATGACACCGGCGATACCGGCGTGTTTCAGAAACTTGCGGCGTTCCACGGTTTCCTCCTCTTCTTGTGGTTAGGTGTTGCTAGGTGTTGCGATAGTGCGCCGCATTATATGAATCCGCCACCCACGGCACACCTCGGATAACCCGTATTGTGCGGTGCCCGCACGAATGACCGCCGTACCGCGCCGTGCAATCAGCTTCCGGCAATCTTCATGCGTTCGATGAGCACCGATCCGCAGCGTTTCGCGCCGCGCGGCAGCGCGTCATTCCCGATTGATACGATGTTCATGAACATGTCTCGCAAGTTGCCGGCGATGGTTACCTCTTCGACAGCATGCTGGATTTCGCCATTCTCTACCCAGTATCCGGCGGCGCCGCGTGAATAGTCGCCCGTGACGTAGTTCACGCCTTGGCCGAGCAACTCGGTCACCAGCAGGCCGCGGCCCATGCGCTTGAGCAGAGCCTCGAAGTCGTCATCGCCGCCTTGCATCACCAGGTGGTGCGAGCCGCCCGCATTGCCGGTGGTCTGCATGCCCAGCTTGCGCGCCGTGTACGTGGACAGGAAGTAACCCTGCAGCACGCCGTCGGCCACCACATCGCGCGGGTGGGTTGCCACGCCTTCGCTGTCGAACGGCGATGAGCCGAAGGCCTTGCGTTCATGAGGGCGCTCGTGAATCGAAACGAACGACGGCAGGATCTGCTGACCGAGCGAATCGAGCAGAAAGCTGGACTTGCGGTACAGCGCGCCGCCGCTCACAGCATGCGTGAAATTGCCCAACAGTGTCAGTGCTACCGGCGCCTCGAACAGTACGGGCACTTCGCAGGTTGAAATCTTGCGGGCGCCCAGACGGCGGAGGGCGCGTTCGCCAGCCTTGCGGCCAATCGACTCAGCACTGTCGAGGTCGGCCGCGTCACGGCGCGAGTCGTACCAGAACTCGCGCTGCATGCCGTCACCCTTGCCGGCAATCACCGAGCACGATGTGCTGTGGCGCGAACTGGCGTAACCGCCGAGAAAACCCAGGCTGTTGGCGAACACGAAATGCGCCTGTTGTGTGGATACGCTGGCGCCCTCCGAGTTGGAGATCTGCTTGCCGACACCGTAGGCGGCTTCTTCGCAACTGCGTGCCAGCTCGATGGCCTGTTCGATGTCAATGTTCCAGGGGTGATGCAGATCGAGATCGGGCCAGTCGCGCGCCAGCAAAGAGGCGTCCGGCAGGCCTGCGGCCGGGTCGGGCGCCGTGAAGCGCGCGATCGACAAGGCCGCCTCCACCGTCGACTGCAAGGCCTCGTCGGAGAAGTCGGAAGTGCTGGCGTGGCCGCGGCTTTTGCCGATGTACACCGAGATGCCGACACCTTTGTCGCGGTTGTACTCGATGGTGTCGACCTCGCTCTTGCGAACGCTGGCCGTCTGCCCGGAGCCTTCGGAAACCTCCGCCTCGCAGGCATCGGCGCCGCGGGCGCGGGCAAGTTCAACCACGCGGGCGGCGATTTCACTCAAACGATCGTGGGAAAAAGAGAAGCCGGAGTCGGACATGGAGCGGGGTGCCTGCGGTGAAAGGCTATAATCTTACCCCGATCCAGCGACAGACTTCCCCATGAGCAACGCCCGGCGAGACCAACAAGACGAGATCGACGACCCGTTTGACGGGCGGCCCAGCAAGAGCAGCCGCAAGCGCGAGATGCATGCGCTGCAGGATATCGGCACCGAGCTGGTCGAGCTGCCGGGTGAGCGCCTGAAGAAGCTTGATCTGCCTGAAAACCTGCGCGAAGCCGTGCTGGCTGCGCGGCGCATCACCCAGCACGAGGCGCGCCGCCGGCAGCTGCAGTACATCGGCAAGCTGATGCGCGGCATCGACGCCGAGCCGATTCGCGCTGCGCTGGATGCCTTCAAGAATGTGTCGAAAGAGGAAGTGGCGCGCCATCATCGGCTCGAACGCTTGCGCGACGCCTTTCTCGAAGACGAGAAGGTGGCCGGTCGCATCGTGGAAGAATGGCCGCATGCCGATCTGCAGCACCTGCGCACCTTGCGCCGCAATGCGCTCAAAGAGCGCGAGCAGAACAAGCCGCCCAAATCCTACCGCGAGATTTTCCGCATCCTGCGTGGCCTGGACGGCACCCAGGTGGTGGATGACGAAGAACCTGACGAAACGGAGTCTGCATGAGCGAACACATCACCATCGGTCTGGTTTCCATCAGCGACCGAGCCTCGGAAGGCACCTACGAGGATCAGGGCATTCCGGCCTTGCGCGACTGGCTTGACGGCGCGTTGACCTCACCGTGGAGTGCCGAGACGCGCCTGATCCCCGATGAGCAGCCCGTCATTGAGGCCACGCTCAAAGAGCTGGCCGACACCAGGAAGTGTGCATTGATCCTCACCACCGGCGGCACCGGCCCGGCGCTACGCGACGTCACCCCGGAGGCCACGCTGGCGGTTGGCGACAAGGAAATGCCGGGATTTGGCGAAGAGATGCGCCGCATCAGCCTCAACTTCGTGCCGACGGCGATTCTCTCGCGGCAGGTGGCGGTGGTGCGCGGTACGAGTCTGATCGTCAACCTGCCGGGCCAGCCGCGCGCCATTCGCGAGACGCTGGAAGGCCTGCGCGACGCAGACGGCAAGGTCGTGCATACCGGCGTGTTCGCTGCCATCCCGTATTGCATCGATTTGATCGGTGGGCCGTATGTCGAGGCTGATGAAAATGTCATCAAGGTCTTCCGCCCCAAACACGCGCTGCGCCCCAAGAGCTGAGGCCTGCGGAAAACCCGGTTCGCGCCGGCTTGCGCTTGCGGAGTAAAATCCGCGTTTCCCGAAATTGTGTTGGTACACATGATGTCTGCAACGGCAAACAAACCCATCGACGACACCCGCATCCAGGAAATCAAGGAACTTGTCCCCCCGACGCACGTGCTGCGCGAGTTTCCGGCTTCGGACAAGGCTGCCCAGACGGCGTACGAGACGCGCCAGGCCATCCATCGCATCCTGTACGGTGCCGACGACCGCCTGCTGGTGGTGGTGGGGCCGTGCTCCATCCACGACACCGATGCGGCCATCGAGTACGCACGCCGCCTCAAGGCCGAGGCTGACCGCCTGCAAGATGATCTGCTGGTGGTGATGCGCGTTTATTTTGAGAAGCCGCGTACCACGGTGGGCTGGAAGGGGCTGATCAACGACCCCTTCCTCGACAACAGTTTCCGCATCAACGAAGGTCTGCGCATCGCCCGCAAGTTGTTGTGGGAGATCAATGACATGGGCTTGCCGGCTGGCACCGAGTTTCTCGACATGATCACGCCGCAGTACGTGGCCGACCTCATCTCATGGGGTGCCATTGGTGCGCGTACCACCGAAAGCCAGGTGCACCGCGAGCTGGCCTCCGGCCTGTCGTGCCCGGTCGGTTTCAAGAACGGCACCGATGGCAACGTGCGCATCGCCGTGGATGCCATCAAGGCCGCGCAGTCGCCGCATCATTTCCTGTCGGTGACCAAGGCGGGGCACTCGGCCATCGTGTCCACCAAGGGCAACGAAGACTGTCACGTGATTCTGCGTGGCGGCAGCGGTGGCCCCAACTACGACGCAGGCAGTGTGGATATCGCCTGCAAGGCGCTGGCTGCCTCCGGCGTGCCGGCCAAGCTGATGATCGACTGCTCGCACGCCAACAGCCGCAAGCAGCATGCGCTGCAGATCGAGGTTGCTGCAGACGTGGCGGGCCAGATGGCCGCTGGCGAAGATCGCATCATCGGTTTGATGATCGAGTCGCACCTCAAGGAAGGCCGTCAGGATCTCGTGCCCGATCAGGCGCTGGAGTACGGCAAAAGCATCACCGACGCCTGCATCGGCTGGGAAGACACCGTGCCGGTGCTCGATGCCCTGGCCGAGGGTGTGCGCAAGCGCCGCGTGCGCAAGGCGTCCGAATTGGAGTGACGGCCTGGCGCAGGCATACGGCGCAAATGCAAAAAAGCCCGGCCAATCGGCCGGGCTTTTTCGTTCAAGCGATGTGAAGCTTAGGGCTTCTGGTCGTCTTTGAGCTTGAGGCCTTTCTCTTCCCAGAACTTCGCGGCACCAGCATGCACCGGGGTCACGACGCCGAGCAGTGCGTCCGGGATGGTCATGGCTTCAGCCGCTTTGGCAACCGAATGCATGTACTTCAGGCCAGCGTCCGAATAGATGTTGCTGACGTACTTGTACATGTCGTCGGCAGACACGTGACGACCGGCCACCCACAGGGCGGAGTCGGAGATCGAGTGCACGTCATAGTCCACGCCCGGATAGGTGCCGGCCGGGATGGTGACCTTGGCGTAGTAGGGGTGGTCTTTGGCCAGCGTGCCTTTCTCCGCCGCTTCCCATACCTGCAGCAGGCGCACTTTGTTCGACGTGGCGGCCTGGATCACCGAAGCGTTCGGGAAGCCGGCGAAGACCCACAGCGCGTCGATCTGGCGGTCACCCAGCGCCGAGGCGCCTTGCGAGTAGCCGATGAAGGTCGGCTTCATCTTGTCCCACAGCCCTACGCTCTCGAAGAAGCGCTGAGCCGAAGCTGCGGCACCCGAGCCAGCAGGGCCGACGGCGACTTGCTTGCCGGCCAGTTGCGAGACTTCGGTGATGCCGGAATCTTCGCGCACGATCAGGTGGCCCGGCGCACCGTACAGGTAGGACACGACCTGCACGTTGCGATAACGGTTGGTGTCGTTGGTCAGGCGGCCGTTCATGCCGAGGTAGATATCGCCCGAGTACACAATGCCGAATTCGGCATCACGCGAGTTCACGCGGCGCAGGTTCTCGACCGAGCCGGCGGAAACCATGTTCGACACCTCGACACCGTCTACGTGACGGGAGAGCTGCGTGGCGATCCCGTTCGAGAAGAACTGGAAGGTGCCGCCGTCTGGCCCGCCGGAGAAGGCCAGACGCTTGGTTTGCGCTTCCGCGGCAGGCGAGGCCGTCAGCGTGAGGGCCGCGACGGCTGCCACGGCGAGCGTGCCGAAGGTCGCCGGCAGTTTCATCAGTTTGGTCATCATCAGAATGTCTCCTCTGGTTTGTAGTGTTGCAGGTAGAACGTTGAAAAATCAGACGGTGGGCCGCGGCACGGGCTGGGCGTCACGCTGCAGCCACCACACCAGGGCCACCAACGCGCAGCCGACCAGGTCGCTAATGAAGTCGGGCCAGTACAGGGCGAAGGTTGCCGCACCGAGCAGCGCCCATTCGATCATGCTGGTGCGACGGCGCAGGAAGCCCATGGCCAAGGCGCCGAAGGCGATGGTGCCGAGCGTGGCCGAGAAGAATGCCGTGAAGATGTCGAACGCCGAGCCTTCGAGCAGGATGCCCGGCACGTACGCGAACAGCAGCGGCGTGACGTACAGCATCTTGGCGAACTTGAACGAGGTCCAGCCGGTTTTCCACGGATCGGAGCCCGCAATGGCGGCGCCCGCGTAGGCTGCCACGCAGACCGGTGGGGTGATGTTCGAGTCCTGCGACAACCAATACACGATCATGTGGGCGGCGATGGCCGACACGCCGTAGTTGCCTAGCGCTGGTACTGCCAGCACTGCCACGATCAGATATGCGGCGGTAACGGGTACGCCCATGCCGAGTACGAGCGAGGCCAGCGCAATCAGCACGATGGCGATGAACAGACTGTCACCGGCCATCGAGATGATCAGATCGGAAAACTTCAGCCCCATGCCGGTGAGCGAGATCACGCCGACGATCACGCCGATGACGCCCACGGTTGCGCCGATGATCAGCGTGTTGCGCGCGCCGGTCTGGATGGCGTCCCAGATCTCCTTCGGCCCCATGCGCGTTTCCTTGCTGACCCAACTCACCGCGATGCACGACAGCGTGGCCCAGAAGGCAGCATTGCTGGGCGAGCGGCCCATCAGCATCAGCACGGTGATGATGATCAGCGGCAGCGCGAAGTACCAGCCTTTCTTGAGGACTTCCTTCCAGTGCGGGAATTCTTCGTCGTTGATGCCGACGATGCCAAGCTTCTTGGCCTCGAAGTGCACCATGCAGAACACCGCCAGGAAGTAGAGCAGCGCCGGCCCGATGGCGTACAGCATGATCTGCGAATACGGGATGCCGGTGAGTTCGGCCATCAGGAAGCCACCTGCGCCCATGATCGGCGGCAGGAAGGTGCCACCGATGGACGCCGCCGGCTCGATGGCGCCCGCCACATGCGGCTTGAAGCCGGCACGCTTCATCATCGGGATGGTGAAGGCGCCCGAGGACACCGTGTTGGCGATGGCGCTGCCCGAAACCGATCCGAACAGGGCCGAGGAGATGACGGCCACCTTGGCCGGGCCGCCGGTCGAGCGCCCGGCCAGAGCCAGCGGCAGGTCGATGAAGAACTTGCCGGCGCCGGATTTTTGCAGGAAAGCGCCGAAGAAGATGAAGAGGATGACGTAGGTGGCCAGTACGCCGGCCATGACACCGAACACGCCGTTGGTGGTGATGAACAGCGAAGTGGCGAGGCGGTCGATGCTGAAGCCGCGATGCGAGAACAGCTCCGGCAGGTACGGGCCGAACAGGCCAAAGGCCAGTGCCGCGATGCCGACGAAGGTGATCGACCACCCCAGCACCCGGCGGCAGACTTCCAGCGACAGCACGAGGCCGATCAGGCTGATCAGGCGGTCAAGTTGGTTCTCGGCCCCTGCGCGGTAGTTGAGGGCTTCGAACTGGGCGATCCAATAGATCACCGAGCCGGCGACGGCTGCGGTCATGATCAGGTCGCTGGCCGTGGGAGACTGCGGGAAGCGGCGCACCATCCACTGGTCGAGCGGCAGCAGTATCGCAGCGAACGGCAGGGTCAGCGCGAACGGTACCCACAGCAGCCCGAAGTCGTTCTGCCACGCAAGCGCGAAGCCGTCGTATTCGAGCGTTTCCCGGAACATCGTGAGCTGGTCCCACAGCGCCACGGGCGAATCGAACACCAGAAAGCATGTAACGCCGAGCGCCACCAGGAACGCAGAAAGCACCGACATGCTGGCGACCGCAATGCGGCCACCGGCCGGGTAGAGCAGAAACACCAGCACGAAGGTGATGAGTACATAGACGCCGAGGTGGTACTCGGTCGGCAGGGCCTGGAAGCCGGCGCCGTAGAAATAGATCAGCACCAGTGCGGCACTGAGCAGCGATGTCACCCACAGCCACAGGCCACGCGGTCGGCGTTCGGTCTTGGCCTCTTTTTCAAGAAGCTCAGCGACCTTCTTGCGTTGCGCGTCGTCGAGGTCATCGAGCGACTTGTCTGCGTCGGACATCGCATCTCCCACTTTATTCACGTTGTTCGAAGCACGTCATGCTGCGTGCATCGATGATTGGGCGGGAGGTTAGGCTTCGCGCAAAGCCGCGACAATTGTGGATATCGCGGACTGCGCAGGTGTCGATCAAGCGTTCTGGCCCTTCTGCCAGAGTACGTCGCCACGCCCCTCGGCGCGGTTGAGCACGCGCGCCAACACGAAGAGCAGATCCGACAGGCGATTGAGGTATTGGCGCAGCGCATCGCTGACGGGTTCTTCAGGGGTCTCGGCCAGTGCCACCACCACGCGCTCGGCGCGGCGGCAAATGGTGCGGGCGTGGTGTGCCAGTGCAGCGGCGCGGGTGCCGCCGGGCAGGATGAAGTCTTTGAGCGGCTCAAGCGGGGCGTTGAGGCGATCGAGCGACTTCTCGAGGCGTTCAACTTGAGGAGCGGTGATCAAGGTCATTTCCGGAATGCACAGCTCGCCGCCCAGGTCGAACAGGTCGTGCTGTACGCCCGTGAGCAGGTCGCGGACTTCTTCCGGCAGCGTCTCGCACAGCAGCACGCCGAGCGAGGCGTTGAGTTCGTCGACGTCGCCCATGGCATGCACGCGCTGGTCGTTTTTTGATACGCGCTGACCGTTGCCGAGGCCGGTGGTGCCGGCATCGCCGGTGCGCGTGTAGATTTTGCTGAGACGGTTGCCCATGGCGCTTCTCCGAGGCGCGCGGGTGCGCGCGAAACAGCCGATTATAGGCGGGGAGATGCTTCAGGCAGCATTGCTTCGATCGAAATACAGCTCGATTGCGGTGCCCGCAGCACTGTCGCTGCGGATGGCGATGTGCCACCCCAGACGTTCGCAGATGAGGCGCACGATGAACAGTCCGAGTCCGTTCTCGGGGACGGATTGTTGTGCTGTGGGCGCGGTAAGGCGTGCCTGGGCGCTTTGGGGCAGCCCGTCACCATGATCGCGAATGCGCAGATGCTCTGGCGTGATGTCCACGTGCACTTCGTCGCGCGTATGGCGCACGGCGTTCTGGATAAGGTTGCGCAGCAGCATGCGCACGAGCGCCGGGTCTGCCACGACATGCACAGGCTCGGCCGGTGCAGCGCTGGTGATGTGCCGCGAGGTGTCGAGCGAGCAGGCTTCGATGTCGGCGATGACCTCGTCTATGCAGGCGGTCAGATTGATGCGTGTGGGTTCGTCCTCGTTGCCGTGGCGTCGCGCCAGCTTGAGCAGCACGTCAACATCGCTGCGCATTTCATCGGTGGCCCGGCGGATGCGGCTCAGTGTGCGCTGGTCCGCTGTGCTTAGCGAGGCGCGTTGTTCCAGCACATCCAGTGCGCCGGCGATGACGGCGATCGGCGTGCGCAGTTCGTGGCTGGCGAGGCTGACCAGAGATTTCTCGCGCTTCACGTATTCGTCGAGCGCGCCGAGCAAGTCGTTGAGCGTGTTGGCGATGTCCGCAAGCTCCATTTCCTCGTAGGCGGATTCGATGCGATTGATGCGCGTGCCGGGCTCGATGCTGCGGATGTCGCCGGTGAGCGCTTCAAGCGGCTTCACCACACGGCGGGTGCCATGGCGTGCCAGCAAGAAGCCGAGCAGCAGCATGCCCGCCCCGAGAAACGCGACGGCGAGCTGCATGAAGTCTTCGCGGTCTTCCAGAATGGAGATGTCCTGCGCGAGGTACAGCACGCCGGGGGGGGATTCGGTGCGGTCGATCGACAGCAGAAAGCTCTTTTCGCCGTCGAGCACTTCGGCCGAGAAGGGGATCGGCCGGTTGATGAACAGCGGATGCATGTTCTCGGCCGTCTGGCCGTCGGGAACATACAGCGCCCTAAGCAGCGCCGAATTCCACGACTGGACCTGCGAGCCCTTGATGCGTTGTTCGAGGAAGTTGCGCTCTTCGGCCAGTTCGAGACGCAGGATGGTGTCTTCGACGTCTTCGTAAATGAATTCGATGGCCACCATGGTCACCGCCACGTTGATGGCGCCGATGGCGAAGATGCTGCGGAAGATCCGCCGGGCGAGGGAGCTCTCGCTCATGCTTGCGATGGCTTGAGCCGATAGCCGCGGCCGTGCACGGTTTCGACCAGCGCGTCACCGAGCGCGGCTTCCAGCGTGCGGCGCAACACGTAAATATGGGTGCGCAGTGTGTGCGGGTCGCCATCGTCGGTGCCCCAGATGGCACGGCTCAGTACGTCGTGGGTGACGATGCGCGGGTGTGCCCGCACCAATTGCTCGAAAATGCGCGCGGCGGTGCCGCCCAGCATGACCTCGCCATGCCCGTCGAGGCCGGCCATCAGCGTGCCGCAGTCGTAGCTGATCTGCCCGGCTCGCAGGGCACCGTCCCGTGTGGCGGTCTCACGGCGTGTCAGCGCATCAATGCGCAGCTGCAGTTCGCGCAGCGCAAAGGGTTTCACCAGATAGTCGTCACCGCCCAAGGTGAAGCCTTCTTCCTTGTCGGAAAGCTCGCCGCGGGCGGTCATGAAGATCACCGGCACATTGCTGCCGAGATCGTCGCGGATGCGCCGGCAGATCTCGAAGCCATTCACGCCCGGCAGCATCACGTCGAGCACCACTACGTCGAATTCCTGCGTTGCTAGCAGGTGCAGTGCAGTCAGCCCGTCGGCGGCAAAATCGAGCGTGTAGCGCTGATCGTCGAAGAATTCTTCGAGATTGGCGGCGAGGGCAGACTGGTCTTCGACGATGAGTACGCGAGTGGCCATGATTCAGGAAAAAGGGGCAAGTTGTGCAAGCCTAGCGCAGCGAGTCTCAAGAAGGTGTCAAAGCGCCGTGTGAGCACGATGTGCGGCGGCGGCGAAACGCCTGCTCATGCTAGACTTCTTCGCTTTCCAGCATACTCCGGAACGCCTCGTTCACCGGGCCAGAATCCGCCATGAAAAGCGCCGAAATCCGCCAGAAATTCCTCGACTACTTCGCCTCAAAGGGGCACCAGATCGTTGCATCGAGCTCGCTTGTGCCGCATGACGATCCGACGCTGCTGTTCACCAACGCGGGCATGAACCAGTTCAAGGACGTGTTCCTCGGCTTCGACAAGCGCGCCTACACCCGTGCAACGACCTCGCAGAAATGCGTGCGTGCCGGCGGCAAGCACAACGACCTCGAAAACGTGGGCTACACCGCGCGTCACCACACCTTTTTCGAGATGTTGGGCAACTTCAGCTTCGGTGACTACTTCAAGCGCGACGCCATTTCGTATGCATGGGAGCTGCTGACCGAAGTCTTCAAGCTGCCCAAAGAGAAGCTGTGGGTCACCGTGTATGCCGAAGACGACGAGGCCTACGACATCTGGACCAAGGAAATGGGCGTGCCCGCCGAGCGTGTCATCCGCATCGGCGACAACAAGGGCGCACGCTACGCCTCCGACAACTTCTGGATGATGGGCGACACCGGCCCCTGCGGCCCATGCACCGAGATTTTCTACGATCACGGCGAACACATCTGGGGCGGCCCGCCGGGCTCACCTGAGGAAGACGGCGACCGCTATATCGAGATCTGGAACAACGTCTTCATGCAGTTCAACCGCGACGACAAGGGCGTGATGCACCCGCTGCCCAAGCCGTCGGTTGACACGGGCATGGGCCTGGAGCGCATCTCGGCCGTGCTGCAGGGCGTGCACGCCAACTACGAAATCGACCTGTTCCAGGCCTTGATCGCGGCGGCGGCGCGTGAGACCTCCGGTGCCGACATGGATTCGCCCTCGCTCAAGGTGCTGGCCGACCACATCCGCGCCTGTTCCTTCCTGATTGCCGACGGCGTCATTCCGGGCAACGAAGGCCGTGGCTACGTGCTTCGCCGCATCATCCGCCGCGCCATCCGTCACGGCTGGAAGCTTGGCGCGCGTGGGCCGTTCTTCCACCGCATGGTGGCCGATCTGGTGGCCGAGATGGGCGATGCTTATCCCGAGCTCAATGAAGGCCAGCGCCGCATCACTGACGTATTGCGGCAGGAGGAAGAGCGCTTCTTCGCCACCATCGAGAATGGCATGGCCATCGTCGAGGCCGAGCTTCATGCGCTGGCCAAGGCCGGTGAAAAGACCTTCAACGGTGAAACCGCTTTCAAGCTGCACGACACCTACGGTTTCCCGCTCGATCTCACGGCCGACATCTGCCGCGAACGCGAAGTGGCCGTGGATGCCGAGGCCTTCGACGCCGCCATGGCGCGCCAGAAAGCCCAAGCCCGTGCGGCAGGCAAGTTCCGCATGGCCGCTGCGCTGGAATATGCCGGCCCGGAAACGCATTTTCACGGCTACGACAGCCTGGAAGAGCAGGGCAAGGTGCTGGCGCTGTACCGTGACGGCAGCGAAGTCGAAGCGCTCAATGAGGGCGAGCTGGGCGTGGTGGTGCTCGACGAGACGCCGTTCTATGCCGAGTCCGGCGGCCAGGTGGGTGACCGTGGCGAACTGCGCGGGGGCGGTGGCATCTTCGCCGTGGAAGACACGCTGAAGATCCAGGCTGCGGTGTTCGGTCATCACGGCACGGTGACCACCGGCCGCATCGTCAAGGGTCAGGCCGTCACGGCGCGTGTGGATGTTGCTGCGCGTGCAGCCACCGCGCGCAACCACTCGGTCACCCACATCATGCACAAGGCGCTGCGCGAGGTGCTGGGCGCGCATGTGCAGCAGAAGGGTTCGTTGGTCGACGCCGAAAAGACGCGCTTCGACTTCACGCACAACGCGCCGATGACGGCCGAGGAAATCCGCGAAGTCGAAGAAATCGTGAACCGCGAGGTACTCGCCAACACCGCCACCAACGCTGAGAAAATGGCGCTCGACGCAGCGCAGCAATCCGGCGCGGTGATGCTGTTCGGCGAGAAGTACGCCGACGAGGTTCGCGTGCTCAGCATCGGCTCCTCCAAAGAACTGTGCGGCGGCACGCACGTGCTGCGCACCGGAGACATTGGCCTGTTCAAGATCGTGTCGGAAGGCGGCGTGGCGGCTGGCATCCGCCGTGTCGAGGCGATCACCGGCGAGAACGCGCTGCATTACCTGCAGGAGCAGGAGCGGCGCGTCCAGGGCTTGTCGGCGGCCATGAAGGTGCAGCCGGATGAAGTGGTGTCGCGCGTGGCAGGCATCATGGACAACGTGCGCGCGCTGGAGAAGGAAATCGCACGCCTGAAGTCCAAGCTGGCTTCGAGTCAAGGCGACGATCTCGCCTCGCAAGCCATCGACATCAACGGCGCCAAGGTGCTGGCGGCTACGCTCGAGGGCGCCGATGTGGCGACGCTGCGCGAAGCCATGGACAAGCTCAAGAACAAGCTCGGCTCGGCGGCGATCGTGCTGGCTTCGGCGGGCGACGGTAAAGTCAGCCTGATCGCCGGTGTGACGGCGGATCTGACCGGCAAGGTCAAGGCCGGCGAGCTGGTCAACATGGTCGCCCAACAGGTTGGCGGAAAAGGCGGCGGGCGGCCGGACATGGCGCAGGCGGGCGGTACGCAGCCCGAACATCTGCCGGCTGCCTTGAACTCGGTCGCTGGCTGGGTCGAGCAGCGTCTGGCCTGAACTTGGGCTGCTCGGGGGATCGCGCAAAATGAAACGGGGCGGCTTGCGGGCCGCCCCGTTTGTTTTGACCATGCCGCTGCGGGCATGGCCAGTCTTCTTCGGCGTCTTCAGAACGGCAGTGTCAGCCCCGGCCAAGCGGTTTCGATGGCTTTGCGGAAGTCGTTCTGGATGCGCTCGATGGCTTGCTGATTGTCGGCCTCGAATCGCAGTACGACCACCGGAGTGGTGTTGGATGCGCGGGCCAAGCCGAAGCCGTCGGCGTATTCCACGCGCACGCCGTCGAGTTTGATGAGGCGCTCCGCACCATCGAATTTGGCGCTTTCGCGCAGTTTGCGCACCAGCTCGAACGGCTCGCCTTCCTCCATGCGGATGTTGAGCTCAGGCGTGCACAGCGCGTCCGGCAGGGCGTTGAGCACGGCGCTGGGGTCATCGTGGCGCGACAGGATCTCCAGAAGGCGCACGGCGGCGTACAGGCCGTCGTCAAAGCCGTACCAGCGCTCCTTGAAGAATACGTGGCCGCTCATCTCGCCCGCGAGCGGGGCGCCGGTTTCCGCGAGCTTGCCCTTGATCAGAGCGTGGCCGGTGTTCCACATGGTGGGCTTGCCGCCGTGCTCGCGAATCCAGCCATCAAGCAGACGCGTGCATTTGACGTCGTAGATGATCTCGCCGCCCGGAACGCGTGACAGTACGTCGGCCGCGAACAGCATCAGCTGGCGGTCGGGGTAGATGATCTGCCCGTCGCGCGTGACGACGCCGAGGCGGTCGCCGTCGCCGTCGAAGGCCAGACCCAGCTCGGCATCGGTTTCCTTCAACGCGCGAATGACGTCTTCGAGGTTTTCGGGCTTGGAGGGGTCGGGGTGATGGTTGGGGAACGTGCCGTCAACGTCGCAGAACAATTCCACCAACTCGCAGCCCAGGCCTTTGAGCAGTTGCGGAGCCACTGCGCCGGCAATGCCGTTGCCGCAATCGACCACCAGCTTCATCGGGCGGGCCAGTTTGGTGTCCGAGAGCACGCGCTGCACATAGTCATCGATGACGCTGGCGTGCGAAAGCGTGCCTTCGCCATGCGCCAGATCGTCCTCGGCGATGCGGCGGCGCAGGTCCTGAATCAGCTCGCCGTGCAGGGTTTTGCCGCCGAGCACCATCTTCAGACCGTTGTAGTCGGGCGGATTATGGCTGCCGGTTACGCTGACGCAGGAATGCACACCGAGTTGGTGCGCAGCGAAGTAGGTCAGCGGGGTCGGTACGGCGCCGATGTCGATGACGTTCACGCCGGCGGCGCGAATGCCGTCTGCCAGGGCGCCGGCCAGTTCAGGCCCCGAGAGGCGGCCATCGCGGCCGATGGCGATGCTCTTCTGGCCGCGGGCAACGGCTTCTGAGCCAAGCGCGTGGCCGATGGCGCGCACCGAATCCGAAGTCAGGCTGCGATCAACGATGCCGCGGATGTCATAGGCTTTGAAAATCTCGGGGGCAGGGAGTGCGTATTTCATGACGGCGCTTTATCCGGTGTGATGAGATTGTGAGTGTTCGAACAGGGGGGGCTCAGAGCGAGCGATCCAGAAAAGTCAGTGTACGTGCGGCGAGCCAATTCAGTCCCCCGGGGAAAGGGCCGGTTACAAAACCGACGTGGCCGCCCCAGGCGCTGTGTTCATGCGTGAGCGCGGGTGAGCGCTCGGCGCTCGCTGGTAGGGCAGCAGGCGGTACGAACGGGTCGTTGGCGGCGGTCAGTAATAGCGTCGGAACGGTAATGCCACCCAGCCAGGGGCGGGATGAGGCCCGTCTCCAATAATCGTCTGCCCCGGAGAAACCGTGTACAGGGCCGGTATACACGTCGTCGAAGTCATACAGCGTGGTTGCACGCTGCATGCGGCCGTGGTCGAACAAGTCGGGAAAGCGCTGAAGTTTGGCGAGTGCCTTGGGTCGAAGCGTATCGAGGAAGTGGCGCGTGTAGACGCGGTTGAAACCAAGCGCCAGCGCATGGCCTGAGACGGTGAGATCGAGCGGAGGGCAGATGGCCACCGCAGCGGCGACATATGCGCGTGCGGCGGCTTCACGTTCGCCGAGGCATTTGAGCAGTGCGTTGCCACCCAGAGACACTCCCACGGAAAACATCGGGGCACCAGACGCGCGCGGCCGAAGCTGTTCAAGAATCCAGCCGATTTCTGCGCTGTCGCCGGAGTGATAGGCGCGTGCGAGCCGGTTGGGCTCACCAGAGCAGCCACGGAAATGTGGCACTACGCCGCGCCAGCCGCGTAGCGCGACGGCGTGCATCAAGCTGCGTGCATAGTGGGATTGGCTGGAGCCCTCCAGCCCGTGAAACAGCACGACCAGCGGCGCCGTTTCCGCGGCGGGGTGATGCAGCCAGTCGAGATCGATGAAATCGCCGTCCGGCGTGTCGAGACGCTCGCGTCGCCATGCCGGGGCAGGCGGCTTGCGGAGCAGGGGGTAAATGGTCTGGAGGTGGGCGCCCGGCAGCCACCAAGGCGATGCCGGGCGCGGGCTCACGCTCAGACGTAGGTCAGCCAGTGGTCGTACTCCGGCGCGCGGCCATTCACCACGTCGAAGTAGCGTGCCTGGATCTTCTGGGTGATGGGCCCACGCGCACCGTTGCCGATGATGCGGTCGTCGAGCTCACGGATGGGCGTGACCTCAGCCGCGGTGCCGGTGAAGAAGGCTTCGTCGGCAATGTAGATGTCGTCGCGGGTGAGGCGCTTGGATTGCACTTCCAGGCCGAATTCGCGAGCGATGGTCATCACCGAGTCGCGCGTGATGCCGGTCAGGGCGGATGCGATCTCCGGTTCGTAGATCTTGCCGTCCTTGATCACGAACAGGTTCTCACCGGCACCCTCGGCGACGAAGCCCTGGGTATCGAGCAACAGCGCTTCGTCGTAGCCTTGGCCCGTCACTTCCAGGTTGGCCAGAATCGAGTTGGCATAGGTGCTGGCGACCTTGGCGCGCGGCATGGTGACGTTCACGTGGTGGCGTGCGTAGGACGAGGTTTTCACGCGGATGCCGCGCTCGATGCCGTCTTCACCCAGATACGCGCCCCAGGGCCAGGCAGCGACGCTCACGTGCACCGTTGCGCCGCGGGTGGAGATGCCCATCTTCTCGGAGCCGTAAAAGGCGATGGGGCGCAGATAGCCTGATTCCAGCTTGTTCGAGCGCACCACTTCGCACTGGGCCTCCATCAGCTCTTCGAGGCTGAAGGGGATGTTCATCATGTAGATCTTGCCCGAGTTGAGCAGGCGCTTGGTGTGTTCCTGGAGACGGAAGATCGCCGTGCCGCGCTCGGTCTTGTACGCCCGCACGCCCTCGAACACGGCCAGGCCGTAGTGCAACGAATGGGTGAGTACGTGAGTGGTTGCATCGCGCCACGGTACGAGTTTGCCGTCGTACCAGATGAAGCCATCACGGTCGGCCATGGACATGTTCGAATTCTCCAGCGGGTGTAGGGGCATCACCGCCCGGTGGTGGGCGGAAAAGCTTGAATTCTAGCGTAATCGGAGGGCTGCGTTGGGCGCCTCAAGCATGAAAAAAGCCGGCATGTAGCCGGCTTGCATGCAGGTGAGCTGCTGAAGGCGCTTACCAGAGCTTCTCGAGTGCCGTGAGGATGTTACGGCGGGACAGTTGCCCAACGAGTTTGCCTTCCTGAACGACCGGATAGCAGCGGATGGGGCTGCCGACGAACATTTCGGCGGCTTCCATCAACGAGGAGCTCGGTTCCAGCGTGATGACGTTGGCGGACATGAATTCCTTGACGCGACCGCCGCGTTCTTCGTGGTACGAGGCGCTTATCGCGACCTTGATGCAGTCTTTCTCGGACAGGAAGCCCACGACGCGACCGGTGTGGTCGGTAACGGGGGCTCCGGTCATTTCATGCTTGAGCAGCAAGTGGATGGCATCGAGTACGTCCATGTCCGGATTGAACGAAAGCGGATCACCGGACATGTAGTCTTTGACGAGTAGCGACTTGAGCATGATTTGTCCCCTCTTGAGAGCGCTTTATTGGTGTTGTTCGGCTTGAGCGCGCGCTTCGCGCTTGGGGCAGGGCTTGTCACAGCCTGCGACGCATTCGATGTTGAATTTGTCGAGTCCGCCACAGCTGCCGGCGATGGGTTTGCGACCGGCCAGTACGCCAACGGCCATGGCAAGAACAGCAACAACCATGATCAGGAAAGTGACGATGTAGATGGACATGCAGTCTCCTGTGGTGGAGTTACGGCGCCCCCGGGGAAGGGGCGCCGATGGGACATCAGCCGCCGAAGTCGTCGAGCATGATGTTTTCGCGTTCCACGCCCAGATCGAGAAGCATCTGGATGACCGCCGCGTTCATCATCGGAGGTCCGCACATGTAGAACTCGCAATCCTCGGGAGCCGGATGGTCCTTGAGGTAGTTCTCATACAGGACATTGTGGATGAAGCCCGTGTAGCCCGTCCAGTTGTCTTCGGGCAGCGGGTCGGACAACGCGCAGTGCCAGGTGAAGTTCTCGTTCTCGGCTGCGAGGGTGTCGAAGTCGTTGACGTAGAACATTTCACGCTTGGAGCGGGCGCCGTACCAGAAGGTCATCTTGCGCTTGGACTTGAGGCGGCCAAGCTGATCGAAGATGTGCGAGCGCATCGGCGCCATGCCGGCACCACCGCCGATGAACACCATTTCGTTCTCGGTTTCGCGGGCGAAGAACTCGCCGAACGGACCGGAAATGGTGACCTTGTCGCCAGCCTTCAGGTTGAAGATGAAGGAAGACATCTTGCCCGGCGGTACGCCTTCGGCGCGCGGCGGCGGCGTGGCGATCCGGACGTTGAGCATGATGATGCCCTTCTCTTCCGGATAGTTGGCCATCGAGTAGGCGCGGATGGTTTCTTCGTCAACCTTGGACTTGTACTGCCAAACGTTGAAGCGGTCCCAGTCGTCGCGGAAGCGATCAGCGATCTCGAAGTTCTTGAAGTCGACTTCGTGCGGGGGCGCTTCGATCTGGATGTAGCCGCCAGCACGGAAGTCGACGTTCTCGCCCGGCGGCAGTTCGAGCACGAGCTCCTTGATGAAGGTCGCGACGTTGTCGTTGGAGCGCACGGTGCACTCCCACTTCTTGACGCCGAAGACCTCTTCCGGGACCTCGATGGTCATGTCCTGCTTGACCGCGACCTGGCACGCCAGACGCTCGCCTTCACGGGCCTGGCGCTTGTTGATGTGGCCGGTCTCGGTCGGGAGGATGGCGCCGCCGCCCTCGAAGACCTTGACCTTGCACTGAGCGCAGGTGCCGCCGCCGCCGCAGGCAGAGCCCACGAACAGTTTGGCGTTGGCCAAGGCACCCAGCAGCTTGCCGCCGACCGGCACTTCGATGGTCTTTTCGTGGTTGATGTTGATCTTCACGTTGCCGGTTGCCACCAGCTTCGAGCGCGCCGCGAGAATCACGTACACCAGTACGATGACGATCGCGACGAAGAAGAAAACACCGAGAATGATTTCAGTCATGTGTGGATACCTCTTCGCGTCAGAGCTGGATGCCGGAGAAGGCCATGAAGCCCAGCGACATCAAACCGGTTGCGATGAACGTGATGCCAAGCCCCTGCAGACCAGCGGGGATGTCGGAGTACTTGAGCTTCTCGCGAATGCCCGCCAAGGCGGTAATCGCAAGGGCCCAGCCCACGCCGGAGCCCACGCCGTAGGTCACGCTTTCGGCGAAGTTGTAGTCACGCTCGACCATGAACAGGGTGCCGCCCAGAATGGCGCAGTTCACCGTGATCAGCGGCATGTACACACCCAGCGCGTTGTAGAGCGCCGGCACGTACTTGTCGAGGAACATCTCGAGGATCTGCACGAGCGCGGCGATGACGCCGATGTACACGATCAGGCCGAGGAAGTTCAGGTTGACGTCGGGAAGACCCGCCCAGGCCAACGCACCGTCACGCAGCAGGTAGTAGTAGATCAGGTGGTTCACCGGGACGGTGAGGGCCTGAACTGCCACAACGGCGATGCCGAGACCGAAGGCGGCGCCGATCTGCTTGGAGATGGCCAGGAACGTGCACATGCCCAGGAAGAAGGCGAGTGCGAGGTTTTCAACGAAAACCGCAGTAATGAAGAGATTGAACAAGGCTTCCATTTACGACACCTCGGCACGATGCTGGATCTGGAAATCGGGCTTCTCGACCTGTGCGGGCTTCCATGCACGCACACCCCAGATGATCAGACCGATCAGGAAGAAGGCGCTCGGCGGCAGCAGCAGCATGCCGTTGGGCACGTACCAGCCACCATCCTTGGCGAGCGACAGGATCTGCACGCCGAACAGCGAGCCCGAGCCGAAGAGCTCACGCACGAAGCCGACGATCAGCAGAATGGCGCTGTAGCCGAGGCCGTTGCCCAGACCGTCCCAGAAGCTGGGAAGCGGGGGGTTTTTCAGGGCGAAGGCTTCCGCGCGACCGAGCACGATGCAGTTGGTGATGATCAGGCCAACGAACACCGACATCTCTTTGGAGAGGCCGAAGGCAAACGCTTTCAGCAGCTGATCCACGAGAATCACCAGCGAGGCGATGATGGTCATCTCGATGATGATGCGGATGCTGCTCGGGATGTGGTTGCGGATCAGCGAGATCAGCACGTTCGAGCCGCACAGCACAGCGGTGAGCGCGATGCACATCGTGAAAGCGGTCGACATCTTGGTGGTAACCGCGAGTGCCGAACAGATCCCCAGAACCTGCAGAATGATCGGGTTGTTATCCGCGACCGGGGAGGAAATAAGCTTCTTGGTATCGCTTGCCATGGCTTAGCCCCTTTCGTTACGAAGGCGTTCGATGAAGGGGCCGTAGCCGTCCTCGCCGAGCCAGTAGTTGATCAGGTTCTCGACGCCGCGCGCGGTAAGCGTTGCACCGGCGAGAGAGTCGATGCGGCTTTCGTTGCCCGGAGCAGAGTGGTCGACACCGCCCTTGACGAGCTGGATTGCCGGACGGCCATTGTCGTCGTAGGCAACCTTGCCGTTCCAGATCGCGCGCCAGTTCGGGTTGTCGACTTCGCCACCCAGACCCGGAGTTTCAGCGTGCTGATAGAACTTCAGGCCGTTGATGGTGTTGAGGTCGCCCTCAAGCGCGAGGAAGCCGTACAGCGTCGACCACAGGCCTGCACCGTGCACCGGCAGGATCAAGGTCTGGACGTCGCCGGCTTCGTTGCGCACCACATACACCGGCATGTACTCAGGCTTGCGCTTGATGTTTGCCGGGTCTTCGGAGCGCGAAAGAGCCTTGGACATGTCCGGGTCTTTCGCTGCGCGCTCGATGTCGAACGTGGCGACGTCGTAGGCGTCGCTCTCGGTGCCATCCTCAAGGCGGATCAGCATCGATTCGACGTTTTCGCGGAACGCGTCGGCTGCAGACTGGCCAGGCTGTGATACGCCTGCCACTTCCACGATGTTGCGGATGCGGTCGGCTTCCTGGTTGGCCACCTGAATCGGGCGCAGACCGACGGCCGCCGAAGCGACGACCACCGAGCACACGAGACATACAGTGACGGCCATGAACAGCGTCTTCTTGCCGCTATCGTTCGGCAGGGCGAGGATGGATGCCAGCGGGCCGCCGGCGGATTTTTGCTCAGGCGCTGACATGGCGGCGCTCCCTCCGTCGGATGTTCATCTGGATCACCACGTAGTCGATCAGTGGTGCGAAAAGGTTGGCGAACAGAATCGCCAGCATGATGCCTTCCGGGAAGGCCGGGTTGATGCAGCGGATCACGACCGTCATGAAGCCGATCAGGATGCCGAAGGCCCAGCGGCCGGCATTGGTCATGGAGGCCGAAACCGGGTCGGTTGCCATGAACACGGCGCCGAAGGCCAGACCGCCGAGGACGTAGTGCCAGTAGAACGGCACGGCCATCATCGGGCGAGCATCGCTTGCCAGCGCATTGAAGATCAACGCGGTGATGGCTACGCCGACCGCCACGCCCGCCATGATGCGCCAGGAGGCGATGCGGGTGTAGAGCAGGAAGGCTGCACCGATCAGGATTGCCAGCGTCGAGGTTTCGCCCAGCGAGCCCGGCATGATGCCGAGGAAGGCCTGCATCCAGCTCACGTTCTCGGTGATGGCCGCCAAACCGCCGGTTTCGCCGAGGCCGAGCGGGGTGGCGTAGGAGAAGCCATCCACTGCAACCCAAACCTGATCGCCTGAAATCTCGGCCGGATAGGCGAAGTACAGGAAGGCACGGCCGGTAAGCGCCGGGTTCAGGAAGTTCTTGCCCGTGCCACCGAAGGCTTCCTTGCCGATGACCACGCCGAAGCTGATGCCGATGGCAACCATCCACAGCGGCATTTCAGGCGGCAGGGTCAGCGTGAACAGCATCGAAGTGACGAGGAAGCCTTCGTTTACTTCGTGGTTGCGCACGGTGGCGAAGAGGACCTCCCACAGACCACCGACGATCAGCGTCGTCAGGTAGAGCGGCAGGAAGAGCAAGAAGCCATGCGCCAGGTTCGCGAACAGGCTGTTGGGGTTGAAGCCGATGCCGAATGCCGCCAGCAGCGCGCCGCGCCAGTCTTCACGAACGATGTCGAGTTCGGTCAGCGCGAGGTTGGCCTGATAGCCGCTGTTGTACCAGCTCCAGATGATGCACGGCAGCAGGGCAACGACCACGTAGCTCATCATGCGCTTGAGGTCGATGCCGTCACGGACGTGCGGAGCGGTGCGGGTGGTGTCGGGCGGGGAATACAGGAACGTATCCACCATCTCGTACATCGCGTAGTACTTCTCGAATCGGCCGCCTTTGTGGAACTGCGGCTCGATCCGGTCAAGGAAGCGTCGAATGCCTGACATCAGCCTTCCCTCTCAATCAAGCTAAGGTTTTGACGGAGCACCGGGGCGTAATCGTGCTTGCCGACGCATACAAAGGAGCACAGCGCCATGTCTTCTTCGTCCAGTTCAAGGCAGCCAAGTTTCTGCGCCATGTCTGTATCGCTGACGAGCAGGTAGCGCAGCAGCGGGGTGACGAGGACGTCCATCGGAACGATGTTGTCGAAGGTGGTGAGCGGCACCAGGGCGCGCGGGCTGCCGTTCTGCGAAGACGTGAAGTCGAACAGGCGGCTGCTGCCGCGACTGAAGCTCGAAAGCATCACGTTGAGCATCGAGAACTTGTTCTTGCCGGCGGGGTTGACCCAGCCCATGAACTCGCGCGGGGTGCCTTCCTGCAGCACGCTGACTTGCAGATGGTGGCGGCCGAGATAGGCAGACCACTGCGAGACGCGACGGCCGGACCAGACCGAGCCCGACACGATGCGCAGGTTTTCACCGTCGATGGTTTCACCGGCGAGCGCTTCGTCCAGGCTTGCGCCGACACGTGTGCGCAGCAGGCGCGGATTCTTGGCGCGGGGGCCGCCCACGGCGATGACGCGTTCGGTCGGCAGCTTGCCAGTGGTGAACAACTTGCCGATCGCGATTACATCTTGATAGTTCAGGTGCCATACCATTTTGGAGGCGCTGACCGGATCAAGATGGTGAATGTGCGTGCTGGGCAGGCCTGCCGGGTGCGGGCCGTCGAAGCTGACGACGCGAACCTTGTCGCTGGAGGCGGTATCAATGCGAGCCGAATCGGCTTTGCACACCCACAACGGGCCGTCGGTCAGCGGCGCCAGAACTGCGAGGCCGTTGTTGAACGCCTCGAGGTCGGCATTGATGACGATTTGCGGGTCGGCCGACAGCGGGTTGCTGTCGATGGCCGTGACGAAAATCGAAGCCGGGCGAGTTTCAGGGTGGGGGATCTTGCCGAAGGGGCGGGTCTTGAACGAAGTCCACAGACCGGAGGTGAGAAGCTTGTCGCGAACCTGCTCGTGAGTCAGTGAGCTGAGCTGGTCAGCAGGACAGGCGGTGAAATCGATTGTCTCCTCGGTTTCATCAAGGCGGATAACCACTGACTGCAGCATGCGTCGAGCGCCGCGATTGATCGCCACGACTTCGCCCGCACCTGGAGCAGTGAATACAACGCCCGGCAGCTTTTTGTGCTCGAAGAGCGGCTGCCCCAGTTTGACCTTGTCACCTTCAGCGACGAGCATCGTGGGTTTGAGATCGACGTAATCAACGCCGATGACTCCCACATGTCGAACCGGTTTTGCGTCTTCTACACGCTGCTCCGGCTTTCCGCTGATGGGCAGATCCAGGCCTTTCTTGATCTTTATAAGCATAGAGGTCTGATCCTGGTTGTCGGGTGCCGACCTGAACCCCGAAAGTTGCTGCTACGCCATTAGATTTCCTTGACTTGAGCAAGGAAGGAAGCGTTTTGGGTCGGCTGAACAAAACGTATCAATGTTACTGGCTCGGGCCGATTACATCAAATTTTGATGCCACTTTTGGCGTATGAGCTTTACCCATAATTGACCGCGGTCAATTTGCCCGGAAAGCCTTGCAGTGCAGCATCGCGGCCCTCGCCTGAGCAGGGGCGCGAGCGGTAGAATCGCGTTCCTTTTGCTCGAGTTGCCAATGATGGAAAGAAGCTGGAAGCCGCACGTCACGGTGGCCTCGGTGATCGAACGCGACGGCCGCTTCCTGATGGTAGAAGAGGAAACCTCGGTCGGCTTGCGATTGAATCAGCCGGCAGGTCACCTGGAGCCCTCGGAGTCGCTTGTGGAGGCCGCGGTGCGCGAAGTGCGTGAAGAGACCGCGCATGCATTCGAGCCCTCCGCACTGGTGGGTATCTATCACTGGCGCCTGATGCCGCAAGACGTCACCTATGTGCGTTTCACTTTTGCCGGTACTGCCGGGGAGGCGTTGCCCGGGTTGGCGCTGGATGCAGGCATCGTGCGTGCCTTGTGGATGACCGAAGACGAGTTGCGCGGCAGCGCGGAGCGTCACCGCAGCCCGCTGGTGCTGCGTTCGCTCGATGACTGGCTGGCCGGCAAACGCTACCCGCTCGACCTGGTGTGGTACGGCGCATGACCAAAGATCTGATGTGGAGGAAGTGCTGATGTCCGTTGAACGAGACCCCGCAGGAATGCATGTCGTGGTCGGCATGTCCGGCGGCGTCGACTCGTCCGTCACGGCCTGGCTGCTCAAGCAGCAGGGGTACCGGGTCACGGGCCTGTTCATGAAGAACTGGGAGGATGACGACAACGACCAGTACTGTTCGTCGCGTCAGGATCTGGTCGATGTGGCTTCGGTGTGCGACGTGATCGGCATTGATCTGGAAGTCGTCAACTTCTCCAAGGAATACAAGGAGCGGGTGTTCGCCGACTTCCTGCGCGAGTATGAGGCCGGCCGTACGCCCAACCCCGACATCCTGTGCAACTCCGAGATCAAGTTCCGCTGCTTCCTCGACCATGCCATGGCATTGGGCGCAGAGCGCATCGCCACCGGCCATTACGCCCAGGTGCGACGCTGGGAGAACGATGGCCGGGTCGAATACCAGTTGCTGAAAGCCGAAGACGGCACCAAGGATCAGAGCTATTTCCTGTACCGGCTGAATCAGGCGCAACTGTCCAAGACGTTGTTCCCGCTCGGCAGCCTGTACAAGCGCGATGTGCGACGACTTGCGGCCGAGGCGGGTTTGCATGTCGCGACCAAGAAGGACTCGACCGGAATCTGTTTCATCGGCGAGCGCCCGTTCCGCGAATTTCTGATGCGCTACCTGCCTGTGCAACCCGGCGAGATTCGCAGCCTGGACGACGGGCGTGTGCTGGGCGAGCATCAGGGGCTCATGTATCACACCATCGGTCAGCGCAAGGGCTTGCGCATCGGTGGCGTGAAAGGGCAGCAGGATTCTGCTGGCGAGCATGATGCCTGGTATGTGGCTGTGAAGGACGTCGCGGCCAACGTGTTGTACGCCGTGCAGGGGCATGATCACCCGGCACTGCTGCGCGAACGCCTGAAAGCCATTGATCTGAACTGGATCGCCGGGCGTGAGCCGCACACTCACTGGGTGTACTCGGCCAAGCCGCGTTATCGCGCCACAGACGAGCCTTGCGAGGTCGACAGCGTCGGCTCAGAGGACGCGGAAATCGTCTTTGCCCAGCCGCAATGGGCGCTGACTCCGGGGCAGAGCGTGGTGGTGTACGAATCCCGCGTGTGTCTGGGCGGAGGCATCATCGCCTGAACCGCCATGCGGCGTTCACGCGCCCATTGCGGACGGAATCAGATGCTCTCGTGCGAGTTCCTGGTAGCGCTCACAGCGCTCCACGAACTCGCGTGTGCTTTTGGGCATCGATACACGCGCTCGTGCGATGTCGCCGATCAAGTCGCGTCCGCGCAAGATGAGCTGGCAGCCCTCGGCAGCGAACTGAATGGTTTCGGCCGTGGGTGTGTTGATCAGGCGCGGGCTGAACGCCGCCAGATGTTCGCTCGCCACGACGAAATCGGTCCAGATGTCGAAGATGTCGTCATCCGTGCGCAGCGTTTCGCACTTGATCTTGGCCGCCGTGCTCAGTGCTTGGATATGCTGTTCGATGCCGTGAAACACCAGACTGTTGCCGAAGGTGCGCGTCAAGGTGCCGGCGATGCGATCAATGCCGCGCAAGGCTTCGGCGATCTTGATGTAGCGGCTTTCATAAAAGGCTTCTATGGGGATCGAGAACGCTCGGAAGGGCTCGCCCCAAAGTTCATCGATGCCTTCTTCGCCACTGCGATGCAGCACCAGGCGGCCTAACTCAAGGGCTTCCTGCAAGCATTTTCCGCATTCGCGCATCAAAGGGTTGCTCGAATCGATGTCGGCGCCCCGTGATTGCAGGTCCACCAGCTTGGTGAAGTTGTCGGCGGCGCGGTTGAACAGGGCGCCCGCCAGCATCGCGCCCTTGACGCGCTTGCGCTCGGGAACCTGCTCGGCCTCGAAGATGGCGCGGGCTTCGGCAAGCCGCTCGCCCGGCACGTTGATGCCATGCTCGACATGGTTGAACAGCCGCCGGGTCAAGGCCTCGATGAGGTGGCGCTTTTCCTTGAGCGAATCGGCCGGCGGATCGTACGCCTTGATCCAGTAGCCGTCGTAATGCACGCGGCGTACGCCGTCGATGACGCGCACCGTGCCGTTTTGAACCGCATCGTTCATCGGGTGAAAGTGGCTCGCTGCATTCAAAAGAGCGCGCAGGGTACAGCAGATGCAAGCGCCGGGTCACGAAGGGCTGGAGGGCTTCCGTGACGCAGATCGCTGTTTACGTTGTTTGTGTCGTTTAAGGATGACGTTAGTGCGCCACACCAGCAGTACGCCGAAGTAGCCGACGATGGCGCCTACCACCGCCATCAGCAACATCCCCAGCACCAGCGGCCGGCCGATGCCGGTGAGCCAGTTGATGGCTTCGATGATCCATTGCAGGGCAGTGACTGCGTGGTCGTCGGGTACCGGCTTGGCGACGGCGACGGGCGGCAGGATGCTCGCTCCGATGCGGTAGGCCAAAATATAGATCGGGCCGTATGTGAAGGGGTTGCTGACCAGGGTGGAAAGCGCCGCAACCCACAGGTTGGCACGCACGGCCAGTGCGACTACCGCTGCGGCAGGGATTTGCGCGACCGGAATCAGAAAGCCGAAAAAAACGCCGATCGCCACGCCCCGAGCCACCGAATTACGGTTCACCTGCCACAGCAGGGGGTCGTGAATACGGGGCCCCAACCAGCTCAACAGCCGGTTTTCTTTGATGCTCTCGTGGGTCGGGAGGAAGCGTTTGATCATGGTGCGCGCCAGGGAGTGGGGCATTCTAACCCGTAATCCGACGCGTACCAGCCGTTCCAGGGCTCAGTGTTCAGGCCCCGCATTCAAGCAAAATCGGCGGGGATCACGCTGCGCAAGACGGTCTGCGTTTCGCCATCGCGCACGCGATTGGTGAACCACCATAATGCACCTTTCTTGATCGTCCAGTCGGCCTCCTGCCCGGACAGCAGCAGGGCGGCCAGCCTGCCCAGCGCCGGCTGATGGCCGACGATCAACACGGCTCCGCCGGAGTCCGGCCAGCCTGCTGCGGCCAGCGCACCCGCGACGTTTCCGTCGGGGCCAAGTGCCGCGACTTTTTCGAAGTCGTTCGTGAACGCTTTCACGGTTTGCAGGGTGCGCGTGGCCGGACTGGCCAGCACGCGCAGTTTGCGTGGGCGGTTTTTCTGAAGCCAGGCGGCCATGGCGCGTGCCTGTTCCTGTCCGCGTGAGGTCAGCTCGCGGCTGAGGTCAGGCGTGCCGTCCACTGCCTCGGCATGCCGCCAGAGAAGCAAATCCATCCGGTGAGTGTCCCGTGTCGTCAATGCGGTGATTCTCCGTTGAGGGCGTTGCAAAGGTATTACGGCGATTTGCGCGTGGCGGGGCGAAGGCCGGCCCACGGGGTGTGGGTGGCACGCAGCAGCCCCTTCGCGGCCAGCACGCTGCGGCGTGATTTGCGAGCGTGGCGTGGCCCGTGCCAGCCGCAAAAGAAGGCTGCGGCCTCGCGTAGAGCCGGCTCCTTTTTGCACAACATGCCGAGGCGATGCCGCGCAATATCGACATCGTTGATGAACCCCAGAGCGTTTTGAACGCGCGCGAGTTCCGTGAGATAGGCCGGGGCTTTGCGTGGCAGTAGCGGTAAAAAGAACTCAAGGCCATAGCGCAGTTGCTTGAATGCAAGACGTAGCGCGTGCAAATGCTCGGGCATGAGGTCGGTGGCATCGGCCAGACGGCGTGCTGCGCGTTTGCGCAGGTGCTCCAGTTGCAGCGCTGCGAACGTTCGCAGATCGACTGACCCGATCAGGTCGTTGCTGGGCAAAGACAACAAATCGCCCATCATCTCGATCAGCAGGCGTCCTTGTTCGGCCGGGTCGAGGGCTTTGAGGGTTTGCTGACGCGCTTTTGCACGCTCGGTGTCTACACGTTGGCCCAGTTGCGCCAGGCGACTGGCTTCGCCAAGCGTGGTGGTTTGAACCGCCGGCAGCAACTCGGTCGCCAGCACGTCCAAGTCGCGAGCGTCTCCGAAGCGGCTTGCGTTGCGTTTCAGGGCGTTGCTCCAAGTGGCGACAAACTGCGCGGGGAGGGCGGGTTCGAACAGGCGGATCAGCGAGCGCAGGCGTCGCTGCGACACCCGCAGTTGATGGATGAACTCCGGCGCATGATGCGCCGATGCGCCGGCCGCATTGCTCTGCCATTGGCGGATGCAGGCAAAAGCGAGCGCGCGGAAGGCCTCCAAAGGCGTCATGTCCGGCGTGATGTCGGAAGGCTCTGCCCGCGCGGGCTGGGCGGGGGTGCCCAGATGCAGTCTGAAGCCGCGCTCGGCCTTGCTTACGTCGTCCGGCAGCAGGGGAAGGTCGGTGGCGAGCTGTCTGGCGAGCTTGAGCAGATCCTGCGGCGTGCCTTTGACAAGCTCAAGTTCGAGTTCGCAGATGGGTGTGGCCTGCTCGCCAGAGATCACCTTGCCGCTGTCGATCATGATCAGCACGCGAGTGTGATCGTCGGGTGCCCACAGCCGGGTTTCACGGCGAAAGCGCGTGTTGAATACCGGCGCGATGTCGTTTGCGTGGCGCTCGAGCAGCTTGCGGATGGTGGCATGGTCGATGGCGCTGAAGTCGAAGGCGCCGTGATACGGCTGCTCCCACTCCGGCCGGCTCGACAGGCCGCCGGTGGACGTGGCTGCGGCCTTGACTGTCTGCAGCCACGTTCGTCCGGCCTTGCGTGTGCGCAAGGCCACCCGGTTGCGTTTGAGGTGGAGTTCGGGCGTGTCGAAGTACACGTTGTCGAGCGTGATGACCTTGCCTTGCAGCTCGCATGCTGCGATCAACGGATGGCAGCGCAGGGCGCCGAGCGCCTTTTGCGGCAGCCCGAGCTTGAGTTCGATCTCATTCGCCATGACCGGCCTCGCCGAAAAGAATGCGCCACAGCGCTTGCACAGGTGCGCGCGCCTCGGCCACGTCTGCCGGCGCGACGCGTGATTCGGCCGCGTTGAGGCGCTGGCGATGCTGCAGACGGCGCAGCAAACGGTAGCTGTCACTGCATTGTTCGGCGAGCTCCACGGGGATCAGGCCAAGCTCGCCGCACATGCGCAGCAGCGCGATGTTGCCGAGGTTGCGTGCGAGTTCGGCGTGTTCGTGAGCGTGACCCAGCACCAGATACTGAATCATGAACTCGACGTCGATCAGCCCACCCGCATCGTGCTTGAGTTCGAAATCCTCGGCTTTGTCGGCATGGGCGTCGCGCATCTTCTGGCGCATACCCAGCACGTCCTGACGCAGCTTGGCGAGATCGCGTGGCTGTCTCAGCACTTCACTGCGGATGTGCTCGAATGCTTCGCCCACCTGCTTGTCCCCAGCGGAGAAGCGCGCGCGAGAAAGCGCCTGATGCTCCCATGGCCAGGCGGATTCGAGCTGATACTTGCGGAAGGCCTCGATCGAGGTCACGAGCAGGCCCGCGTCGCCGTTGGGGCGCAGTCGCAGGTCGGTCTCGAACAGGATGCCGGCGGCCGTGCGGGTGGACAGCCACGTGTTCACCCGCTGGGCGAGGCGCGAATACACCTCCATGGCCTCGGGGGCGTCGTCTTCGAAGAGGAAGACGATGTCCAGATCAGACGCGTAGCCCAGCTCTTTGCCGCCGAGCTTGCCGTAGGCGATGACTGCGAAGGCGGGCGTGTCGCGGTGACGGCTCTTGATCTTGCGCCAGACCAGCGGCAGCGTGAGTTCGAGGATCAGGTCGGCGAGCGCCGAGAGGTGGTCGGCCAGGCGTTCGACGGTGAGTTTTCCGGCGATGTCTTGCGTGAGCAGACGGAACACCTGAGCGTGATGGTGCTCGCGCATCATGTCCATCTGGTGCTCCATGTCAGGCTCGATGGCGTCAAGGGCCGGCCCCAGCTCGGAGGCCAGCGCGCGCCAGTCGGGCTCCACGTGGATATGGCGGTCGTCGAGCAGTTCGTCGAGCAGAATTGGATGACGGGTGAGGTAGTCGGTGGCCCAACTGGACGCGCTCATCAGGTCAGCCACGCGCTTGAGGGCCTGTGGATATTGCTGCAACAGCGCCAGATAGGCGCCGCGGCGGCTGATCGTCTCGATCAGTTTGAGGCAGCGCGTCAGCGTCTGTTCCGGGTGTTGCGTGGCGGCGGCGATCTCGACGAGACGTGGCACCAGAGAGTCCAGTCGCCCGCGGATCTCTGTGGGCAATTGCTGATAACGCGGGCTGTCGTGCAGTTCGGCCAATTGGTGTGCCACGCGCTGCGGGTCGGCGTAGCCCAATTGACTCAGCACCGGGTCGAAGGCGTCTTCGCTGCCAGACGCCCATACGGCGTCGATCTCGTCCTTGCCGTCCTTTTCCGTTGGGTCGCTGAAAACGTCGTCGAAGTGGCGGCTGACCACTTCGCGAATGGCAGCGAGCTTTTCGAGCATGGCCTCGCTTCCGTCGAACTCCATGGCGCGAGCGATCAGACCGAGATCTTGAGCGGCGTCCGGCAGGTCGTGTGTCTGCGCGTCGTCCAGATACTGCAGCCGGTGCTCGAGCCGGCGCAAAAAGTCATAGGCGCTGGACAACTCGTCAACCGTGTCCGCAGCGAGGATGCCGCGTTCCGCCAGTTTGGCCAGCACCCGCAGCGTCGGCCGGATCTGCAGTTCACGATCACGTCCGCCGCGGATCAACTGGAAAACTTGTGCGATGAACTCGATTTCGCGGATGCCACCCGGCCCGATCTTGACGTTGTTGGCACGCTCGCGGCGCGTTACCTCGCGGCGGATCTGCGCATGAAGGTTGCGCATGGCATTGAACGCGCCGTAATCGAGGTATTTGCGAAACACGAAGGGGCGGGCGATTTTCTCGAGTTCGGCATAGCGTTCGCCGTTGAGCGGGCGTGCCTTGATCCAGGCGTAGCGCTCCCACTCGCGCCCCTGAGTGATGAAGTAGCTCTCCAGCGTGTCGAACGAGCACACCAGCGGCCCGGAATCGCCGTTGGGGCGCAGGCGCATGTCCACCCGGAAGACTTGCCCGTGCTCGGTGACGTCGGCCAGCGTCTTGATGATGCGTTTGCCGAGTCGCTCGAAGAATTCGAAGTTGCTGATGACCTTGGTGCCGCCGGTATCGCCGTCTTCCGGGTAGACGAAAATCAGGTCGATGTCCGACGAGACATTGAGCTCGCGCCCGCCGAGCTTGCCCATGCCGATGATGATGAGCTCCTGCTCCCAGCCCGAGGGTGACAATGGCAGCCCATGACGCGCCACCAGCGCTTCGCGGTGCACCTCGTGACTGAGCTGGATGCTGAATTCGGCCAGCGTCGTCATGGTTTCGGTGACTTCCGCGAGCTTGGCCACGCCGCACAGATCGCGCACGGCAAGGTGGCACAGCACCCAGGTGCGCAAGCGCCGCAAGGCGCCGGGCAGGGCGGCCTCGTCGCGGGCACTCTCGCCGACGAAGGCCTGCATTGCCTCGGCGTCGAGCGCGTCAGCAATGGACGATTCAAGCTGTTCGCGGAGCCACGGCCGGCTGTCCAGCATGCGCTGGAGATAGCGCGACAAACCTGCGGCGTGGCTGATCTGGGCTTCGTGCATCGTGGGCGATCCTGCGCTGTGTGACGGGGCAGCGGCCATGATGCAGGCAGCCGGCTGCGCCGACAAGCGCACTCATGGCGGGCCTTTGCGCACTGCAAGGGCTGCGCCGCTGTTAGAATGGGGCGCGCTGGCGAGCGCCTGTCCGGGTTGTTTCGCCGCGGTGCAGCTGAACACCGGTTTCACCCGTCGGAGATGCTCTGGCGAGGCCCGGTTCAGCCGGAATGTTCCTGTGCCCACTCGCCAATGACTGATCGCTCCCCTGTTCCCGCATCCTCCCCGACGCCCGAAAGGGTCGCACGCCGTGGAAACTGGGGGCGGTGGGTACTGCGTGTTGCAGTGGTGGTGGTTGCGTTCGTGATTGTCTTGCTTGGCGTGCGCAGCTTTGTGCTTCCCCGTGCGGACGAGCACCGCGAATGGTTGGTCCAGCGTCTGTCACAGGCGGCCGGCGTGCCCGTCAGCATCGGGCGCCTGCAAGCCGACTGGCCGGGCATCGCCTTGCGTGTGCAGGCCTTTGATCTGAGTGTCGGGGAGGGGCCGTCCCCGTTGCGGGTCGAGCGGATCGAGGCGGAGCTGGCATGGTCTTCTTTGCTTACCGGCTTGCCGAACTTCCATCGTATTACGCTGATTTCTCCCGACGTGTCGGTCGTGCGGGATGGCGACGGGCGCATGCACGTTGCGGGCATGCCGATGAGCGGTTCGGATGGCGACGGCGGGGTGGCCGCGTGGTTGTTCGAGCAGGGCGAGTTCGTCATCGAAAACGCTCGGCTGGCTTGGGATGACCGACTGCGTGGTGCTCCGCTGCTCGAACTTGAGCATTTCGGCTTGCGGGTGGTGCGCACTGCCGGGCGTTACCGTTTCGGGCTGGAGGGGCGACCGGATGTCGCCATTGCACAGCGCATCTCGCTGCGCGGTGATCTCGTCTCGGATCGTCCGGCCGACATTTCGCGCTGGGACGGGCAGCTTCATGCCCAAGTGGTCGAGGGGCGGCTCGATGGCCTGGCACCCTGGCTTGATTACCCATGGCCGGTTTCCGGGGTCGGCAACGTCGAGGCATGGAGCACCATTGAAGACGGAGAGCCCAATGCCGGCGCCGTCGATTTCGCGCTCGCCGATTTCCGCGTGCAACTGGAAGAGCACTTGCCCGAGCTTGCCGCCCGCAGCGCGAATGGGCGCCTGACCGCCGCTCGTGACGCCAAGGGTACGCGCTTTGCCCTGGAAGGCTTCGAACTCCAGATCGAAGACGGTTTGCGCGTCGAGCCGACCGATATCGAATTGAACCTGACGGACGCGGGCGGCTCGCTGCGTGCGAGCAGTGCCGAGCTCGGCGTGGTCGTGCAGCTGTCCGCGCATGTGCCGCTGTCGGACGCAGCCCGTCGGCACATCACCGAGCATGACCCGCGCGGGCGCATCGAAGGCTTGCGCATCGATTGGGCCAGCCGTGCCGATACACCAGAAATCACTCGCCTGGAAGGGCGCTTCACCGGTCTGGCCGTGCGCCCCAGCGATTCCCTGCCCGGCGCCGAGGGGCTGAGCGGAGAGTTAAGCGGTGACGGCGATGCGGGCCGCTTCGTTCTCACCAGTCGGGATGCAGTGCTCGACATTCCTCAAGTGTTCGAGGCATCGCGGCTGTCCTTCGATGAGCTGAATGCCGAGGGTGGCTGGAGCCGCGGCGAGCAGGGGTTGGAAGTGCGTGTTGAGCGCGCGACCTTCGAGAGCCCGGACGTGTCGGGCGAGGCCGAGGGCGTGTATCGCCCGATGCTCGGGCGGCTTGGCGAGATCGACGTAACGGCGCGACTGAACCGGGCCGAGGGCAACAGCGTGTGGCGTTACGTGCCACGCAACATCGGCGATGAGACGCGCACGTGGCTGCAGCAGGGAATCCGCAAGGCGATGGTGCATGACGCGCGCCTCACCCTGCGCGGCGGACTGGCGGATTTTCCGTTCGAAGATGGCTCCGGAGAATTCGTTGTCACGGTTGACCTGACCGATGGTGTGCTCGAGTACGCACCGGATTGGCCAGCCATCGAAGGCATCGTCGCGTCGCTGCGCTTCGAGGGGCCGGGGCTGCGCATCTCGGCCAGCGAGGGCCGCATTTTCGGCGTGCAACTGCGTGATGTGGTGGCTGAGCTGCCCGATCTCGATGTGCGCAACGAGCAGCCGATGACGCTGCGCGGTGTGGCCCGGGGCGCAACCTCCGACTTCCTTCGCTTCGTCTCGGAAAGCCCGGTGCGCGACACCGTCAACGGTTTTACCGATGACATGAGCGCAGAAGGGGAAGGGGAGCTCGACCTGACGTTGGTCATGCCCCTGCACGATGTCGATGCGAGCAAAGTGAAAGGCGCCTTCCGTTTTGCGGGTAACACGGTGAAGGTGACCGAGTGGCTGCCGCCCGTCGAGCGCGCCAGCGGGCGAGTCGTCTTCAGTGAGAGCACCTTTGGCATTGAGGAAGGGCGTGGTCGCGCCTTCGGCCAGCCGCTGCAGATTTCAGCACGCACGCTGGCGCCACGTGATGTGCGCTTCAACGTGAAAGGCGGCGCCACGATGCGTGCCGTGGCAGCGCAATACGAGTGGCCGGGGCTGTCGCATTTGTCCGGCAGCGCCAACTGGCAAGCCGATATCGCAGTCACGCAAGGGCGCGCGCGCGTGGATGTGCGTTCGACCTTGGCGGGACTCTCGTCGAGCTTGCCTCATCCGTTCAACAAGAGCGCTTCGGAGGCCTGGCCGTTGCAAGTGGAGGTGGGCTTTGCCGGGGACGTACAGGATGTCCGGATTAGCCTCGAAGACCGCCTCGAAGCGGTGTTTTCCGGGCGTGACGAAGCCGGCCGATTCGACGTCACGCGCGGCGCGATTGGTGTCCATTCTGAGGCGCGCATGCCGGAACACGGCTTGTCCCTGCGTGTCACGCTGGACGAGCTGGATCTTGACGCCTGGCGTGACCTGATCGACTCCGAGTCTGCCGGCCCGGCGCAGGGGCAGGGCGTCGGTAACGGTCTCACGCTGCCTTGGGCGGCCGTACGCGCGAATGTCGGAAGCCTGCGTGTTCTCGATCAAGAGTTGAAGCACTTCGACCTCACGGCCACGGCCAGTCAAGGGGCCTGGAATGGGCGGGTATCCAGTGACTTGGTGCAAGGCGGCTTCGCTTGGCATGAGGGCGAGCAGGGCACGCTGGCCTTGCGGCTCGACCACCTGCGACTTGGCAAGGGCGATGCCGGTGAAGCGGACAAGGCAGTGTTGTCGCGCGCCTTGCGCGATGAGTCCCCGCAGCAGTCGATGCCCGACATGGATATCGTGGCCGAACACTTCTATCTGAACGACAGCGAGCTCGGGCGCCTCGCCTTGCAGGCGCGCAATGAAGACGGTGCATGGCTGATCGACTCGGCCTCTCTTGCCAATGCCGATGCCAAGTTGACTGCACGCGGGCGCTGGGTGCCCGGCGATGCGCCGCTGACGCAACTCAGCGTGCGGCTGGACAGCCCGGATGTGGGGCAATTCCTGAGCCGCATGGGCTATCCCGAAACCATTCGCAATGGTGCCGCACTGCTTACCGGCGAGCTGGAGTGGAAGGGCGCGCCGACCCGTATCGATTACTCCAGCCTGAATGGCGCTTTCCGCCTTGATGCCGAAAAGGGGCGCTTCGCCAAGCTCGAGCCCGGCGTGGGCCGTCTGCTCGGCGTACTCAGCCTGCAGGCCTTGCCGCGGCGCCTGGCGCTGGATTTTCGCGATGTCTTCAGCGATGGTTTTGCGTTTGATCGAATCGGTGGTGACGTGAGCTTGCAGCAAGGTGTGCTGCACTCGGACGATTTCCAGATCGCCGGGCCTGCTGCGCGCGTGTGGATTGCCGGTACGATCGATTTGAAACGCGAAACGCAGGATCTCAAGGCAGTGGTGCAGCCGGCGCTGACGGACGGTGTTGCCATCGGTGCCGCGGCTGGTCTGGTCAACCCGGTTGCCGGCCTCATTGCGTATCTGGCACAGAAAGCGTTGAACGATCCAATCGAGCGCATGTTCGCGTACGGTTACGCCATCACGGGCCGCTGGGATGACCCGCAGGTGGAGAAGCTCGCGGGTGGCAATGCGGCGCGCGAGGCTCAGGCGGCCGATGACGAGACGGAGGCATATACGCCATGACCATGTCAGCCGCGGCCCGCGTTGCGGCCATTCAAACGGTGTCCGGGCCGGACATCGATGCCAACCTGCGTGTGGCCGAAGAGCAGATCGAAGCGGCCGCAGGGCAAGGTGCGGGCTTGGTCGCTTTGCCCGAGTACTTCGCCTTGCTGTCACCCGACGAGCAGGCCAAGGTTCGAGCGCGTGAGACGCCCGGCGAAGGGCTTATTCAGCAGTTTCTGTCGGCTACCGCGCGGCGGCTTGGCGTGTGGATTGTCGGTGGCACCTTGCCATTGACGGCTGAGACATCGCAGAGGGTACGCAACACCGTGCTGGTGTTCGATTCGTCCGGCCGTGAGGCCGCGCGCTACGACAAGATCCACCTGTTCGGCTTCGACAACGGCGGCGAGCGCTACGACGAGTCGCGTACCATAGAGGCAGGCACGAGCCCGGTTGCGCTCGACACCCCGTTTGGTCGTCTGGGCCTGTCGGTATGTTACGACCTGCGTTTCCCCGAGTTGTATCGTGCGCTGGGCTCGCCGGACATCATCTTCGTGCCGTCGGCGTTCACCGCCACCACCGGGCGTGCGCATTGGGAGGTCCTGCTGCGTGCCCGCGCCATCGAGAATCAATGTTTCGTGGTGGCGCCAGCGCAGGGCGGCGAACACCCCGGCGGGCGTTTGACCTGGGGGCACACGATGATCATCGACCCGTGGGGTGAAGTGCTTGCCTGCCGGACCGAAGCGGGGCCCGGGATGGTGATTGCCGATCTCGACTCGGCACGGCTCGAGGCTGTGCGTGGCCAACTGCCTGCGCTTGCGCACCGTACCCTCGGTGGTCTGTGAGCCGGCGGGATCGAACAGCCTATTTCGTGGTCCATCCACACGAACCAATCTGACGGAAAAGACATGAACATTGCCACCCCGGCCCTCGCGACTGCTGATCAGTACCTTTTGGCGCCATACAGTCTGGCGGACCATGACCTGGAGCGCGTGCTCGGTACTCTGATGGGCCACCGTCTCGACTACGCCGACCTGTATTTCCAGTACCGCCGGGCGGAGAGCTGGAGCCTGGAAGAGGGCATCGTCAAATCCGGCAGCTTCGACATCGAGCAGGGTGTCGGCGTGCGTGCGGTGAGTGGCGAGAAGACGGCTTTCGCGTATTCCGACGATATCTCCTTGCCCGCGCTGGATGCTGCAGCCCGTGCAACGCGCGCCATTGCGGATGCCGGAGCCGAGCGCAGCGTGTCGGTCGGCCGCGCACGTGCCATGCCCCCGTTGTATCGCGGGGATGATCCGCTGGCTTCGCTCGGCGACACCGAAAAGGTGCGCTTGCTCGAGCGTCTCGAGGGCTTTGCTCGTGCGGAGGATTCCCGCGTCACGCAGGTCATGGCGCATGTGGCCGGCTCGTGGGAAGTGGTCATGGTAGCGCGCAGTGATGGCCACATGGCTGCGGATGTTCGTCCGCTTGTACGCGTTTCGCTCTCGGTCATCATGGAAGACGGCACCCGCCGGGAGCAGGGCAGTGCCGGTGGCGGCGGACGTTTCAACTATGCGTATTTCACCGATGAACGCCTGCGCGAATACGCGCGCGCCGCAGTGCATCAGGCCCGCACCAACCTCGACGCGGTTGCGGCACCGGCCGGCACGATGACTGTTGTGCTCGGCTCTGGCTGGCCTGGTATCTTGCTGCACGAAGCCATTGGCCATGGCCTGGAGGGAGACTTTAACCGTAAGGGAAGCTCGGCTTTTTCCGGCCGCATCGGGCAGCAAGTGGCCTCGCGTGGCGTGACGGTCGTCGATGACGGCACGCTGGCGGACCGGCGCGGGTCTCTCACCGTGGACGACGAAGGCAACCCGACCAACCGCACGGTGCTGATCGAAGACGGCATCCTCACCGCCTACATGCAGGACATGCTCAATGCTCGCCTGATGGGCGTGGCGCCGACCGGCAACGGCCGACGCGAATCGTATGCCCATCTGCCTATGCCGCGCATGACCAATACCTACATGCTGGGCGGCGACAAGCACCCTGAGGAGATTCTGCGTTCGGTGAAGAAGGGGCTGTACGCCGTTAATTTCGGTGGTGGTCAGGTGGATATCACCTCGGGCAAGTTCGTGTTCTCCGCGTCTGAAGCGTATCTGATCGAAGACGGCAAGATCACGCGTCCGGTCAAGGGCGCCACCTTGATCGGCAACGGCCCGGATGCGCTGACTCGCGTTTCGATGATCGGTAACGACATGGCACTTGACCCAGGGGTCGGGACGTGTGGCAAGGACGGGCAAAGCGTGCCCGTGGGCGTCGGGCAGCCCACGTTGCGCATTGATGGCCTGACCGTAGGCGGAACCGCCTGATTTTTTCCAGCAATGGCGGGGTGTTTCGGCCGATGTAAGCCGATGTTTGTAACGTTGGCCTATGGTGTTTTGCCTATCATTCCGCTGTATTGCTGGAACTGCAGCCAAAATGGCTTGCTGACGCCTTTCCTGCCTTTACCCTGTTGAAGACGTCACGGTTACGAGCCAATTCATCGCTTACCACCTTGAAACAAGTCACGCCGGTTCGGCCTTGGTGCACCCCCTAGACTGCGGGCTTCATCTTCGCAGCAAGGAGCTACACCATGTTCAACAAGCCGAATATGTTCAACAAACCAGCGGACAACGCGGCCAATCGTACGGCCCAGCGCACTCCGGCGACCGGCGCGACCGAACCTGCGCGTCGTCCGGGGGTGAATGCTCCGACTCAGGCCCAGGCTGCACCCTCGGCTCCGGCCGCAACCACTTCGCCGGATCTGTCCGCTCGCTCGCGTGAGCGCGAAGACTCTGGCAAGCGCGACAGCAGCCTCATTGTCGGCCCGGACGTGAAGCTTCGCGGCGCTGAAATTCTTGATTGCGACACGCTGGTGGTGGAAGGCCGCGTGGATGCCACGATGGACAGCCGTGTGCTGCGTATCGCTGACGGCGGTGCCTTCGAGGGCAAGGTTGGCGTCGATGTGGCCGAAATTCACGGTCGTTTCGACGGCGAACTGACGGTGCGTGAGCAACTCGTGATCCACGCCGGTGGTCGCGTCAGCGGCAAGATTCGCTATGGTTCGATCTTCATCGAAGAGGGTGGCCAGATCTGCGGTGACGTGATGGCTTCGGAAGCCGAGCGTACCAGCCGCAGTGGTAGCGACAAGTCCCAAAACAGCGACAGCAAGGATGCCGCACGTGCGGCGGAAGCCGTCGCCGTCTGATTACGGATTGGCCGCAACGCGTGCCGTCTGGGCAGAAGGAGTGATGCCCCAGTTTCCTTCCCAGGCGGTACGCACTAGATTCGGATAGGTGGCCTTGCCAAGGCTACCGTTATAGCGCCCCAGGGCGCGAAACAGATTGCCCTTCTCGATGTCCAGATAGTGACGCAGGATGATGCATCCGTAGCGCAGATTGGTGCGCATGTGGAAGAGATTGTCGTCCGGCCGGCCGATGACGCCGATCCAGAAAGGCATGATCTGCATGTATCCACGCGCGCCGGCACTTGATACGGCGTACTTGCGGAACGCGCTTTCCACCTGAATCAGCCCCAGAACCAATTGCGGGTCGAGCCCGGCGCGGGTGGCCTCGTAATGCACCGTATCAAGCAGGTCGATGCGCGTGGCTTCATCCGGCAGCCAGCGTCCCAGCCGCCCGGACATGGCGTTTCTCCAGCCCAGATACTCGTCGTCGTCGCGCGCGATCCGCGCTGGCGGCCGATCGCTCACGGCTGCGTGCAGCGCGGCGCGCACGCTTTCCGACATGGGCTCATACATCTGCGCCCCGGCCTGCACCGTCGTTGCGCCTGCCCACAGCATCGAGGCGGTGAGCAGGGCGAGGGCAGGGCGCGGCAGGGCGAACATGCTCAGCGTGCTCGCAGGCGAGAGAGCAAGGTCGGCAAGGCGTCGGTCGGCGCGATACGCTGGGCTTCGGCCTCATTGCGGCCTTGAAGCTCGATGAGGCCTTCCTTCAATCCGCGGTCACCCACCACGATGCGTTGCGGCACGCCGATCAGCTCCCAGTCAGCGAACATCGCACCAGGGCGCTCGCCGCGATCATCCAGAATCACGTCGATCCCGGCTTCCAGCAGTTGCTGGCGCAGCTGGCTGGCCGTTTCGCGTACAGCATCGGACTTGTCGTAGCCGACCGGGCAGATCACCACTTCGAAGGGGGCGATGCTGCTCGGCCACAGAATCCCGCGTGCGTCGTTGTTCTGTTCGATCGCTGCGCCGAGGATGCGCGACACACCGATGCCGTAGCAGCCCATTTCCATGACCTGCTCACGCCCGCTCTCGTCCACGAACTTGCAATCAAGCGCCTGCGCGTACTTCGTGCGCAGCTGGAAGATGTGGCCGACTTCGATGCCACGACAAATTTCCAGCGTGCCCTTGCCGTCAGGAGAGGGGTCGCCCGCTACGACGTTGCGCACATCGGCCACCTCGGGTTCGCTGAAGTCGCGGCTGATATTGGCGCCGGTGTAATGCCAGTCGTCTTCGTTGGCGCCGACAACGAAGTCGGCCATGGCGGCAACGCTGCGATCCATGATCACGCGGCCCTTGAAACCGACGGGGCCCAGTGACCCCGGCGCGGCGCCGAATGCTGCCTGGATGGCCTCGGCGCTGGCAAACACCAGCGGATCGGCAATGCCATCGAGTTTCTGCGCCTTGATCTCGTTAAGCTCGTGGTCGCCGCGCACCAGCAGCAAGACCGGTTTGCGGCCGCTTTCATCATCACCCTCGACGACGATGGCCTTGACCGTGCGATCAGCTGGAAGCTTGAGGTATTCAGCCAGCTCGGCGATGGTCTTGACGCCTGGTGTATGGACTTTCTGCAAGGCACTCGCGGGCGCCGGGCGTGTAAGTGCCGGAGCAAGAGCCTCTGCCAGTTCGACGTTGGCCGCGTAAGTGGATGCAGGGCAGTAGGCGATGTCGTCTTCGCCCGTCTCCGCGATGACGTGGAATTCGTGCGAGCCAGTGCCGCCAATCGATCCGGTGTCAGCCGCGACCGCACGGAACTGCAAGCCGATGCGGTTGAAGATGCGATGGTAGGTGTCGTACATGTTGCCGTACTCACGCACCAGGTCATCGTAGCTGGCGTGGAACGAGTAGCCGTCCTTCATCAGGAACTCACGACCACGCATCACGCCAAAGCGCGGGCGGATCTCGTCGCGGAACTTGGTCTGGATCTGATAGAAGTGGCGCGGCAGCTGACGGTAGCTGCGGATTTCGCGACGCGCCATGTCGGTGATGACTTCCTCGTGCGTAGGGCCGACCACGAAGTCCCGCTCGTGGCGGTCCTTGAAACGCAGCAGTTCCGGGCCGTAATGCGCCCAGCGCCCCGATTCCTGCCACAGCTCGGCAGGTTGCACCGCCGGCATCAGCACCTCGATGGCGCCGGCCTCGTTCATTTCCTCACGCACGATGTTTTCGACCTTGCGCAGACAGCGCAGGCCCATCGGCATCCAGGTATAGATGCCGGCGGCAACCTTGCGGATCAGGCCGGCCCTGAGCATCAGTTGATGGCTGGTGACCTCGGCGTCGGACGGGGCTTCCTTGAGCGTGGAGATGAAGAACCTGCTGGCGAACATCGTGAATTTCCGGAGAAAGGTTGTCGGTTTGTCGCGCGCATTCTATCAGCGGGGCGGGGGCGAACAGCGGAACCCGCGCAGACTCGCGCTTTCCAAGCCCCTGCAAGTGTGGAAAAATCGACTCAACTGAATGAATCAAGGGTTCCAGCATGCTCGATCGCGAGGGCTATCGCCCGAACGTCGGCATCATCCTGGTCAATGGGCGTAACGAGGTTTTCTGGGGCAAGCGGATTCGCGAGCATTCCTGGCAGTTCCCGCAAGGTGGCATCAAGCACGGCGAAAGCCCGCAGCAGGCCATGTATCGGGAGCTGTTCGAGGAAGTCGGGCTTCGACCCGACCATGTGAAGATTCTCGGACGCACGCGTGGCTGGTTGAAGTACGACGTTCCGAAAAACTGGATACGCCGTGAGTGGCGTAGCACGTATCGTGGTCAGAAACAGATATGGTTCCTGTTGCGGCTCACGGGGCGGGATACCGACGTGTCGCTCCGGGCCAGCAAGCATCCTGAATTCGATGCTTGGCGCTGGCACGAGTACTGGATTCCGCTGGATTCCGTGATCGAATTCAAGCGGCAGGTTTATCAGCTGGCGCTGTCCGAGCTGTCTTCCATACTGTTCCGGCCGGCGGTGCCTGAACTGCCGGCGGAATACCGGGACGTGGCGGTTGTTCGCGAGCCGTGACCGATCAGCGCAAGCTCAAGAAAGCCCCGTCGATTGGCGGGGCTTTTTCATGTCCATCCAGTTGTTGGAAAGGGCGCTCTACCGGCGCTTGGGCTTCCGGGGTACACTTTTCATCGAAACGCCCGTCTGAACATCGCGCTTTGCGGTGAAGGGTAGGGCAGAGTCTGCGTGCGAACGCCGTGCGGCGCTCGCGATATTTGTGTGGCCTGTGGGGTGAGTGCTGATGCGCTGGCCGCTCGGGAGGATGCGAGGTTGGATGATGTGTTTGATTCTGCGACGTGTCTTGCAGGGGGTCTTGTCTGCGGCTTTGGCCGTGCCTGTCATGGCAACGGCCCAGTTTCTTTCGGAGCCTGACGAGAATTGGCGGGAGGCCGAAGTCGAGTTTCCGCCGCCGCCGCAGGAAGCCTCTCTGCGAGAGTTTTTTGTCAGCTCGGCCTCATCCAACCGCTCGTATGTGGATGAGTCGTCGCTTGAAGTCGGATCTGACTACGTGGTTCGCTTCGTGCTGGTCACCCGTACCAGCGGTGGGGCCGAGAACGTGACCTTTGAAGGTATCCGGTGCACGACGGGCGAGCGCAAACTGTACGCGCTGGGTCGTCCTGACGGCGAATGGACGACGCCGCGTCGCTCAGAGTGGCAGACGATGCGAACGGCAAGCGTGAACACCCCGCAGACCGCCCTGGCGATCAATTACCTGTGCGACGGTCCTGCTCCACCCCGAACTACTGCGGATGCGCTGCGGACGTTGCGAACGGGGGTGGAACGCGGATGGGGGCGCTGATGAATGTCGATGGTTTGATCGTTCAGTTCGACAAGGTGCTGCGCACCTTGCTCGCGCCCGCTGCAACCGTGCGGCCAGTGCCCGGTTCGGATTTGCCCGATGTCTCCATGTCTGATGCCGAGCGCGCGGAAACCGCAGCGCTCATGCGTGTGAACCACTGCGGCGAAATCTGTGCGCAGGCCCTGTATCAGGGGCAGTCACTGACCGCGAGCGACGAGGGCGTTCGGCAGGAGTTGGAGAAAGCGGCCGACGAAGAGACGGAACACCTCGCTTGGACCGAGCGTCGCATTGCCGAACTGGGTGGGCGCAAGAGCCTGCTGAATCCGCTTTGGTATGCCGGTTCGTTGATGATCGGCATGGCGGCGGGTAGGGCAGGCGACCGCTGGAACCTGGGGTTTCTGGCTGAAACCGAGCGGCAGGTCGAGGCACATCTCAAGAGGCATCTCGAGAAGGTGCGTCCTGACGACGTCAAGACCCGCGCGATCCTTGAGCAGATGAGCGAAGACGAAGTCCGTCACGCGCAAACGGCAGCCAAGCTCGGTGGAGCCGAGTTGCCGACTGCGGTCAAAGGGGGCATGCGGGCGATGGGGCGCGTGATGACCACGCTGGCTCAGCGTATCTGACGATTCACTCGGCTTCGACGACTTCCCAGGTGTGCTCCATGGCGGCTGTCTTGCCGAGCATGACCGAGGCAGAGCAATACTTGTCGGCCGAAAGATGCACGGCGCGCTCGACGGCCTCGGGCTTCAGGTTCTTGCCGGTTATCGTGAAGTGAAAGCCGATGCGGGTGAACACCTTCGGATCGGTCTCTGCGCGTTCGGCGATGACCTTGGCCGTACAGCCGCGAATGTCGTGGCGCCCGCGGCGCAGAATCATCACGACATCGAACGCGCTGCATCCGCCTGCGCCCACTAACAGCATCTCCATCGGGCGGGGCGCCAGATTGCGCCCGCCGGCGTCAGGGGCGCCGTCCATTGCCACCAGATGGCCTGAGCCGGTTTCCGCGACAAAGCTGACTCCGTCCAGCCATTTGATAGTGCACTCCATGATCGCTCCTAAGTGGCGTGAAGAATATGAGGGATGAAATTCTAGCGGAACCCGCCTGTTTGCACGTCAGTTGGGCCGCCGCCCAAGGTGCAAAACTCTGATAGAGGATTCTTATATTCGCATCAGAACATTTGTTGTGCGGCGCACAAATTTTACTTGCTTGAAGCAGTGTTAATCAGGATAATTGGCTTCAGTGAGGTTGAATTGCTCGCCTCAATCGGTGTCTCCTCCACCCTCCTCCTTTGGTGTGGATTTACGCAGTCCGGTAACCCCCGGGCTGCGTTTTTTTTCATGCACGTTCTGCTGTCTTGTTGTTTGACACTAAGCAGCGGTATCCGATATCATCCCGTGCTTTCCGTTTGATGGCCCTTGCGTGGCCGGACAAGAATCGAGGATTCGAATGAAAACGTTTTCTGCCAAGCCGCATGAGGTCAAGCGCGACTGGTTTGTTGTCGATGCGTCGGACAAGGTGCTTGGCCGTCTTGCGGCTGAAGTTGCTCGCCGTCTGCGCGGCAAACATAAGGCGATCTACACGCCTCACGTTGATACCGGCGATTTCATCGTCGTGGTCAACGTCGACAAACTGCGCGTGACCGGCAACAAGGCCGTGGACAAGAAGTACTTCCGCCACACCGGTTTTCCGGGCGGTATTTACGAAACCACCTTCACGAAGATGCAGCAGCGCTTCCCGGCCCGCGTCCTCGAGAAGGCTGTGAAAGGCATGCTGCCGAAGGGTCCGCTGGGCTACGCCATGCTGAAGAAGCTGAAGTGCTATGCGGGTGCCGAGCATCCGCACGCCGCGCAGCAGCCCAAAGTTCTCGAGATCTGACAGGAGCCCCTCAATGGCTGTGAGCTACAATTACGGCACGGGCCGCCGCAAAACGGCGGTTGCGCGTGTTTTCATGAAGCCGGGTTCCGGCAGCATCGTCGTCAACGGCAAGCCGGTTGACGAATTCTTCTCGCGTGAAACGGGTCGCATGGTGGTCCGTCAGCCGCTGGTGCTGACCGAAAACGCCGCTCGTTTCGACATCATGGTCAACGTGACCGGCGGTGGCGAATCGGGTCAGGCGGGTGCTGTGCGTCATGGCATCACCCGCGCTCTGATCGAGTTCGATCCCGAACTGAAGTCGGTGTTGCGTAAAGCCGGTTTCGTCACGCGTGACGCCCGTGAAGTCGAGCGTAAGAAAGTTGGCTTCCGCAAGGCGCGTCGCCGCAAGCAGTTCTCCAAGCGCTAACCGCGTTTGGTTGCTTGTCAAAGGCCGCCCCTGTGGGCGGCTTTTGTGTTTTTAGGCTTGTGCTCCGCGCAAGCGATTGCAAGCGAAGTCAGGAGGTGCAATGGTCAAGGTAGGTGTTGTCGGCGGAACCGGATATACGGGCGTAGAGCTGCTCAGGCTGTTATGTGTTCACCCCGGTGTTGAAGTTACCGCGATCACTTCTCGAGGCGAGGCGGGCATGCCGGTCGCGGACATGTTTCCGAGTCTGCGTGGGCGTGTCGATCTGGCTTTCGTAGCTCCGCAAGATGCTCGACTCGATCAGTGCGACGTCGTCTTCTTTGCGACGCCCAATGGCATTGCAATGCAGCAGGCGGCCGAACTCGTCTCTGCCGGCGTGCGGGTGATCGACCTTGCTGCAGATTTCCGAATCCGTGATGTTGCCGAGTGGCAGAAGTGGTACGGCATGGAGCATGCCGCGCCGGAGTTGGTTGCGGAGGCCGTATATGGCCTGCCGGAATTGAATCGCGAAGCTATTCGCACGGCGCGATTGGTCGCTAATCCGGGCTGTTATCCCACCGCGGTGCAACTCGGGTTTCTGCCGTTGGTAGAGGCTGGTGTGGTGGATCTCGATGGTTTGGTGGCCGACTCCAAGTCAGGTGTGTCGGGCGCGGGCCGGAAGGCCGAGGTGCGCACGCTGTTTGCGGAAGCTGCGGATAATTTCCAGGCTTACGGCGTAGCGGGGCATCGCCACCTTCCCGAAATTCGGCAAGGCTTGGCCACCGTTGCCGGTCGCTCCGTCGGGCTGACTTTCGTACCGCATCTGGTGCCCATGGTGCGCGGCATTCACGCGACCTTGTATGGTCGTTTGACGCGCGAAGTCGATTTGCAGGCTCTCTTCGAAGAGCGTTTCCGCAATGAGGCGTTCGTGGACGTCATGCCGCCGGGGCGTCATCCGGAAACCCGTTCAGTGCGGGCCAGCAACCTTTGCCGTATGGCAGTGCATCGTCCGCAAGGTGGCGATACGGTCGTGGTGTTGTCGGTCATCGACAACCTAGTGAAGGGGGCCGCAGGGCAGGCGGTTCAAAACATGAACATCATGTTCGGGTTCGATGAGGCTTGCGGGCTGGAAGTGGTTCCCGTCAGCCCCTGACAAGCGTAAGCTAGGCGTGTGCGGAATCGGCAGAAGGAACTTCGCTGGTTTGCGCTGCGTCAAAAGTACATATGAAGTGCTGCGAGTTACGTGGCACCGTGGTTTTCCTAGGAGAGAACATGAGTACGATTACCGACATGCCGGAACTGCTGGTATTCACCGATAGTGCAGCCAGCAAGGTTCGTGAGTTGATCGACGAAGAAGGCAATCCCGATCTGAAGCTGCGTGTGTTTGTTTCGGGTGGTGGTTGTTCCGGCTTTCAATACGGTTTCACCTTCGATGAAGAAGTGGCCGAAGACGATACCGCGCTTGAGAAAAACGGCGTGACCTTGTTGATCGATTCGATGAGCTACCAGTACCTGTCCGGTGCCGAGATCGACTATTCGGAAGGTCTTGAAGGTGCGCAGTTCGTAATTCGCAATCCGAACGCTACGAGTACCTGCGGTTGCGGGTCTTCGTTCTCGGTCTAAGCCGGTTTAGTTCGAGCCAAAAAAAGGACCCCGCGGGGTCCTTTTTTCTTTTCGGTGATTGTCAGCGAGATGCTGCTGAGGCGACACGGGTCGGTTGATGATTGAGTAGATCTAGGCGCGCAAGCATGGGCTCTGCTGCGACCTTGAATCGAGCAAGCTCCGCCTTGTCCAGCGGCTCGACTTGAGGGAGTGCCACTTTCATCGGGTCGCGCGGCTGGTTGTTGACGCGAATTTCGTAGTGAAGGTGGGGGCCTGTGGCAAAGCCCGTCATGCCTACATAGCCGATGGTTTCGCCTTGGCGGATGCGCTGCCCCGTGCTGATGCCGCGGGCAAAGCCATTCATATGTGCATACAGCGTCGAGTAGCCGTCACGATGCTGGATGATCACGGTCTTGCCGTATCCGTTCTGCGTGCCGACAAAGTGCACGCGACCGTCCGACGAAGCCATGATGGGAGTGCCCGTCGGGGCCGCGAAGTCGGTGCCATTGTGGCTGCGCCAGCTGCGGTGAATGGGGTGCATGCGGCGACCGAAGCTGGACGAAATTCTCGTAAATTCGAGCGGATAGCGGAGGAATGCTTGGTTCAGGCCGCGGCCGTCCGGAGTGTAAAAAGCTTCATTGCCATCGGCTTCGCGGTGAAGCAGAACTCGGTGAGTCTTGCCTTGGTTTCGGAATTCCGCCGCAAGGATTCGTCCGGTGCGTACGGGGATTCCATTGTCGTAGGCGGTTTCGTACACAACGCTGAACTGATCTCCGCTGCGGATATCGCGCGAAAAGTCGATCTGTGTGCCGAAGATTTCTGCGAAGCGGCTCGCGACGCTGTCGGGTACGCCGGCTGCATCGGTTGCGCCGAATAGCGAGTGAGTGATGGTTCCCGAGCGCATTTCGACTTGGGTGTCGAGTTGAGCGGCTTCAGCGCTTGAGGCAACAAGCTGGCCGTTCTCACGGGTGACTACAAAGCGTTCGCTGCCACGTGCGACGGGCAGATTAAGAGAAACGAGCGTGCCGTCAGGAGCAACCATCGCGACCAGCGAGCGGCCTGCGCGCAATTGGCGCAGCACGTTGTGCATGTCACTGTTGCCGTTCAGATACGCCCAAGCTTCGTTGTCTTGAATGCCAAGTCGTCGAAAGATCGACTGCAGGGTGTCGCCGGGCAGAATCCTGTCGTTGTACACGTACGGGAGGTTCGAGCCGAGTGTCAGCATTTCGACACCAGGCGAGCTCAACTGCTCGATGACTGTTTGAGGTTCGAAGGGAGTGTTGTTGCTTCCCGGAACATCTGCAATCGCGGCGACGACGGCGAAAGCGGAGAAGGTGAAGAGGGCAACGGAGAGCGGTATCCGTTTCGGGCGAGTGGGCTGTTGAGGCGATTCCGCTAGAATCTCATTTTCCCTGAGCCGCATGTGAATCCTTGGGGTAAAAAAATTTTTCGTGCAGTCTAGCAACGGACTCGCCAAAGTACAAAGCAAATCAAGTCGTTCGCGACGATTCAGAAGGTAAAACGGAGATTTTCATGGTGGATGTCGAGGGCACGCTCGAATATATCAAGCGCGGAGCGGAAGAGTTGCTCGTCGAGAGTGAGCTTGTTGAGCGTCTCAAAACTGGGCGTCCGCTGAGGGTGAAGGCGGGTTTTGACCCGACTGCGCCCGATTTGCACCTTGGTCACACGGTGCTGATCAACAAGCTGCGCCACTTCCAGGAACTCGGTCATCATGTGATGTTCCTGATCGGGGATTTCACCGGCATGATCGGCGACCCCTCAGGTAAGAATGCCACTCGCCCCCCATTGTCACGAGAGCAGATCGAAGAGAACGCCCGCACCTATCGCGAGCAGGTCTTCAAAATTCTTGACCCAGACAAGACCGAGGTGTGCTTCAACTCGTCCTGGATGCAGGAGCTTGGTTCGGCGGGGATGATTCGGCTGGCCTCGCATCACTCAGTTGCCCGCATGCTTGAGCGCGACGATTTCTCCAAGCGCTACGCCAACGGTCAGTCCATTGCGATTCACGAGTTCCTCTATCCGCTGTGCCAGGGGTATGACTCGGTTGCCATGAAGTCGGACGTCGAGTTGGGCGGTACCGACCAGAAATTCAACCTGCTCGTCGGGCGTGAGCTGCAGCGTGACTACGGGGTGGCCCCCCAGTGCGTGCTCACCATGCCGCTGCTGGAAGGGCTGGACGGCGTAAACAAGATGTCGAAGTCTTTGGGTAACTACATTGGTATTGCGGAGCCGGCTCGCGAGATCTTCGGAAAGCTGATGTCGATCTCCGACGAACTCATGTGGCGTTACTTCAATTTGCTGTCGTTCCGCTCCTCTGCGGAAATTGCAGCTCTGCGCGCCGAAGTTGAGGCCGGTCGCAACCCGCGTGACGCCAAGGTAATGCTCGCGCAGGAAATCGTTGAGCGTTTCCACGATCGCAAGGCCGCCGAAATGGCGCTGGAAGATTTCGAGGCGCGCTTCCGCCGCGGTGCCTTACCTGACGACATGCCGGAGGTAGTGTTGAATGCTGACGGTTCAGGTTTGGCGATTGTTCAGCTGTTGAAGCAAGCGGGTTTGACGGCGAGCACCTCGGAGGCAATTCGCATGATCGAGCAGGGCGGGGTGCGCATGAATGGTGAAAAGATCGAGGACCGCGCGCTGGTCGTTCAATCGGGTAGCAAGATTGTGCTGCAGGTTGGCAAGCGTCGCTTTGCTTCGATCAAGGTTGTGTGAAGTATTTTTTACGCCTAAGTATCTGACGGCACTGGATTGGTGCGTGGTTGTGTTTGTGTTGTTTTGAAGAAGTTGTTGTTGGGGTGTTGACAGGGGTTTTTGTGTCTATACAATGCGCCCCTCTTCGCCGCTGATTGTGTTGTTTGCAGCGGGTTTGCGGGGATTTGTGAGGTGTTTCGGCGGCAAAGATTTTTCGCTGAGATGCTTGACGAAGTGAAGTGAGTTGTACATAATCTCGCTTCTTCGCTGCCGGGTGGCAGCGGTTCTTTAAAAATTTGGACAATCGATAAGTGTG